>JAERTD010000035.1 GCA_016845175.1 Bacteroidota bacterium | reverse complement strand
CATGAAAAATGATTTCAGCTCATGTGTGTATTATGAGGGATATATCTATGGTTTCCATGTGGCCGCTTTACGATGTATTTCTGCTGAAACCGGAGAGACCCAATGGACCAAACGAGGTTATGGTAAAGGAAGCCTGATACTTGTGGATGATCATCTGGTGGTGCTTTCCGACAAAGGTCAAATGATCATTGTGGAAGCTACGCCTGAGGCCTTTACAGAAAAATCTTCTGTGGCTGCGATAAAAGGAAAGTCCTGGACAGCTCCTGGCTTTAATGGTGACAAAGTCTACCTGAGAAACCTCACAGAAATGGCTTGTTACCAATTGTAATTCCTAACCTATAACCCAAAATCCGATGAAAACTTTTAACATAAAATATTTTGTCATGCTGGCTTTCCTGGGAATAAGTACCCTGGTGTGGGCACAGGATGTGGATGAGATTGTGAGCAAACATATGGAAGCCCATGGTGGTTGTGAAGCCTGGGAAAAAATACAATCCATGGAGGTGAAAGCACGCTTTACCGCCTTCAGCGAGGAAGATGACTTTTATGCCATTAAAACCAATGATGGCAAGTATTACAGTAAGCTTCAACTGGGACAATTTGAAGTGATAGAAGCATTTGATGGTTGTAAAGGATGGACCATAGACCCCTGGCACGATTTTACCTTTCCCAGGGACCTGAATAAAAATGAAGTCAATGTTTTTAAGCAAAAAGCAGAATTCTTTACACCCTTCTATAAATACAAAGAGAAGGGTTCCACGGTAAGCTATAAGGGGACTGAAAAACTGGATGGCATGGAAATGTATGTACTTGAACTCACCCGTGCCGATGGGAAAAGCGAAACCTGGTATCTGAATACGGAAACCTTTCTGGAATATAAATGTGTTTCACCCTGGGTTGATTTCTCAGTGGGAGTTCCGGCAGAATCCTACTTTGATGACTTTCAGGAAGTAAATGGCCTGGTTTTACCCTTTTTCATCGAACGTACTTTTTGGCAACGAGATCGTATCACACTAATTGAAGAAATAAACTTCAATGTGGAAGTGCCTTGTCATTTGTTCCCCATGCCACGATCGGAAGCCATGGATAAACTGGCATTTCTGGAAGGAGAATGGGATGTGGCTGTTGCTGTGTGGACACGCAGAGGAAGATGGTATCCCAGGGATACATCCACCTCATGTATATCCTTTAAGGCAACCAACCTCTTGCAGGAGAATATTACCTACGACAATGGGTATGCCATGCCAAAAGTGATTAATTATACCTATAACGAACATGCCAATGCCTACCAGGTATTTTTGTACAATGGCTTTTCTTCTGATATGAATTTGTATGAAGGAGGTTTTACGGATTCGACTTTCAGTGTGTATAAAACACGACTGGTATCTGATTCCATTCAGTCACCAAATTATGTGAAAATCCAATTGTCAGACATGTCAGACGATGCCTTTATCATGGAAATCCAGCGTTCTTCGGATCAGGGAAAAACCTGGCGACCAGGACAAAAACTGACCTACAGCCGTATGGAATAGAGTTTAAAATCTACAGCTTTCGCCACATGATATAGGCATCCAGATACTCATGGTTGTGCTGTCTCAGTGCACGTGGGATTTCACCAACAATCTCAAACCCCAGCTTCTGCCACAGATGAATAGCTGCCTTGTTGTTTTTGATCACCATATTAAACTGCATGGAGTCGAAACCCAGTTTTCTGGCCTCATCTATGGAATACTCACCCATGGCTTTTCCTATGCCTTGCCCTGATTGAGAAGATAGCGTCATATAGCCAGCATTGGCCACATGGGATCCCAGGTCTGGCTGATTGGCTTTAATGAAAAAGCTTCCCACAACTTTACCGTTGGTCTCAGCCACATAGGTGAATTTGTCTGGGCCACACCAAAAAGTTAACATAGTATTTTTGTTGGAGTTGGGATCAAACACATAGGTATCACCATGGGTAATTACCTCTTTAATGATGACCCAAATTTGATTGTAATCACTAGCTTCTGCCTTTCTGATATGTAATGTATGCTTCATAATCTATCCGATGTATTATAAATCCAAACACATGATACGCTCTGTTCTTTCATATACCAACATTTGGGGAGGGGCCTGACGGTCATTGAACCCGAGCTTTAAATATAATCGATGCACCTGAGGCATGCTTAGAGTAGATTGTAACCATAATTCCTTTGCCAGATTTTCCTTGCAACGACTGATGCATCTTTCGATTAACCTTGTGGCAATACCTAATCCACGATAGTTAGGTTTGATGAATAGCCTGGCAAACTCAAAGCTTTTTTCATCAAGACGTTTTAGTGCCACACACCCCACAACTTCATCTTTGTAAAAAGCAAAAAAAACAAAGCCACCTGTTAAAAGATAGGCCTTGTCAGGGTTTCGCAGGCTGAATTTATCGTCTGTTTCCAACTGACCATCCAATACGCCCAACAAACATTTCCCGGCGAGCGTATAGAAGTGTTTCTTAAACCCTGGGCGGTAATCTAAAATTTGAACCGACATAGGAGCTCCTTGTTTTACACGCTCATTGATGGGTAAGCTATGGATTTCATCATCAATACGGTTCATCATATTGACGAAATTCGGATGTGCAGCCTCAAATACCGACCCGAGTGCATTGGAGAAAACTTGCCAAATGGGTTCAAGCTCATCAAGAAGCTGAAGACCTTTAATGGATAAACCAGCAATTTTTGAGCGTTTATCCAATGGATTGGGTTTAATAATGATGAGTTCTTCTGCTTCAAGCTCCCGTAATACGTTTTTTACCGTAATATGAGTAAAGCCTATCCGGTTTGCAATAGTTGTTACGGTTAACGGAGTATCGCTTTTGGCCAGGACATAGTAAACGGAGAACCAGCTGGATTTAAAACTAATGCCGGCGTCCTGGTATATCTGATCGCCATCCACATAGAGTTTTTCACTTATTCGCCTGAACCTTGAAGCTCCTGATAGATGCCTAAGGGTGGATAATACATCCGTCATCATAAAAATATTAATAAAATAACTTTTACAAATATATGAAATACCTTTTATAAATTCATATACAATATTTTTATTCATGGTTTTTGGGATGGCGATAAGGTATTTGTTAAAAGGTTTGAAAACCATACAAATGCAAAATATTTTTAGAAAATTACAACCCTTGGTTTTTTCTTCTGTCTGTATAGTTGAAAGCAAATTAGTGCTGCGGCAAGCTTATCTGAAGCAGCAAAAAGAACCCAAACTGTATGGTGAATGCTTTAAACAGTGGATCACACTGTAAGGGCACCGCCATGCGTAAAAACTAACAACGAATACAAAAGAAAATGAAAAAAATAGCAATATTAGGTTTACTTATTTTGTCCCTGGTATTTCAAGTTTTCGCCGAGAACTACTCACAAACTGTAAGGGGGCGTGTGGTGGATCAGGATACGAAATTACCATTAGTCGGCGTCAATATATTGATCATGGACACGGACCCTCCCATGGGAGCCTCTACAGATTTTGAAGGATATTTTAAAATTGAAAATGTCCAGGTGGGTCGCATCAGTCTGCGACTGAGCTGCCTGGGTTATGAAACCAACTTCATTCCTAACATTACTGTTGGTACAGGTAAAGAAGTATTTCTGGAGCTTGAATTGCAGGAATCACTCATTAACCTGGCAGAAATTGAAATAACCGGAGAAGTGGAAAAAGGTGAAGTAAATAATGAAATGGCTTTTATCAGTGCCCGTCAGGTTACTGTTGAGGAAACCCAGAGATTTGCCGGTTCCCTTGACGATCCGTCGAGGATGGTATCTGCTTTTGCAGGTGTTACCAGCGACCCTTTAGGAAACAATGATATAGTGGTTAGGGGTAATTCTCCTAAGGGAATTTTATGGAAGCTGGAAGGTGTGGACATACCCAACCCCAACCATTTTAGTAATGAGAGTACTACTGGAGGACCCATCAATGCTTTAAGCAGTAATATGCTGGCCAACTCTGATTTCTTCACAGGAGCTTTTGCGCCGGAATACGGTAATGCCATTTCCGGCATATTCGATGTAAGGTTGCGTACCGGCAATAATGAAAATGCTGAGTATACATTGGGTGTGGGTGTTTTGGGAGTCGATGTAGCTGCGGAAGGACCTTTTAAAAAGGGATACAACGGATCCTATCTCTTTAACTACCGCTATTCTTCCTTATCACTCCTGGATAATCTTGGGCTGGTTGATTTTGGTGGTGTTCCCAGATATCAGGATTTGTCCTATAAAATAAATCTACCTACGTCAAAGTTTGGAAACTTCAGTCTATTTGGACTTGGGGGCATAAGTGCCATAGATGATGAGTCGGTGGATCATGAGGATGTGGTTCGGGAACGAAATGTATTTACCTCGCGTATGGGTACCACAGGCCTGAATCATTACTATCATTTTTCCAATCAAACCTCCATCAAATCATCCATAAGTGCTTCCTTTAATGGCAGTGAAGTGGAAAGCTACACCCATGAAGATGGAGTGGCCGTGTTTGACGGTACAGGTAAATGGGAAAAGACCACCTTGAGATTTGCGTCAACACTCAACCATAAATTCAATGCACGGAACCGCTTGATGATCGGAATTAATTACGACCACTATAGCTATGATATGCAAGAGACCTATCTGGAGACCGGGGATGATGAATGGAAGAATGGCATTTTGCTGAATAAGAAATCCGGACTGCTTCAGGCGCATGCCACCTGGAAATACAGAATCACAGAAGATATTACCATGGTTAGTGGCCTACATTACACACAGTTTTTATTGAACGATGCCAATGCCATCGAGCCCAGGTTGGCCATTAATTGGCAGGTGAGTCCTAAGGATGAGATCAGTGTGGGTTATGGACAGCACAGCATGGTGGAAAGCATAGTTACTTATTATGGAACGGTCTATGATGAGCAAAACACTGGTAGACAGCCAAATATCGATCTGGATTTAACCAAATCGGACCATTATGTATTGGCCTATGATCGTAAATTCTCCAAGAAATTACATGCCAAAGTGGAGCTCTATTATCAAAACTTACACAGTGTTCCCATAGAAAATATTGATACCAGCTATTACTCCCTGATTAATGAATCACATGGCTATGTGGGAAAAGCACTGGTTAGTGAGGGCAAAGCCTACAATTACGGTCTTGAGCTTACTGTGGAACGCTATTTTTATGATAACTATTACTTCATGGTCACCGGCTCGCTATTCGAGTCCAAATACCAGGCTAAGGATGGCCAATGGCGCAACACCAAATACAATGGAAACTATGCAGCCAATGTGCTGGTGGGAAAGGAATTCAGGATTGGAAAAGCTGAAAAAGGAAACAAACTGAGTTTGAATGCCAAGTTTTTCATGGGTGGTGGCGATCGTTACATACCCATCGATCTGGAACAATCAAGGGTAGAGGGAGAAACGGTTTTCAACACAGACAAAGCCTATGAAACCAGTCTTGATCCGGTGTATCAGGTGAATTTTACAGCCAGTTATTCTTTCAACCGACCTAAGGTCAGACATGAAATATTTCTGGACATATACAATGTCTTTAATAACGATGCCCGCGTCTATGAGTACTATGATAAGTATAAAGATGAAGCGGCCTATTATACCCAGCTGAACATGATTCCTAATATAATGTACAGGATTCATTTCTAACCGACAGCTGGCTTTTTCTCTTCCAATGGGGTGGGCACATGATGTGTTCACCCTTTGGAGGTTATTGGGCATTGTTGTCATGGGATGACTGCCATCATCCCGGGACAAATGTATAAAGGTCAGTTTGAGCTGATCGAAAACATGGTATACAAGTTAAGCCTTCAAACCACAATAACAATAGGATTCATTGTTTATATTTGTTAGGTATACTAAAAGTATATATATTTACACTATGAGTGTAAATACAAAAGAAAAGTCCCTAATCATTCAGGCCAAAAGGCAGTATGTGTTGGATGTGGTGAGCAAACTTTTGAAGGATTTTGATTGGGATGAGCTTAGCATGGATGATATGGCCAGTGCAGCTGGGCACACTAAAAAAACCTTGTATGCCTATTTCCAAAGCAAAGAAGATATGCTGTTGTCTTTAGTTATTCAGGAATTAAAAGATCAATGGGATTTTCAAAAGGATGAGCTGGTATCTGCTTCAAATGGTATGGAGCAACTGATTCTGTGGAGCTATACTTTGTTCGATTATCAGCAAATAAATCCCCACAGCCATAAGCTTTATCCTTATATCAGATACTTTTCTCTGAGTCAGGAGGATCTGAATGAGGAAAATCTGGTAAGCTTCAATAGCTTATTGCATGAACGGAAACAAGTCCTGAATCAAATTTTTGAATCCGGAATGAAGGATGGATCCATCCGGGATGATGTGGATCAGGCGATGCTCATTGATCAGTTTGTGGAATCCTATGATGCCATTCTTTATAAGGCATTTTCAAAAACCAGAGAGTCAGACTTCGATCGGTCGATCTACGTCAATCATTTTTTAAAACTGTTTATCACCAATTTGGGACCATCAGCACAAAGAATCTAGTTTAGGTGATGTATCAGGAAGTGGTATCAGTTCTTTTCACTTTGCGGATGATCAATCTGATGCCTCGATCATATTTAAAGAAACTCCATGCCCAATTCACGAAAACCACCAATCGGTTTCTGAAATCTATGAGCAACATCAGGTGAAGAAACATCCAAATGAACCAGGCAAAGAATCCTCCAAATTTAAAATAGCTCAGATCAACAACCGCCCGAAATCTGCCTATGGTAGCCATGGTTCCCTTGTCGGTGTATTGGAAAGCTTTCATGTCTTTTTGCCTGGCCAATGCATTTAGGTTCTTACCCAGTCGAACACCTTGTTGACCTGCTACGGAAGCCAGCATAGCATGTCCTTTTCCTTCGTTTTCTGATGCTATGGCTGCCACATCTCCAATGGCAAATTCATGATTGCTGCTGCCAATTCTATTGAAATTGTCCACAACTATTCGATTTGATCTGTCGAGTGTGGCATTGATTCCGTGAATCGGATCACCCTTGACTCCGGCTGTCCAAATAAGGGTTTTAGTAGGTATGGTGTTTTTCGTGGTGGTAGCCAGCGCACCATCATAATCTTTCAGTTGCGTATTGAGCCATACGTTAATGCCTAATTCTTTTAGAAACTTCAATGATTTCGCTGAGGCATGCGGACTCATATTGGAAAGGACTTTGTCAGAAGCTTCGACAATATGGATTTGCATCATGCGAATATCCAGATCGGGATAATCTTTGGGCAGGATATACTTTTTAAGTTCGGCCAAGGCTCCGGCCAACTCAACTCCAGTGGCACCCGCACCCACAATCACGAAATTCATAAGATTTTCCCTCTCCTTCAAATCAGATGTATTTAGCGCCTGTTCAAAATTTTGTAATATGACACTTCTGAGATCCAATGAATCCACCAGGCTTTTCATACTCAAGGCGTTGTTTTCGATGTTGGCCATGCCAAAATAGTTTGAAACCGCACCTGTGGCAATTACCAGATAGTCATAACTAATTGATCCAATATCGGTGGAAATGTTTTTGTTCGCCTCATCAATTTTTTTAACGGTTGCCATTCGAAAATGAAAGTGCTTCTTGCCTTTAAATACCTTGCGGACAGGATATACAATGGAATCTGGTTCCAGACCCGAACTCGCTACCTGATACATCAAAGGTTGGAAGGTGTGGTAGTTATTTTTATCTAGCAGAACAGTTTGAAAAAGTTTGTCATCCAGGGTTTTTGCCAGTTTCAAGCCGGCAAATCCGCAACCGATGATCACTACTCTTGGTAGATCGATCTGAGGTAAGTTTATTTGCATAAAATGCGTATTTGGTTGTCAAAAATAGTATTTCCTGCATAGGTCAAGAATGTGATTGGCCTTGTACATCCTATAATTCAATTTCATACCTTTAGCTGAAAAATAGTATGCGGTTTTCATTGCTGATTGGAGTATTCCTTGTGTTGATAAACAGTCTCTTGGCACAGACACAGGATGAGCTCGTTATTAAAGAAATATTTGATAATGTACTGGAGAGTCAGGTAGCCTATGAGAATTTAAGAATTCTTTGTGATAAGGCTCCGGGAAGGCTATTGGGTACCGAAGAAGCTGCCTGGGCAGTGGATTTTATGAAAGCTTATTTCGAAGAACTTGGAGCTGATACTGTATTTCTTCAAGCCTTTAGCACACCAGCATGGATACATCATAGCAGTCGGGTAAGTATGATGGCTGAAGGAGAAGAAATTGAATTAAGCGCGGATGCACTTGGCCCTTCTCCATCCACACCGACTAATGGATTGAAAGCGCATGTGATAGAAGTTCAGGGACTTGAAGAATTGAAAGAATTGGGTGAGGATGCGGTGATGGGAAAGCTCGTATTTTTTAACCGTGCGGTTGACCTCAAACATGTCAATACCTTCAGGGTGTATACAAGTGCCATAGACCAGCGCTACCATGGACCACGAGTGGCTGCAGAATTGGGAGCTGTAGGAGCTCTGATACGATCGGTAGGTACACGTGTGGATGATTATCCTCACACAGGTTCCACTGGCTTCAAGGAGAAACGCATTCCATGCGCTGCCCTAAGTACAATTGCCGCCAATCAACTTAGTGAGGCATTGAAGAAGAACCAAAGCATAGAAGTCAGCATGTTCATCGACAGTGAAGACCTTGAAAAAATTACCACATATAATCTGATTGCCGATCTCAAGGGTTATGAAAAACCGGACGAATATCTGGTGGTTGGAGGGCATATTGATGCCTGGTTTAACAGTCCCGGTGCCCATGATGATGGTGTGGGTTGTGTACAATCGGCTGATGTTATGCGCATATTTAAGGAACTGCAATTGAAGAACAAAAGAAGTATCAGGATTATTATGTTCATGGATGAAGAATTGTTCCAATCGGGTGGCAATGCCTATGCTGACTATTGTGAGGCCAATGGGATTGTCAATTATTGTGCACTGGAGGCTGATGCCGGAGGTTTTACCCCTGAGGGTTTTTCCATTGACGCTCCAGACAGCATCTTTCAAATACTTCAATCCTATCATGAGCTGTTGGAGCCTTACAATATCAGATATATTAAGAAAGGCGGATCCGGAGTTGATATCTATCCTCTCAAAAAATTAGGAGTCCCTTTAATGGGATACCGAACCGATTCACAACGCTATATGGATGTACATCATTCAGCCTATGATACCTTTGATAAGATCCATATTCGTGAGCTGCAGCTGGGATCAGGAAACATGGCCGCACTGATCTATCTGATAGATGAACACGGATTCTAATAACGAAATATTAGGCTGCCATTGATTACTGTAAAAGCACGCGTGTGACCGCTTGTCCTTCTTTTGTTCTCCAGGATAGGATAATTAGTCCATCCGGAAGGTCTTCAATATTAAGTTGGATTAAGCCATCAAATGAACTTAAATATTGCGTTTTAAGCAATCGGCCATGGATATCCAGGTAGTTTAACTGGCTGGATTCTGGACTTTTCCCTTTCATATACAATTCGCGGGAAGCAGGATTGGGGAATACCACCATATCAGGACCCATGGATCGAGCTCCAACAGCACTAACACCATCCCATACGACAAACTGACCCATCATACCCTTATCTTCATGTGGGAGAATATGGCAGTGCATCATATAGGCATTCATGGGTGAAATTGGTGTTGCCCAATCCAGGAATTCAGTAACAAAGCGTAGTTTCCAGCCAGGCAATACCAGTACATTATCTTTTGGCCCCTTAAAGGCCTCCGGAAGTTCAATATAGTCACCACTGATACTGTCCCAAACATCGAGAATGAAAAAATGCACATCATGAATGTGGAAAGGGTGGGATAAATTGGTACGGTTGTGAATGGTCCATATCTCTGTTGCCCCCAGCATAATAGTGTCATTCACATAGTTCATATCGAAAGGCTTGTGGTCGATGGTAAACGGGGTGCTGTTACCAGGGCTGAAATGTCCATGGAAGGTTTTTGTTCTTCTTTTACTTACCAGGGTGGTATCCGGAATATCAAGGGGAGGGAAACTTGAAGGGAGACTAAGGATGGCATCAGGCGTAGGAGGTCCGACAATAATCTGCATAAAGGTTTTGGAACTGCTACCACCGAGGGCAGCACTTCCAATGGTGTTGGCCGGAATGGATGGAGCATAATTCATAAGGTATAAGGTATCGCCTTGACGACCATTGAGGTCCAAAACCCATTCGCTACGCACACCAGCACCCATTAAGATGGAATCCAAAGGAAAAATTTCTGATGTAAGTCCGGCATCGGTGGCAATTAAGTTGAAAGCTTCGGGTTCCAAATTGGCATTTCCAATACCCAGTTGGTAGGCAAACTTACCGGAGCCATTGAGTATCCGGAAGCGCACCATTTGAGCTGGTACACGTATGTAAGGAAGTTTCACACCATTGATCAATGTGACATTCCCATTGTGACCAGTAGTATCGATTACCAGTGAATCATTAAGTCTTTTAAAAATCCTTTCTTGAATAATTATGGGAAAATCATCAATGCCATAAGTATGAGGGAGCTTGGCGTGTAAGCTGTCTGACGGATCTTCCACATAGATCATTCCAGCCATTCCCATCTCCACCTGCTCATAACTGTGTCCATGCACATGAGGATGATACCACATGGTGGCGGGTGCATCTAGTATAGGGAAATCGATACGCCAGGTAGAGTCTTCAATAATGGGTTCATGAGGGTTGCCATCAGCCAAAGGCGGGACATGGGCACCATGCCAATGTACAGTGATGAGTTGAGGAAGGTTGTTTTTTACGGTGGTATGCAGATTAGTTCCATGCCGCCACACTATGGTGGGTCCAAGAAATGTATTTGATGTACTATCTGCATGGTTGTAGGCAAAAGTGCGGATAAGGGTATTCAGTGAGTCATTCCCATTGGGATTAAAATTATGCAAGAGTATATCTGCACGCAAGGCCACTGTGTCATCATCAATTAAATAAGGGATGGGTACAGGGTTAATGAATGTTTGGGCAGACAAACTGCCTGATAGTAACAAAATCAGCATATAGAGTAGACTGGAATTGTAAGATTTTTTACGAGATTTCATAGGAATGGAGTTTAGAGTGTTTGTTTTTAAATTGCTCGTTTGCAAACAAATATAATATAATTTAGAAACATTCCAAATAATAATTCATGAGCTTGGTGGTTTTATTCCCCTTGGATGTATAGGCTATGCTTTTTCATTTTGTTGTTTTGATCATTCAAGGCAAGTTTATAATGGCTATATTTGAAAGCAATCTTCACTGTAATTTTTCATTGATTTTTAATTATTATGAGAACCTTTAATACTCTGGTGGTTTTACTTGTTATTGTACTGTCTTCTTCGATGATTTACGCCCAGCAAACCATCAATGGCTCCATCGTGCATGATGGTATCGAAAGAGAGTTTATATTATATATTCCGGATTCTTATTCAAGTGGAACAGAAACCCCGTTGCTACTAAATTATCATGGTTTTGGAAGTTCAGCTGAAGAACAAATGTTTTATGGTGATTTCAGATCCATTGCCGATACGGCAGGCTTTATTATTGCCCATCCCCAGGGCACCTTATTTAATGGGTTGGCCCATTGGAATGTGGGAGGATGGACCATTGGCAGTACAGTCGACGATGTGGGTTTTACATCCGCCTTAATCGATAGCCTTGCCATGGATTATAGTATCGATCTCAGTCGAATATATGCCACAGGTATGTCCAATGGCGGGTTTATGAGTTTCCTGCTGGCCTGTCAGTTGAGTGACCGTATGGCTGCTATAGCATCTGTAACCGGATCCATGACACCTGAAACCTATACCTATTGTCAGCCGGTACATCCTACCGCCATTATGCAAATTCATGGAACCAGTGATTTTGTGGTACCCTATGGTGGTGCTGAGTTTTCAGAACCCATAGAGGATGTGATCAATTACTGGGTAAACTACAACAACTGTAACCCTGACCCAAGCATAATAAACCTGCCCGACACTGATCCCAATGATGGAAGTACGGTAACCCACTATATTTACGATAGTGGTGATGAGGGTGTTCATACCGAGCATTTCAAGGTAAATGGCGGCGGTCACACATGGCCAGGATCAGTTTTTGGAGGTGCAGGCACCAATAATGATATGGATGCTTCTGTGGAAATATGGAAGTTCCTATCACGCTACCAGTACGTACATCCCACCGGAATTTCTGGTGAGGATTGGCTTGTCAAACAGTTCCATTGTTATCCCAACCCAACCCGTTCAACACTTAAGCTGAAGGTTAAGAATTTGGAGGGTTCAATGGATTATGTCCTGTATAACCTTATGGGAGTCAGGCTTCAACAAGGGGAAATTACATCAAGCAATCTACAGATTGACCTGAGTGTTCTCCCGGCTGATTTATATATACTGAAAATCGGTGGACAGCACCTGAAGGTGATGAAAGTAGAGTGAGGCTAACAAGGGCCAGTTCCAGGTTGCTTTTATATTATTTTATGATTTTCCTGTGTGCTAACTTCTTTTTTAAACCTTGCATTGAGTACTTTTGATTATCGCTCTCATCAACATGCCTACCCCATGAAAACTTGTATTATTTTTCGTGTCATACTAATTCTCGGCATGCTACCACTCTCCTTTCAACTCATGGCTCAGGAAACAGTAGCTGATACATCCGAATTTGTAATGAGACATGAGATTCATGGGAAAGTTGTGGAGGCTGAAAGTCAGTTACCTCTACCTTATACCAATATTTATGTACATAACGGCAACCGGGGTACGGTGAGCAATGAGCATGGGCATTTCTCCATAAATATCCAGGGTTTACATGCTGATGATAGTATACGCTTCCAGTTTATTGGTTATAAAATTCAAATTATCAGCCTGGGCGAAATGGACAGCATCGGCCTTGTGGAAATGAAAGAAGAAGTAATTAATTTGAATGAAGCACTTATCTTCGGAAGTACCCCTAATGCAAAAACCATAGTTAAAAGAGTTCTAGAGAATAAAGACTCCAACTATCGAGAAACAACCAGCCGAAAACAGTTTTTTATGCGTGAAAGGGATGTCACCGACATCGAGAAAATGATCATTACTTTCAAAAAAAGCACCATTGATGAATTGGATCGAGAAATGATCAAATTTATTGAAGATCGGATACCCAGATACAATACTTCCTATACAGATTTCCTTGGTCAGCTGTACTTTAGTGGAAAAGCTGATGATTCTGTCAAGCTGAAATTAGACCCCATCAGAGTAGTGAGACTGAAGGAGGAGGAGATTGCAGGAACCGACCAGATTGAAGCGGCTTTTGAGAATGTGTTTGCAGATATCGATGAAAAAGAATACTGGAAAATACGCAGTGGTATGTTTGGTAGCAAACTAGATGATATGAATGACAGCCAGGATTCCACTGCAGTGGATTCTGTAAAAACCGATACCATTGCCCAAAAAGGTTGGAAAGTTGAAAGTTGGGTTCGTGGCCTGAACTACCGTCTCAAGTATGCGGGACTTGAGGACAAGGATCAGTGGGAGTTCTTATACAAAACCGGGAAGTATGCTTATACGCTGAGCGGGGGTGCAAGAGTAAATGGTGAGGATGCTTATATCATCGATTTTGCACCCAGTGGAGGGGGGCATTTTGAGGGTCGCATGTTTGTTTCACTTAGCACCTATGCCCTTTTAAGGGCGGATTATAAATATGCACCTGAGAAAACCGGTAGAGACATTCATCTGCTGGGTGTGGGATATACTGAAAATCAATTCAGCGGGTCCATCTATTTTGAAAGGAATGATGACAACTACGAGTTAAAATATTTCTCTAAGAAAGAAGGCGCCACCGCAAGCGTCGATCGAGGCATTGTACTTGTAAAGAAAAGAAAGCGTATCCTCTTTGATAAAAAGCTGAAGGAGCTGAAAGTAAGCATTGATATGGAATTGCACAATGAAGAGTCCATAGAATTTCTCATACTTGACCAGGAAGAGGTTTCTTATAATCAGTTCAATTCATTTGAACAGAAAGACCGGGCAGAAATCATTTATGTGGACCAGTTTGATGATAAACTATGGAGTGGATATTCCATCATTGAACCTACCCAACAAATGAAGGAATACAAAAAGCAAGAAGTTAGTTATAAGTTAGAGCCTCAGTAATATGCTGTGAAGGTCTTTGTTTTTAAAAACTTTGGTATACCTTTCAGTAGTTCAATTATTTTTACGATTTTTACGAATCTTAAACTCAGTAGCCTTTGAAGCTATTGACACTTTTAAACTGTAAGTTATGAGAAATATCTGGATTGGATTAATTGTAATGGCCATGCTCGTGGTGTCAGCGTGCCAGAAAGATGACAATAAATTGACTGAAGACCAGGAACTAATCAATGCCATTAAAAAGGCCAGTAACAAGCAAATGGTTGGTTGGCTAGAGCTTCCTGATTTAACTAAGGATGTGTTGGACAGAGACTATTCAGAAAACGATATGGATGCGGCCAAACTAGCCCCAGAATTGGGTTACGAGGTGGATTTAAGGAATGCTAAGGGAGATAAACAAGAAGAAATGCTTCAGGCCTACTTTAACATGAGTGGTCGAGAGTTGATTCCAATGGATAAGGCAAAGGATGGAAAAGGTCATGATAAAGGTGATTATGATGGAAAGACCTGTTTTACACTGGTTTATCCTCTAAGCTACATCATGCCCGATCGTACAACTATCACAGCACGTGATGAAGCTACACTCAATGAAGCCATAAAAGCCTGGTATAATGCCCATCCCGATGTGATAGATAAACCAGTACTAGTATATCCGGTTGATATTAAATTTAAAGATGGCAGGGTAATTACGGTGAACAATGAGGTTGAAATGAAAGAAGCCTATGCCAATTGTGAAAACGATGGCGATCATGACAAACCTTGTTTTAAATGGGTATTCCCATTGGAATTTATTGTGGGGGATGCCTTGGTTACCATCAATAATTATGATGAGTTAAAAGCTGCAAAAATAAGATGGAAAGAGCAGGATGTCAGACCTCAATTACAGTTTCCAGTAGATGTGATTGTTGGTGATCGCATGATCACACTTGAAAATAGGGAAGCCCTCAAACGCTTAAAAGATGCATGTGATGATGGCGGCAAAAAACCTTGTTTCAGAATTGTATTACCAGTTACCTATATCATGCCTGATGGTAGCTTAATTACTGTGGAAAACCGAGAAGACAAAGGTCTGATCAAACGCTGGTATGAGGCACATCCTGATTATGAACGAGGACATAGCTTTCAGTATCCCATTGAGGTGGTATTCAAAGGCGAAACCCTGGAGGTTAACAGTGATGAAACTATGAAACGCATCAAGGTAGCCTGTAAAGATAAGAGGGAATCTTGCTTCTATTTGTTGTTCCCACAAACCTATGTGATGCCTGATGGAACTACGATTACCTTAGAGAGCAAAGAAGATCGTGCCATGATAAAAAGATGGTATACTGCACATCCAGATGTGGCCGAAAAACCCGTGTTGCAGTTTCCAGTGGATATCAAATGGAAGGATGGCAACATTCAAACCATCCATAGTCGTGAAGAATTGCAGGCTGCCAAGGATTCCTGTGATTCTGACGATTAAATTGGCATCACAACCTCTGGTTTAAGTTTCAATCTTAAACCCGTTTAACCGGTTTGCTTTTCCCCGCCCTAAAGGACGGGGTAACTTATACATTGCTTTGAGCAATTGCTAAGGCACGCGAAGGATTCGCGCGCCAGTTAAGTATTTCTTTGCCTATCTCTGCGTCTTCTTTGCGGTTCCCTGCGTTACCGCTTTTTTCTTCCCAGTCCTAAAGAACGGGCTTCCTGAAGAGAGCGAAAAGGCTTCACTACTCTTTCATGGGCTGACCCAGATAATGCACAATGATTCTTTGTGAGGCACTTTGTTTTTGAATGGGGTAGGATGCAACGATCACCACTGGATCTCCAACCTCAGCCCAGGAATTTTCCAGAATGATTTTATCTACCTGAGTAACAAATTCATTTCCCGTTTGGGGTTCTTCTAAATAAACTGGGGTTATTGAATACAACAGTGAAAGTAGCCTTAAGCGTTTTTTATTTGCGTTAAACGCCAATAATGGGATAGTTGTACGTTGCTGCGACAGATGTACCGCATGCCCGCCCCAATTGGTCCAGATAACAATGAATTTAGGTTGAATACCTTCTACAATTGTTCGCACGCCATCTGCCAGTACTGCCAGGTGTTCTTTATCTGTTTGCGGAAATCGGGTCCTTGATTGTAGCTTGTTTAATTGAATAAAGGCATTGGTTTTCACGGCTACCCTTTTCATCATTTTAACTGCCTCAACGGGATATTTCCCAACGGCTGTTTCTCCTGAAAGCATGACGGCGTCGGCTCCATCGAAGATGGCATTGGCCACATCCGAAACTTCAGCCCTTGTGGGTACCGGTGCATGAATCATACTTTCCAGCATTTGCGTTGCAACAATCACCGGACGTCCTCGCTCGTGACACATATGGATTATCTTTTTTTGAAGTACTGTTACCTCTGCAATATCCATTTCCACTCCCAGATCGCCCCTTGCCACCATTATGGCATCGGTTTCGTTAATTATTGAGGCCAAATTGTCTATGGCTTGTGGTTTTTCGATTTTGCTGATGATGGGCATATAATTTCTTAAACCTTCGCTTTCCTCCGAGAAACCGAGGTCATCTTTTGTAACAATGTGTTCCTGAGGTCGTGCATTTAAACGGATGAGTTCGTTTTTAAGCATCCTAACATCTTCCCCATCACGGACAAAGCTTAAAGCCAGGTAATCAAATCCGTTTTCTACAGCAAAACTTACGCATTCAAAATCTTTTTTTGTCATGGATGGCACAGACAATTCTGTATCGGGTAGGTTAATCCCTTTGGCAGAGGTTATTTTACCTCCCACTACGACTCTGCATTTTAGTTGTAGGTTACCATTGTCACCTTGGCATCCTAGGCATTCCAATTCGATATTGCCATCGTCCATTAAGATGCGCTCACCAATTTTAACTTCCTCAAGGAACTTTGGGAAAGTGGTGCTAAAGGTGTGCTCATGATGTTTTGAGCCAGCCAATACCTGGTTGGTGACAAACTGGATTTCATCGTTTTCCTCCAGATATACACCATTATCTATAACCAGGCCGACCCTGATTTTTGGTCCGGCAAGATCGCCCAAAACGGCAATATGTTCACCACTTTCTTTTTCAGCTGCCCTGATATTCTTAAGGGCAATTGTATGGTCATCAAAAGTACCATGGGAAAAGTTGATTCTGAAGATTCGGACTCCTTGTGCAATCAATTGTTGGAGAATTTCAGTCTGAACACTTGCGGGTCCTATGGTGGCTATTGTTTTGGTTAGTAGAAAATCAGGTTTAGGTGCTGTTGACATAATAGTGGGCGTATTGATTATTGACAGGTAAAGATACATGGTCTTTTTGATGCCTGACGATGCTTGTGTTTAATTTATGAATTCGCTGCCCTAAAGGAGGTTGTAAGTGATGAATTGTTAACCTATATACGTCATTGCGAGCGAAGCGAAGCGATCTCAAACAGGTCTAAATAGAATTGAATATAGATTGCTTCGTCCCTTCGGTCCTCGCCATGACGGAATATCTTAAGCTCGCCCTAAAGGACGGGGTAACTGATGTTGAGCGGAGGGGTGAAAAAATACAGGTCAGAATGGTTAAGCTAAATACGTCATTGCGAGCGAAGCGAAGCAATCTCAAACAGGTCTAAATAGAATTGAATATAGATTGCTTCGTCCCTTCGGTCCTCGCCATGATGGAATATCTTAAGCCCGCCCTAAAGGACAGGGTAACTGATTTGAGCGGACGGGTGAAAAAAATGCAGGCCAGAATTGTCAACCTAAATACGTCATTGCGAGCGAAGCGAAGCAATCTCAAACAGGCCTAAATAGAATTGAATATAGATTGCTTCGTCCCTTCAGTCCTCGCCATGATGGAATATCTTAAGCCCTGCCCTAAAGGACAGGGTAACTGATGTTGAGCGGAGGGGTGAAAGAATACAGGACAGAATTGTTAAGCTAAATACGTCATAGCGAGCGAAGCGAAGCAATCTCAAACAGGTCTAAATAGAATTGAATATAGATTGCTTCGTCCCTTCGGTCCTGGCAATGACGGAATATCTTAAGCCCGCCCTAAAGGACAGGGAAATTGAAAAAACTTCATGTGCTGTTTATCTATTTGTAGTAATTTAGATTTAAACAAATCAAATCACCATGAACACAACTATCAGAATAGTATTATTTATTGGAATTGTATTAAGTACCGCGCTCTTCCATTCAGCAAAGGCTCAGAACGATAAACTACCAAATGTGGTCATTCTGGCCACCGGGGGTACCATTGCAGGTTCTGCTGCGAGTGGCACCCAGGCAGGATATACCTCAGGTCAGGTAGGTATCCAAACCATGATAGATGCTGTACCCGGAATAAAGGAAATCGCAAATGTTAGTGGAGAACAAATCTCCAATGTGGGATCTCAGGATATGAGCATTGAGATATGGCTTAATCTGGCTAACCGAATCAATGAGTTGCTTGAGTCACCTGAGGTAGATGGTGTGGTTATCACCCATGGTACAGACACCCAGGAAGAAACAGCCTATTTCCTCAACCTTGTCATAAAGAGTGATAAACCTGTGGTTACCACCGGTTCCATGAGACCATCCACAGCAGTGAGTGCCGAGGGTCCACTGAATTTATATAATGCAGTTGCCGTGGCTGCCAACCCTAAATCCAAAGGTCGTGGAGTAATGGTGGTCATGAACGACCAGATCCATTCAGCTCAGGCAGTAACCAAAACCAATACGACTTCTGTGCAGACATTTATGTCGCCCATGCAGGGTCTGATGGGTGCAGTACTCTATGGTAAGCTGGAGTATTACAGAGAACCACATGGGATACATACCACTGAGAGTATTTTTTCTGTTGACGGACTGCAGACTTTGCCTCGAGTTGATATTATTTATGCCTGTGCAGATGCTTCTGCCGATTTGATTGACTTATGTGTGAAGGCAGGTGCCCAGGGTGTCGTCATTGCCGGTGTGGGTAATGGGAATATGACCGAGGCCATGCTAAAAGCTGCCACCAAAGCTGTGAAAAGCGGGGTGATGGTGGTAAGAAGTACCCGAGTGCCTACGGGATATGTGTTGCGAAATGCAGAAGTGAATGATGATACCTACCATACCATTGCATCAGATGAGCTCAATGCTCAAAAGGCAAGGGTGCTGCTTATGCTAGCCATTGCAGCAGAAAAGAACATTGAACAAACACAGGAATTATTCTATACCTATTAAGGAAAGGGGGAATTATGAAAACTAGAAATTTACTCTTAGTATGCCTGATCTTGGGTTTGGTGATGAATGGGTTTTCACAACTCAAGCAATCTGATACTTCCATGCACTACAAATCTATTATACCAGTTGATAAGCAAAAAAGATTATCAAATATCGACCTGATCGCTAATCAGCATTATGCCTTCAGAAATGATTTTAAAGATGGAACCTATGAGGGATCGAAATTCCGGATGGAGCAATTCAGACTTGAGTTCAGAGGCTGGGTTACCAACAAGGTGTATTTCCGTTTCAGGCACCGGTATACCAGTTCATTTGAACCTCAGACCATGGACAAGATCATTAAAGGAATTGATCTGGCCTATGTTTCAGTGAAGATTGGTAACAGGGATAAATGGGAATTAATGGCTGGCAAACTTTGTGCCGATTGGGGAGGAATTGAATTCGATTTAAATCCCATCTATATCTATGAATATTCAGATATTATTGAACAGGCGGATAATTTTTTATCAGGTGTAGGAATCAAGTATTTTGTAAATCCGGGAAATTATATTGGGTTTCAGCTGATGAATTCACGTACCCAATCCTATGATGAATTGTATGGAAATGACAGCATCATAGGTGCTCATATTACGCCCTCAAAAGCACCACTTTCAGGAGTGATAACCTGGCGAGGAAGTTTATGGGATGGGAAAGTGAGTACCCTATGGAGTTATTCTTTAACCAATGAGGCATCGGGTATTTTCAAGAATTATATTGCTCTGGGACAGCAACTAAATCTGAAGAATTTTACTCTGGCCTACGATTTTAAAATCAGCCGCGAAGACCTGGATCGGACAGGGATCATCAGCAAAGAAATACCTAGGGATGAATATGGTTATGTGTTACAAAACACTTTGTACAAAAGCCATTGGCTTTCGTTAGACTGGCAATTCATTCCTAAATGGCATTTGTGTTTTGTAGGCTTTTATGACAATGCCAACTGGCTCGACAATGAGGATCCCGATAAAACCACCGACAATATCAGAAATGGCTTCGGATACATTCCAACACTCGAATATTATCCCTGGGATGATATCAACCTGAAATTTTTTGTGGGTTATGTGGGTCGGACTTATCAGTATTCAGACTATACCAAGATTAAAATCGATGCCAAGGATTATACGACCGGCAGACTGATGATAGGCTTGGTTACACCTCTTCAATTTTTATAGATAGGGTTTCGTTTTATTGGGATGATAATTGAAAGCCCGCCCTAAAGGACGGGGTAACTGATGATGGGATAGTCACACTGAGGATTCGCTCACTAAATTATAATATCCAAGATGCGAAAGTTCAAGGCTTGGGTTAGTGAAAATTGTTGCAACTCTTGTATCTTTGGTTTGTCTTTGTTAGATAGAAAAAGTCAGGGATAAACATGGGAAAGCAAGTCGTTATTATCGGTGCAGGTATAGGGGGCATTACCACAGCCATTAATCTTGCCCAAAAGGGATTTTCAGTTAAGATTTTAGAGAAGAATTCATTTGCTGGAGGACGCTGTGGTGTCATGACACATCAGGGACACCGATTCGACACCGGAGCCACTTTGTTGATGATGCGGGAGGTTTACGAAACTACCTATAACAATATCGGAAAAAAGTTGGGTGAGGAGTTGGAATTGTTTAGAATGGATCCCATTTACAGGATATTTTTCCAAAATGGCAAGGACTTGCGGTTTACTTCAGATCTGGCCAGGATGAGAACTCAGCTGGAAGCCTTTGAAAAGGGTAGCTTCAACCGTTTTGTCAGGTATATGAATGTGGGAATGAAAGCCTATAAGCTGGGAATGAAGCATATAATAGATCGAAATTTCAGCCATTTTTTGCAATTTTTCAATCTAAAGAACCTCTTTGTATTGCACCAGGTGAAGGCCTTACACAACCATTATCGGTATACGGGGAAGTATTTTAAAAACCCTGACCTCAGGGCGGCTTTTACCTTTCAGAATATTTATGTGGGACAGGACCCCTATAAAGCTTCTGCAGTGTTTTCGATGTTACCTTTCCTCGAACTGACAGAAGGGGTTTGGTATCCAAAGGGCGGCATGGGTCAGGTAACCAAGAATTTACTGGATATTGCCCAAGAACATGGTGTGAGTATTAGTTATGGATGCGCTGTTAAGGAAATACAAACAGAAGGAAGACGCGTACTAGGCGTTACCACTGAAAAAGGAGAAAGCATTTCTGCTGATATAGTGGTTAATAATGCTGATCTTCCCTACGCCTATTCAGAACTCTTACCTGAGAAACGGATGAAGAAGAAGATGAAAAATATGAAGTATGCCTGTTCTGCTATCTTATTTCATTGGGGTACAGATTGTACTTTTGAAGGTTTGGAGCAGCATAATGTATTTGTGGCAAAGAACTTAAAGAAAGGTCTTATGGCCATTTTTGAAGGTGGGGATATGCCCGATGATTTTAGTTTTTATCTGCATGCGCCGGGGAAGACTGACCCGACAGTGGCTCCAAAGGGGGAGGATTCGGTATCCATTATTGTTCCGGTAGCCAACCTTGAAAAGCAGGTATATAATATGGATGAGTTGGCAACACAATTACGCACTGCCATATTCAAACGTTTGGAACAGGAGGGCATTGCAGATTTTGAGTCTCATATCAAATTCGAAAAAATATTCAGCCAGGAAAGCTGGAAGGATAACTTTAATTTGTATCATGGTGCCACCTTTGGTAGCTTAAGTCATAATTTGCTTCAAATGGGTTATATGCGTCCACATAACCAACACAAAAAGTATAAGAATCTGTTCTTTGTTGGAGGCAGTACACACCCAGGAAATGGTGCTCCAATGGCTTTAATTTCAGCCAAATTGACCACAGAGAAGATATTAAAGGGCTATGGAACCAACTAAAACAAGTCATATCATCAACGGGATTGATATCAATGCCATCGATAAACATCCCAATATCCTCATTGCTGCCAGCTTCTGGGAAAAAGACCGATACCATGCTGCTAAAGTTTGCTATCGGTTTATGAGGAAGATTGATGATATGGTGGATGACCGAAAATCCAGAAATGAGACGATTAGCTGTATGGAGCAGCAACTCATGACGGAAAAGGTGAGGAAATGGATCGATTGTCTGGATGGTGCACCCAGTGATGACCCTGAGCTGTTGGAATTGCTTGAAACCATAAAGACTTATAAGATTCCCCTCTTATATTTTCACAATTTTACTGTAGCCATGCAGTACGATATTTCCAACAGCAGTTTTCCTACTTTTCAATCATTTATTGAATATGCTGAAGGTGCTTCTGTGGCACCGGCCGCCATATTTGTGCATTTGTGCTGCCTGAAAAAAGAAGGTGGAGCTTTCAACTTACCTCAAATGGATATTCTCGAAGTGGCCAGACCTTGTGCGATCTTTAGTTATCTGGTTCATATTATCAGAGACTTCCAAAAAGATCAATTGGAGAACCTGAATTATTTTTCCAGGGATATTATGGAGAAGTACGGTATTAGCCTTGATACATTGAAGGACATAGCCAATGGAGGTGAAATTCCTGATAGTTTCCGTAAGCTGGTCGGGTTTTATGTGGATCAGGCTGAGGTGTATAAGCAAAAAACTCTGGAGCAGTTGAGGAGCATTGAGACTCAGGTCAACGGAAGATACCTCATGAGTTTGCAACTGATCTTTAAATTGTATTTGTCTGTTTTCAACAGAATAGATGTTGAACATGGTAGTTTTACTTCCAAGGAATTGAATCCCAGTAATGAAGAACTTGGTGCCATGGTTCTTAGCTTGTAGTCTTGGTTTAAATGGCTGTTTCAGAATGTTACAGTCCCCGTCCTGAAGGATGAGGTAACTGAGGTTTTGAGAAAGACTTTCCTTGTCCCTGCCCTAAAGGACAGGGTAGCATATATTCGGTTTAGGATTGTATAAGCAGGTGAAAGATTCGCACGCCAGGATGGGACACAAAGGATGAATTTGTGTTATTTTCGTAAGACTAATGTTACTTAATTCTAGTTATGCATACAAGATACAGGTTTATACTCTTTATTGTTCTGTGGGTTATGCTGTTAACACCCGCCTGTGAAAAATCAAATGACGGTGACGTTGAAACCATCTATAAGGTGGTTATGCTCGCCAGTGGTACTACATTCGATGATATGGCCTTTTTGCAATCCTGTAAGGAAGTACTGGAAAAGGCACACGATGAGTTTAATATCTCGGTGGCCTATGATATTGATACGAGCACCACAAATTATCTCCAGAGAATCAACGCTTATGTGGATGAGGGTCATGACCTGATCATCGCCATAGGATTTATGTGGAATGATGCAGTAGTTGAAGCAGCTTCATCATATCCCCACATAGATTTCGTTTTGGTGGATACCGAACTGTCAGTCACCAAAGACAATGTGGTCAGCGTTTTATTTGATGTGGATGAAGCTGCATTTCCCCTGGGCTTTCTTTCGGCCTGGTGGGCTGATTCACACAGTACTGAACCAGCCATAGGCTCTGTGGGAGCCATGAGAATACCTCAGATCCGTCAATTTGTAGAGCCCTATTATTCAGGTGCACATTATTACAATACGAAATATGACAGATTAGTGGATACCATGGGGGTATATGCATCAACATTCTTCGACAGGGAATTGGGAAAAAAACTGGCTGATAGTTTGATCGATGAAGGGACAGATGTCATTTTTGGCGTGGGAAGTGAAACGGGTTTGGGTGCCTTGCTTGAAGCCAAAGAAAGACAAAAACAAGCCATTGGAGTTGATGTGGATCAATACTACTCTTTCCCGGAGGTTTCAGAAACCTTGTTGTCATCGGCCATGAAACGCCTGGATATTGCCATATACAATGTCATCTATCTGTTTATGATTGATGATTTTCCGGGTGGGAAAGTCTACTACGCTAAGATGGAAAACAATGGCGTGTCCGTTGCTCCTTTTCATGATTATGAACAACTTATCGCCGATAGCATAAAACTGGAAATTCAGCATATCAGTTCCGGTATTATCGATGGAAGTATTTCTACGGGGTGGAATGATTAGAAGAGTAAGCTCAGGCACGAGAAGAATTCATACGCCAAGGGTTGTTATTTTCTGTTATATCTCGGATCATATAAAATGATATACATATTCGATATATTAGTTCCGTGCTCTTTCTGCTTTATTCTCTGAAGGTCATTTGCAAGTCTGGCCCGCGCTTTACTGTCGTTGTATATATCTTTTTTCATTGATGGATTTATAAGGCTTATAACAGGGGACGGTGATGCATCAATACTTCGTAAGTCATGTAAGCTTAACTTTTTTTCAATGGTCATAAGTGAATCTTTGCCGGCTTGATAAAGGTGATATTCACTGATTTTGGAGATATTGGACCAATATTCATGGAAGCTGTTTGTATCAAGCTTCCTGACCAGATTCGAATCATTTTGATACCTTATTTGCAAAGCATATCCTCCATTCTTTTTAACTATATAGCAATAGTCGAAGAGTGAATCCTTAAGCTCCGGAAAGAGGTGATAAGTCAATTTTTCGGTTTTGTCGATGGTATCTCCCACCAGCTTATGGACTACATAAATGGAGTCTTGTGACTTGCATGGTATCCAAAGGAAAATTAGCATGACTGAGACTGTAATGGCATTGTTCATCCTTTTGAAATTTAAATGATTCTTACGTTGAAGCTTTTATCCCAAAAACTTTCTTTTTTCAACAACTAAAATATAGGTGATTTTAGCTGTGGCTCCCATCAACTGAAAAGTAGGGCTGATATTGGGAATAACAGATATCACATCACCATCGAGTTTGTTTAAAAACGACTCGAGTTTTTCCTGCATATTGCTGCTTTTAACATCAATTCTATGTACTTTATACTTCATGGCAGAATTATTTTGTTCAGCTAAATATACCACATATGGCGTCTGCTGTCAAGGCTGTTGTCGCCGCTAATCCCTGTAAATCAGAAACAATGGGGAATTATTCTCAAAGCTGCCATAATAAAGCTATGAAAGAAAAACCACTTCTTTGAAAAGCCTAACGATTTGAAGAGTGACATTCTATGATGTGAAATGAACTGGTTCATCCCTCAAGGGAGAAATTGTTTACTTTCGTTTTTAAAGATCATGCTACCCCAAAAATTATAATAATGAAGATTAAATCTTTGCTTCTGATTTTTATCACAATCGGTGTTTTTAATAGTTGTGGGTCCTTTGTCAAAGATCCAAACAACACTAAGCAATTACCAAGGATAGCCATTGCAGGACTAGCCATAGAATCAAGTACGTTTTCACCTGCCACAACAAATGAACAGGCCTTTCATGCCAAAAGCGGCGCAGAGGTTTTTTCCATATATCCGTTTTTTAAAGACTCCACTTATTTCAAACAGGCGGATTGGTTTCCGGCCCTAAAAGGCCATGCCCTCCCGGGTGGCATCGTTACCCGTGATGCCTACGAATCATTGGTTTCTAAAACCCTCACCTTACTGAAAGAAAATCTTCCCTATGATGGTTTATTTCTTGATATCCACGGTGCCATGAGTGTGGAAGGCCTTGATGATCCTGAAGGCGATTTTATCATGAGGATAAGAGAAGTGATAGGTGCGCATACCCTGATCTCTACCTGTATGGATTTGCATGGCAATGTTTCCATGCGATTGGCTGAACACACCGACCTGATGACCTGTTTCCGACTGGCACCACACGAGGATGCATGGGAATCCCGGCAACGCGCTGTGGATAATCTTTTGGAGCGTCTTGAGAATGGCAAGGGTAAACCGGCTTTTAAAGCCTGGATTCCTGTACCGATTCTTTTACCAGGAGAGAAAACCAGTACCCGTATTGAACCTGGAAAAGGCTTGTATGCAAAAGTAGAACCAGTTACTAAAGCAGAAGGTATTCTTGATGCAGGTATTTGGGTAGGTTATGCCTGGGCAGATGAGCCTCGCAATCATGCGGTGGTTATGGTGACCGGGGATAATGAAAATGAGGTTGTCTCAGCTGCAGAAGAACTGGCTCAGGCTTTTTGGGATGTACGGCATGAGTTTGAATTTGTAGCTGAAGTAGCTCCTTTGGATCATTGTCTCGACCTTGCCATTGCCAGCAAAGGGAAACCATTTATCATAAGTGATATGGGCGATAACCCAACAGCAGGCGGAGCTGGAGATGTGACCTGGACTTTGGCTGAAATACTGAAAGAAGATGCTTTTCAACATAAGGATGGACCCACTCTGATCTATGCTTCCATTCCCGGCCCTGAATTGGTTGAAGCTGCCATTGAAGCAGGAGTGGGAGCCAAAGTAAAAGGCTTGGTTGGTGCCAAGGTGGATGATCGCTATGCACCTCCGATATTGTTAGAAGGAACCATAAAGTCCATTAAACACGGAGACAGGCATGCTGAAACTGAAGTTGTGGTCAGGATTGGCAGTGTGGATGTTATTGTCACCAAAAAGAGGAAACCCTACCATTACTTAAAGGATTTTACCGATTTGGGTCTCGACCCTCAACAAACTGATATTCTGGTGGTGAAAATTGGTTACCTGGTTCCCGAATTATACAATATTCGTGAGGGCTGGATTATGGCCCTGACACCAGGTGGCGTTGATCAGGATTTGAACCGATTGGAGTATAAAAGAATTATTAGGCCCATGTATCCTCTGGATGCGGAAATGCCCACTCCTGATTTGAGTGCCAGGATGGTTCCTGTGTATGGAGGTCAATAGCGGGAGGTTTTCCCCGTCCCGAAGGACGGGGTAATTGAATGGATTGTTCTCTTCCCTGCCCTAAAGGATAGGGTAACTTACATGTGATTTATGGTTGTATCAGCAGGCGAAGGATTCGCGCGCCAGAGAATAAACACTTCGTCGTTGCGAGCGAGGCGAAGCAATCTCAAACAGATCTAAATAGAGTTGAACATAGATTGCTTCGTCCCTTCGGTCCTCTCAATGACGGAATATTTTAAGCCCTGCCCTAAAGGACGGTGAAATTGAATGGATTGTTCTCTTCCCTGCCCTAAAGGACAGGGTAATTGATATTCGGTTTAGGATGGTATGGGCAAGCGAAGGATTCTTGCACCAGAGAATAAATACATCGTCATTGCGAGCGAGGCGAAGCAATCTCAAATAGATCTAAATAGAGTTGAATATAGATTGCATCGTCCCTTCGGTCCTCGCAATGACGGAATATTTTAAGCCCTGCCCTAAAGGACAGGGTAACTTATGGTGTACTTTGTGCTTTTGGAAAGATAGGCGAAGGATTTGCCCGCCAGACTTGTGCTAAAGTTGATTAAAAGAATTCAACCTTTCCAGTTTCTAGACTATAATAGGCAGCTACAATTTGTGTCTGGCCTTCATCAACCGCTTTCTTAATGATGTCGGAATTATTATAAACCGTTTGGGCTGTTATCTCAGCATTCTTCAATATGACTTCGTCCACTGAACCGGGATCTGAGGAGGCTTTAATGGCGGGGGAAATATGATCCAATAAGTGATTCAGGTTGTTGCCATGATCACCACCCTTCACGGCTGCTGTCACCGCGCCGCAACACTGGTGTCCAAGTACCACAATCAGAGGAGTTTTCAAATGGGCTACCGCGTATTCCATACTGGCCAGTGAGGAGGTGTTGGCGATATTTCCAGCCACTCGGACTACAAACAGTTCCCCCATGCCTGTATTGAAAAGCAGTTCTGGTACCACCCGGCTGTCGGCACAGCTAAGGATAATAGCAAATGGTGATTGTCCGGGAAGCAGCTCATTTTTAGTTTGCTGGTCCACTGAAATATTTGCCATGGTATCGGCTACAAAACGATGGTTGCCTTCTTTAAGCTTCAATAATGCATCTGAGGTGGTCATATACTGATTTTTAATTTTTATTGCTCTGCCTGGATACCAAACAAAAATAGGTAAAACTCGTAGCAAATGCATCATTAAAATGCGTTCAATTGCTGAAGAAATTCACATTTACAAAGCAGATACAGCCTGTTTAAATTGAGGTGACTTTTGGTGGGTATATATTAGTTTCTGACACAACGTACCGAAAATCCAAATTGCTTGTACATGGTAGCCCGGTTAATTCCTGAATTACTCTGTGCAATATTCCGATACCAACCACCAAAGTCTACATCCGTAGCCTGGGTTGAAGTCCAGAAATTCGTATTCAGGCCTTCACCTACGAAAGCAAAGGAGGATGTCAGGTATCCCGAGGGAATAGCAGTAAAACCATAGATATCGGAACCGTTGGTATTCACCGGATGTGTAGGCCAGCCCGACATCGCTTTTAACTTTGCAGCCTCATTTGATGTGTTTCGCCAGGATAATTTATCCGCTTCTTCCTGGCTCATCCCAATAGCCATCTCCATTTGTTTCCATTCATCATCAGAAGGAAGATGCCAGCCTGCAGGGCATGCTGTCTGAGCTGCCTTCCAATTGTAAAGCACTCCGTATGTTGTGTACATATTTGTTGCCTTGGCAGAGCCAACATCGCGACCATCATACCCATATACATAATAAAATGGGTCATGATGTGATTGATCCATCTTGGAAGCAACAGAGGGCAGATAGGCCAGGTTTTCAGCCATCCAGTATTGGTTTCCAATTTTAACAATTCTGTATTCAATACCATCCCGTGTATCAATGATGGTTTCATTTCCGGGAGTAGGATCAGGGTTTTCATTATCATCCTTTTCACATGCAACAAAGCTTAAAAGGATTAACAAAGAAACCGCTACCGATATAACATATTTGAGCTTCTTCATTTGGGTAGTTTTAATAGGATAAGTGCCAATAAATTTACTAAAAAATAATTATCAGAGAGTTATCCAAACTTCAGTAGCAATTGATAGTCTAGTTTATCACAAATTATGTTGATCTTGCTGGAAGGATGCTATTTCTCTATCTTTCACGTGTTTAAAATAGAACCCCAGGGTGAATACCGCGAGTGCACTGGTAGTATGCCAAAGGAAATGTGTGCCTTGCGGAAGTAAAACAGGGAAGGGATTAGGGGTAGGAAAATCAAGGCTTCGGAATACCAGAGCAAGGCCCAGTAGGAGAAAGGTTGAAACCAAAAGTTCCCACTTGTAAAAGCTTGTTCTGGATAAGAAGATGCCTGAGGGAATCAGAAGGCAGGTGCCAATAATCAGGTATCCAATATTTGCGGCAAGATCGCCCAAGCTTTGGCCAAACAAACCCATAATTGCTATGGCAAACAAAATGAAACCCATGACCATGGCTGCTGCCCATATGGGTTTACGAAGGACTTTATTCCACAGATACCATGATAATAGCAGGTTCATTACAAAGGCAGGTAGCCAATCCAGTATAAGAGCGATTTCAGAAGATCGGAAGGCATTGTAGGTGGCAGATCCAATCCCATTGAGAAACAAAAGTGGCAAAAACAAACTGATCATCGGATATGTCCGGTACTGACCCCTAAGTTTCCATAACCAAAAGAAAACAGGGACCAGAAAAAATAGGGAAGATATGGCATTCCATGGCTCACGAATCCACGAATCGAATACAAACTCATGATACAGAGGACCGGAATCATGGATAAAGTCTCGTGGATTTAATCCATCATCGAAAAATGCAAAGAGGTAATCCGAAAACATAATAAATCAGCAATGGTTTTTTGGCTGGGGTTGTTGAATATTTGCGAATGTATTCAATATTATGGATTTGATCATCAGCTTGGGTTGTACGTTGTCCAAGGGCCATGGAAAAATAGTTTGATATTGTAGTATATGCTGTATTTGAAACAACTACTTATAGGAGAGTTATTTACGAAGGACTGTAATTGTTGAAGAAACAGCTCTGTAAAACTTGTTCCACCTACTACTTAGATTAAATACCAACAGTTAGGTATCTCGGCTCATTGAAAGCCAAAATATATTTGCAGCATCGTTTAAAACAATGGCACAAACAATAAAACCGCCTAAGAAATGAGATTAAGAGCTGTAACAATACTGATGATGATCCTTGTATCACTCTTTACTTTTGGAGAAACTTCAGATAAAGGATTTAAACTGAGAGGAAAAGTATATGCCAATGGTGAACCGGTACCATTTATCAATGTTTTTGTTAAAGGTACAACTGTAGGTTCTGTGACTGATGAAGATGGAAATTTTGTACTGTCTCAACTGCCGGAAGGAGAAATAATTGTGAAGGTTCAGGGTATGGGATTTGTAAGTGCAGAGCAAACCATATCCTCCCCACAACAAGAAATCGAAACTATTATTTTTCATGTGGAAGAAGATGCCTTATTACTGGATCAGGTGGTGGTAACCTCCGATCGAAATGAAGTCAATAGAAAAGAGGCCTCTGTAATTGTTAATGTGTTGAGTCCAAAAGTTTTTGAGTCTACACAGAGTGTGAATATGTTGGAAGGATTGGACTTCTCACCAGGAGTGAGAACAGAATCCAATTGTCAGAACTGTGGTTTTTCACAGGTACGTATGAACGGTTTGGAAGGCCCGTATTCTCAAATACTGATAAACAGCCGCCAGGTATTCAGTGGTCTGGCTGGTGTGTATGGCCTGGAAATGATTCCTTCCAATATGATTCAAAGGGTAGAAGTTGTTCGCGGTGGCGGATCTGCCCTTTATGGGGGTAACGCCATTGCCGGTACGATAAACGTAATTACAAAAGAACCTGCCTACAATTCCTTTTCTATCGGATTGGATGGTGCAGCTATTGGTGTAGGTAACAAAGATGGCGGCGATATCGCCTATGACAGAAATATAAATTTCAATGGTACGGCAGTATCAAAAAATTTCAAAACAGGTATTTCATTGTTTGGAATTTACCGGGAGCGTGATCCATATGATTTTAACGGCGATGATTTTTCTGAATTGGTTAAACTCGACAATTTCTCCACTGGAATTAATGCCTTTTATAAACCTGGTAAATTATCCAAGTTGTCGTTGGATGCCTATTATATTGATGAATCACGCAGGGGAGGCAATGATTTTAATCTACAGCCACACGAAGCTGACATTTGTGAATCTGCCGACCACAAGATTTATGGCAGCTCCCTGAGCTATGACCTGTTTTCAAAGAACCATAGTAAATTTACTGCATATGCCGCCGGGCAATATGTTGACAGAGACACCTATTATGGTGCGGAGCAGGATCCCAATGGATATGGTAGAACCACTGATTTCACTTCAAATGTGGGAGCTCAGTATACCCATGACGTTGAAAAATTGTTCTTTGCACATGCCGACCTGACATTGGGTGCAGAATACACAGGCGGATGGCTAACAGACACAAAACTGGGTGCACCTGGAGAGGAGAATACCGAAATAGCCAACCAAAACATTAATACTATCGGTTCTTTTATACAATCTGAATGGAAGACAGGATTGTATAAACTGACTGTTGGTTTCCGTTATGACCATTATTCAATTTCAGGCCACCATGGCAATGCTGATGATTTAACGGGTGATGTGTTTATTCCAAGGGCCACACTATTGTTTAATCTTACAGATGATTTGCAGTTCAGACTAAGTTATGCCAAAGGATATCGTGCACCACAAATCTTTGACGAAGATCTTCATATTGAGTCATCAGGAGCCAGAAGAATTACCCATTCCAATGACCCTAATCTGAAACAGGAAACCTCTCATAGTTTTTCAAGCTCACTCAATTATTCTACTACTTCGGATAACTTCCTCTTCGAGGTGTTGGCAGAAGGTTTTTATACCCTGTTGCAGGATCCTTTTGCCAACATTTATAATCCACTTGATACCCTTGGAAATGTTGAGTATATCAGAGTGAATGCTGAAGATGGTGCTAAAGTATACGGAATGAATCTTGAAGTTAGCCTTTATACCATGAAAGCCCTTGACGTTACCATGGGGTTTACTATGCAACGTAGTTTGTTTGATTCATCACAACCCTGGGGTGAAGCAGAAGATCATACCACAAGAGAGTTTATGAGAACTCCCAATAACTATGGTTTCCTGACTACCAACTGGAAACCTATGAAAGGATTACAGCTGTCCCTAACCGGTACTTATACCGGGAGTATGTATGTGCCACATTTCGGACTTGATCCTGAAACAACAGACCCTCAAGAAATAGAAGCCATTGAGAACGGTGATGTTATATCGGGAGAAGCCTTGGAGAAATCAAATCCTTTCTTTGACATGGGTCTCCGGGTGGCTTATCAGTTTAAAGTGGCCAAAAAGGTAAATATGGAAGTGCATGGCGGTGTTAAAAATTTATTCAACAGTTTCCAGAATGACCATGACAGTGGTATTTACCGCGATCCTGGCTATTTCTATGGTCCTGCACAGCCCCGCACCATTTATTTTGGTTTAAAATTTGGAAATATTATATAATGTAATCATTGGTTTTTAGCAAATAATCAGGCCCCTGTGACCGTCAATCACAGGGGTTTTTTTGTGAATTCATTTTTGCTCCCGGATCATATTTGGAGGATGGTATTCTCAACTGAAAAACTATTGAGTAGCGATTGGTATTTATTTGTTAGTTTTAACATGAACTATATGACAATTAATACCGACACTATGAAACGTAAATACTTCAGAAGACCTAGCAGTTTATTCATTCTGGTACTATTGATGAGCATGGGAGTAACACTCTCGGGGCAAACCGTAGTCCAGTGGTACACATCCATGGGGGATTTCAGGGCACAATTAAGAGAAGATCTGGTTCCTGTAACCGCTCAAAACTTCATTGATCTGACCAATGCCCAGTTTTATGATGGTCTGATATTTCACCGTGTGATCAGTGATTTTATGATACAGGACGGATGCCCCAATGGCAATGGAACAGGTGGTCCTGGTTATACTTTTAATGATGAATTCCATCCTGACCTGCGTCATGATGAACCCGGTATACTTTCTATGGCCAATTCGGGTCCCAATACCAATGGTTCTCAATATTTTATTACTGTGGTTCCCACCGCCTGGCTGGATGATGTGCATTCTGTGTTTGGGAAGATCATGGATGGTATGGAAGTGGTTTATGCCATTAGTGAGGTGGAAACCGATGGCAACGACAAACCATTGGTTGATGTAGTGATCGACAGTATAAGGGTTGTTGTGGGAGACCCGGATATCACCTTAACTGCTCCTCTTGCTGGTGGTAAATGGAATGGAGCCACCACCAATCTTATTACCTGGGACAGCGAGTTTATAGCGGATGTAAGAATCGAGTTTTCTTCAGATAATGGACAGACCTGGGAAGATATTGTTGATACGACGTCGGCCCATCCAAGATCCTATGCCTGGGAAGCCACTGGAATTGTATCAACGGACTGTCTGATCAAAATCAGCGATGTATCCAATCCTGATGTATTCAGTTTAACAGAAACTCCTTTCACCCTTTGTGAATTGGATTTGCTGAGTCCGGATTATCTGACCTTGTTTCGGGCAGGATCACCGGTGGATGTAACCTGGCAAAGCCAAATGGTTGGTGATTTAAGTTTGTCCTATAAGGCCTGTGCTGAATGTGATTGGATACTGGTTGAAGATAGCATTGCCGTTGGTAACAATTACTACGAATGGATACCTGAGGCAGTAACCGATTGGTGTAAGGTGCAGCTTAGTGAAGATGCCTTTCCTGAAGTAACCGATGAATCCGCTGATATCTTCTATGTGTATCAGCTGGATTTGATTGCACCTACAGATGGTGAAAATATTGCCGGAGGCAGTATGTATGAGATCAGTTGGGAAAGTGAATTTATTCCTGAAGTTGCAATTGAATTTTCATCTGATAATGGTCAAAGTTGGGAGACTTTGGATGATGTTGCTGCCGATGATGAGGTTTACCAATGGTCGGTACCTAATATAGATGCGGATGAGTGTTTTATAAAGCTAAGGTTTACCGGTGATCAGTATGGTCATTATGACACTAATGTTGATGCTTTCTCCATTACAAAAACTGTGGGTATAGGGGATAGGGATGACAAGAACACCAAACTCAGGTTATTCCCAAATCCGGTTACAGAGGAGCTAAACATTCAATATCAGGCTCCTGAAAGCAGCGGTCAAATCTGTGATATTGAAGTCATCAATATCTTTGGTGAGCTGCTTATTCAGGAAAGCCATATCACTGATAATAATGAAATCCAATGGGTCAGTGTCGATGTGGATCATTTGAGATCTGGTGTTTACTTTGTTAAAGTGCATAGTAATCACGGTGCGGTATCTAAGAAGTTTTTTAAGAAGTAACAGGTGTTTTTGAAATGTGGTTGTAGTTATAACTGCAAACAGATGTATGATATTAGATTGTAGTTGCAAACTTCAATCAGGGAGAATGATATGAGGTTATAGTTACAAACTACAACTAATGGTAACTGCAGGAAATAAGTTTTACCTTTGGATGGTAAAGTAAGCAGTAATTTTATTGATTATTGCAGTATAATACTTCTATACCTGATAATTATTAATTATTATTCCATTAAACTTGATATTATGAAACAACTTTTATTGCTTAGCCTGGCCATCATCATGACCTTACCATCTTTTTCTCAATCCAATAAAGAAGAGATTGATTTAATACAGGCTGCTTTTGGGATGGAAAAGAAAGCCATTGTGGCCAATTTTGTGAAGCCATCTGATGCACAGAAAGATGCATTCTGGAAGCTATATGATGCCTACGAAACCGAAAGAAAAGAACTTGGGAAACAAAGGCTTGATCTATTGGTGCAGTATGGTGAACAATATATGAAAATGACCAGTGAGCAAGCGGATGCTTGGACTAAAGAAGTAATTGAGCTACAAAAGAAAACCGACAAACTAATTGGCACCTATTATCATAAAATCAAAGGTGTATCTGACGGATTGGTCGCCACACAATTTTACCAGATTGAAAACTATATTCTGGCTACCATTCGCTTGCAAGTGCTTCATGAGGTTCCTTTTGTGGTTACAAAATAATCCATCGATTTAATTTCTTTTATAAAGGCTGGTTTCAGTTTCGTATCTTAGTGTTATGAATCACGATGAGGTTTCAGGCCGATTAAAGAAATTCAGGCAACAAAGAGATGAAAGTCTGAACGGACTTGAAAAATGCAGTTTTATAGTTACTCCAGCTGATTTGGAGGCAATGGGCTATCATAATATTTTAAGTGAATATTGTGATACGGGAGGTGAAGAACATCAGTTCCATATCTATGAAAAAGGTAGTGAACGAGTGGTCTATCTCGAATCATATGTGGACAGGGAAGGAGGGATGTATCATCAGAGTTTGTATGCCAACCCAGAAGGACAGCAAGCATTGAACACCTAAATAATGATCAGCATTCTGCTTCCCAAAATAGCTAGTGATTAACGTTTGATGAATTTCCTTATTTCATTTTGCTTACCGTCTGATAACAATAGAAGGTGAATGCCTTTGCTAAGCTTTTCAGTTGGTACTACCAATAATGCTGATTGAAAGCTTCCCTTCATGACTACCTTTCCTTTCATAGTCATTATCTGATAATAGGTCTCTTGTTCAGTCCATGTGCTACCCAACTTTATATTTAAGTGGTTTGAAGTTGGTATGGGGTAAATTAACAGTTCTTCTTCGGTTTTCTCAGTAGTAGAAACTGCCTGATTTACTGTGATGTAGTCAATTTTCACTTTGGTGTCAGATCCATAATCATTGGTTGCGATAAGCGTCACTGTATAAACCCCAACGGCATTGAACTTCACAATGGGGTGTTGCACAACTGCACTACTCCCTTCCGCATAGGAGATGGTATTAGGATTGAAAGACCATAACCATGAATAGGGATCATTGGTAGACATATCTGTGAAACAAACAACTTCTTCTTTTTCAATGTTCACTACGTCGGCGAGAAACCGAGCCACAGGAGGGGCCAGAATTTCACCGGCATTGATATAATCTGTCTTAACCATGGTATCTGAACCATAATCATTGCTTGCAATGAGGCTTACTGTATAAAGGCCCACTACATTAAACTTGACCTTTGGGTGTTGTGATATGGCACTGCTCCCATCCATAAAGGCTATGGTGTTCGGGTTAAACGACCAAAACCATGCGTTGGGGTCATTGGTGGAAATATCGGTGAAAATTACTGTATCTGCTATGGAAGGATCGGTTAAATCGGCAGAGAAATCTGTATCAGGTGGTGCCAGAGGATCGCTGGCATTGATATAATCAGTCTTTATTTCGGTATCCGATCCATAATCGTTGGTTGCTATGAGGCTTACCGTATAGGTTCCCACAACATCAAAAATAACTTTTGGATGCTGCGAAACGGCAGAGGTTCCATCCATATAGGAGACTGTATTTGGATCGAAAGTCCATGCCCATGAATAGGGATCATGGGTAGACAGGTCGGTGAAACTAACGGTGTCTTCGATGGAAGGCTCAACCAAATCGGCAGAAAAATCAGTTTCAGGGGGTAGCAATGGTTCAATTACGTTGATATAGTCTGTTTTCATCATCGTATCCGAACCAAAATCATTGGTTGCAATAAGTGTTACGGTATAGGCTCCCAGTGTATTAAATTTAACTTTTGGGTTCTGTGTTACGGCACTGGTCCCATCCATATAGGAGATGGTATTGGGGTTGAATGACCACAGCCATGTATGGGGATCATTGGTGGATAGATCGGTGAAATTCACTGTATCTGTTATTGTAGGACTGGTCATGTTGGAAGAGAAATCGGCCTCAGGAAGTTGTGTATAATTGGAAAAGTCAATGGTGAATCCATTGATATAATGGAAGTTCATTTCCTGAGTCGGATCTCCTGGGATGGTATATTCGGTGATTACAAATGGAATGGTGCATGTAAGCGTTCCTCCATTGAGTTCAGTAAATACATATTGCGACATGGAGCCATAATATGCAGCGTACTGGAAGGCAGAGTTCCCTGTTACATTTTGAACAGTTGTATAAACATTAGCATCAAGGTCATAACCCACCACAAAAATGTTGGGGGAGCTATTGTCATCTGCTCCTGCCAAATCAGTGTCTATCCAACTGAAGAAAATATAATCCCCATCAAATGTAGAGGCGGCATATGGACGGTTACGCTGTGAAAGTCCACCAATATCCCCTTCCAGATGTATGTTGTCATACAATGCGGTGGCATCCCAACTAGTACCCGCATCGTTTGAAAAAACATGCCAGGTTGCCATGGTTCCTTCATTGGGGTACCATCCATGGTCAGTTGCTATGGAAATTATTCCGGTTATGTGAGGATTGTTGTTTTTATCAACAATTATATCTGCACTAAACCCCATATTGTACCAAACTTCGTTACGGTCAAAACCAGAGCTGTAAAAGTCCAGGTTTTCAATGACGGCATCTGACCAATAGTATTTTATGGAGTGGATTCCATTAACACCGCCCAATTGTACATGTATGGGGTTTGACCATGTGGTTCCCCCATCAGTGGTCTTCAGTAGAACCGGGTGGTAGCCTGTGTAGGGTTGGGGGTCACTATCTGAATCTGACATGATGAGTATATAACCGGTTTGCCCATCAGGACCAAAGGCTATTTTATGATCATTAATTTCATCAGACGCAGCAAGAAAACTCACCAAATTTTCAGTATAGGATATGGCCCCGTTCACTATCTCCCCTTCACCAAGGGTAAGTTGTCCTGTATAGGCATAACTCGCACCCGAATAATTACCATCTATATACCATGCTTTTCCTTGCTGAGTGATGGTAAAGGCATCAGGGATGTGCCGGTAGTAATTACCGGAAGATGTTAAATTATTCTGTGAAGGTGTTGCCGGGTTAGTGGTGGTTAAAGGATTTGAACCATAGGCATAGCCACCCCAGTTACCATTGGAATTATCCAGCGTACAGCAGAAATAGGTGTAATGTGCATTGGCAGGATTTGTGTTTCCAGTAGGGTTAAGGATGCCTCCCTGTGGGTAACGTGCAGCAGCCTGAGGGTACTGAGGGCCAGGACCAAGTGGGGTATACACTTTAATGTTGGTTGTCCATGTGGTACCCCCATCAGTTGAGAGATCATAGGCGACACGACTGTTGCCTTCGACTTCGGTTCCACCGGTCATCCGATGGGTAAATGCCACAGAATTGAGGTTTGGGTCGACCCAAAGATAGGTTCTGGGGTTGTCGTAGAAGCCATAAGCATTACCTGATTGGCCTATGGGTATAAAAGTGGTACTTCTATTGAAATATTCTTGGTTTGTATTGGTGCCGGCTGTTAGTACGGGAGCAGGTGTTTTTTGTACAGGCTTTTTAAGTACAAGCTCTAGGGCTTGGGTAAAATCCCTTGGTTTTTTGGTTGGCACAGCTTTTAATTGTGCATGGGTATTCAAAAAGTTTAGCAAGAGAAATAACAGAAGTGAGAGTTTTATAGCAGGTTTCATAATAATATATGGGTTAAAACCATTATTTATCAATGGTTTAAAGATAGTAATTCTGACAGATCATTAAAATATAGCCGACGCACATAATCCTATGCAAGTTTGCATTACTTGTTTTTTTTCTTCTCAAACCCATCCTTGAGTGGTGTTGAAATCGTTCTGATGCCAGGGTAAACTTATTTACCTTTGGTCAAAATTTAAGTATCGGTGATGGATATAAAAAGCAGACTCCTGAAAAAGTGTATCGAACAACAGCAGGAAGTCATTCGTCAGTTGGAGCAGGAGATTCAGGAAGCCCAGAAACAGGCAAACGATTATGGGCAGCCCAAGGACAGGTATGATGCGTTTCGGACCAAACTCATGCGTCAGATTGAACTGTATGCCAAACAACTTGACAAGGCAAAGATTGTGTTCAATACCCTTCAGAAGATACCCATTGACAAAGAGATCGACAGCGTTGAATTTGGAGCCCTGGTTATTACCAACCGACAGAAGCTATTTGTTTCAGCTGGACTAGGAAAAATTGAGGTGGATGGCGAAGAGTTTTATGCGATTTCAGCACAGGTCCCTATTTTCCAGGCTCTGAAAGGAAAGCATGCAGGCGATGAAATTGTATTTAATGGATTGAGTTTCGTTGTTCAAAAAGTGTATTGATTTCCTATTAAACAGATTCTACTCTGAAACATTCAAATCAAAACTTCCGGAAATCTCAATGATTGTTTCTGGTTCACCATTCTTTACCGCATCAAACCTAAAGGTGCCTGTAATCTTATTATCATGATAGCTTGATACTATTATTTCGCCTTTGGCAGAAGGTCCTGTACCATAGGAAGTTCCGGCTCCTCCTTCTGCAGGGTAGTATTGGTAGTAGCCACTATTTAATGATATTCCATCAATAAGGTAGGTGCCGGGCCCATCAAGATTTACAATAGTTAGGTTAAGTTCTCTTATATAATCCGAGAGAGCAGTTCCACTAATAAAAACAGCAGGTATATCATTTGCCGTACCTATAGTAGCTCTTGGGTGGTCTGAAAAATCATAGGTCACCCCTTCAATGCTTGCTACCAATGCGCCAGGAATATTGTCGAATTGTTCCGGTTCTTCTTCTTTACAGGAAAACAGGGATAGGCTAATGAATAGGGTGATGATAATACTGTAGGATATTTTCATAGTAAATTCTGGTTTCAGCAAAGATAAAGTTTCACAGCTTATTTCAAATGTGATGATCCTTGGCCTTGAAGGACGCAAAAAAAGCGGTCAAATTCATTTGACCGCTTTGGAATTCAACATTTAGAAAATTATTTTGCCACTTCAAGCTTTTGTTTCAATACTTCGCCAGAAGGTGTTATGACATTAATGAAATAGGTGCCCGGTGTTAGCGTTTCGATATTAATTTTTGTGGATTCTCCACCACCTATCAGACCAGAGTATTTGATAAGCAGCTGGCCATTTTGGTTATAGATTCTTAGTTCACATGTCTGCTGCTCTGATTTTAAATCAATGCTTATGAAATCATTGGCAGGATTAGGATACACGCTAAGCTCAGCATCTGACTTTTCAGAAACACCAGGGCAATCATCAACAAAAACATAAAGCGTATCTGTTATTCCTTCACATTCAGGTGAGGAGGTTTCCAATACTGATACAAAACCTGTTCCGGTGGTATGCCATTCGACGGTAATTTCGTTGGTGGCTGTTCCTGAGATAATTTCACCTCCTTGAACTTCCCATACATAGGTATTACCGCTGCCTGCTTCTGTTGAATATCCATATTGAGAAATTACACAAACCACAGTATCGCCCAACACCTCAGGACTTGCTTGTCCTATGACAGTAATTTCAAGATCATCGGAAGGATTTCCGTCACCACAATCATTTGATCCAAATACTGAGAGGTAAGCCATGCCGTCAAATGTGGAAGACCACTGAATACTGATGGTCTCCCCATCACCAATAATGCTACCTGCATCCACCGGGTCCAATACCCAAACCAGGGTGTCGGCCTCAGTTACAGCATCGGTTTGGTAATCAGATATGGTACCAGCACAGACCATATCCGGACCTGTGGGCTGGTTGGCAGTTGCCGGCAGGTTCATCATGTAGATATAGGAACCCCCATACATTTCAGTAGTACACATGGCGGAGTAACCAGTAACACTGTAAATACCTTCATCGGTCTGGAATCCAAAGCTTAATGCACTTCCGGTACCTGCTACTATGGTCCCGGTTGACACATCATCCAGAAACAATTCATAGTCAACATCTACTTCCGATCCGTCAAGCGTTACTTCAATTCCGTTGCTGCCTTCGCAATAGCCACCACCCTGGGATACGTTATAGGGTGCCGGAGTAAAATAGAGGTTACATGATAATTCGGGTGACCATGCACTATTCCCACAACTATTGGACGCTTTCACTTTTATGGTATAGGCACCGAACCAGTCAGTGGCTGACTCAAAAACCGCAGCAGTGTCTGAGCCGCTAATGATTCCGGCATCGGCGGGAGTAACTTCCCAAACGTAGGATGCAGCCATGGGTACACTATTGGTTGTGTAGGTATGTTCTTCCCCACCACAAACATCTATTGATCCTGTGGGAGCCTGCGGTTGTGCTGGTGTTTCTTGTACGGTAATCATATCGGCTACGGTCACCGTATCAAAATTGGTTCCATCAGATATGATGAGGCTCACATCATAGTTTCCTAAGGTATTGTAGACTACTGATGGATTTTCATCTGTTGATGTCGATGGGGTTCCGCCTTCAAATGTCCATTCCCAAGAGGTTGCATTGGGGTTTAGGGAGGTGAAATTTACGGTACCTCCCGTGCAAACTGTACTATTGTCGGCCTCAAAATTTGCGATAAAGGTATATTCAATAAACACGCGTAGGTTGTGGTTGTTATAGTCGTGGTACCAGGTTCCATCGAGTCTGTAAAGATTGCCATATTCATCAACAGGAGGGCCATCATCGGTTGCTGTTACGAATCCACCCAGTTCAGAGGCGGAATAATCCACCCAGTATCCGGCCCATAATTCTTTGGTTATATCAATGGGCACTGGTGTGTCAAGAACAACTTCAGTCCAGGTATTCACATTTATGGTATTCACGTCCTGGCTGTAAATTTCAGTAGCGTTTGGTCCTTCAAATACCTTCACTTTAAATATCGGGTCAGAGGTAACCACAATGAATTTGATTTTGGTAATTTCCCAACCATTATAAGTAGTTAAATCGCTGGGATCCCATTTGGAAACCACATCATAAATTTCACCGTCAATCAGGAATCCCCAGGCATCGTAATTCTCAATGTCATCATAGTGTAACCAAATAGAGTTGTCCACACCCCTTGAGGAATTCGTCTTATTATTATTGCGGTGTTCTAGAATGGTTTCGGTTTCTGTGGGTAATGTGTTTAATCTGTTGCTTTGGGAACTTGCAGAGGATGGTGCAAGTATCAGGCTTAAAAGAAGCCAACTGATCAGGTAGTTTAGTCTCATATTCGAATGTGTTAGCAAAAAAATTCTTATTGATTTATTGAGTTATCCCGCAAATTAAATTATTATTTGTGACATCAGGAATCATAGAATTCATAATAGCGACTTCTTGTGGTCTCATGTGATAGATTGAGACATAAAGTGTGGCACAGCCTGTAGTATTTGTAAGTTGAGTCCAGATAGAAAAGGACAAGGCGTAAGCTGGAGAATACCTAAGGATGCAATTTTTGAGATCAGAAGTGTTTCGATGTTTGAAAGCACTAATGATATGCAGTTAAGGTTCTGTTTTCTTGGAATCTCCTTATTTAGAATTATTCTTAGTTTTGCATTTTGAAAAATGCCATTCATAAATCACCTCTAATCAGTCCACTGGTATTTAATCTATAAAAAGTTATTGTAATGAATAAGTCCCTATTTGTTTTCCTGCTCTTCTTAAGTACAGCTTATATGGTTTCCTGTGATGGAACTAAAAGTGAAGACCCCGGCCCTTCAGTTGGAACTTGTGGTGAAGTGACCCCCTATATCGTTATGCAAGAGAAAAGCTCCAGCGATTTGGAGCTTGCCGGTTATATTTGGGCTCAGGTACTTGAAAATGTAGATCATATAGAAGTATTCTCCATTCAACCCATTTTTGGATTTAAAAATGGTCATAGAGCTTCTTTTGACGTTTCAGGCCTCAATATTGGTACACATACCAATGATAATGGAGAAAGCATTGCAGTTTGGGAAGTTCCATTTACTGTAAATCGGGCCGGCGTTGATTATGATATCAAGGTTAGCTATATATGTGGAAATGAGAATAACCCATCAGGTACCAGCAAAGACCTTTTTTATCAGCCAGGAGATCTTTGTGATGCGCCTCTTTTAGGTGAATTCTTTTATCAATTCCCATTATTAGATAATACGGAATATACTTATGATGATCCTGTATCCATGAGAACATTCACCATCAGGTTTCAAACCCATACGCCCTTTATTAACGGGGTTGAAGGTTTTTTTGATTTCCATGATCAAAGAATAGATGAGGCCTATTATGAATTAGTAGATAAAAATGGTGGGAAACTCAGAGATGAGATGCATTTAGATTGGTTTTATGATTTGGTTTATGAAAATGGTACTCATACACACGATAAATCATTTTTAGAAGAACAAATCAAACTGGATGGACTCCTGGAAGGCCTCAGTGTAGAGGATATTGACGACCTCATGAGTATCAATTTTATTATTAAGGGTTGCGGAGAAACCATGTATACGGTAACCCTTCCTCTGGACCTTTAGATTCGTTTTTTCAAGTTGTAAGAGGGTCATTCAAATTCATTTCGAAAGAAAGGTCAGTATCCACATCAGGAATCGAACTCTTTTCTAGTATGCAGATACGGTTATCTAATTACTATACAATCAAAAATGAGTATAAAATAAGGGTAGCATATTTGACCGTCTAAGGTACTGAACTCCCAAAAAGTTTTTATGCCAATTAAACTAGTTCAAGACAGGTAATGCTGGCTTGATAAGAAGGTAATTTGTTTCCCTCATGCTGGTTTAAGTTGGTATGAGTACAGCAACGAAATCCCACAAAAAAATTCACATATACTTCATTAGCTTATTTAATATTAGCATTTTACCAAAATGTATACATCATCTACAATAATGTTTAAGTCATATGCACTGTTCCTGTTGTTTATTTGCATCATGAAGTTTCAAAATAAATAACACTAAAAGATATAGTTATGAGTACTAACAATCAATTTGGAAAAAAGGGATGGACACCGGACTTAATGAAATCTCAGAAAGGTAAAACATTTGTCATCACCGGAACTACCAGCGGGACTGGTTTTGAGGCAGCACGAATATTGCTGTCCAAGGGAGCAAAAGTGGTGATGCTTAACCGAAACTCAAAAAAATCAGAAGATACCCTTTCGGTATTGAAACAAAAGCTCGGGAATGCTATCGATGTGTCTTACGTACAAATGGATCTGGGTGAGCAAGCTTCTGTGAAAAAAGCAGCAGCAGAAGTTCTTTTAAAGGTAGACCGTATCGATGCACTGATGTGTAACGCTGCCATCGCACAGGTGCCAAAACGTGCCATAACCAAAGAAGGTTGGGAAAGCCAAATGGGTGTGAATTATTTTGGACATTTTACTCTACAGGCATTGCTTTTCCCAATGATTGATAAATCCAAAGGGCGCATGGTGACGGTAGGTAGTATGGGTTATAACATGGGACTCAAAACCATCAAATTTGATGACCTGAACTGGGAAAAGGATTACACTGCTAATGACGCTTACAGTCAAAGTAAACTGGCCCAGATCATGACCATCTATGAGTTACAGGACAGATTAGCAAAAGCGGGTAAAACAAATGTTAAAGCTTATGCCTGCCATCCTGGTTCTTCCAGAACATCTCTCATATCAACAAGTGGGAGTTTTATGATGAAGCTTATCTTTGGTATGATGAAATTGTCACCATTAACGCAACCTGCTGAAAATGGCGCCTATCCTGAATTGATGTGTGCTACGGAGGAGATTTTAGACCAGACAGCTTTTTACGGACCTACAGGACGTAGCAATTGGGTTGGCCCGGTTGGAGCGCATCATCTGGAGCCTCATGCCAAGGATAAAGCTGTAGCAAAAAGGCTGTGGGATTTATCTGAAAAGACCACTGGAATTAGTTGGAATTTATAAATTTGGAATCATGGAAATATTAAAAGCAGCAACTGACTGGGCAAAAGCGGAAGTGTTTTCGACCTCATTTTTTATCATCTTCGGGCTGGTATTTGTATTGGCAGGTATAGGATTCTGGCAATTGGGAAAAACAGATATGGCTAAAGCCTATATCATCCCTATGTTGATAGCTGGTGCTTTGCTTTTAACTATAGGGCTTGGATTGTTTTTTACTAACATTTCAAGAATTAGCAGCTTTGAAACGGCCTACCATGCTGATGCATCAGTATTTATTGCCTCAGAAATTGCTCGCGCAGAAAAAGCCTTAAACGAATACAGAACCATCGTATTTAAAGCTATTCCTATACTAATTGCTGTATGCGCCTTACTCATCATTTTTATTGACAGGCCCATCTGGCGTGCAAGTATGATTACTGCTATTGCCATACTCGTGGTTATTTTGTTGATAGACGGTACAGCCAAAGGCAGGCTTGATATCTATAAAGAACAGTTGGTACAGGTAGACAAACAGGCTAAAACATAATACCTTTTTGTTTGGCTTATCAAGTTTACGGTCATTTACTATATAATGAAGACGAATGAATCATATACACTTTAAACATATAGCAGAATTTAATCGGTCTCAGGATCTTCCTGAACCAGAAAACCCTCTTTTTTGCATAGGGTCCAAAAAGCTTAGCCCCAATGAAGTAATTATGTGTAGTCCCAGCGGGGAGGAAGTAAGCTATTCGAATCAATTTTATGTGATCAGCCTTAAAAATATTGTTTCTGGTGAATTTCTTTATGGTCGCACCAGGTATGACGGAAGTACTGGTACCATGATGTTTTCAGCTCCTGATCAGACCATAGTGGCAAAGGATGTGGTGGTTAGTTCTGAGTCCTGGTATGTCCTTTTCCACGAGGATTTTATCAGAAACCTGGAAATCCGGAAAAAAATCAAAAACTACAATTTCTTCAATTATCACGTCAATGAGGCTTTGCATCTTTCACCTAAGGAAGAACAAACCATAAAATCTATTCTCCGGAATATTGAAACTGAGTACAAGAATAATCAGGATGAGTTTAGCAAAGAAATCATCATTTCTCAGCTGGAAACACTATTGAAATATGCCGACCGTTTTTATAAACGTCAATTTCTGCACCGCGAAGAAATAAACAAGGCCTTATACACACGCTTCCGGAATACTCTTGATGCTTATTTTGAAGGCAACAAACTTGAAGAAAAAGGCATTCCTTCTTTGGAATGGCTGGCCAATCAGTTGGGTGTCAGTCACCGCTATATGAGCGATACCATAAAAACCGAGACTGGAAAAACGGCTATTGATCAAATAAATCTTTACCTGATTGAAGAAGCCAAAAACCTTTTATTGGCACCCCATGCCTCGATTTCTGAAACAGCCTATACCTTAGGGTTTGAATATCCACAATACTTTTCCCGTTTGTTTAAAAAGAAAACCGGTCTGAGTCCTAGTGAATATATTGAGCATGCTAAAAACTAAATTGGGATTCGAACCATCTATCTTCCTAGAAAATACACAAAACCTCACATCCAAAAGTGGTGGGGTTTTCTTATGTGTCCCAGTGGATTCATCACTATATCTTACCTAAATGATAATCAATGGTTATAAAAATTGCATTCAAAGAATGACCAATAGTATAACCATGAGCTGAGTGATGCTAAGATTCCATCAAAGTCTGATATGCATAAAAGTCAAGGATAATACATTCCAAAATTTCGTATCTTAGACTCACCTGCTAAGTACATCAACATGACCTTTTAAATACCCAAAGTGATGAAAAAAGCAACCCTTATTATTTCATTCCTGCTGATAGGGATGGTGTTAAACTCTCAGACTCCAGGTGATTCTCTGGCGGTTCTTTATAAGCATGTTTATTTATATAAAGATCCTGCTCAGTTAGGCAGCAGGGTAGATAGTAAAGGTGTTTCTTATCTGAATAAAGAAAAGCTATTCCTGTTTGAAATAAATAGCCAATTTCCCTCATATTTCAGGGTTATTACATCCTCTTCTGATACCGCATACGTAAAATCTGAATTGGTAAGTTTTGATCAGTCCCTAACACATTCTACGATTTATGAAGAAGTTAGATCGGGTATGAGAAAGCAGGATATTAATCATCGTATAAACGCCAATGATTATTTACCCACATGGGCAATATTTTTAATCATGGCATTGATATTCTATATCATATTCTTATACATTAAGCATTATAGAAGATTTGATTCCTGGTTTGTAAGAATATCTGGGAGTACAAGTAAACCTGTTAAATACCCATGGTTTATATTAGTTCCCTTAATATTTGGTTTTATACTTGGATCGGTTTCATTGTTTTCGCCAAAAGAAGCTCAATGGTATTTTATGGATGGGTGGCAGTTTTATGGTTCATACCCAAATTATTGGGGGTGGATGATGTGGTCCTGCACCATGGCTAGTGTACTAATCTTATTTTTATCATCGGCAATTAGTTTTTTCAGGTTTAGCATTCTTTTTGCCATAATTTACACTGTGATTATAACTTTATCAAGCGTCATAGTATTTCTTTTTGGTGCATTTACAGGAGGGTTTGCAGTAATAATCTTTATTGCCTATTTAATCTTAGAGTTTGGATCTACCGGGAGAGGAAGCTCAAATATTGGTGATCATGCCAGGATAGATGGAATACTTCATAAAAAAACTGGTCCGAATACATGGGAAAGGGTTTGAATTCGTGTTGTCATAAATCTTGTTATCCTAATAGTAATTAAACGAACGATAAATGTCACTTGAAAAAATTCTATTCATTATTATTTTCACAGCCATTTGGGTAATATTTATATATAGAAAGAGTATAAAAGTTAGACTAAGTAGAAATATGAGGTTTATATCACGTCCGGAATTAAAATCAAACCCATATAAAGCCATTTTGAGGTTTATTTATAATTTGCTAAGTGGTATCCTGGTTTCATATTTGATTGCAACTATTTTTGGTATATAGAATAAGTCTATCATAAGATGTTGACTTCAGGGGTTGAAATTAAGGTGATTTCCTCTGGCATGGTCTGGCTCCCAATATTTGATTTCTGTGAACATGACAAAATTTCCAGGTTTTGAGCATTTGATAACGCATCATATCCGATACACATGAAACCTTCACAACCATTATGTTATTTGCGTTTCTTCAATAGACCCCAACAAGACTATCCGTATTATCTACCTAACTGGAAATCAGTTGCTACAAAAACAGCTTGGTAAAATAGACTTTAAGATTCACTTTGATGGGTGTGTCAGTAAACTACCAGATGGGCTAGTTGTAAGAATGGCCAATCTTGTCCTAAGGCCTAGCCAGAGATATCATAGCATACAAGCTTGTGCAAATACCTAAGGTATAATTTCCCATTGGCAACCACAGGCGGTGTCCAAACCGACTTGGAAGCCTCCGGAATGGCATCTTCCAGTGTTCCTTTGAGGATAAATTCTTTTTCATCTGGCCTGATCAGGTAAAGGTCTCCGTTCACACCCAGGGCAATGAGGTGGTCCTCCACCCAAACGATGGATCCTCCTCCAATATCTTTAGTACTCCAGATTTCTTCCCCGGATGCGAAATCGACACAGGCAAAAGGTCCACGGTTCCCTGCATTCTTGGTATATCCGAAAAGGTATTTGCCCAGTAAGATCTGGTCCGACAGATGAGATGCGATCACCTTGTTTTCCCAGATTACTTCATATCCCGAAAGGCTGATCTTCAACACCTGGCCTCCCATGCCGTACCCGGATGTGATGAATACAGTGTCATTTCGTACAATGGGTGTGTTGCAGTTGACAAAATAGTTTGTCTCCCATGGTGACGACCAAAGCTCTGTACCGTCATCGTAGCGGACAGCCGCAAGACCTGTACCGTGGAAATTCAGGAGAATCATTTCTCCATCCAGTTCTGTAGGTATTGTGGCGGCGTAGCCCGCTTCCCCACCAGGTGTTTTCCATAGTACATCTCCTGTCAACCGATCATAAGCAATGAGTCGTGCTTCACCACCGCATTGCACAATAACTTTATTACCCAGTACAAGTGGAGATGAAGTATGGCCCCATTCGGGTGTTTTTCCACCTTCCTCCATCACATCTTTCTTCCACACCAGATTTCCATTCTCCAGCATCCAACAAGCCAGGATACCCGAACGACCGAAAGAGTATACCAGGCTATCTTTAATCATTGGAGTGGCACGAGCTCCTGTTCCCCACGAATCACCAGGTTCACAGGCTATTTCAGCCTTCCACAACAGCTCCCCTGAAACAGCATCCAGGCAGAACAACTGATCATGGCTGGCATTCCTTCCAGGTATGACCAGGTGATTGCCTTTCACCACAGGGGCAGCCCAGGTCATGGATTCTCTGCCATCGCAGAGATAATCCACTTCCCATAGTTTTGTCAAGCCATTGCTCCAGTCAGTCTTAAGTCCGGTCATGCTGCTCTTTCCAGAAAAATCCGGACCGCGCCAGTTGAGCCAGTCAGAAGTTCCATGTGCCAGTGCGCGTAAGCCGGTTCCTGTTTCCGGTACAACTGCTTCAATTGTTTCGTCAACATACACGGCTTGCAGGCCCATGGCCTGAAAAGTATCATATACATATATTCCGCCTGCGACAATGACAATCACAAGAACTATGAGTATCCTGTAAATGGTTTTCCGTTTCATATGTTAGTCTTTTAGGAATGACGAATATCGGCAGAAATATTGTGTCTGCCCATCGCAACCATAATATAAATCAATAAATTAGACGGTGTTTAAATAAGTGATGTTGGTTTGATTAGTCCTTCGGTTCTTGTAAACTTTGCATCCAATCAATTGATGGGTCAGGAAAAAGGTAAGGAGTATGCATAGGTCTATCTGCTATACGCGCACTCACACTGTTCTTGTGCGCCCACAAGGACTTGGTTGATTTTATAAAGCTCTGTATATCAACAGTTATTAAATTACGAAATCAAAAAAGAGCCCAGTCTGATGAGGCAGCTGTGAATCTGTGTGCTCCATATGCTTGATTATTGTGCTTTTGAATCCGATCCTTCAAATTGTCACGGCATGCTCCAATATAAAAACGATCAAGCGACTCACTGTAAATAATGTAACAACGTGGTTTCATAATCAGTTCCAAATAAAAAGCCATTACCTCAGTTATGAGATAATGGCTTTGGTTGGTGGACCCACCAGGACTTGAACCTGGGACAACCTGATTATGAGTCAGGGACTCTAACCAACTGAGCTATAGGTCCGATTGGCTTCTGGGACTCTAAGCATCCCGATTGCTATCGGGAGAGCTATAGGTCCGGTTTTGGATATTGGTTCCAAAAGGTTTGCAAAATTACACAATCTGATATAATAAGCAATGATTTTTATCTGAAAATAGCCTCATCAAAACCGCTATTCCCTTATTCCTGAAGGTAAATACCACTACCAATAAAATAATCACTTCCTTCTATACCAGTCACATAGGCTTGTTTTGGCTCTTCCTGGGAAGTTACCGGATTGTTCCAGTAGTAAGTATAATAACCACTTCCATTGGTTTCTACCACCTTCAAAAGCTCTCGGATTACATAATTACCCTGGCTGTCCTGATAGTCGTACAGGTTTTCTCCCTGAAGATTCTTTTGAATACCATGGGCCACATTGTGACAGCGGGAATCATAGATGAAAAAGTAGCCTGACTGGTTGTCAAAAAAACGAATGTTATCAATCATTTTTCTGCAGAAATCAACCCGTTCAGAACTGTCTGGCAAGAAATTTTCGAAAACACCACTGATACCAGTAGCCATGGTATTGGTTAGGCTTTCCACCTGAAGCAGGTCAGCTTCGTAAGCTTCATACAGTCTGTTAACATCGTAGTCGTAAAAACCAGACCCGATGAAGAACTCAGCCGAGGGAATGCTTTTTACGAAGGCCAGTTTTTTTTGGACTTGCTGGGTGGCAGGGTTATTGAAATAATAGTCCACAAAGCCATAGCCAATATATTTTACTGTGGAGACCATATCTTTCACATAATATTTGCCAAAGATGTCCTGTACTTCCATGCGATGGGTACCTATCAGTTCAGGTTTGGTGGCATGGGCTACCATCCAGGCTTCATGACTTTCCACAAAGAAGTAGCCGGACCCATCTTCCAGGTAACGAATGGGACTGATAAATGCCTGGCAGAGCTCTGCCTGTTCGGCACTATCGGTAAGGGTTTCTTTGAATAAAGTCTCAAATCCAGTAGCCACATTGGTAGTGTTGCGTTCCACCAGTGTTTTTTTAAGGTTGTAGTCGGAGATCTTGTCGTAATTATATATGTGCTCGGTTTTTGAGCAGCCACTACATAGTAGCATGCATATTCCTATGGAAATTACTAAGGATTGCAGTTGTTTGTTCATGATTTCTCAGGTTTATAAGATGTTTGCAGCCTTGTAGAAATTATTTGTTGTAGAAACCGGATCCCAGGACATATTCGGTACCTGGTATGTTTATTATATGGGCAGTTTTTCCTTCTACTTCCCCATTAACCGGATTGGTATACACATAGGGTATATAGCCTTCTCCGTTATTTTTGGCTGTGGAAACCATGTACAGCATAGGAAAATCCCCGTTTTCATCCTGATAGTCTGACATATCCTGTCCTATGAGGTCAGGATTGGCTCCATGGGCAACAACAATACAGTCGTAATCGAGGATAAAGAAATAACCCGACTGGTCATCGAAAAAACGGATGTGTTGAATGAAGTCCTGGCAAAAGGACTTTTGTTGGTCTGCATCGGTATAGCGGTTTTCAAAAAGTCCTGAAAAGCCATTGGACAAGGTTCTGTTGGCCTCCTTGACAATGATCTCAGAAGCCATTTGATAGGTATAGTATTTGTTTGGTGGATCACCATAAAAGCCAGTCCCGATGAACCACTCAGGAGTGGGCAGTCGGGTGACGAAACTGAATTTACGTTCCACCTCCTGTGAAGAAGGGTTGAGTCGGTAGTATTCCACCAAGCCATAACCAATATATTGTGCTGTGTTGACCAGGTCCTGGATGAAGTACTTACCATACATATCCTTTACATCGATGCGGCTTGTTCCAATAAGGTCGGGGTTAACATGGGCCACTACCCATGCATCCTTAAGGGTTTCTATGAAGAAGTAACCTGAGGCATCCTCATAAAAACGGGCGGCATTCACAAACTCTTGACAAAAATGAGCTCTTTCAGTGCTATCTGTAATGGAAGAGGTAAATATGGCCTCCATGCCAGTGGCTACATTGGTTGTGTTAATCTGGACAAGGCTTTTGTCGAGTTCGAATTGTGAGGTTTCATCGTAATTGTAGGTGATGGTTTCTTTGGAGCAACTGCTGAAGACACAGAGCAAGGTAAAGAGCGTGACGATAGGTAGGATTTGTTGTTTCATTTTGTTGGGTTTTAGGTAAGGGATATGCAAGTTACTCATATTCAGGTAAGGATGCAAGAAATGGGATTTGTTTTTTTTGCCAAATGCATAATCTTGTCAGTTTCTTTCGAAAGTTGAAAATATGGCTATCTTTATCAGGCAAAAAATTGACACCACTATGGCAGTAAAAAATATAATATTCGACTTTGGAGGCGTAGTTCTGGACATCGATCCGCAGCTTACTTTGAATGAGTTCGTTAAGCTTGGTTTTAAGGATATGGAACGCTTAATGAGCGATACTTCGTTGCTGGATATCATCGCTAAATTTGAGAGGGGCATTTATACACCAGAAATTTTCAGAAGCAAAATCCGTGAGTTTTTGAATCTTGATGTAACGGATCAGCAAATAGATGAAGCTTGGAATGCTTTATTGTATGATATTCCCAGGGAACGTATTGAAGTGATAGAAGCAGTGAAGAACAATTACCAGATTTTTCTGTTAAGCAATTCCAATGAGATTCATTATGATTTGTATTTGAGGGATCTGCAGTTGCGTTTTGGTTACCAGGAATTCGATAACCTTTTCCATAAGGCTTATTTCTCCTTCGATCTGCATTTGAGCAAACCCAATCCTGAGGTCTACGAATTTGTGATGAATCAACATGAATTGGATGCCGGGGAAACCTTGTTTATTGATGATAATGAGGATAATATTGCTGCGGCTAAAGCTCTTGGCATGAAGACTTACCAGATGAAGAAGCCGGAGCGTGTCCGGGATATTTTTGTTGATGGTCGGTTGAAGGAGGGTTTGGCTATTGGGTAGTTTCTAGCTCCGGTATTTACCGGATTTCAATGAATTATGATATGGGGTTCTGGATTGCTTCTAATACTTCCAAATACTTATAGACGTCATTGTGAGCGTAGCGAAGCCTGCCTGCTGCAGGCAGGCAATCTTTAACGTGTACTTGAAGAAACGTTTAGATTGCTTCGTCACTTTGTTCCTCGCAATGACGACAAAGAGAAAATACACCGTCATTGCGAGCGCAGCGAAGCAATCTCATGTTTGTCACAATAGGAGTAATTAAGATTGCTTCGTCCCTTTGTTCCTCGCAATAACGACAAAGAGAAAATACACCGTCATTGCGAGCGCAGCGAAGCAATCTCATGTTTGTCACAATAGGAGTAATTAAGATTGCTTCGTCACTTTGTTCCTCGCAATGACGACAAAGAGAAAATACACCGTCATTGCGAGCGTAGCGAAGCCTGCCTGCTGCAGGCAGGCAATCTCTGGGTACTAGGGTCCATGATAGTAGAGATTGCTTCGGTCGTACCTCCCTCGCAATGACGTATGAGGGTAAAGATTGCTTCGTCCCTTCGATCCTTGCAATGACGACAAAGAGAAAATACACCGTCATTGCGAGCGCAGCGAAGCAATCTATGAGAACTAGGGTCCATGATAGTAGAGATTGCTTCGGTCGTACCTCCCTCGCAATGACGTATGAGGGTAAAGATTGCTTCGTCTCTTCGGTCCTCGCAATGACGATTGAAAACAAAACAAGAAAAGAATAACCATATTTATGATTCGTGGTGGCTATGTTTATATCATGACCAATAGGAAGAATACTGTTCTTTACACTGGAGTGACAAGTAGTTTGTATGACAGAGTTACTCAGCATAAGGAAGCAGTTGACCCGAAGTCCTTTACCTGCCGATACAAGCTATTCAAGTTGGTTTTTTATGAGGGTTTTCAACTAATTGAGGAGGCGATTGATAGAGAGAAAGCGATAAAGGGTGGTTCTCGTATTAAGAAATTGAACTTAATCAATAGCATTAATCCGGAGTGGAAAGATCTCTATGAGACAATACCTGATGGTGAGTGAGGTAGTATCACCCTTTCAGTCTTGAGGTTACAACAAACAGTAAACCGTCATTGCGAGCGCAGCGAAGCAATCTTTACTGCATACTTGAAGAAACATTTAGATTGCTTCGTCACTTTGTTCCTCGCAATGACGATGTATTACGGGATTATTATGGATTTTTTTTCCTCGCAATGACAACAAAGAGAAAAAACACCGTCATTGCGAGTGCAGCGAAGCAATCTTTGCTGTGTACTATTATTGAAGATTTAGATTGCTTCGTCACTTTGTTCCTCGCAATGATGATGTATTACGGGATTATTATGGATTTTTTTCCTCGCAATGACGAATGAGGATAAAGATTGCTTCGTCACTTTGTTCCTCGCAATGACGTGAGAGAATTTCACAATCCAGTGTGGAATTCAATGAATTCTGATATAGGGTTTTAGATGCAATCTAAAACCAGGGGTTCCGATGAATGCATGAAGTCATCCGATGAATAATTAGCCGTAATAGGCCTTAATCTCCTCAAAAATGGATTTGAGTTCGTCCTGGCTTTCGGTTTGCATGATGCGGATGCGGAAAGGTTTGAAGTGGGGGTAACCCCTAAAATAGTCGCCCCAGTGTTTACGCATTTCCAATACGCCGCGGCGTTCTCCTTTCCAGAGGACAGATTTTTGAAGCTGGATGCTGCTGATGTGTATACGTTCTTCCAGATCGGGTGGTGGTAATAGCTCAGCTGTTTCCAGATAATGCTTGATTTCCCTGAAAATCCAAGGGTTGCCATACACCCCACGGGCAACCATTAAACCATCAACGCCATAATTGTCCTTGAACTTTTTTGCTGATACGGGATCCATTACATCGCCATTGCCAAAGACAGGGATATGCATGCGCGGGTTATTTTTCACTTCTCCAATCAGGGTCCAGTCGGCTGGAATGCGGGGACGCTGGGTACGTGTGCGGCCATGAATGGTGATGGCTTTTATACCAGTGTCTTGTATGCGTTCGGCAATGTCGACAATTTCTTTATGCTCATCATCGTATCCCAGACGGGTTTTGATGGTCACTGGCAACTTAACCGCTTTTACCACGGCTTCGGTCATCTTCACCATCTTTGGAATATCATTTAGGATGCCTGAGCCGGCGCCTTTGGCCACCACTTTCCTAACAGGGCAACCGTAATTGATATCTATCAAATCAGGATTGGCCCTTTCGGCATATTGTGCTGCCTTGACCATAGAATCGATATCATGACCGAAAATCTGAATACCGATGGGTCTTTCAAACTCAGAAAAATCGAGCTTCTTTACACTTTTTGCTGCGTCGCGAATCAATCCCTCGGAGGAAATGAATTCGGTATACATCATATCAGCGCCAAACATTTTGCATACATATCTGAATGGTGGATCAGTGACATCCTCCATGGGTGCCAGCAGTATGGGAAATTCTCCCAGTTCAATATTTTCTATTCGGATCACAGTGTATCTAAAAGGGTTTGCAAAAATATTAATTTTGCACAAACTCAAAAGTCCCCTCTATGAAGCGATTAGCTTATCTAAAGGATATCTCACCCTGGCTTAAACTGACCTTACTGGTTGGCCTGATATTGTTGTTCACTTTGCTGGCAGCCCTCCTTGGTCTCCTCATAGGAAAATTCTATTTCGGATTGGATTTAATGACGCTCGCAAGCTTCCTGGAAAACCCTGAGACAGCAGAGGCTGTAATATTTATCAAATGGTACCAACTCATCAACCAGATTGGGTTTTTTGTCGCACCGGTACTCATTTACTGCTTTTATGTGAGTGATTCCACAAGAGATTATCTGAAATTATCCCAGCGGCCCAGCGCCCTGGCGATGCTGATACCCATGTTATTGGTATATACAGGCTTACCATTTTTAAATTATGTGGGTGCTTTAAATCAGGAGATGCAATTGCCAGAAGCCTTGACCGGAATTGAAAACTGGATGAAAGACCGGGAATTGCAAGCACAACAGCTTACGCATACCTTTCTTCAGGCTGACCATATGGGTGCCCTTCTTTTCAATCTGTTGGTTGTGGCCATTGTTCCGGCCATTGGAGAAGAGGTTTTGTTCAGGGGCGTGGTGTTGAAGATTTTTCAGGAGATGACTAAGAATATACACGTGGCCGTTATTATCAGTGCGGTTTTATTCAGTGCTTTGCACCTGCAATTTTACGGATTCCTTCCCAGGATGCTGCTGGGTATATTACTAGGGTATTTGTTCGTCATCACTCAAAATATGTGGGTACCCATTCTGGTTCATTTTGTCAACAATGCCTCTTCGGTGGTTATTTTTTATCTGCATGAGCATGACCATATCAATGTAAGCATGGAAGAATTCGGGAGTACAGTCAATCCTGTTTATATTATTGGTAGTTTTCTGATTAGTATGTGGTTGATACAAATCCTGTATCAGAAGGAACGTGGTAGCATAGGGGCATAAAAAAAAGGGTGTTCCTAATGAAACACCCTTCCTTCTCATGAAAATATTATTATTGTCGCTTCGCAACCTTTTTACGGGTTGAGTAATTGATTTTTAATGCTCCGGATTTACGTAGTTCCTGTTTCACATCTGTAACGATACCCATTTTGGTAGCGCCATCCACTTTCAAAGAAGTGGTGATAAACTTACGATCGGCTTCATCGCGATCCTGACGTTCTTTGGCTACAAATTCAGGGATGTCAGATACATTATGAAAAGAGTCATTCAATTGAATACGTGCTGAGGTACCATATAGTTTGGAATCTTTGGGCTCACCAATATAGATGAAACTTACCAATGATTTTTTCTCCAGTTTCTGGACTTCAGTAGCTTCAGGCATTTTCTGCTTAACAATCACTGTTACCTCACGCATTACCGTAGTTACCATAAAGAAAAACAGTAACATAAAGATAATATCGGGCAAGGAGGAAGTATTAATTGCTGCTGATCCTTTACCTTTTTTTGTTTTAAATCTTGACATAGCTTTAGCCTCCGTTAATTAAGTCCAATATCTTCGGGTTCAGCCTCTGAAATTGGAACAGGAACCAATTTATTGATGATTTTGATTTTCACTGGGTCAACCAGCTGGCTGTATTTTATACCGTACATATCCACCGACTTTTCATCCTTCATTTCATTAAAGGCACGGGCCAGTTCATTCTGCACAGCAATATACATTTCATAGGATGTACCGCGGTCGTTTTTCAGGGATATCACACCCTTGGAAGCCACTACGGTTTTATCCAGTTCTTCAATAAATTTGTCCTTAGTTTCAGGATAGGTATCATCATTGGGGTGGATGCTCATAAAGTCTTTCGCTTTATCCTTGAGCATTCTCACATCCATTCTTTTACCATTAACCATGAGGTCATCTCTACTGTTCACAAGGATTTTCAACACGTTTCTATCCTTAACATCGATGTCCTCCTGATTATCTTCAACAGGCGGGGGCAGCTTCCTTGTAATACCTGTATCCACATCCATTGTAGTAGTAACAAGGAAGAAGATAAGCAAAAGGAAGGCAATGTCTGCCATAGATCCGGCGTTGATTTCCGGCGCTGCTCTTTTAGCCATAATTTATTTTATTTAAACAGTTTAACAACAGAGGCATACAATGCTGCCACGATAGTTAATCCAAATGCAATATATGTGGTATACAATCCCATTCCTACCAGTCTGGAAGTTTCAGGAGTAGTCCTGAGTACTTCAAGTCTGTAGTCTGAGAAAGATACGTCTGCTACGCTATAGGAAAGCACCAGTACGAGTATAAAGGCTCCTACGCTTACGAGCAATTTGACGATGTTTTTCGGATTGGTAAAGAAACCAACCACAGGGGAGAGGAACATAATCACAACCCCTACGATGAGCAACATTTTGCCCAAGTTGATGAATAATTCTGTATCAAGTACGCCTAGATAAAACAGGACTCCTGGAATCACTGAAAAAGCTAGCAACAAGTACAAGATCCATCTTGTAATATCGGCTATCTTATCTTTCATGATTCTTATTTTTTACTGTGTTTGGCCAAAATATCGATGAAAGCAATTGAACTGTCTTCCATGTCGTTTACGAGGCTTTCAATTTTTGAAATAATCAAGTTGTAGAATATCTGTAGTATAATGGCAACAATCAGACCAAATACTGTGGTCAAAAGCGCAACTTTAATACCGTCCGCAACAATGGTAGGAGAAATGTCACCTGCAGCAGCGATATCATCAAAGGCTTTAATCATACCGATTACTGTACCCATAAATCCAAGCATAGGTGCCAAAGCGATAAAGAGTGAAATCCAGCTAACGCCGCTTTCAAGTCTACCGGTTACCACACTACCATAAGCAATAATGGCTTTTTCAACTTCAGCCATACCATCATCCCAGCGGTTTAAACCTTCGCTGAAAATACTGGCCACTGGTCCGCGTGTATCACGCACCACTTCTTTGGCTTGGTCGATACCACCTGACTCAAGGGCTGACTCTACATTGTTAAGGATTTTTTTGGTATTGACAGAAGCCATACTCAGATAAATAATCCTTTCAATACTGATAGCCAATCCAAAAATAAGGGCAAGCAAAACAATACCCATAAAACCTGGACCACCTTCAATAAATTTTTCTTTTAATACTTCGTGGAATGTCAAGGGTTTTTCCTCTGGAACTTCAGCGACAGTGGCAACCTCTTGGGCAACCTCTTCTGCTACATTCTGTGTGGAATCAACTACTGTTGTGTCATTAGCTGCTTCGCCTTGATCGTTTGCCTCCTGGGCAAATGTGTAGTTGGATAACCCAAAAGTTACCAAAGCAACAATTGAAAGAAACGCGATTAATTTTTTCATGATTTGAAAATTGTTTTCAATTAAAAACTAAAAATTTTATGAACTGACAAAGTTAAAAATATATTTGACTTACTATAGTTATATAGCATTTCTTTGGCGCTCTTAACACTAACGTAAAAGCAGCCAAAAATGTTGCGGAGAGGGCGGGATTCGAACCCGCGGTACGCTTTTGGCGTACACACGCTTTCCAAGCGTGCACCTTAAGCCACTCGGTCACCTCTCCAGACCTTTAGGAAAAAGGAACGCCAAAAGTATAAAATTATTATAAACAAACAATTGTGATGGACACCAATATCAATTAATTAGACCCATTATATATTTGGTCAGACCTGGTGTTAATCAGGTGGTCATTTCACCTCTTAGTGAATTTCTTAAGAGTTTGTCAACCAAATCATTGGGATAGTCTTGTCCCAGAACATACATCAATTTGGTTATGGCGGCTTCTGTGGAGATATCTTTTCCACTGATCACGCCTATCTCCTCCAGAGCCAGGCTAGTTTCATATTTACCATGTTCCACCGAACCACTCAGGCATTGGCTCACATTAATAATATAGATTCCCTTCTCAATGGCCTTTCTTAATTTTTTAATAAACCAGGCCTCCGTACTGGCGTTTCCTGCTCCGAAAGTCTCCATCACTATACCTCTAATTTTGGGTGTTTGTAAGACTGCATCTACGAAATGGGGATTGATCCCTGGAAACAGTTTGAGTATCCCCACCTGATCCGACATCTTTGTGTGTATTTTTAGCTTTTTGAAATTGGGTTTGTGGATCACCTCGTGATTATATTTCAGGTATACTCCTGCTTCAGCCAGTAAGGGATAGTTACCAGAAACAAACGCATTGAAATTGGCGGCATTATATTTCATGGTTCTGTTGGCCCGCATGAGCTGGTTCTCGAAATAGATGCATACTTCCGGAACCAATGGGGTTTCTTCCTCTTTAGCTGCTGCAAGCTCGATGGCCGTAATGAAGTTCTCTCGCCCATCTGTTCTCAAAACACCCAAGGGTAATTGTGAGCCAGTGAAAATTACCGGTTTGTTCAGGTTTTCGAGAAGAAAACTGAGCGCAGAAGCTGTATAGGCCATGGTATCAGATCCATGCAAAACCACAAAGCCATCATAGTTTTCATAGTTATCTTTAATGATACGCACCAACTGAATCCAAACCTCCGGATTCATATTGGAAGAATCCATCAATGGATCGAAGCAGTGAAAGTCGAGTTGGTAATGGAAACGCTTCAATTCAGGTATCTGCTTATCAATATTGTCGAAATTGAAGGGTTTCAGAGTTTTCGAATCTGGATGCATGATCATTCCAATGGTGCCACCGGTATAAATGATCAATATTGAGGTTGGTTCAAGCATGGCTTTGCACTTTAGTTATTCAAATTAAACACAGCTACTGCATTCTGAGTGCTTATTTCTGATACCTCTTCAAAACTGCAGCCTTTCGCTTCGGCGATTTTCAGGGCGATGTGTTTCACATAACTGCTTTCGTTTCGTTTCCCACGATGGGGTGCCGGAGTGAGGAAAGGAGCATCGGTTTCCAACACCAAATGCTGAAGTGGGATATCTTTTACAATTTCTGCGAGTCCGGCTTTTTTAAAAGTAACCACACCTCCAATGCCCATTTTAAAACCAAGATCTGCTATTCGCCCGGCTTCCTTTAAGCTTCCTCCAAAACAATGAAAAACTCCATGCAAATCATCTGTAAGTTCCTCTTTGACCGTTTGATAAACCATTTCAAAGGCATCACGTGTATGAATGGATACCGGCAATTTGTACTTTTTTGCCATTTTCAGCTGTCTTCTGAAAGCATCCAGTTGCTCTTCCTGATGGCTTTTGTCCCAATATAAATCAATGCCAATTTCACCTACAGCGATATACTGAGAGCTGGCAAGTTTCTCATCAATTTTTCCTAAGAAAGATTCGTAATCAGCATCCACAGAAGTAGGATGCAAACCCATCATAGGCAGACAATTGTTTGGGTATTGCTGATGCAGATGTTCCAAATCATCCACCGAATCGGCATCTATGTTCGGTAATAACATATACCGGACCCCTTCCTGAAGGGCTCTTTCAATTACAGATGAACGGTCGTCCTTGAAATTGTCAAGGTATAAATGGGTATGGCTGTCGATTAACATAATGGCGCAAAAATAATTTAAAACAAATTCATGGCTTCCATAGTCATAGGATTGTTATCAGTATTCCTTTGGATTTATCTTTTACCACCGATTTCAAATTCCATTAATTGGAAGTTTAAGCTACTTTTGTGTGAAAATTTAAGCCAATGAAAAAGCTATGTGTGTTTTGCGGATCCAGTGTTGGAAATAGGTCTGAGTATGCTGAAGCGGCAAGAAAACTTGCTGAAGTTATGGCAGCATCTCAAATGGGTCTGGTATATGGTGGCGCACGTGTGGGTATTATGAATGTGCTGGCTGAAAGCTTGCTTCAACACCAGATGCAGGTGACGGGTGTGATGCCTAAAAATCTGGTGTCCAAGGAAGTGGCTCATATGGGATTGACCGAATTAATCATAGTAGATAGCATGGCTGAGCGTAAAGAAAAGATGGTGCAAATGTCGGATGGTTTTATTGCCATGCCTGGTGGTTTTGGCACTCTTGATGAGCTCTCGGAAATAATGACTTACAACCAATTACGTATAACAGATAAACCTCTGGGGATACTGAATGTGAATGGGTATTTTGATGGATTGCTGGAGTTTGTAAATCATGGCGTTGGTGAAGGCTTTATTAGAAAAGAGCATGGAGACAATCTGATGGTGTCGGATGATGCTGAGGTACTCCTTAAAAAAATGGAAGACTATCAACCCATTACCATGGCCAAATGGATTGATGATATCATGCTTGAAAGCAATCACAAATAATCTGAATTATGAAAATCATAGGGATCACAGGAACATTGGGTGCAGGAAAAGGTACGGTGGTAGATTATTTGGTGAAGGAAGCCGGATATGTTCACTATTCGGTACGTCAGTATTTAATTGAACAGATTCAGGTTCAGGGATTGGAAGTGAACCGCGACAGCATGACCCAGGTGGCCAATGCACTAAGGGCCAAACATACACCCCATTATATTATAGGGGAATTGTTCCAAATAGCCGCTAGCAGTGCTAAGGATGCCATCATCGAAAGCATCCGAACACCAGGAGAGATTGACTATTTACAATCTCAGGGTAACTTCAGTCTGATTGCAGTTGATGCTAAGCCTGAAGTTCGTTACCAACGCATAAAACTGAGGCAATCATCCACTGATCAAATCGATTTTGACACCTTCCTGGCCAATGAAAAAAGGGAAATGATTACCACAGATCGCAACAAACAAAATTTGCAAGCCTGTATCGACAGAGCAGATATTACTATTGATAATAACGGCACGCGAGAAGATCTCATACAACAACTGAAAGATAAGCTGGAGGTTTAATGGCTGTACAAAAGAAAGAGAGGTTTCAGCTGTCGAATGTGGTTCTGCTTTCGTTGAGCCATATGCTGCATGATATCTATTCCTCTTTTTTAGCACCCCTCCGGCCGTTACTTATTGAAAAATTTGGCATTACCCTGGCCGTGGCTTCCCTGTGGGATCTCTTTCAGCGAATTCCCTGGTTATTAAACCCACTCATTGGTCTGATTGCCGAACGCACTGCTGCCCGATATTTTGTGATTTTAACACCCGCCATTACTGCTGTATCCATGAGTTTGCTTGGCGTAGCAGAAAACTTCACCATGGTTTCCATTTTGTTACTGGTGATGGGAGTGAGTAGTGCCCTTTACCATGTGCCCTCACCAGTTATGATTAAAAAACTGTCGGGTACACAAACCGGCAGGGGCATGAGTTTTTATATGTTTGGAGGAGAGCTGGCCCGGACTGCTGGTCCATTGGTCATTACTGGTGCTGTTACTATTTGGGGCCTTGAAGGAACCTGGAAGCTTATCCCTTTTGGTCTGGTGGCCTCATTTATCATGTATCTGAAACTTAAAAATGTAAAGATATCTTCTGATTTCAAAAAAGGTGAGAAACGACCTGCCTACTGGAAACATTTTAAGGCTTTAATTCCTTTCTTTCTCATACTCATAGGCATCACACTTTTCAGGGCAATTATGAAATCGAGCTTAACCGCTTTTTTGCCGACTTACTTTTTTAATGAGAAGGGGGAGAGCCTTTGGTTTGCCAATTCAGCCCTTGCTATTTTCCAATTGGCTGGAGCTGTTGGAACTGTGCTTTCCGGAAGCATTTCTGATCGCATTGGTCGTAAAACCGCTTTAATTATCATCAGTCTGATCACTCCAGGTCTAATGGCCTTGTTTATTACCAGCAGCGGCATCTTAAGTTTGGTATGGTTGGTGCTTCTGGGATTATTCGTGTTTGCACCGGGACCAGTGTTGCTGGCACTGGTACAGGATGTGGCCAAGGAGATGCCGGTATTCGCCAACAGTATCTTTATGACCATTAGTTTTATGGCTTCAGCGGTGGCTGTCTTTTTTGCAGGATTGATGGGAGATGCATTTGGTCTGGAGCAGACTTATCTGATTTCGGCTTTTCTGGCCATCGGAGCCTTACCTTTCGTATTCATGTTAAAGACCAAGAGGCAGTAGTTCTGTTTTACGGTTCGTCATCATAAATCATTACTCCGGTCTGACCTCCTGAAGTAATATATCCACGGTACATGCCTTTGGTATTAAAGGTCATGCTAAATCTGCCTTGGTTGTCCACGGCTATGATTCCGCCATCACCTCCCTGGTCTTTGAGCTTTTTCAGGATTACATAATTGGCAGCTTCTTTGATACTGCTACCTCCATACTTCATGAGAGAGGCAATCTCATGTCCTACCACATTTCTGATGAAATATTCCCCATGCCCGGTTGCTGAAACGGCACAACTTTCATTGTCGGCATAGGTACCGGCACCAATGACCGGTGAGTCGCCGATTCGGCCTTTCATTTTATAGGTCATGCCTCCGGTTGAGGTTGCGGCAGCAAGGTTTCCATCGAGATCAAGAGCCACGGCTCCCACTGTTCCATGTTTTTCATCGGAATTTTTCTGGGCGCGCTCTTTGGCTCTCTCGTAGGATTTCCACCTGGATTCGGTATAAAAATAGGAGGGTTCCACCATTGTGAGTTTTTGAGTTTCGGCAAATGCTTCTGCCCCTCTTCCAAATAGCATCACATGGTCGGACTCTTCCATGACTGCCCGGGCTGCGAGTATGGGGTTTTTAATGTTGCGTACACCAGTCACTGCCCCTGCGTTCAAATCACGACCGTCCATGATGGAGGCATCCATTTCATTAACTCCTTCGGCTGTGAAAACGGCACCTTTACCGGCATTAAACAGTGGCGAGTCTTCCAAAATGGTAATGACATGGGTAACAGCATCCAGGCTACTGCCATGGTTGGAAAGAATTTCAGCGCCTGCTTCCAGGGCTTCTGTAAGCTTTGCACGGTATTTAATTTCCATTTCCGGTTTCATGTTTTCCTTAAGGATGGTGCCGGCACCGCCATGGATCAACAACACAAATTGGGCGCCCTCTTCTTTTGGTTCTTCCAGCAAACAAGCAGGTAATAAGGTGGTGAAGAAGATGAGGGTAACTGTAATCAGGGTAAATGAAAAAATACTTTGAGAAGGTTTCATAGGTTTTTTTTAGGGTGTCATAATCCCGCCAATGATTGATTTTACATCGTAAAGGCCAAACATATCTGCAGCAGTGACTAAAATGACTATAACAATGACCCATTTTACAAAATCCACTCCTTTGGCAACGGCCAGTCGTGAGGCTATTAATGCACCCACCACTGCTCCAATGGCTAAAATGAGACCATAGGTCCAGTTTATCTGGTCATGGAAAAGGAAAACGAGAAGGGTAAAAGGGGCATAGGCCAGCACAATAAACACTTTAATGGCATTGGCTTTTACCAGATCGTAACCGGCGCCGAGGACTATGCCTGCAAGCAAGAAATATCCTACTCCCATATGGATAAATCCACCATAGATTCCGATGAAGAAGAAGATGGCATATGATTTCCAAGTTAAAGGTTTGTTAATGATATGATCCCTGCCGTAGATGTATTTCTGTGGTTTGAATAAAATGAATACCAGCATCACCAACATGATGATACCTATGGCTTTTTCAAATACATTTTCGTTTATATCTACTGCTATCCATGCCCCCAGCAGTGAGCCAATTACCGTGGGAATGGCCAGGAAAAGGGCCTTCCTGAATTCAAGTACTTTTTGTTGTCTGAAACTGGTGGTTGCCGTCAGGGTTTGAATGGTGATGGCAATACGGTTGGTTCCGTTGGCTATGGGTGCCGGAAGACCCAACATCATTAATATGGACAAAGAAATAATACTCCCACCTCCTGCAAGTGTATTAATAAAACCAACCAGCAAGCCAGCTATAATCAGGATAATCACTTCTGTCCACTCCATATACTAGTCGGTTATAATATACTCCTTGAGTACGTTCATGAGATCGGCCGATTTAAAGGGTTTGCTGAGATATGCATCCATACCGACGGCAAAACAACGTTCCATATCACCCCTCATGGCGTTGGCAGTAAGGGCAATAATTGGTGTGTGTTTTCTGCCCGCCATTTCTTCTTCCAGCCTCCTGATTTCTTTGGTGGCATCATGTCCATTCATCACAGGCATCTGAATATCCATGAGAATAAAGTTGTATTCGTTTTCCTTAAATTTCTCAATTGCCTCCTGACCGTTATTGGCTATTTCAACCCTATAGCCCAACTGTTTAAGGTTGTATGAAGCAATTTTCTGATTCACCAAATTGTCTTCAGCCAGAAGCACCACCAGGTTTTCATCAAGCATTGATTGTTGGGAGGGGTTCTCAGTTTCAATGATGTCAGCAGAAGTCTTGTTTTCAGGATATTTGAGTTTTACGGTAAACCAAAAACTGGAACCCTGCCCCAGTTTACTTTCAACACCCATCTTTCCTTCCATCATACCAACCAATTTTTTGGAAATGGTTAAGCCCAAACCTGTACCACCATAGGCTTTGGTCATGGAAGCATCTACCTGGGTAAAGGCGTTAAAAAGCTGATCCAGTCTGTCCTTCGGAATGCCAATTCCAGAGTCCTTTACTGTAAACTTCAATTCATGATAGCCTTTGGATGAACCCAGGTGGTTGATCATTACTTTTACGAAACCCTGATCTGTAAATTTTATGGCATTGTTGGTGAGGTTGAGGATTACCTGTTTCAGTCGGTATTCATCACCATTGAATCTTTGTGGAATCTTGTTGTCTGGCTCAAAGCTAAAGAGTAGACTTTTTTCTTCTGCTTTCAAAGAAAGGACATTGTACACATCTTTAATGATGGTATTCAATTCAAAGTCTTTCTCCTCAAAATCAATTTTTCCAGCTTCGATTTTGGAAAAGTCCAGGATGTCATTGATTAAAGACAGCAGGGTATCACCAGAAGAAATGAGAATGTGCACGAATTCCTGTTGTTTTTCCGTCAACTCCGTGTTGGAAAGTATGTGAGACATGCCAATAATTCCGTTTAATGGGGTCCGAATCTCATGGCTCATATTAGCCAGGAATTCGCTTTTGGCTCTTGTGCCTTCTTCAGCCTGATCTTTAGCAGTTTCCAACTGGTTCTGATAGGTTCTGGCCTGGGTGATATCCCAGGAAATACCCACCAAGCCAATGATTTCACCCTGATCGTTTTTTACTGCTGCCAGATTGCTGGCAATCCACAGTTGTTCCCCATTTTTGGTTACTTTTTCTTCCAGATTGTAAATGGGTTCCCCTTTCAGCAGCACCAGCTTCTCATAATGACCATATTTTTCCTTTTCATTATGTTCAGGAATGATATCTTCCATTTGTTTGCCAATGATTTCCTTCATGGGTTTTTCCACAAATTCCATATAGGCATCATTGACCAGCTGGTACCTTAGTTCCCTGTCTTTAAAATAAACCAGTGCAGGGATGGTAGACAGTAAGGTGTTTAGTTCATCTGCTCTCAGCTGTAGCTCCTTTAGGGCCAGATGCAGGTCTTCGGAGGTCTTTTTTAAAAGTGAATTCAGTACATGCTTGTCTTTGAGCATTTTTTCAGACTTGAAGTCAATTAATTGCGACTCATTACGGAGTTGCGTTAGCATACTTCGCAACAGGGCCTTGTTTTCCGTGAAATCCTCTGCTGTGAGGCTTGCGTCAAGCAATTGTATGATTTCATCGATGGTTTTAATCATCCGAAGCGCTCAGTTTAATGCTCCTTTAAGAGGAGGAGGGTGAATGTCTGATTATAAAAATCACAGCTTGTGCCTTTATTGGTTCCAATCTCACCATAGGTGAAAAAACCAAGTACAGGCGTTTTCCATCTATCTGCAGCCAGTTTAATTTCCTGGGCAATTAAAGGTCCCAAGGCCAGATGGCGGGCCATGCATGAAAAAAGTATGAATAGGTCTGCTTCTGCTTGGGTTTCATAGAAGTTTTCAAGGTCATTTTTAGTGGTTTCAACTACGTCAAATCCGGGCGAACTTGAAAAAGTAACCGTAGAACCCTGGGGTACGGATCCTGCAAATAATAAGGAATCCTTTTCCTTATCAATTCCCAATACTGCCCTGAGGGCATGTGAACCGTCATCCCTTTTTATCATCAATGGATATTCAATGCCAATGGCAGGAAGGTCTTCGTCGTTAACACTGAGGTATTTTTTATAGACTTCCAGTGCCGGTTTTTCATCCACTTCGTAAACGATGTTCCCTACCGATTTGGTAACCTTAAGGTCGGCTCCCAATCCGATCCAGCCACTGGTGGCCAAGCCTGTTACGGTCATATGATCGGCATCAAAAACAATGGTGACCGCACCATGATCGCTTATTCCATTTTCATCGAAGGTGAAAGTTTGTTCAAATTTGGAGTTGTCGCCAGCCAAACCGCCAAACATGGTAGTATTTTTCCCTGCTGAGGCCTGAACTCCTTCAACCAATGCCTGACCATCAAGACTTAAACCGCTGGCGGCTACTATCAGCGAAGGATTTGAATAGGCTTCCCTGCAGTAATCACCAATAGTTGCCCCGAATTCGAAGGAGCTTAGTTTTTCTCTGTTGAATACTTTGCTTTTGAAGTATTTGGGATTGCAATTGGTGAAAGTAAATATGGCTCCATCTTCCGAGATCAGTTCATGACTGTCGTCGAATAACAACTCACCACAACTGCTGGCCCCAAATAATTTGATGTCTTTCTCGTTAAAATGACTGATGATGTCCTTAATAGGCAGATTCACCGAAACGAAGGCAAATGCCAGGGTGGGTTCAAAGCTTAGGTCTTTTAATACCTTCTCGAATCGCATCACGAATTCGGGATAGTTTTTTGCGGCAAAGGATTTGGATTGTATCATGCCTTACAGTTGTAGGTAATTGTAACTAACAAATGTAAGAAATCTAGGAAATGAAGGTTCCTATTCACTGCTTGTATCTATGGAAAGCCAAGGATCAGGAGATTTCAACAGGGTAATTTCCAGAGGGTGATAATGGTTGTTTCGGGTTTAGGAAAGTTCGCGTTTCTTCATGGCATCCCAGCCCTGTGCTTCCAGTTCCACCACCTGATTGTCGTTGGTAATCAGGCGCTCGCCTTCACTTTTGTCTGTGATATAACCGATGACAGTAACTTCCTGAACATCCTTAATTTTCTCAAAATCTTCCTGACCAATGGTAAATAAAAGCTCATAGTCTTCACCGCCATTCAGTGCTACAATACTCGGAACTATTTTGAATTCTTTGGCCATGTCGTAGGTGGTATGGTCTATGGGGATTTTCTCCTCGTAAATGGCACAACCCACCTCCGAAGCACGACATATGTGCATGGCTTCAGATGCCAGCCCATCAGAAATATCAATCATCGAAGTCGGGAGGATTTCTTTCTCATCCAGCAGTTTTATGATGTCTTTGCGGGCCTCAGGTTTCAGTTGTCTTTCTAAGATATAATCGTGTCCTGAAAGGTCTGGCTGCATATTAGGATCAGCTTTAAAAGCTTTCTTTTCTCGTTCAAGGATGAGCAAACCCATATAGGCGGCACCCAAATCACCACTCACACATAGTAAATCGTTGGGTTTGGCACCTTTTCTGTACACCACTTTTTTGGGATCGGCTTCTCCGATTACGGTCACAGAAATATGCAGACCGCTCAAGCTGGAGGTAGTGTCACCACCCACAAAGTCGACGCCATAGGTGTCGCAGGCTTTCTTAAAACCATCATAAATTTCCTGAAGAGCTTCCAGAGAAAACTTACTGGATACACTAAGTCCAACCAGCATATGTTTAGGGGTGCCATTCATGGCAATCACATCAGAAAAGTTAACCATAGCTGCTTTATATCCCAGATGTTTAAGGGGCATATACATAAGGTCAAAGTGGATGCCTTCGAGCAGCAGGTCTTTAGTTAGTAGCAGTTGTTTGCTGCTATCTCCTTTGATGACGGCCGCATCATCACCAATACCTTTGACTGTGCTGTCATTATTGAGTGTTATGTTTTTTGTTAATTGGTCGATGAGGCCAAATTCACCCAGGCTGCTTAATTCGGTTAGATTCTGATTGTTATCTGTCATGCTGGAATTTTTTGCAAAAGTAAGGCTTCTGGTGGGATTTGCTATTCGCAGGGGATAATAATGGATTTGGACATTATTTGATTGAGGTTATAAAAGTGGTTCTATTTGCGAGGCGGCATTTAAAAATTTCAATACGCAGTGATTATATGCAAATAGGATATGTTGAAAGAGCGTATCGATACCCTTTTTTTCCAGATAAAAAAAGGGTAGAAAAAAATCCTGAATGAACGATGCTATCTGCCCACAAGGCTTGCGCACGCCCGCCGTTCATTCGGGCCTGTACTCCAGCTTTGCATATAATAAAGTAATTGTGGTGAATGTTTAGCAGATCAATGGATTACTAATCCAAAGCTCTTGTCTTCCGGATTACAAATCCGGAAGAGCCATTGGAACAAATGAGAAGAATATGATTCAGATTCCTACAAAGGAATATTCCCGTGTTTCTTTGGAGGATTGGAGTCGGTTTTATTCTGTGTCATCTCCAGGGCCTGACGTAGTTTTACCCTGGTGTTGTGAGGATAAATGATTTCATCTATATAGCCGAGTTCGGCAGCCTTAAACGGACTGGCAAAATTGTTACGGTAGTCATCCACAGCCTTGGTACGCTCCTCCTCATTGTCAAGGGCATTTCTATGGATGATATTTACAGCTCCTTCAGGTCCCATAACAGCAATTTCTGCAGTTGGGAAGGCATAATTATAATCGGCACCAATATGCTTGCTCGACATCACATCATAAGCACCGCCATAGGCTTTACGGGTAATAATGGTAATTTTCGGCACTGTGGCTTCGGCGAAAGCATATAATAATTTGGCGCCATGTTTAATGATACCACCAAATTCCTGAGCAGTTCCCGGTAAGAAACCAGGTACATCTTCAAAGGTCACCAAAGGAATATTAAAGGCATCACAAAAGCGTACAAAACGGGCAGCTTTTGTGGAACTGTCAATGTCGAGCACCCCTGCCAGTACAGCCGGTTGGTTGGCCACAATACCCACCGGTTTGCCGCAAATACGGGCAAATCCCACAATAATATTCTGGGCATAGTGAGGTTGCACCTCCAGAAAGTGGTTGTTGTCGATCACCGGCATGATGATTTCCATCATATTGTATGGCCTGTTAGGATCGGTTGGAACAATATCATCAAGTTCTGGTATCACACGATTAGGATCATCACTACAAGGTCTTTCCGGTGGATCTTCCATATTATTGGATGGTAGGAAACTCATCAGTTCCCTGATCATCATCATGGCCTGTTCATCATCATCGGCAGTGAAGTGGGCCACACCACTTTTTTTGTTGTGGGTCATGGCACCTCCGAGGTCTTCCTTGGTTACTTCTTCATTGGTTACAGTTTTAATTACATCCGGACCTGTAACAAACATATAAGATGTTTCTTTTACCATCATGATAAAATCAGTGATAGCCGGTGAGTATACAGCTCCGCCGGCACAGGGTCCCAGAATGGCAGAAATTTGAGGAATAACTCCCGAACTTCTTACATTTCTGTAAAAAATATCAGCGTAACCAGCTAGGCTTTCCACACCTTCCTGGATACGGGCTCCACCCGAATCGTTTAATCCAATCACAGGAGCTCCCATTTTCATGGCAAGGTCCATGATCTTGATAATTTTGTTGGCATTGGCCCTGCTTAAGGATCCTCCAAAAACTGTAAAGTCCTGAGCAAAAACATATACCAATCGGCCATCAATCTTACCATGGCCAGTAACCACACCATCACCGAGGATTTTGTTTTTTTCCATGCCAAAATCTGTGGCCGTATGGGTGACAAATTTATCGACTTCCACAAAGCTGTTTAGGTCGAGTAATACCTCAATGCGTTCCCTGGCTGTTTTCCTTCCGGCGGCATGCTGTTTGTCGATTCGTGCCTGTCCGCCACCTAATTCAGCTTGTTTATGTTTTTCTTCCAGTAACTTAATCTTTGGTTGTAAGGACATTTTCTTTCTTATTGATTAATGACAAGATGTTTACTTAAGGTGACCATGGTTTTCTAGATGTCTTCGAGCAGGATCAGTGGCTGGTCGCCTTCGATGCTATCTCCTTCTTTGACAAGGACACGCTTTACTTTTTTATCACTCACTACTTTATATTCACTTTCCATTTTCATGGCAGAGACGATCACACAGGTGTCGCCTGCTTTTATTTCATCACCGGCTTTTACCAGAATCTTAACAATTTTACCCGGCATAGGGGTGGAGATATAATTCACATCATCCTCATGACCACCTTTTCTATTGTTGATGTATCGGGTTTCAGGATCAATAACCTCCACATCAAAATGATCGTAGAGTGTATCGATGGTATATTTGCGGTATTCGTTGGGGGTGAGTTCCACATTAAAGGAAACCCCGTCTAAAATGATGGAGTAGATGCCTTTTTCAACTTCCACTATGTCAAATTCGTAGGATTTATTGTTGATGTTGACACTAACGTTATTACCCTCTTGTTTCAGTAACTCGATGGGCATAATCTCTCCATTTACTTTTATTTCGTAGGCCATAGTGTTTGGTTTCGGTTTATAAACGGCTCACGCCTCTTTTTCTGCCACAGCTTTTCCACTTGGAGGGTTCAGATTTTGCATCGCCGTTACCTGGCTTGATCTCACTTTGCTCTGTCAGATAATCCAAAAAAGCGGTGATGGCTGCGATGTCTTTAAGTTTCTGGGTGGATTTCTTTTGTGGTTCCAAATATTGTTGGTTGTCCTGAATAAAGTGGGTATTGTATTTTCCTTCCCTGAAGGCAGGGACATCCATGATTTTGTTCAGGAATGGTATGGAAGTTTTGATTCCGGTTATTTTATAGGCATACAAAGCCCTTTTCATCCGTTCGATGGCTTCTGCCCGTTCCGGAGCCCAAACAATGAGTTTGGAGATCATAGGATCGTAATGGATGGGGATGGTATAGCCCTGGTAGACATATCCATCGTGTCGGACACCAAGTCCCAAAGGTTCTGTGATATGCTTGATGGTACCCGGGTTTGGCATAAAATTATTATCCGGGTCTTCTGCATAAATACGTACTTCAATGGCATGACCCTTTTGTGTCAACTCCGATTGCTTATAGGTAAGGGTTTTGTTGTTGGAGATATTGATTTGTTCCTTCACCAGATCGATGCCCACCACCCTTTCGGTAATTGGGTGTTCCACCTGAAGGCGGGTATTCATTTCAAGAAAATAGTAATTCAAATCATCGTCAACAATAAACTCAATGGTTCCGGCACCGGAATAATTCACAGCTTTGGCTGCGGCTACAGCATATTCACCCATTTCAGCCCTGACCTTTTCTGTCATGATGGGTGAAGGTGTTTCTTCAACCACTTTCTGATGGCGTCTTTGCACTGAACACTCCCGTTCAAAAAGGTGGATGCAGTTGCCATGGTTGTCGGCCAGAATCTGAAATTCGATGTGGTGGGGGGAATTGATATATTTTTCTATATAAACGGCATCATCACCAAAGGAAGCCATGGCTTCTGATTTGGCTGCCTTAACAGAAGAGATGATATCTTCTTCTCTTTCAACCAATCGCATGCCTTTACCACCACCACCTGCACTGGCTTTCACCATAACAGGCACACCAATTTTTTTGATTTCTGATACAGCATCTTCCAGGTCTTTGATAGGTTCGCTGGTTCCAGGAACCACAGGAACTCCTGCAGCTGTCATGGTTTTCCGTGCTGTGATCTTGTCTCCCATGGTGTTGATGGCATAGGAGGAGGGTCCAATAAAAATGATGCCTTCTTTCTCGCAGCGGTCTGAAAAATCGGCATTTTCAGATAAGAATCCGTAGCCAGGATGAATGGCGTCGGCGCCGGTTTTTTTAGCAACTTCAATGATGTTATCACTTACCAGATAACTTTCAGCAGAAGGGGCAGGTCCAATACAGTAAGCTTCATCGGCATAACGAACGTGCATGGACGTGCGATCTGCTTCAGAATAAACGGCCACCGATTTGATTCCCATCTCTCTACAGGAACGCATCACTCGAACGGCTATTTCACCTCTGTTGGCAACTAAAATCTTTTCAATCATAAGGATGTCACCTTTAATGTGTAGATTAACAGTTAGTTAAGTGCAATTGTAATGTTGTTTGGAGGGGTTAAAGATATAAAAATCTGAATTTGTTAATCGATACGTAGGAACAAAATTAACAGTAGCTGCCAAGAGGAATAGGGATGCTTTGATGTAGTAATTGAAGGATGATTATTTCATTTACTTAATTGTAATGAAGCCATTTGAAACATTGATTTTTGGCTGAAAGTGTGTGTGAGCTAACTGATTCCTTTTATTTACGGAATTCAGTATCTTTGGTAATCCTAATGACAAAACTGGTGTTGGAATGATCCTGAAATATATTTTCACCTGCTTTTTTATGGTTGTTTTTTCCATGGGACTGATGGCTCAGCCAGGGCAAAGAACTTCTATGTCTCCCGGGCTTATAGCCCTGAAAATAGATTCACTTGAAACGGTTTTGGATCAAACCGCAACCCATGAACAAGCTGAGATATTGAGTCAGTTGGCGGGGCTTTATCATTATATTGATAAAAGCAAGTCACTTGCCCTTGCTCAGCAGGTGTTGGAAATTCCCGATAGCCTCAGTTCGGCTGAAATAAAAAAAGAAACCTATGGCTTATTGGCCCTTTATTATGAATCAGTTTCCGATTTGGCATCTTCTTACCGATATCTAAAGATGTATGCTGAGATAAGCGATAGTGCTTTTCATGAAAGAGGTGAGGCGATCAGGGCAGGCCATTTGGAAAGTGAGGTACTTGTTGGGAAAAAATCAGAGCAGGCTCATTTACAGACTACCATTGAGGAACAGGAAGAAATTATCGAACTGGAGAGCAAACGATTCTATTTACTGGTAGCTTTTGCACTTTTGGGAATGGTAGTGGCTTCTATTTTGGTTTACAGGTTTATTTCAGAACGGAAACTAAGCCAGGCAGTACAAAGGAAAACACGTGAAAAGGAAGAGCAGACTTTAAAGCTTCAGAAATTTAATGCCGAACTAGAAGCAGCTATAGATGAGCGCACCAAAGATTTAATGGTTGAGATCAAGGAAAGACGCATAAAAGATCTGGAACTCAAAAAGACCTTAAAGAAGGCAGAAGAAGCCAACTATTTGAAGAATGCCTTTATGGCCAATATGAGTCATGAAATACGAACACCTCTCAACGGAATCATTGGGTTTTCGGGATTGCTGGAAACAGAATTGGCTGTTCTTGGCAATGAGGAATTGTATGAATATGCAAAAGGTATACAATCAAGTGGGGATCGTTTGATGAATCTACTGACCAATATCATTGATATTTCTCGTATTGAAGCCAATACTATTGAATTGAAATACGAAGTGGTGGCTATAGGCGAACTATTGGATAAATTATCCAGTCATTATAAATTTAAGTCCAACGAGAAAGGCCTTATCTTTAAAACCAAATACCCCAAAGATCTTCCTAAAGTACGTACCGACGAATCTAATTTGTCGCGTGTGGTTAATATTCTGGTTGATAATGCCTTAAAATATACTGAAAAGGGGTTTATCACAGTGACTGCTGAACATATTGAGCAGGATAAATCCATCAATGTTGAAATTAAAGATACTGGTATTGGTATTGATGAGAAAAGCCAGGAAGTGATTTTTGAATCCTTCCGTCAGGAAAGTGAAGGCTATGCCCGTTCCTATCAGGGTATTGGTCTGGGATTAACCCTTTCCCAAAAACTGATCCATTTGATGGGCGGAAGCATCACCCTATCCTCCAAGAAAGGAAAGGGTACCAAACTCACCATCAGCCTGCCCGCCATGTCTGGAGAGAGTGTCGCGGAAGTTGAAGAAATTCAACCCACGGTAGCTATTGCCAGCGCGCCACAGTTTGGTTTGATTGATATATTTATTGTGGAAGATGACCGGATGAACCGTATGGTACTTGAGAAAATGCTGAAGAAAACCGGAAAAATTGTGACCGCAGTGGATGGAGAAGATACCATGAAAATCATTGGCAATGCACATAAAAAGGGACATATTTTTGAGGTCATGCTATTTGATATAAACCTGCCAGCCCCCTGGGATGGAATAAAATTGATGCAGGAAATCAAAAAACTTTACCCTGAGTATAAACAGATACCTTTTATTGCTCAAACAGCCTATGCTATGGCAGGAGATAAGGATAAATTCATGGAAGCCGGTTTCAATGATTATATAGCAAAACCTGTAAATAAGAACGAATTGCTGACCATGGTGAAACAGCATTTTGAGTTGCTTAAGCGGAATGAAGCTTAGGCCCGGAATGTAATTCCAATGGAATTATTTATTATATGACGTATTGCCGCAATCGTTTTCAACCCATACTTTTCATCCACTATGAGCTCATATATGTATAGCTTGCCTTAATTTCGTCCGGGAATAAAAACAGCTGGCTCAAAAACAGTAACTTTGACTGCAAGATTATTAATACGAAAACAATGATAAAACTCACTGAAAAAATACGACCCGGTGTGGTAACCGGTGACGATGTACAACTCATCTTTAAAGCTGCCAAAGAGGCTGGCTATGCATTACCTGCTGTAAATGTGGTGGGCACCAATTCCATTAATGGCGTGCTTGAAGCAGCTGCCAAAGTTAATTCACCAGTGATCATTCAATTCTCCAATGGAGGAGGTGCATTCTATGCCGGAAAAGGCATGAAAGCGGAAGGTCATGCAGCGGCCATTGCCGGAAGTGTATCAGGTGCTATGCATGTGCATCAGATGGCAGAACATTATGGTGTTCCCGTGATCCTTCACACTGATCATGCGGCCAAAAAATTACTACCATGGATTGATGGTCTGTTGGAAGCAGGTCAGGCTTTCTTCAAAACACATGGCAAGCCTTTGTTCAGCTCACATATGCTTGATTTGTCTGAGGAAGCTTTGGAAGAGAATCTTGCCATTTGCAAGAAATATCTGGAAATCATGGATCCCATGGGCATGACACTGGAAATTGAACTGGGAATTACCGGTGGTGAAGAAGATGGTGTGGACAACACTGATGTGGACATTTCCAAATTATACACCCAACCTGAAGAAGTGGGTCGTGCATATGAAGTGTTATCAGAGGTGAGTCATCGTTTTACTGTGGCTGCAGCCTTCGGTAATGTCCATGGTGTATACAAGCCCGGGAATGTAAGGCTGGAGCCTGGGATCCTGGATCACTCACAAAAGTTTATTGAGGAAAAATTTAATACGTCCAGCAACCCTGTTGATTTTGTATTTCATGGAGGATCGGGATCCGAAGCTGCCAAGATCAAGGAAGCCATTTCCTATGGTGTGATTAAAATGAATATTGATACGGATACCCAATGGGCCAGCTGGGATGGTGTGAGGGAGTATGAAGCCAAATTCCATGGTTATTTGCAAGGTCAGATTGGAAACCCAGATGGAGATGATATTCCCAACAAAAAGTATTACGATCCACGTAAATGGTTACGCGAAGCTGAAGTATCCATGGTGGAGCGATTGGTTCAGGCCTTTGAAGATCTGAACTGTATGAACAGGTACGTATAATCACCCGGTATTGCCTGGTTAATTGACCGGGAATCCGTAGTTTTACTTTTTACTTAATTAAAACTGAAAAAAATGCTTGATTATCCACCCAAAATACTCATGGCCTTTGGCGAAACATTTAGTGAGGATGATGGAGCATTCCTTACCTGGTTGCTGGAAAACGGTTATCCTGAATTGGCTGCCTTAAGTAGTGGCATCAGGGGGAGTAAAGAAGCCCTGGACTGGCTCATGAAAAACAACTATCCTCAATTTGTTGCTTTTGATGGTGCCATTGACAAAAAGCCTGATGCCATTGCCTGGTTGCAGCGTTTTGAGTTTGATTTTCTGATTGTTATGGCAGATGCCATTCATGGGAAGCAGGCTTCTCTGGCGTGGCTTAAGAAAAAAGAACTGGATATATTTCTTCATATTGCCAATAAAATCAAAACCTATGGCGATAATCAGAAGTTTGATTACCATAAGCTTCACTTCTAGGAGTGGAAGCCAGTACATATAAAAAAACCCGACCAATTTGGCCGGGTTTTTTTTATGATATTTCTTTTAGATTAGCTGCATTTGGAATGTCCGCATGATTTGCAGATCAGGCAGCCGTCCTCATATATTAAGGTGTCTTCTCCACAATCAGGACATTTGGTATCTACCGAAGTGCCATCGGGAACAAAGCGTTTCAATGCCCTCACCACACCATTCTTCCAGGTGTTGATATTGTCCTCAGAAACAGTTAGGTTTGAGATGAGGTCGATGACGTAGGGTAATGGCATCCCATGACGCAGTACACCGGAGATGAGCTTGGCATAATTCCAGAATTCCTGTTCGAAGGATCTTGACAAGGCTGGAACAGATATTCTGTATCCTTGTTTATCTTCAAATTCAAAGTCGTAACGTGCTCTTTCGTCCTTTGGTTTTACACGAGTAACCCAGCCATTTTCAACATAGGGTGGCAGGTAAAAATCTTCAGACTTTCCTGTAAAAACTTCGTAAGGTTTGTTATTAATTTTACCAATAACAGCAATCCACTTCTCGTAATTGTTCTGGAATCGGATCACGTCAGCCTCAATGGTTTTGGGACGTGAAGGTGCTTTGGTTTCGATAAAATCGTTTTTATTCTCTTTCTTTTCATTGGAAACGAGTACGCCCGAGCGTGATCCTTCACGATAGATGGTCATGCCTTTGCAGCCACTTTCCCATGCTTTGAGATAGATATCACTCACCAATTCTTCAGTTACATCCTGAGGAACATTAACGGTAACGCTAATGGAGTGGTCTACCCATTTCTGGATGTCGCCCTGCATTTGCACTTTACTCACCCAATCGATATCGGCGGAAGAGGCCTGATAATATGGTGAGAGGGCAATGACCTTACTCAACTCTTCATCAGAAAAGTTTTTAACCTCTGCTACATCATAGCCATTGACGTCTAGCCATACCTCAAATTTGGGATGGAATACATTATACTCTTCCCAGTTGTCGCCTACTTCATCAACAAAGCTTACCACCACATTTTTGTCGTTGGGATTAACCTTTCTGCGACGCTTATAGGATACCATAAAAACAGGTTCTATGCCTGAGGTGGTTTGTGTACAGATACTCACACTGCCCGTTGGGGCTATGGTAAGCATGGAGATATTACGGCGGCCCACATGGGTCATCTTTTCATAAACACCAGGGGCATTTTCTTTAATCCTGTCGATGAAGGGATTGCCTTTTTCTCTTTTGGTTTCGTAAATGGGGAAGGCACCTCTTTGCTCTGCCAGATCTACTGAAGAGCGGTATACTTCCAAAGCCAGTAATTTGTGTACTTCGGTTGAGAAATTGATGGCATCTTTTGATCCATAACGAAGCCCAAGAGCGGCAAGCATATCGCCTTCTGCAGTGATACCTATACCTGTACGACGGCCTTGAATGGATTTTTCACGGATCTTTTCCCAGAGGCGGCGTTCCACAGTTTTAATTTCATCTGACTCAGGATCCGCATCGATTTTTTCAAGAATGGCATCTACTTTTTCAACTTCCAGGTCGACAATGTCATCCATCATGCGCTGTGCAATACGGGCATGTTTTGTGAAAAGGTCACCATTGAAATAGGCTTCTTTGGTAAAGGGCTTTTCTACATAACTGTAAAGGTTAATGGCCAGCAAACGACAGCTGTCATAAGGACATAGTGGAATCTCACCACAGGGATTGGTTGAAACAGTCTTGAATCCATAATCTGAATAATTATCCGGTATGGATTCTTTGATCACGGTATCCCAGAAAAGGATGCCAGGTTCGGCTGATGACCATGCATTGTGGATGATTTTGTTCCACAGAGGTCTTGCTTCAATTTCCTGAGTATATTTTGGTTTGTCGGATTGAATGGGATATTGTTGTTTGTAAGTGGTGTCATTCTTCACCGCTTTCATAAACTCATCATCCATTTTTACCGAAACATTGGCACCGGTTACTTTGCCTTGTTCCATTTTGGCATCTATGAAATGCTCCGCATCAGGATGTATTACTCCAATACTCAGCATCAAGGCACCGCGACGTCCGTCCTGGGCAACCTCACGGGTTGAGTTGGAGTAACGTTCCATAAATGGCACCACACCGGTCGATGTTAAGGCTGTATTTTTTACCGGACTGCCGCTGGGACGAATGTGGGTAAGGTCATGTCCAACACCACCCCTGCGTTTCATGAGTTGTACCTGCTCCTGATCAATCTTCATGATGCCTCCATAGGAGTCAGAATCACCATCATTACCAATGACAAAACAGTTGGAAAGTGAAGATACCTGAAAGTCGTTTCCAATTCCGGCCATGGGGCTTCCTGCAGGGATTATATATTTGAAATGATCCAATACCTGGAAGATTTCATCCTCACTTAAGGGGTTGGGATATTTATTTTCTATTCTTGAAATTTCCCCTGCTATGCGGTGGTGCATATCAAAGGGAGTAAGCTCATATAAGTTTCCTTTGCTATCTTTCAGGGCATACTTATTCATCCACACATTGGCAGCAAGGGTGTCACCATCAAAATACTTGGTGGCAGCCTCTAAAACTTCTTCATGAGAATATTGTTGGGTGGGCACAGCTGTTTTCTTAGATTTCTTTGATTTAGCAGCTGGCTTTTCTGTTAATTTTAATTTTGATGTGGCAGTTTCAGCCATTACTTCTTCCTTCATCTCTGGTGTCGTTCTCTCTTCTAATACTTTATCGTAAAAACTCTTTTCTGTCTCCTCTGACGAGCCCTGCTCAGCTGATTTTGCTTTTGTTTTCCCCTCAAAATTCAAGAATAAATTGTTGTCCATCTAAGTTAGTGATATTAATTAGATTCTGTTGGTATCTGGTTAAAAATCAGGCTTTTGAAAAAATATGTGGAGCGCCTTTTAAGTGATGCAATATACAATAGAATCTCACTTATGGTCTTGTAATTTATTAACAGTGCTGGGTGAATAAAAATTAAACTGCGGAAAACTAAGTGCTTATATCGTTATAACTGGAAAAAAATTCTAAAGATTAATTTTTGGCACAGTTTTACTATATCAATTCAAGTTTTCCAATGCAAAATTCTGCAAGGCTTGTGTGCTCGCGTTTCTCTGCTTTTCCAGAAGCAAAAATAGCTTAAAAATCGAGGCTTAGTGATAAAAAATAAACAGGTTCGTTGAATTCATAATCTTCAAGTCCCCAGGAAACATCTCCACGGATAAAATAACCGAATAAGTGGGCACGGGCACCGAACCCCAAACCTCCTACAATGGGCTCCTTTTGAATCTCAACAGTGGCATGAATGGGACCGCTATTTACCGTGCTGGTGTATAGGGCATTTTCCTTGGAGTAGGGGTTAAGACCGGTCCATGCGGTTCCGATATCACCGAAGGCAACGATTTGGAAATTTCTGAGGAAGCTAGAACTCAAAGGTGTTCCCGACAAATAGCTAAAAACAGGAAAGCGTAACTCGGAATTGATCACTGCAAAACTATTTCCATTCCGGATGTTTTGATTGAAGCCCCGCATATTAGTAGCCAATGTTTGGTAAGCATAGTTCTGGCTATAATCGATGGGGGTGTTGTTATTAAATTTGGGGAACATCCAATTGTCCACGCCACCCATATAATAGATGAGCGGACTTTCTCCAAAGGAAGTACTGGCAGCAAAACGGTTGGCCCAGATGAAGTTTCTGTGTATTTTGGTATAGTGTCGCACATCAGCACCCACAACCATCAGGTTAAATTGCGATTCCTGTGGTACATATTGATATTCCTGTATCACGCCAACCATATGGTGGTATTCTGCAAAAAGCTTGTAACGCATTCCTTTATACAGGTTCATTCCGAGGGAACGGGTGTTGTCGAATACCAGCTCTCCTTTTACACCAAGCCAGTTGGCAAACTGATTGGGTATTTCAAGGTTAAACTGATCGGTAGACAGAGCCACATACATTTCATTACGATAAAATGCTGTCCCTCTCAGACTAAGCGCTTCATTGAAGGGCCATTTTAATATGTAAAACAATTCGTGGGTATGCACTCGGAAAAGGGTGTAATAGCTCGGAACCTCAATGGTATTTCGATGAAAAACAATTTCCTTATCCAGTCTCTTTTTCAGATTGGCATAACTGAAAATGTATTCGTTATTAATGAGGCTGAAGTTTAACCTGACCCCTCCGGCAATTCGGTAGTCTTCCATCAAATCGGTGACACCCACCTGGAAAAACATATTGAAACCCGGATTAAGGTAGATGGGTCCTCCTCCGGTGAAGGATTGGTAGTTGTAGTTGATATAGTTGAAATCAACCTGTGATACCAATTGGTTAATAAAGTACTCCACATTGTAATTCAGGCGCTTGGGCACGATAAATTTGCCTGAGGGTTCTCCATCGGCCAATGTTTCTGATCCCTGTATAGTACCACCACTTGAGCGGCTGCTTTTGCTAGGTTTACCAATGACCTCATTACCGTTATCGTCAAGATACACCATTCGAAAACGCTTTCTGGTGTATTGCGGCTTTTCGGCTACAACTCCGGCATCCAGAAGACTGTCAGCAACACTTTCGACCACCTCTTGTTTCACAGTGGCAGGCATGGTAGTTTCATTCAACTGCAAATACTCCATATAGGGGCTGGTCTCCAGACTTAATTCCGGGGAGTCATTGTAAGTGAGTAATGGCTCAGTATATATTTTCCAGCTGTTGTTTTGGAAATAGATCATAGCCTTTTTTCCGGCTGTCAGACTGCTGTTTTGATCAATGATGTTTCTGGAGTAATTGGTTGTGGCCTTGGAGTGAATAAAATATCGATAATGAATGGCTGTATCCACCGAGCTGACACTACTATCCAGTACGGCAAGATAGGAGTTGTAGATGCCATTTTCATTGCTCAGATAAGAAATGGTATTTAAACCATAGGATTCGGGTTTGATTTCACTGGCCAAGGGTGTATTGGTAATCCTTCTTAATACAGGATCTCTGTTCTGGTAGTCGAAGGCAAACAAATCGAAGGTTTTGGGCAAATCAATGAGCCCTTTTTCTTCTATTCCGAGGGTATCGTTCACACGGTTTGAACTAAATACGATTTGCCTTGACCTGTTGATAAATCTGGGGTTGAGTTCTGAATAGATGTCGTTGGTAATACGATCGAAGGAACTGGCCGCAATATTGAAAACAAAAACATCTGACTGCCCCTTTTGCACAGCTGACATCACCAGGTTTTGCCCATTGTCAGAGTAGGAAAAATCAGTTATTTTCTGCACATCATATAGAATCTGTTTGCTGTGTTTCTTCTCCTCAAGGTTATAGAAATACAACCAGACCTGTCCCTTTTCTTCTATGACGTAAGCCAATAGTTTTCCCGTGGGATGCCAGGCAAGTAGCGGATAACTATAGTCGGTCTTAGTATCAATCATCACACCGGTTTTGAATATTCGTTTCCTTTTATCGGTGGGTAGGTGATGCAAAAAGATTTTTTTCTTGCCCGATTCGTTGGACACATAGGCCAGGTAGTCGCCATAGGGGCTGAAGTGTGGCTGTGAGTATACGCGGTCGCTTTTATATTTGATGTCCAAAAGCTGTGAAGGTTGCTGAACAGTCTCAGCCATGCTGCCATACTCATGACGGTAATAGTCTCTCCATTCTTCAATCATCAGTTTATAAGGCATGCCGGTGACATAAAGAAAGCCCTTATCAATACTGTTACTCACACTGGTCATGTGAATGATATTGCTGACCGCCGATTTCCCGTATTGCATGGCAACGAACCGCCATAAGGAATGACCTGCATAGATGGCATCTTCTCCGGTAAGGTTGTTTAGTTTGTCATAGCGACCGGAAAGTATTCCATCCCTGAGGTGGTTATCAAAATTCACATCCCAATCCTTGCTCAGGTAAGAAATGATTCCAATTTTATACCAGTCGGGCAGGGAGAAAAAGGTGGATGTTTTTACTTGTTTTCCTAAACTGCCGCCAAACATCATCTGATTAAATAATACTTCAGCGATCCCGGCTTTTATCTGCTCTTCAAAATGGATGTGGTTGCCATTGAAATAAATAAAAACCTTGGAGCCAATGATATGCGTGATGCCCCCGGTATTGTAATCCTGTTCCGACATCAAGCCGATATTACTTTGCTTGAGATCACTAAGGTTGTTGTATACTATGAATTGTATCTTTTTGTCTAAACCACTCTCAATTTTTGCCTCTATTTCAGGAATTTTTAATTTGGCGTATTGAGCTGTATATTGTGCCAATTCCTTTCCATTCCGATAGAAATAGGTGTCGATATCATCAAATTTGTAGTAAGTCCACAGAAACTCCCGGTATTGGACCCGGTTCTTTCCGAAGGTCATATTGGAGCCATTATAGAACTGTGCATAGTCTGTAAGAGCCACCAGCATTAAGATGCCTAGCAATAGTGCTTTTTTACCAGCCTTTTTATATATGTGGTGACAGACTGTGTTCAATGCTTCGAATAATTGGTAAGAATCGCTAAATTATAACAAAATTCGAACCAAATTATTATGTCACTATGAATTCAGGAATTGGTTTTAGATATGGAGGTTTGGCAGTCAATCCTGGATGAATTGTGACCGAATCCTGTGGCTTGCTTTTGTGGTTTTATTCTGCCTGAATTGGATGCCATAGCGTTGGGCAGAACCATTCAAATTCCGTACTTTTGGGCTCCCAATAAGATGCAGGAATATGATAGAGATTAAACGATTTACTTTTAACCCCTTTCAGGTGAACACTTATGTTTTGAGTGATGAGAGTGGCGCATGTGTGATTATTGATCCTGGTATGCAAGGTGAGCAAGAGAAAAATGAGTTGCTCGGCTATATAGAATCCAAGGGTTTGAAACCTGAGTTATTACTGAACACCCATGCTCATATTGATCATATCATTGGCAACGCCTTTGTTGCGGAAACCTATGGTATTCCTTTGGGAGGTCATGATGATTGCAAACCTTTCCTTACACATTCTCCTGAGTATGCCCAGTCTTTTGGATTGCAAATGGATGGGGTAAAATCATATGATATTGAAATTGAGGAAGATGGGGTTATTAAGTTTGGGAATTCCATCCTTAAGGCTTTGCACACACCCGGTCATGCTGATGGCAGCATGTGCTTTTATTCCGAAGCGGATGCCTTTGTTATTACCGGTGATGTGTTGTTTTTCCAGAGCATTGGCCGCACAGATTTAAAAACCGGTAATTATGATTTGTTGCAGGAAAGTATCTGGAATAAACTATTTACCCTTCCTGATGAAACCACAGCTTATCCTGGTCATGGTCCTGAAACCACTATCGGAACGGAAAAAGTAAGCAATCCTTTTGTGGCAATAGGCAAGTAAACATAGCCCATACCGCCCTTACCATTTATCCTGCATCCAGTCGTGAGGTTTTCTCTTAATCCACTGTGCTCGGGTGAAATCAGGGAAATCCTGTACTTCTCCATTATTGGCAATGGATATTTCTGATAGTGGGGTGATGGCACTCCAGGCTGCCGCATCATAGACATCCAGTGGTGGAGCAATCTTGTTTTTAACACTCTCTACAAAGGCGTTTAGCACAAAAAAGTCCATGCCACCATGACCGGCACCCACAGCTTCATTTTCGAATTTCTTCCAAAGCGGATGGTCATATTCTTCCAGCCATTTGGAAGCATCATCCCAGCGATGGGGTTCTGATTTACCTTCAATATACATGCGGTTTCCATCCACTTCCCACAATCCTTTTACACCCTGGACTCTAAACCCCAGCGAGTAGGGTCGGGGCAAGTTGGTGTCGTGGGTAACCAAAATGGTTTCACCATTGGCTGTATTGATGGTGGTGGTTACCACATCGCCCAGTTTCCATTTCAATTTGGCGTTGGGATGATCGGCGCCTCCATTTTCGACAATATAATCGTGCAAACCTCTCGATTTGGTTGCATGCGACGTCAGTGACACAAAACGGTTACCTCTGTTGATATCGCAATACACTGCAATGGGACCCACCCCATGGGTAGGGTACAGATCAGCATTTCTCTTCAAGCTGTGTAAAGTGCGCCACTGGGCTTCGCTGGTGGCCTTTTCGCCAAATTCAACACCTCCACCATAGGCTTGTTCTCCATTGTTAAATTTGACGGCTCGCAAATCGTGTTGATAGCCACAACGGAAATGTATGAGTTCCCCAAAAATGTTTTGTTTGACCATATTCAAAACGGCCATCACATCCCTTCGGTAATTTACATTCTCCAGAATCATCATATGGGTGCCCGTACGCTCATGGGTATTCACCAAATCCCAGCATTCTTCCAAAGAGGTGGCTGCACTCACTTCCATGCCGGCATATTTACCGGCTTCCATGGCGTCAACGGTCATGGGAGCATGCCATAACCAGGGTGTGGAAATAATTACAGCATCAACATCTTTCAGCTCCAGCAAATTACGGTAGTCATAATTGCCTTTTCCAAATTCCAGGGCTTTCTCCATGCCAGCATCCTTGATTTTTTCTCTGGCAATATCCAGTCGTTTGGGATCGATATCGCAAATGGCAGTCACCAGTATATCATCCCGGTTGAGGGCATTGACCAAATGCCAGGTGCCGCGAAGTCCCAGGCCGATAAAACCAAGTTTGATCTTTTGATTGCCTTTCGTTTTGCCAAAGGCAAGGTTGGGTGCTATGGCAAGTCCGGTGCCAGCTACAGCAGCTGTTTTAATGAAGTCCCTTCTGTTGTTCATGATTACGATTGGGTATTTGAAATAAATTGATTTGTGGTGCTTACAATCTGATTTTCATCTTGATATAGCATGCATTTAAAATGCTTTTTAGGACATTTTTGGAAACCTATTTTACTGCATGGCCGGCAGGATAATCCTTTAACTTCGGCTATATGGAATGCCTGGTTATTTAGTGGCATATAGGGATACATCCCCAATTCAGGAACTGTATTCCCCCATATACTCACAATGGGTTTGTTAAAGGCAGCTGCGATATGCATGAGTCCAGTATCATGGCATATTACCACAGCTGCTTGCTGAATAATTGATGCAGACTGGTTTAAATTCAACCGGCCACATTGATTAATAAGCTTCGTATGGGTTGAAGATTTCAATATGGTTTCTGCAGACTGCTTATCTGAGGCACTGCCCAATAAAACTACGGGTAGTGATAATCTGGAAACTATTGAGGCGATTTTTTCCGGTGGCATGATCTTGGTGAAGTGTTGACCACCAATGGCATAGGCAATGTAAGGCTGGCAAAGTTGGTTTGAAATTTCCGAAGGACTAACCTCATCTCTGGCAGGGATGTAATATTCCAGTCCTTGACCATCATTCTTTACACCCAGTTTTTTTACGGCTTCAAAATAGCGGTCCACTATATGCAGCTTGGGCATGCGATTGAGCTTAAAATTCACCAGCATCCATTTCTTTCTGTTCAATTTGGGGAAGCTGGAGGTCTGCACATGCAAACGCCTCTTAATACGGTAAGATTTCAGGTTTTTCTGAAGGTCCACAATATGATCAAATCCTTCCTTTAACAAATGACTAATGGTTTGCTGCTTGTCGGGATCAATGGTGTGGACCTTAAAAATGTTAGGATTGGACCGATAGATATCTGCATAGGCCGTTTTGGTCAGTAGATGTATTTCAGCATGAGTTTGCTTACGTATCGCTCTGATTACCGGTGTGGTAAGCACGATATCACCAATGGAACTGAAGCGGATAACCAGTACTTTTTTCAAGGCCTTATCTACATTTTCTGCAAAGTTAGTTTTTTAGATGAAATTCAGATTTTACTAACTTTGCAGGCTATCGTAAAACCTATGAATACACTATATCCCCTTAAGTTTAAGCCCATTTTTAAGGATAAAATCTGGGGTGGTCAAAAAATCTCATCAAAGCTCGGAATTGATTTTGGGGATTTGCCCAATTGTGGCGAAGTCTGGGTTATTTCAGGAGTGGATGGCAACCCTACCCTTGTGGAGAATGGTTTTCTTGCAGGTAATGAACTCAACGAACTGGTTGAAGTGTATATGGGAGACCTGGTAGGAGACCAATTATTCGATAGGTTTGGTAATGAATTCCCTCTTCTGATTAAGTTTATCGATGCCAATGATTGGTTGTCTATTCAGGTTCATCCCGATGATAATCTAGCCATACAACGCCAGATTGGTCAGGGGAAAACCGAGATGTGGTATATTCTGGATGCTGATAAGGATGCCAAACTCATTAGTGGTTTCCGGAATTCATATGATAAGGACTCCTTTAAACAATGCCTGGAGAAGCAATGCATTGAAGAGGCCTTGAACTGGGAAAATGTGAAGGAAGGTGAGGTGTATTATATTCCGGCCGGACGAATTCATGCCTTGGGACCCGGCTTGCTGCTGGCAGAAATTCAGCAAACATCAGATACTACATACAGAATTCACGACTGGAACCGGGTGGATGCTGAAGGCAATACCAGAGATCTTCATTTGGAAGAAGCCATGGATGCCATTGACTTTGAATTGGCCAAGGATTATAAAACTGCATATGAATTAATTGCCAACAAAACATCAGAAATTATTGACAAACCCCATTTCACCACAAATATGGTATCTTTGGAAGGCGTGGTGGAGAAAGATTATGAATCTTTGGATTCATTTGTGATCTATGTGAATGTGGAGGGTGCCTGTTCGGTTATTTGGGATGAAGGCGACCTTACATTAAAACTTGGAGAAGCCCTATTGGTACCTGCCTCTGTTTCTCATCTGGTTTTCCACCCAATTGTGGCATCTAAATTGCTTGAAGTATACATTAAATGATGCGCTGGCCTATGCAACCTATTGTGTTTGTGGTTGTCATAATTAAGCGTTGAAATATGAAATAATTGATGAAACCAAAATTATATTGAGATGATGCTAAAAAAGATGATCGCAGTGTTAAGCCTGATGCTGTTTGCTGTAGTAGTTCTTGCCCAGGGTGAAGTGGAAGCGAAGAAACTCCCTAGTGTTAATATCAAAACATTGGATGGGCAAACTTTTAACACCCAGAATATTAGCAATGATGGAAAACCCATTATTTTAAGTTTTTGGGCTTTATGGTGTAAGCCATGTAAGAAGGAAATGGATGCCTACAATGAAAATTATGAAGACTGGCAGGATGAAACCGGTGTAAAGATTTACGCTGTTTCCATCGATGATGCCCGTTCAACTGCTAAGGTACTACCCTTTGTTAATGGTAAAGCCTGGGATATGGAAGTGCTTCTCGATCCCAATGGTGATTTTAAACGTGCCATGAATGTCAATATGATTCCTCATACCTTTCTGATTGACGGCAATGGTCAGATAGTTTACCAGCATACTTCCTACTATGAAGGTCTGGAAGATGAGATCTTTGAATTGGTAGAGAAAATTGCAGCCGGAGAGGATATCTCCAAGCATTAGAAATCAGGACTTCCTTAAAAATACTAAAATGAGAAAATTACTTTTTATAGTATCAGCCCTTCTTGTTTTTTCCACCGCTTCTTATGGACAGTTTGCGGATTATCTGAAAAAATCAGAAGTTCATGGTAGTTTCGAAGTTGATGGTATGTATTATCATGCTGATGAAGCTATGGGCATTACAGATTCAATCATTGATGGTCGTAATTTCGGATTTAATGGCTTTGCCAGCGTGACTTATTCTCTGGGGAAATTCTCAGCAGGTATGCGGTATGAAGCCTATCTGCCACCCATCGCCGGTTTTGACCCCAAACTTGAGGGTAGTGGTTTCCCTAATTTATGGGCTTCCTACAACAGTGAGAAATTGAGCTTCACAGTTGGTAATTTTTATGAACAGTTTGGTAATGGATTGATCATGAGAACCTATGAAGAGTGGACCCTGGGTTATGATAATTCTATCAATGGTGCTCGGGTGGTTATCACACCCGTTAAAGGTTTGATTCTGAAAGGAGTTTATGGTACTCAGCGTTATTTCTGGTCAAAATATGAGAAGAATAACCGGGGTATTGTTAAGGGTGCAGATATTGAACTGAACTTCAATGATGCCTTTCAATCCATGGAAAGCTCAAAACTACGTTTGAGTCTTGGAGCCAGTGCAGTAAGTAAATACCAGGTGGATGAAGACCCCATTTATAAGCTCCCAAGAAATGTGGCCTCTTTTGCCGGTCGTATGAATATGGGCCTGGGACGTGTGAATTTCTCCACTGAGTATGCCTATAAGATCAATGATCCTTCGGCCATGAATGAATACATCTATAAACCTGGGCAAGCCTTAATTGCATCAATTTCATATTCCACCAGAGGTTTTGGAGCCTTTGCCATGTTTAAGAGAATTGATAATATGAGTTATAAGTCTGACCGTACGGTTACATCCAATGCCCTGGATATCAGTTACCTTCCGGCTATAACTGAAGCCCACACCTATATGTTGGCAGCCATGTATCCTTATGCTACCCAACTCAATGGTGAGATAGGATACCAGCTACAGATTAATTATAAGGTGCCTAAGAAAAGTAAACTGGGGGGCAAATACGGTATGGGAATTTCTGTGAATTACTCTCAGGTTAATGATATTGTCCGGACTGCTCCAAGTGATACTACAGAGATCGGAGTACCAGGGACTCTGGGTTATGAGTCTGATTTCTTCAAGTTCAGCGATCATGTTTTTTATCGCGATCTCAACATTGAAATAGACAAAAAATTCTCCAAGAAGTTTAAGGGAACTTTTACTTATATCTATCAGGATTTTGACATTGCAACCATCCAGGGACATACCGGTGAGCCTATGATCACTTCCCATATTGGCATTGCCGATATTACCTATAAGTTTACCAGCAAAAAAGCTTTGAGGGCAGAGATCCAGGGTTTATTTACAGATCAGGATAAAGGTGACTGGGCAGCTATATTGCTCGAGTATACTATCTCACCTCACTGGTTTTTCAGTGTGGCTGACCAATACAATTATGGGAATCCCATTCAATCTGATCAGTTGCATTTTTATACAGGATCCTTTGGTTATACCCATAAAACTTCCAGAATTTCTGTGACCTATGGTCGTCAGCGCGAAGGTGTTGTTTGTGTAGGTGGTGTTTGCCGTAATGTGCCAGCATCCAGTGGGTTTTATGTAACCCTTTCCAGTAGTTTTTAAAGATTAAAAAGAGAGACAATGAAATTATATCGAATATTTGCTTTCATGCTGATGCTGGCGGTAGCTTTTGCTGCTTGCGAGAAGATAGATCCTCCCTACAAAGTGGTTACCGATGGTGGTGGCAATGGTAGTGGCGAAAGTGGCGATACCGTTCGCAATGTACTGATTGAAGACTTTACCGGTCATACTTGTGTGAACTGTCCTAGTGCGGCACATAAAGCCCATGAACTGATTAATTTTTATGGTCAGCGTGTGGTGGTTATGTCGGTTCATGCAGGTTGGTTTGCACGTCCGGATGCTCACGATCCTTTGTTTGCTACTGATTTCAGAACAGAATCCGGGGAAGCCTGGAATACCTTCTGGAGTGTTGATATTCAAGGAAACCCCAATGGTTTAATCAACCGTCTTGGTGGTGCTGCCAATGGTGTGATCAATCCTGATAATTGGGCACCGGTGGTAGAAGATGAGTCCCAGAAAGAGTTTTTGGCCAAGGTGACTATCAACAATGATTATAATGATTCAAACAAACGACTCAGTGTTGAGGTGGAAGCTGAATTCCAAAAAGACATGGAAGGCGAATACTGGCTTTATGTCGGTTTGCTTCAGGACAGTATCGTGGCTCCACAGAAAGATGAAGATGTGGAGGGTGGTATTGACACCAACTACGTGCATATGCATACCTTAAGGACATCCTTAAATGGTATCTGGGGAGAGGTGTTGAATGATGGAGAAACCATTGTGGAAAAAGCCACTTATGATAAAACCTATACCTTGGATTTCGAGGACGACTGGGTACCTGAGCACTGCCATATTGTAGCATTTGTATACTATGCCAGCAATGAGGGGCTGTATGACGATAAGTATGTGATACAGGTCGATCAGGAATCTGTCATTCCCAAGTTGGAAGAATAAAAAAAAGAGGCATCGCATGATGCCTCTTTTTTTTACTCCTTTTTACGGGATCTTTCTTTTTTTCTTTTCCGTCGGTCGTCAGAGCGTTTACCATCTCTAAATCCTTTCTTTTTCCCCCCCCTTTTCCAGCGTTCTTGCATCACCTCCATTCTTTTAATTTGTTCAGGAGTCAGAAATGGTTTGATCTCAGTCTTAAGATTCTCAAAGCTTTCTGCTTGATGTTTTCTGTGGGTATCAAGCAGTTCGCGATTCTGCTCCGCATATTTTTGTAGAATGGGCTGAAGAGATTCCAATTGTTCGGAACTAAGGTCGAGTCTTCGTACAAATTCCCGGTGAAAGCCTTGTTCTGTGTAGTAACTGTGCATTCTGTCTATGCGTGATTTGGTCATTCTGCCACTGATGAGAAAGCCCATGGCAAATCCAATCAGTATGGTTAACAGTATGATAATGCTGTATTTGAATATTGAGTTCATGATTAATAATTTAGGTAAGACAATAGTGCAGCGTCAGCTGCGTATTCTTTAATTCCAAAAATGCTTTCGGGATCCAGTGATCCATCGCTTATGTATATACTGATCAATAGTAGTATGATGGCGGCGGCACCTGACAGTGCAATACGCGTAAGGAGTAATCGAAAGTTAGGCTCTTGTTTCTTTTTATTCGTGGCCTTATGGCAAGCCTGCATCACGCGATCTTCGAATCCTTCCTGAAAATGGGCTTCATAGGAGGCAAAGGTCTCGTCAATGAGCATGATAGCTTCCTCCTGATCTGAGTTTTGCTTCGGTGGTAGATCATTTCGATGGTGATTTTCTGATGCTTTCATATTATACCTCCATGCTTTTGATAATAGTTTTTAATTTTAGTTGTGCTCTGGATAATCTGGATAAAACAGTTCCCAGAGGCACATCCAGAATTTGCGCAGTTTCTTTACTTGAGTAACCCTGTATATGTCTGAGTACTACAACGGCCCTAAACGATGGATCTATTTGTTGCAGGGCTTTGTTAACCAATTCATTGATATCTCTGTCTCGACCCTCATCACTGCTTTGGAGCTTTTTTTCGGAGTCCTGTTTGCTGAGGATCTGCTGCCTTTTCTTACGCCGCCTCAGCTCATTCAGAGATAGGTTAATGGCAATTCTTGTGAGGTAGGTGGCCAGACTTGACTGGGCTTTATACTGATCCAGTGATCGATACAAACGTATGAAGGTTTCCTGTCCTACATCTTCTGTGTCGGCCTGGTTGCCTAGCATTCCCATGCATACCCGTGCTACTCTAGACTGGTGTTTCTTAACAATATCACGAAAAGCCCGTTCATTACCAGATTTCGCCAGCTGTACCAGCGAATCATCCTCGGAATATTTTTGGGCTTCTTTTCTCACGAGAGTTTTATAGGTAGACACAGCAGGAGCGTTCTTTATTCCCTAGCATACAAAAATAAGTCCGAAAGAAGCAGAAATAAAATACATAGGAAACTGTTTCTTAAGTGATTCAGCCACTATTTTTGACCAAACTCCTGTAACCATCGGTACATGCCATTATGGTAACCCCCTTCGTAACAAGCCACATGTGTCCATTTGGGATTGAGAATATTGTAACGGTGACCATAGCCTTTAATGCCACTATCAATAAGTAACATAATGACAACCTCTCTCGGATTGGGTTCAGGGTAACGACCAGCAATATTCTCGTTACCTTCCATAACTTCCGGAGCGTATTTACTAATACGATCATAAGGTGTGGATCCATCACTACCGTAATGACCTAGTTTCCATCGATTCCTGTTCTGGTCTTTACCATGTTTTTGGGCAGCTTTATAGATGTTTTTGTCGGGATATAACAAGGGTAGTGCTTGCAGATTTTTTAGATCGATCATCAAGCTCTGGATGGCAGCTACTTCTTCTTCATATCTGTGCATCCAGGTGGTGTCGGATTTGGTGATGCTGGTTCTTCCGTTCTGTGTTTCATAATGCTTGGTAACCGAATAGCTTTTGGGTCCTGGCCCATGAATTTCCAAATTGGCCTCTGCCCGTTTCAGATAAGGTTTCAATAATTGCAGATATACTTCAGGCATTTGTCGGACCAGGTTGAGCTCATAAACCATTTCTTTTTCATTATCTGAAAGGTAATGACTATCGCTGGCAGTTCGCAGATGCTTATGGCTTTGGGCTATCAGGCCTATGGAGATACCCATGAGTAAGAGGAAGGTGCTGGCGGTTTTCGACATAATTTTTATTCTATAACGCAAGCACTCCCTGAATATTTTGGTTGGTTTATTTCATGACCGGCGATTTTTCTGAACAAGAGGATATGAACGACTAGTAGTAGTTATGGCGGTCGGTTTAGATGCTAAATCCCTTGTTCTTTAGAAAAAGTAGTTTAATCTTATGACATATTTTACCTGCTTCAATCTTCTGTCAGCAGAATAAATAATTGATAATTCAATTGCACTGGTTGTGCTTAATCTTTCTTAAGTTTGAAAACAAAAACCAATCCTATGTTTCATCGCAGTACCTATAGCACCCGAAGGGAAGAATTGAGGAAGAATATTTCCTCAGGAATCATTTTATTACTGGGTAATGAAGAAAGCCCAATGAATTATGCAGATAACGGTTATCATTTTCGTCAGGACAGTAGTTTTAGCTATTATTTTGGGCTCAACCAGGCTGGTCTCACCGGAATTCTGGATGTGGATAGTGGTGAAGACTGCATTTATGGAAATGATCTGACCATTGAAGATATTGTTTGGATGGGTGTACAGCCCACCATCAAGGAAAGGGCTGCTGAGGTAGGAGTGAACCGAACAGCTGATGTTGAAAGTTTGGAAAAAGAACTGGCACAAGCCAACAAAGATGGAAGGACCATTCATTTTTTACCCACCTATCGGGCTACTCACGACTTGAAACTATTCAAATGGTTGAAAATCCATCCAGAGGCTATTAAGGAGTCGGTATCCCATGAATTGGTACTGGCCGTCATTGCTCAGCGCAATTATAAGAAGGAAGAAGAAATTGTTGAAATAGAAAAAGGGGTGGACATTACCGTGGATATGCATATTGCTGCCATGAAAATGGCCAGACCCGGGATGAAGGAATCGGAGGTTGCTGCTGTAGTGGAATCCATTGCTCTTGCTCATGGTGGTCATGTTTCATTTCCTGTGATTGCTACTATTAACGGTCAAACCCTGCATAACCATTATCATGGCAATACCATAAAAAAGGGCGACCTTTTCTTACTGGATGCTGGCGCTGAAACACCTTTATACTATGCCGGGGATTTAAGCTCCACTTTCCCGGTAGACCATCGGTTTACGAGCGTCCAAAAGGATATCTATGAAGTATCCCTGCAGGCTCATAACCATGCCATATCCCTTTTGGCACCTAGTATTCCGTTTAAGGAAGTTCATCTTGAAACCTGTAGGTCCATTGTTGATGGCATGAAATCATTGGGCTTTATGAAGGGCAATACAGATCTTGCAGTGGAAGCTGGTGCTCATGCTTTGTTTTTCCCATGTGGATTGGGTCATATGATGGGTTTGGATATCCATGATATGGAAGGTTTGGGTGAGCAATATGTGGGATATGACAATGAACCCAAAAGCACCCAATTTGGTTTGAAGTCACTTCGTCTGGGAAGGAAGCTGGAGGCAGGTTTTGTGCTTACCATCGAGCCGGGTATTTATTTCATTCCAGAGCTCATTGATGCATGGAAGGCAGAGGGGCGGTTCAAGGATTTCCTGAATTATGATGCCATTGAAAAGTACAAGGATTTTGGTGGTTGCAGGAATGAGGAAGACTTTCTTATTACCGATGATTCCTATAAGCTGTTGGGGAAACCCAAACCAAAAACTGTGGCTGAGGTGGAAGCTTTGAGGCAGTATTAATAGGATCATCTTATCATGCGAATGCTGTTATTTTATTGAATGAGCAGAGATACTGTTTTCACTTTTAAAATTGAATTCAAAATTTAGTTAAACCTAGAATGCCAGATATCTAATTTCCCTCGAGCCGGGAGGCTTTTCCTTTTTGACTTAACACAAAAAGGAAACAAAAAAGTCCATCGGCCGCCAGAGGCTTGCCGAAGGCGATGCAAGGCTACTTTTTATCTTCATCCTTCATTTTTGCAAAAACCAAGTTCGCAAGAGTGATTTCCTCAAGCCTTCGGAACTTCTCTTGCTCCCTATGCTTTCGCTTCAATTCAGGAATTGATAAAAAAAGGCCGTTTAAGAGTTCTTGTCAATTGTTACCGTGGTCCGCGACGGCGTTGGTTGTGGCCTCCTTTGCGCTTTTTAAAGGGGCGTTTCCCATGATGTGATTTTTTTCTGGCAGGCTTGTATTCAGGAGTTTCACCTATACTCAGAGGTGTTTTCGCCTTGTGAACCGTGGTTTCCAGGAGGTTTTCAATGGCCAGAAAATCCTTTTGTTCTTCTTCACTGATCAGGGTGATGGCCACACCATCGGATTCTGCTCTGGCAGTTCTTCCAATTCGGTGGATATAGTCTTCACCATCATTGGGCACATCATAATTAATGACCATATCAATATCTTCAATGTCGATACCCCGTGATAAGATATCGGTGGCCACCAATATGTGAATTTTACGACTCTTGAATTTAATAATGACCTCTTCACGTCTGCTCTGGTCCAGATCGGAATGGATTTCCGCCACCGCCAGACCTGCATTTTTCAGGGCCTTGGCCACATTTTTTGTGTTGAGTTTGGTGGAGCAAAATACCAATACGCTTCTCAGGGCCTTGGTTTGCAAAATATGCTTTACCAGGGGGATTTTTTGGGTAGCATACACCACATAAGCCAGTTGCAGAATATTTTCGGCAGGCTTGGAAATGGCAATATTTATTTCTTTGGGTTTGTATAGTACCTGTTTGGCCAGGGTTCTAATTTTAGCGGGCATGGTGGCAGAAAACATCAGATTTTGTCTTCTTTCCGGTAGGAAAGAAATAATCTTCATAATGTCATCATAAAAACCCATATCCAGCATACGGTCGGCTTCATCCAATATCAGATAGTCCAGATCTTTTAGTTTTACATATCCCATATTCAAGTGGGCAATGAGTCTTCCTGGTGTCCCTATAATCACATCTGCACCCACAGATAAGGCTTGTTTTTCAGTGGCGAAGGATCCGCCGCCTGTTCCTCCATATACGGCAATGGAAGATACTGGAGTGAAATAGGAAAAACCTTCCATCTGTTGATCGATTTGCACGGCCAGTTCCCTGGTGGGGACTATCACCAAAGCTTTGATATGTTCATCATGTTTTTTACTGATTACTTTATGGATAATAGGAAGTAAAAATGCAGCTGTTTTCCCTGTCCCTGTTTGGGCCGAAGCAATTACATCATGGCCTTCCATAATGAGCGGGATGGCTTGTTCCTGTATGGGAGTTGGTGTGTCAAACCCAATGGCATCAATGCCTTCGTTTACACCGGGGTCAAAATTAAAGTCTGAAAATCTCAATAAAATGTATTTTTAATATATGTTGGAGGTTGTAGGCCTGAATAAGCATCCGGCTTTTTGGCCGGTGTTTGATGGAGTAAAACTAATTGATTTATTGGATATGAGGCATTTAAATTTAAAATTCGACTAATATTCGTTCCAGATCTTTTATCTTAAAAGGTTTGGTGATGAAGTCATCCATACCGGCTTCAAAGCATTTCTTTCTGTCCTGAGGCAGAGCATTAGCTGTGAGGGCCACAATCTTACAGGCAGGTAAATTATTCTCCGTTTCAATCTCCCGGATTTTTTGTGTAGCATGGAAACCATCCATAACAGGCATTTGAATGTCCATGAGTATGAGGTCGGGGGAGAAATCCAAATAGCGCTCAGTCGCTATTAATCCATTATCGGCAACTTCAATGGTATACTGATAGGGTTTCAGCGTGCCCAAGGCTATTTTCTGATTGATTTTATTGTCTTCGACCAACAACACCTTTAGGTTTTTATCTTTCGCTTCCATGCTTAATTTATGTTTTAATGCTGCCTTTTCCTCCACTGCTTTTTGATCTATATCGGCTTCAAATCTTCCGGTAAACCAAAATTCAGACCCTTTACCTTCTTCACTTTCTACCCCAATTTCTCCATCCATCATGGAGGCGAGGTTTTTGGCAATGGCTAGTCCTAAACCAGTTCCACCGTATTTTCTCTGGGTGGATTTGCTTACCTGGCTAAAGGTTTTAAACAGCTTCTTTTGTCCCTCAATGGAGATACCAATTCCGGTATCAATAATACTAAATTTAAGTTTATGCTTTCGATCTTCAAAGGTAAGATGTTCTACCTTAATGCTTATCTGACCTTTTTTGGTAAACTTGATGCCATTGTTCACCAGATTGGTGATGACCTGTTTTAAGCGTAAGGGGTCACCCATTAGAATCTTTGGAACCTTGTGGTCTATTTCAAAGCTCAAACTATCCTCCTGTTCGGCGGCTTTTAGTTTCAACAGGCCTACGATCTCACTGATGACCTTGTGTAAGTTAAAACGGATGTTTTCAAGTTTTATTTGACCCGCTTCTATTTTAGAAATATCCAGGATGTCGTTAATAATCGCCAGCAGATTGCCACCTGAGATGGTCATGATATGAAGAAGATCGCGTTGCTCGTCTGTTAATTCGGTTTGTTTGAGCAACTCAGTTACACCTATGATGCCATTCATGGGTGTTCGGATTTCATGTGACATAGTAGCCAGGAAAAGGGATTTCAAGAAGTTGGTTTTTTCAGCTTTTTCCTTAGCTTTTTTAAGTTCCTTGTTAGATTCTTCCAGTTGTTTCCTCTGTTCGTAGAGGTCGAGAAACACCTTCACCTTGCCCCTTAATACCGATGGGACAATGGGTTTTGATATGAAATCAACCGCACCGGTTTCAATGCCTTTTACCACATAAAATTCATCTTTGTGGATGGCGGATACGAAGATGACAGGAAAATAGGAAATGCCAGGGTCATTCTGGATGAGTTCCACGGTTTCGTAGCCATCCATATCGGGCATTTGAATGTCGATAATGGCTAGTGCAAACTCATGTTTTAGCGTAAGTGCTAAGGCTTCGTTACCTGACAAGGCACGGATAAACTCCACATTAGAATCCCTCAATACAGTTTCCAAAGCCACCAGATTTGGTAGTTTGTCATCTACAATAAGTACTTTCGGCTTCGTATCCATTTTATATTATTTGTGTAACCACACCCGCATAAGTGAGAGTAATTTTTCAACGTTTATTGGTTTCGCCATATAGTCACTGGCTCCCGCATCAATACACTTTTGTTTGTCTCCTTTCATGGCTTTTGCCGTTAGTGCTATGATGGGCACCGCCCTGAAACCTGACATTTTTCTGATGTGTTTCATGGCTTCATATCCATCCATTATGGGCATCATAATATCCATCAGGATCAGGTCAACATCCTTTTCCTTTTCAAGAATTTCGATGGCTGTTTTTCCATTGTCGGCTCTGAGTATATTCATCCCCTGCTCATTCATGACTTTGGTGAGCGCAAAAATGTTGCGCATATCATCATCCACGAGCAGCAGTTTTTTATTCTTGAAAACATCTTCCCGTTGATACAATCTGTTGATAATCTCCTGTTGGTTCTTGGGCATTTTAGAAACCACCCTGTGCATGAAAAGGGCCGTTTCATCCAAGAGGCGTTCTTCAGATTTTACGCCTTTGATTATAACGGTTTCAGCATATTTTTCCAGGAGTTCATTTTCTTCCTTTGTGAGCTCCCGACCGGTATAAACAATGATGGGGGGTTTTTCCAAATCCTGTTCATCCATGGCTTCTATTAACTCAAAACCATTCATATCTGGCAAGCCAAGATCCAGGATCATACAATCGTAGTGATAGTCGGCCAATAATTGCAGGGCTTTTTCTCCGGAATCTGCTTCTGTAATATGGATGTCCTTTTCACCAATGACTTTGATGATGGAATGCCTCAGGTTGTTGTCGTCTTCTACCACCAGCAGATTTCTGACATCCCGTTTGATAAATTCATTCAGATTATCAAAAGCTTCGGAGAGCACATTCTTGGATATGGGCTTGGTGAGATAACCAATGGCTCCTTTACCGGTGGCATCAATACTTGGCTCATCTCCCGACATAATGTGGACAGGGATGTGTCTGGTTCTCGGATTCTCCTTTAGAAGATCAAGTACTTCCCATCCATTGATACCAGGCAGACGAATATCGAGGATGATGGCAGCAGGATTCCATTTACTTGCCATGGCCAGCCCTTCTTCTCCCGTGGGAGATGCGATGGCTTTCAGGCCTGATTTATGACATTCTTTAACCAATACTCTGGCAAAGTCGGGGTCATCTTCAATGATCAATACCACATGATCATCATCAGATATCGTTTTGCTATCGTCAGTGATAAAAGAACGGGTTTTCGCTTTTTTCTTTGCAGGAACCGGAGCGCTGATTTCCTTTTTAGCAGCATGGCTTTTATGGGTTTTTTCAGGCTTTTCCTTTTTTACACTCTTGGTAGGAGCAGTTTCCTTTTTAATCTGGGTCTGCCTGGGTAAGAACATGGTAAAAGTTGAGCCTTCATCAACCACGCTGTTCAATTGTATCTCACCTCCCATCAGTTTTGCCAGTTCTCTGGAAATGGAAAGCCCCAATCCTGTACCTCCGAAATTTCTCGAAATGCTGCTGTCGGCCTGCTGAAAGGCTTCAAAAATTTCCAGTTGTTTTTCCTTTGGAATACCAATACCTGTATCGCTTACCGAAAATGCTATGGCCTCATCATTAGTTAATCCACTCCTTGCCAGCTCAGTGTCGTCAGCTACTTCATGTACCTTTAAAGTAATATTGCCTTCACTGGTAAATTTGATGGCATTGGACATAAAGTTTTTGAGTACCTGTGCTACCTTCTGAGCATCAATACTAAGGGAGGCGGGAAGAGACTCTTCAATGCTTATGTTCAATTCGATGCCTTTCTGATCAGTAATATGTTTGAAATACTGATAGATACTGTCTGTCAGGTCTGTGATGGATGCGGCTTCAATATTCAGGTCCATTTTACCCGATTCAATCTTAGACAGATCAAGGATGTCGTTGATCATAGCCAGCAAGTCATTTCCACTTCTGTAGATAATTTCAGCAGATTCCACCTGTTCACTACTCAGGTTTTTATCGACATTGTCTGCCAGGTCTCTGGATAAAATGAGAAGGCTATTCAGTGGTGTCCGCAATTCGTGGGACATATTGGCAAGAAACTCTGATTTGTATTTGCTGGCAATGGACAATTCTTCAGCTTTTCTCTCCAGATCTTCACGTGCGTTTTCCAGTTGCAGATTCTTCTCACTAATAAATGCTTTTTGCTGTTCAAGGTGTTTGGTTTTCTCACCCAATTCTTCGTTGGTTACCTTCAGCTCTTCCTGTTGCTCTCTTAATTCCTCCTCTGAAACCTTCAGCGCATTGGTTTGTGACTGCAACTCTTTGTTGGCCTCCATAAGTTCCTCCTGCTGTACACGCAATTCTTCAGCCTGTTCTTTGGTTTTGTTCAGCAGGGTGCTCATCTCAGTTCTGATGCTGATGGAACGAAGGGCTATGGCAATGTTTTCAGATACCTGATCGAGAAACTCAATTTGTTGAGGATTCAATTCCTTTACTGTGCCCATTTCTATAACACCGGAAATTACATTCTGGAAAATCAGAGGCACCACCACAATAACTGAAGGTTTTCGTTCACCAAGTCCTGATTTTATACTAATGTAATCATCGGGCACATCGGTAAAAACCAGTGTTTTTTGTTCCAAGGCGGCTTGTCCCACAAGACCTTCTCCCAATTTGAATTCGTTGGCATTTGATTTTCTGATGTTATAGGCATAGGAAGAAGTGAGCTTGAGTATGCCTTCCTCTTCTACGAAAAGTGAGGCAATCTGCATGTCTAGTATTTCCGACAGTTGGGATAAAATCTGATCCCCAAGTTCAGTAAATGACTTCTCTCCTTGGAGGACTTCACTTAATTTAACAATGGAATCCTGCATCCATGCGTTGGCGTCATTGGCTTTGCGAAGGTCTATCAAACTATCGCGCATTTGAACCAATGCATTACCCAGCATATCTTCATTGCTTAGTGGGTTGAACACATTTTCAAGGTTGCCCTTGCCAATATCGGTGGCAAAATCAGCACTTACTTTAAGAGCCTTAAGCAAAGTGTTTAACGCAAAGGACATTTCAGCCAGTTCGTCGTGGGTGGTGATCTTAATTTCCTCGGAATCCTGTACATTTCCAACTGCAAGGTTGTTTAGAATATGTGTGGTTTGCTGGAGAGGAGTGGTGATATTTCTAGCCACATACCAGGTGACAAGTGCAAGAACAATCAATCCTATAAGTCCAACGATCAGAGAGATGAGGGTGTTTTGGTTGGCTTCGTGCAAGATGACTTCAGTGGGCACTAAAATGCCGAGATACCAGGAGTCATTGGATCGTCCCAGAGTAAGGGGAGCAAAGGAAACATAGTAATCCTTCTTGCTTGTATAAGAAAAAGCTTCACCTGTCTTGAGGGATTTGAGAATGTCCACTTCATCACTTTCACTCAATTCGAACTCTTCGATACTCCGGTTTCCATTTTTTTCCTCCGGATGATGAAACATCATACCGCTATTGGATACCACTAATATTACGCTTCCATCAAAGGGTTTTATATTATCAGCGATCTTGTCAACACGTTCTAATTCTACATCAGCACCTGTAAGTCCAATGAAACGATCATTCTCCATCAGAGGCACGCAAACACTGGCCATCAATATGTTATCGCTTTTTCTGCCTGTGTAGGAATACCAATAAGGATCAGTGAGTATTTCTGATGGGTTTGCTTTGATATCATAATAGATTCCGCTTGGATTGTCTATGGTATCCGTAATTTCGTTGGTGTATTTAATTTCCTTTCCTTCCTTATAAAAGGTAAAGGATTCACGCCCATGTTCCCGCTTGTATGTAGGGTCTATGTTATTGAGTTCCCAATCGGTCCACACTGAAACAAATTGTGGATTATTTAGCAATACGTTTTTTAGACTTTGATTGTAGATGGGGGTGCGCTCTTTGTCTGGTATGAGTCGGTAACTGGAAAAGGACATGGCCAGTGATCGACAGGCAGCAAAGTCACCTTCGAGTTCAGATTTGATCACATTGGCAAATTCACGGGCATTGGCATCCACAAAACGCAAAGCAGAGTCTTCCGATATGCGTTTGGTTTTTACCACAACAAAAATTAAAGTGGCGGCAAAAATGATGGTGGTGGTGGACAAAATATAGATCAACAACTTTGTCCGAAGTTTTGTTTTCATTCGCAAGGTAAATGGGAGCCTCATAGCAAGTTTTTCAATTAAAGCAATTGGTCAAGGGTGGTTAATAGCTGGGAAATATTCACCGGTTTGGTGAGAAATTCATCACAACCTGCATCAATGCTTCTCTTTTTCTCGTCTGACAGCACATAAGCCGTTTGAATGATAATAGGCAGCTCGGGGCGAATTTTTTTTATTTCTCGAGTGGCTTCAATTCCATTGAGGTTGGGCATATTGATATCCATTAGGATGACATCAATCTGTTGATCCGACTGAGCAATTTTTAATGCTTCCAATCCGTCCGGAGCCCAGATTAACTCAGCCTTTGTTTTTCTCAGGGCAGCTTGATAATACATCACAGATGTATCGGTGTCTTCCGCAAGTAAAATTACTTTCGAAGACCATTCATAGGATTTGTCTTTTGTTTCGTTCATATGGGCAATATAAAAGCTAATGGCTAATCAATCTTGTAAATATACAGAAAATTGGTTGCATATCAATTCCTCTCCCTGACAATATGGAAGCCAGAGTCTGGATTAAAATGTCTGATGTTTTAAAGGAATGATTCGCCAGAATGCAAGGCTATTCCCATCTAGGTGAGATAAGCTACCAATCGCCAGATTGTTTGGCTGTATAGGACTCAATATCAATAACCAGTATCATCATGCGGCCAAGGGCTCGTTTATTATATTCGTAAGTCCCATCACCGCCATGGGCGTTCATAATAATGTCCAAACCAGCAATTTTTTGTTCCTCATGATCTTCAATGCGGATGTGTCCATGTCCAATAATGGAGCGGTATTTTGTGGTCCAATCACAGGCAGCTTCTCCAGTGATGATTTCGTGAGGCAGTTCAATCTCAAAACAGATTTTTGGGTTTTGTCTGATCCATTCAATTTTACTTCCCCGAGGTGCGGAATGAATATAGAGTTTGTGATCATTGTACCCATAATTGACCGGAACAATTTGAGCTTTGTTATCAATTGAAAATGCGATCCTGCAAATATTACCCTTTTCAAATATTTCCTGAACGATTTTCTGATCAAGTAACTCCTTGTCTTTTCTTCTCATGGGTTATTGTTTTTCCGGAAATTAAAACAGCCCTGACCATTCCTTTATTCAAGGTAGGGCCAGGGCTTTTGAATGCATTATAATTTAGGTGTTCTTCCTGGGGTATGGGGTGCTTTCATGTCATCCAAATGCTGCTCCAAGGCCTTTAACTTTTCATCAACCTCATGCATTTGTTTCACCATAACCGGGAATTCTTCCTTGTAGATTTCATAGTTCATCTTTTGAGTACTGGTAGGAGCTCCTGAACTCTGCCATGCGGTATACAGCATACTTCTCAGACGGCTATTTAAAGATACAGCCTCTGGTGGCACTTCCTCACTACTTGCTTTGGCACGGGTACCATTAAATGTAAACTCAATATTATCCAGTTTCTCTTTGAGTTTAGAAGCCTGAATTTTCATGTCTTCAGTGGCTTTATGGGACTGGTGAAGGGCCTGTTGTACATAGGCTGTTCGCTTCTGTAGATTATCCAGGAATTCATCAGCCGATTCGCTCACACGCCAGAGCTCTGCAGCTTTTTTGTAGAAGGCAGCAGTAGCTTCCGGTTCAGGATCCGGAAGGGATTTGTTGTTGAGCACTTTGGCCGTAAAGGTTTCGGGACCTGATGAATACAAAACCTCATTGTTGACAACCATGTCCAAACGCACCGTATATTTTCCAGGTAACGTCCGCATACCGCCACCACTATTTTTGGTGGGACTAAATTTGTCATCTTTCAGGCGGATGGCCCTTGGGCTATCGTGTCGCAAATCCCAATGTATTCTGTTGATACCCTTAGATGCTTTTTTGTGAATTTTTCTGACAACTGTTCCTGTTTCATCCTCGATGGTAAATACCAGATAAGGTGAAATTTCTTTCTTCTCTGCATCCAGTTCTTCTTTGGTAGGTTGGGGGATGGGCTCTCCATTTTTGAAGAGCTTTTTCTCCTTTTTAAGGCGCTTCGATTTCAAACTCTTGGGTACTTCATTGACGTAATAGGTCAGAGCAGCTCCGAATTCCGGGTTCTTGGCCTGATAGTAGGAAGATCCGGTTCCGTATCTGCCATCTCCCTTAGGAATATACATCCATGTATCCTTCATTGGGAAAAGGAGGGTCTTGGAATCTTTCAGTTTTTGCTCATCCAGTTCACGTAAGGCTGAATAGTCATCGAGTATGTAGAAACCACGTCCAAAAGTAGCGATCACCAGATCCTTTTCTTTTTCCTGAATCACAATATCCCGCACAGCGATGTCGGGTAAGCCATTGGCAAATTTTACCCAATGCTGACCACCATCAAGGCTAAAGAAAAAACTGAATTCTGTACCCACGAAGAGCAGGTTTTCATTGACCGGATCCTGGAGAATGCTGTGTACACTTCCATTTTCAGGTAAGTTGTTGGCAATGGAAGTCCAGGTTACTCCTTTATCGCTGCTTTTCAGCAGATAGGGTTTGAAATCATCACTTTTGGTGTTATTGAATGAGGCAAATACCACATTCTCATCGTAAAGGGATGGGCAGATGTCACTCACATAGGTGTATTCAGGAACTCCGGGGAATGTACTGGTTTTGTTCCAGTTGGCACCTCCGTCATCACTTACCTGGATAAGGCCATCATCTGAACCCACGTATAGCAAGCCTTCTTTTAGTTTAGATTCAGCCATGGAAACAATGGTCCCCCACTGTGAAGTGGAAACATCTTTGGCCACAGCTGATGACGGCCAGTATTTACCCATAACCGGGAATTGATTTCTATCTTCGTCTCTCGTCAGGTCATCACTGATTTCTTCCCAGGTATTTCCTCTGTCATCACTTTTAAACACTTTGTTAGCTGCCATATACAGACGGGTGCCTGAGTGTGGGCTGAGGAAAAACGGTGCATCCCAGTTCCAGCGGTAGGTTAATTCACCTTTGGCAGGTTCTGGTTTTATTTTAATACGTTCTCCCGACAAACGGTCGTAACGGTAAATATTGCCATACTGGTATGCAGAGTACACAATGTCAGGATTTTCAGGTTCACTGGCTTGCCAGAAACCATCACCTCCCAGGGTAACTACCCATTCATCACTGGCCACGCCGGCCCATTTAATATTTCTGGATGGTCCTCCCATACTGGCATTGTCCTGTGTACCTCCATAAACCCAGTAGAAGGGTTCTGTATTGTCCACGTTTACCCTGTAATATTGGGTAACAGGAAGGGTAGTTTTGTGTATGTAGGTTTTTCCGGCATCCCAGCTTTCATATACTCCACCATCACCACCGATAAAAAAGTGACGGGTGTTGTTGGGGTCTATCCATAGGGCATGATCATCCACATGACGTTTGTTATTGCCAAGATTTTTTAGGGTTTTGCCACCGTCTGTTGACACTTTAGTCCAGGTATCAATGGAATATATTTTGTTTTCATCCACAGGATCACAAAAAAGTTCACTATAGTATTGTCCGCTGCTGTGATATGAATTCATCTTACTGAAGGAATTGCCTGCATTTGTTGAACGATAGATGCCGCCTTTTTTACCTGAGGCTTCGAACATTACATACACCATATTAGGGTTGACGGGAGAAACCGCTACAGTCATGCCTCCTTTGTCCACTGAAGGAATTCCGTTGGTCAGTTTATTCCAGTTTTTTCCGCCATCGGTAGTTTTATAAAAGGCTGACTCAGGCCCGCCACCTATTTTCGTAAACTGTCTCCGGCGTCGTTGTTCAGCACCTGCATAGATGATATCAGGATTACCAGGCTCGAAACACATGTCGGCAACACCTGTATTCTCACTGATGGAGAGTACTTTTTCCCAGTTTTTACCTCCATCGGTGGTTTTGTAAACACCTCTTTCTTCACCTGGCCCCCAGGCTGAACCTTCTGCTGCTACATACACCACATCAGAATTGCGAGGGTCGATGAGTATTTTTCCTATTTGACGGGAATCTTTGAGACCCATATTTTTCCAGGAACTGCCTCCATCAACGGTTTTGTAGACACCATTTCCATAACCCAGTGCCCTCTGATGGTTGTTTTCTCCGGTACCGGCCCATACCACATCCGAATTATTGGGGTCCATGGCCAATGCTCCCATACTGTACACGCCATAATTATCAAAAACAGGTTTGAAAGTAATCCCGTTGTTGGTTGTTTTCCAGATATGTCCGGAGGCAACAGCTACATAGTAGATTGCGAAATCATCCGGGTCGACTGCAAAATCTGAAATACGTCCTGAAACAAAGGCAGGTCCAATGCCCCTCCATTTAAGACCACTAAAGGTGGAGGATTTAATGCCTTCTTTTTCTTCAGTCTCTTTTTTCTTCTTAGCTGCTACAGATTGAAATGCCGTTCCGGTTACCAGCACCAAAATGATGAACAGATACCATATTTTTCGTGTCATAAGTTATAAGTTTTGAAAGGATTCAAAAGGAACTAAAAGTAGTAAAAATAAGTATGGATTCGTGTCAGAAAAGCTAAAAGGATGGTAAGTATTATAACATTGCCGTAATGGACACCCCTTGCTTCATCCAGAATAGCAGCACAGCCATCAGGATCAGGAGTATACCTACAATCATCAGGTCGCGGTAACTCATATCGTTGACGGTTTTTATACGAAATAGCTGGTGGTCTGGTTTTTTGGTCAGCAAAAAGGGAAAAAGAATGAAACCAATGGACAAATTCATCATTATTTCACCAAATAAAACCTGCCCATCTTTACCGATCATCGTTATGCCAACCAGTAAAAACCAGGGAAGTACAAAAGCCAGCAGCAGAAAAAGATACTTCTGGCGTGCGGATTGCATGAGGCGGGCTGGTAGTGATAGGTAAAGGAGTCGACCATTCATGATACCAATAATAATCATGAAGTAAATGGATAAGGCCGCAAACATGACAAGAAAAATGACATTGATATGCATCAGTTGCATGACCTGATATACCCCGGTTTGGGTAAAAGCGTCTTCCACAAACAAAGAAAGAGCTGTATGGAATCCTAGAATATTTGCCCAAATCAAGAACAGCAAGCTGCTGAGTTGCTTTCTCTTCATTCGCATACTTAGGAGGAAGACCCCAAAACCAAAAATAAGGGCAGTTAGAGGTCTGGAAAGGTAAATGGTGACTGCCGAATCAAAGGTCCACAGGGGGTGGGAATCATCAATGCCAAAATGCAAGCCACTTAGATCAAAGTGGGCAGGAATGTCAAAATCATAGGAAAAATAAAGGGCTGAAAAATTGCAAATAAAATCAATAAAAAAATGAGCAGTCAAAATGGCGATAATTGAAATCACTACCATGAATACCCAGGCCATTGGTTTTATTGCTGCTTCCTTCATGAATGAAAGTACTTTATATATGCTGGCTTATAAAAATACAAATTAACATTTCAGTTCCTGCACTTCCTTGTACCTAAAGCAATTTATCGTGTGGTCATTTACCATTCCTGCTGCCTGCATAAAAGCATAGCATATGGTTGTGCCTACAAATTTAAACCCCTTTTCCTTTAAGCTTTTACTCATGGCATCTGATTCAGCTGTACTCACAGGAATTTCTTCCATGCTTTTCCATTGATTTTGCTTAGGCTTGCCACCTACAAATTGCCAGATATAGCTGTCGAAGGAGCCGAATTCATTCTGTATACCCAAAAAATGTTGTGCATTGCTGATGGTGGCGCGGATTTTAAGACGGTTACGAATGATGCCTGCATCCTGAAGTAATTGCTGCACTTTATCTTCGTCGTATCGAGCAATAATTGCCGCATCAAAATTATCCAGCACTTTTCTGAAATTTTCCCGCTTTTTCAATATGGTCGACCAGCTCAAACCTGCCTGAAAGGCATCTAGCACCATGAATTCGAATAATTTTCGATCGTCGTGAACCGGCACACCCCATTCGGTATCATGATATATGACATCCAGGGGTTTGGAGTTGGGCCAGGAACATGTGTTTTTTTCCATAGACTTAGGATTCAATGGTTTCCAGAAGTTTTTTTACCGAGGTAGCGTGCGCTTTAATAATACCATGTTCGGTGATAATCCCTTGAATATATTTTGCCGGTGTAACATCAAAAGCTGGGTTATAGGCTTTGGATTCTGGAGAGGCTACTAGCACTTTTACCCGATTGCCATTGGTATCAATACCTGTCTGGTAAAGTACTTCATCCTGGCTTCTTTCTTCTATGGGGATTTCCTTACCACTTTTACATTCCTTATCAAATGTTGAAGATGGAGCCGCCACATAGAATGGTACGTCAAATTCCTTGGCAAGAATGGCTTTTTCCAGTGTTCCAATTTTATTGGCCACATCGCCGTTGGCTGCAATACGATCAGCACCTACAATTACCATATCAACCTTTCCTTCCGCCATAAGAGTGGCAGAAGCATTATCAGGAATGATCACATGGGGTATGCCATCATTTTGTAATTCCCAGGCTGTGAGTTTGGCACCCTGATTTCGGGGACGGGTCTCATCCACATAGACAAAAACATCTTTTCCCTGCCGTTTGGCCAGATAGATGGGTGCCAATGCAGTTCCATAATCCACAAAGGCCAGCCACCCAGCATTGCAGTGGGTGAGTATGTTGGCCCTCTTCTTGATCAATTGGCTTCCATATTCTCCAATGGCTTTGGAGTCCTGGGTGTCTTGTAGGGCTACTTTCTGGGCTTCCACAACGGCATTTTCTGGAGATATCAGGCCTGCCTGATATACCCTTTCCACTGCGTAGAACAAATTTTTGGCTGTCGGACGGGTATTTTCAATGTCCTGACGGGCCTCACGTATGGTAATGGCTTTGGTTTTGTTTTGTGAAAGAAGAAAGGCCTGTGCCATGGCATAACCGGCTGCTGCTCCAATGGCTCCGGCACCTCTGACAATCATGTCAGTAATGGCCATGCAAGTATCCCAATAGGTTGGACATTCATAAATGCTGAACTCAAAGGGTAATAAATTCTGCTGGATCATAAATACAGAACTACCCTCCATCCAAACCGTCTGATATGTTTTTTCGTTGACAAGCACCTTGTTATATTTTAGTGAGCTTATTGCTTTTGGTATAATATCTATAGGTTATTTAATTGCTGGATGGCAATCCAGGCCATCAAACCAGAACCAATTTCCAGGCTTTTTTCATCCACATCAAACAAAGGGGTGTGCAATTTGGCGGTAATACCCTTATCATTATTGGCTGTGCCCAAACGGTAAAAGCAAGAAGGTTTAAGTTGTGAAAAACGAGCAAAATCTTCTGCGGTCATCCGTACGTCAAGGTCAATCACATTATCTGGCCCCAGATAGCTAATGGCAGCCTCTTTGGCCAGCTGAGTAGTAGACTTGTCATTCACCAAATAGGGATAGCCATGATCAATAAATACCTCACATTCCGTTCCATAGGCTCTGGCCGTTTGCTGAGCAATATCAGTGATCAATTGGTGGGCTTTTTTTCTCCAGGCTTCATCAAAAGTTCTAAAGGTTCCATAAACTTTCACCTCATTTGGAATGACATTGTATGCCCCTTCAGCCATGAATCTGCCAAATGATAATACCGTAGGTATGGAAGGTGTAGCTTGTCGGCTAACAATCTGTTGCAGGGCCACAACAATTTGGGAAGCAGCAAGGACGGTGTCGTCAAACTGTCCAGGGATGGCGGCATGGCCACCTCTGCCACGGATGCTTAAATTGATTTCATCGTTGGAAGCCATATAATTTCCACTTTTGAAACCCACCTTTCCGACTTCTAAATCAGGATACACATGTTCTCCAATGATAACATCCGGAGCAGGATTTTCGAGAACGCCGGCCTCTATCATTTTCAAAGCTCCTCCGGGAACTTTCTCTTCAGCAGGCTGGAAGATAAACTTAATACTACCCTCGAATTTATTCTTATAAGTATTGAGGATTTTCAAAGCACCTAACAAACAACTCATATGCACATCATGACCACAAGCATGCATGACTCCTGGATTGGTTGATTGATAGAAATGCTCGTTCTCTTCCTGAATGGGAAGGGCATCCATATCGGCTCTCAAAGCCACAACTTTGCTTTCAGGTTGTTCGCCGCGAATCATGCCCACCAGACCGTTTCCACCTACCTGTTGCTCATAGCTTATATCCCATTGGGTTAAAAGGGAAGCAATATAGTCTGCAGTTTTTTCTTCCTCAAAACTGAGTTCAGGATGGGCGTGTAAATGCTGTCTGATCAGCAACAGTTCATCCTGGAATTCACTGGCTGCTTTTTTTATGGTTTCGATGGCTAACAAAATACTTCTGTTTTATTGCTGTAAACAAATGTACAATTTTAAGGATATATCCTGTCCAGCCAACAATGACAGCCTTAAATTAAGGATTCTGATCATCAAAGGCGAGCACAACCATCTTTTCACCTATTTTTGCATCATGGAATCTAAAAGACAGGAACGCATCTCCAAGCTGTTGCAGAAAGATTTGGGTGAAATTATTCAAATGGAACTGCGGCATGTGACCAAGGGATCTATGGTAACAGTTACCAAGGTTTATGTTAGCCCCGACCTGGGTCTGGCCAAATCCTATCTAAGCATTTTCGCTACCGACAACAAGGCGGAAGTACTGAAAGGCATCCGTATTCATAATGGAGAAATCAGGGGTAAGCTGGGAAGAAGGATTCGTCACCAATTGCGGGTGGTTCCTGAATTACAGTTCTATCTTGACGATTCTCTTGATTATATTGAAAACATTGAAAATCTCCTCAAGGACTGAGTGTCCTCTCACAAAATATCATCTTATTAATACTCACACACAGCATATATGCAGTACGATCCTATAAAACGAAAACTGGGTAAGGTTTTTAACAAACGCCCTTTTCTAAGGAAACTATTTTACCGATTATTAGATTTATTATTGTTACGCTCATGGCACATCAGAAAGGCTGTGAAAGCCTGGGAATCCCAATCCAAGGGGCCTCAAAAAATTCTGGATGCAGGATCTGGTTTTGGTCAATATGTGTATTATCTGGCATCCAGAAATAAATACTGGGACATCAAAGGTGTGGATGTTAAAGATGAGCAAATTGATGATTGTAATGGTTTTTTCCAAACCATTGGTCTTACCAACACACATTTTGAAGTGGCTGACCTGACTCGATTTGAGGAAGCCAATACCTATGATATGATCTTGTGTGTGGATGTGATGGAGCACATTGAAGAAGATGAACAGGTGTTTCAGAATTTCTGCAAATCCTTAAAGAAGGGCGGGATGTTATTGGTTTCCACACCCTCAGACCAGGGCGGCTCGGATGTGCACCACCATGATCATGATCATGAAAATGATGGCAGTCAGTCATTTATTGATGAGCATGTTAGAGATGGTTATGGCATAGAAGAGATTGCTGCTAAAATGAAAGCTGCTGGTTTCACTAAAACAGAAGTCCATTACCAATACGGACGACCTGGTAAACTGGCCTGGAAAATCAGTATGAAATTCCCCATTATTATGCTGAATACTTCTTATGTGTTTTTCATCTTGCTACCATTCTATTATATGCTGTTTTTTCCATTCGCCCTCCTGCTTAATTATTTTGATGTGAGGATTCAGCATAAAACAGGAACCGGAGTCGTGGCCAAAGCATGGAAATAGCATGCATTTGAAATAAGATCATTTCCTGCTAATCAATTTTATAAGATATTTGCATAGGATTGCATTATTCAGTCATTCGTATGCATACAGCTCTTTTTATCGCCAGACGCTACCTTTTTTCTAAAAAATCACATAACCTCATCAATGTGATTTCCATGATCACTATGGTGGGTTTGGGTATTGGAACGGCTGCCTTAATTGTGGTGCTTTCCGTGTTTAATGGTTTTGAGGAAGTTATCAAATCCAACTATAACACCTTTAATCCCGATTTCCTAATAAAAAGTTCATCTGGTAAAACCATATCCTTCGATGCCTTTCCCAGGGAAAAGCTCCTGGAGTTAGAGGGTGTCAAGGATCTGGTGAAAGTGGTTGAAGAGGATGTGCTTTTCAAATACCGTGACAAACAGTTTATTGCAAAAATCAAAGGGGTTTCCGAAAACTATACAAAGGTGTCGCCTCTGGATACCATGATGGTTGACGGCTATTTTGTCCTCCAGGAAGGCACTTCAAATTTTGCCATTGTTGGGGCAGGTGTGGCCTATTATCTTGATATAAATCCCAGAGCAATCACACGCTTCCTTTCGGTTTATGTCCCTAAAAGGGGGAATGCTTCCAGCTTTAATTTTCAAACGGCTTTTAACAACGAAAGCATCCACCCTTCAGGGGTGTTTTCGGTGCAGTCAGAATTTGATGAAAAATATGTGCTTGTTCCTCTGAGGTTCGCCAAAAAGTTGCTTGATTATGAGGATGAAATCACAGCTCTGGAGATATTTGCAGAGACAAACAGTGACATCCGTGCCGTTGAAAAGGATTTGAGACAATTGCTTGGTGATGCCTATATAATAAAGAACCGTTTTCAGCAGAATGAAGCCTTGTTTAAGGTTATGCGATCCGAAAAAACAGCCATATTCCTCATCCTGGTGTTTATCCTCATCCTGTCTTCATTCAATATGATAGGTTCTATTTCTATTTTAATTGTAGAAAAGCTGAAGGATATTGCCGTGCTGAAAAGCATGGGAGCTGACCGCGTGTTGGTCAGGCGGATTTTCTTTATTGAAGGCTTTCTCATAAGCTTTATAGGGAGTTTGGGAGGCCTCTTTTTCGGTTTTATGGTTTTATGGCTTCAGCAAGAATTTGGCTTGCTCCAACTGGGTGGAGGTGAAGGCGGTTTCATCATTGATGCCTATCCTGTGGCCATGAGAGCCATTGATTTTGTATATGTCTTTGTTACCGTGTTGCTTATTGGTTCGCTGGCCAGTATTTATCCGGTACGAATGTTAACGCGGAAATACGAGTCAATTGGCTTACAATAAGCTGTTTAGATCGTGGAATTATTCTGAATAAGCCCATTTGCTTTCCTTTTCTTGAAGTTGCAGTTGAATGTGGTTACTTTTGATGCTTCAATCCAAAAAATGAAGCCATGAAATCCCACTATTTCATTCTTGTAATTCTTGTCAATATGCTGTTTATGGGTCACTTATGCGGCCAAACCACACAGCGTTTATACCAAGGTCCACAATATCAATCAGCACTGGAGATCGACCAGGACTCACCAACCCAACTCAGTGTCAGTTTGCAAACACCTGATGTGATGCTTGAAAGGAAACAAACCGAGCAGGGTGTTTTCTTTGAACTGAAGCTTGCAGCATATGGAAAGAGTCATGCGGTTGGTGATCCCCAACTTCCGGTATACAGAAGGCTTATTGAGATTCCACAAGGAGCCGAGCCCAGAATAGAAATACTGGATTATGATACAGAAATCGTATCCTTATACGCATTTGGCATACAAGGTGAAATTTTACCCCGACAGGCATCACAACCCAAATGTGGGGATGTTTACGGATTTCAGTACAACAGCCAAACTTACCAAACAAATGCTTTTTATCAAAATGAGCTGGTAAGTATCGAAGTCTTGGGAACCATGAGGAGCCAGCGATTGGCTCGTCTGAATATGGCACCTGTACAGTATAATCCTCAGTCAGGTGAAATCAGGATTGTAAAAAACATCCGCTTTAGGGTGATCATGGACAATGCTGATTTGCTACAAACCCAGCTATTGAAGAACAAGACCAGATCATTCTATTATTCCAACCTATATGGCCAACGCCTGAATAGTCAGTATGATCAATCAAGCCGGGAGAATTTAACCCAGTATCCGATTACCTATGTTATTATTTCCCACCGCATGTTTGAAACTCAATTACAGGATTTTATTGCCTGGAAGAAAAGAAAGGGTTTTACTGTTGTTGAAGCATATACCGATGTTATTGGTACCCACAGGGATGATATTAAAGCCTATATTCAGGGATTGTATGATGCAGGTACTCCTGAAAATCCATCGCCTTCCTTTGTATTATTTGTTGGCGACCTTTCGCAGATGCCCACCTATGATAATGGTGATGGTGTAACCGACCGGAATTATGTGGAATATACCGGAGACCTGTTCCCCGAGATATTCTATGGTCGTTTTTCTGCTGAAACCACAGATCATTTACAAGCCTATATTGATAAGACCCTCATGTATGAGGAATATACCATGCCGATGACCAGCTACCTGGATACTGTTGTATTGGTTTCCGGAGTGGATGGATCCTATGCCCAGGACTGGGGAAATGGTCAGATTAATTACGGAACCATCAATTACTTTAACGATGCCCATGATATCTATTCACATACTTATTTGTACCCGGCATCTGGCAGTGCTTCAGCTCAAATCCAACAAAATGTATCTGATGGAGTCACCTTTGGAAACTATACAGCCCATTGCAGCCCCAATGGTTGGGCTGACCCATCTTTCACCATGAATGATGTAGCCAACCTCCAGAATCAGGATAAATATGGTTTGCTAATTGGAAACTGTTGTTCTTCAAGTGAGTATCAAACCACTTGTTTTGGTGAGGTGATCACAAGGACAGCGGATAAGGGATGTGTAGGATATATTGGAGGATCCAATTCAACCTATTGGGATGAAGATTATTACTTTGGAGTGGGTGTGGGAACCATTAGTGAGAACCCTCCACCTTATGAAGAAACTACTTTGGGAAATTACGACAGGTCTTTTCATGATCATGGTGAAGCCTTTGGTGAGTGGTATACCACCATGGATCAGATAATATTTGCCGGTAACCTGGCTGTGTCAGAAAGCGGATCCTCCCTTGAACAATATTATTGGGATATCTACAACTTGCTTGGAGACCCTGCGCTTATGATCTATTATTCGGTTCCCGAGGAAATGACGGTCAGTCATGAGACCTTTATTTTAGTTGGTGCCACATCCTTTGAAGTGAATTCACATCCTTATGCTTATGTGGTATTGAATCGTGATGGTGAAAACCTGGGGACAGCATTAGCTGATGAAAACGGCGTGGCTGTAGTAGAATTTGAGATGATTACTGTGCCTGGTGAGGTTGAGCTTGTTATTACTGCCCAAAATTTCCAACCTTATATCAGTACCATTGAGGTTTTCTCTCCCGATGGCCCTTACTGTATTTATGAAGCCCATAGCCTGAATGATACCATCCTGGGAAACGGTAATGGCCAAGCTGAGTTTGATGAAGAAGTACACCTAACTGTTGCTGTTGCCAATTACGGTAATGAAGATGCGCATGAAGTTGATGTAGTATTATCCACCGATGACACTTATTTGAATCTGGTGGATCAGGATGAGTTTTACGGAAGTATTCTGGCCGATGAAACCAAAAGCGTAGCGGATGCCTTCGTAGTGCATCTGGCCGATAATGTGCCGGATCAGCACATCATTAATCTGGATGTTATCGCCACTGACAATCAGGACTCTTCCTGGAGCAGTCAGTTTAGCCTCACAGCGATGGCTCCCAATCTTGCTGCTGTTCGATTGGTTGTGGATGATGAAGCAAATGGGAACGATAATGGTCGTTTGGACCCCGGTGAAACAGCAACTATTAAAATCGAAACTGTAAATAATGGCCATTGTTTAGCGTATCAGGTGCATACCAGTTTGATTGCTTACAATGCTTATGTAAATGTATTAAGCGAGGACACCACACTGCCTGTAGTGTCGACCATGGGAGCCTGTTTCCCTGAGTTTGAAGTGGAGGTAGATGCCGATGCACCTGAGGGTATTATTGCCGAGATGAGGTTTCAGATGCTTTGTGGTGGTTATGATGTGGTTCAGACTTTCTTCCCAAAAATTGGTCAGATACTTGAAGATTGGGAAAGCGGTGGTTTTTCTAGCTTTAACTGGCAAGAGGATGGGGATCTACCATGGGTGATTAACAGTCAGTACCCTTTTGAAGGAGTTTATGATGCAGCCTCAGGAGATATTGACGATAACAGCACTTCTGAGCTGTATATTTCTTATTATGTCATGGGTAATGACAGTATTAGTTTCCATAGAAAAGTGTCTTCCGAACCCGATTACGACTTTCTCACTTTTTATATAGATAATGTAGCTGTACAAGCCTGGTCAGGGATAAATGAAAGCTGGCAGCGTCAAGCCTATGCAGTTGAGGAAGGTATGCATACTTTCAAATGGGTTTACAGCAAAGATTTTAATACCACAGGAGGAGCAGATAAGGCATGGCTTGACAACATCTCCTTGCCATCCATGATGATGACCACTGTTTTTGCCGGTCCCGATGCTGAGGATTGTGCGCTGGAGCCCTTCCCGTGTGATGGTACAGCAACCAATTACGATAGTATTTACTGGCATAGCAGCGGAAGTGGTGTGTTCGATAATATGAATTTATTGAACCCACTGTATACAGCTTCCCAAACTGATCTGGATAACAGAAGTGTTCAGTTGGTTTTAAATATTGTAGATGTGGATGGTTTGTTGGCCTCTGATACCATGCAACTGGAATTTATCCATTTAGATGCTCCTGAAATGCCTGATGGACCAACCACCGTTGACCTGGAACTGATCACGAACTCTGATTACAGCATTCCTGAATTGGATCTGGCAGAAAACTACCAATGGTCCGTTTATCCGCCTGAAGCAGGCCTTATTAGTGGAAATGGTCTTGTGGGTACAGTAACCTGGACTTCAACTTTCGAAGGTTTTGCCTGGATTAAAGCAGCAGGAGTAAATGCTTGTGGTATTGGTATTTATTCAGATTCCCTGGAGGTTGAAATTATCAACCCTCTCACTTCCATCGCACCACATGAGAAGGGGATGTTTAGTATACAGCCCAATCCGACACACGATTTTGCCCTAATCAAATTTTCTCAGGATATTCAAGGGACTGCAAGCATCAAAATAGTTGATATTAAAGGTGAAGTGCTGGAATCTCACCATATTTCAGAACTATCTGCTTCGGTGTTTACAATTGATATGAGTCATAGGTCTGCTGGCCTCTACCACATCATTCTTGAAACCCAAGAGGGAACATCCTATAAAAAACTCATACTTTTGCCATAAACCTTAATAAAATAGTTGCAAGATTTCAAACATCAGACAACCATTTCAGTATCTGGATGTCATTAATAATTAGACTACTATAGCAATAACTTAAAGACCAACCAAAATGATTCGAAAGACTTCAGTACTCATGCTTCTGGTATTTGCAGTAAGCATAGTTAATTTGTTTGCCTCCGATTGGGTAAATATTCAGTCAGAGCAACCATCCACAGCACAAATTCAATTGAATTATTCCAATATTCAAGTGAGTCAGTTGCATTTCAAACTGGATGGTTTCCAAAAAAGTGAAGTAATCACCGAAAGAGGAAATGCCTGGACGATTTCCGTGGAAAGCGGAGTCCCCATATTAAAAGAAGGTGCTCCAGAGCTTCCTTTGTTTCCTACATCTCTGATTATTCCTGACCTGTCTGAAATGAAAGTGGAAATTATTTCTTCCCAATATGAGGAATATTCGAATGTACTGATAGCCCCCTCCAAAGGAAACCTGATAAGGACTGTTCATCCGGATGATGTGCCTTACTCTTATGGTCAGGATTATTCAATGGATGCCTTTTATCCAGGAAACCTGGGACAGCTAAGAGATCCATATATTGTAAGGGACTATCGTGGACAAACTGTTTTGTTCCAGCCTTTTCAGTACAATCCGGTAACCAAGGTTCTTCGGGTGTATTATGATATTGTTCTTGAAGTAACTGAGGCTGGGCCTGCCCGCATCAATCCTTTCAACAGAACCAATGCTGATCAGGCAATCAACAAGTCATTTGATGAGATTTATAAGAATCATTTCATCAATGCGCAATCTGCCAGTCGCTATGAAGCTCTCGACGAACATGGCAATATGCTGGTGATATCATATGGCGACTTCATGGAAGAAGTTCAGGATTTGGTTGATTGGAAAATTCAAACCGGAACACCGGTAGAGCTGGTAGATGTGGCCACCATTGGAAATGCGGTTGCCATCAAACAGTTTATTGCTGATTATTATAACGACAACGGGCTGACCTTCGTACTGCTAGTAGGTGATTCACAGGAAGTGCCCTGTAGCAGCATTGGCGGTGAGGACTCAGATAACAATTATGCATACATAGTGGGTAATGACCACTACCCTGATGTTTTTGTGGGAAGATTTTCTGCACAAACAGAGGCACATGTGGTAACTCAGGTGACAAGAACCTTGCAGTATGAGCAAACCCCAATTAGCAGTGATACCACATGGTATTCAGATGCCCTCGGAATTGCATCCAATGAAGGTCCTGGTGATGACAACGAATATGACTATCAACACATCCGAAATATTCAGGATAACAAGCTGATACCTTGGACCTATACCTATGGCTACGAATTATTTGATGGAAGCCAGGGTGGAAATGATGCCCCGGGCAACCCCAACCCAAGTATGGTTAGTTCAGTGGTTAATGATGGGGTTACTATTATTAATTATACTGGTCACGGAAGTACAAGTGCCTGGAGTAGTTCAAGTTTTTCAAGTAACAATGTGAACCAACTTACCAATGTGGGCAAATGGCCTTTTATTATTTCCGTAGCATGTGTGAACGGAAACTTTGTCAATAGTTCTTGTTTTGCAGAAGCCTGGCTAAGGGCTGAAGATAGTGGAGAACCCACTGGTGCGGTGGCTACTCTGATGTCCACCATCAATCAAAGCTGGAATCCACCTATGCATGGTCAGGATGAGATGAATGATATCCTGAGTGAGGCCTATACAGATAATATCAAAAGAACTTTTGGTGGAGTCACCATGAACGGTTGTATGGGGATGAATGATGCCTATGGTAGTGCAGGTGATGATATGACTGATACCTGGGTTTTGTTTGGTGACCCATCACTGATGGTACGAACAGCCATACCTGAAGATATGAGTGTTAACCATGATGCCAGTATCACCATTGGTGAAACCTCATTGACTATCAATTGTAATGTGGAAGGTGCTTTGGCAGCTTTTACTATGGATGGCGAGATTTATGGATCGGCTACCGTTGAAAATGGTTCTGCTACCATTACCTTCGAACCCTTAAGTGATATCGGAACTGCCAGTGTGGTGGTTACGGCCTTTAATTATGTGCCTTATATGGGAACCATTGAAATAGAATCCATGGCTCCATTTGTAGTGTATGCTAACAATACCTTAAATGATATAAATGGCAACAGCAATGGTATGGCCGACTATTCGGAAAATATTTTCATGGAACTGGGACTGACCAACGTAGGTACAGAAGATGCTTATGGTGTAGAGGCCACTCTGCTTTCTTCCAGTCAGTTTATCACCATAAAAGATGCAGATGCTGATTATGGAGACATCATGCAAGGTGATACAGTATCTATCATGGATGGATTTGAATTTGATGTGGCCAATAATGTGCCTGATGGAGGTTTAATAAGCTTTTCAGTTATTGCAGAAGACGATAGTGGGAATGCCTGGCAATCCAACTTTATGATCATTTCTCATGCTCCTGTAATGGAGTATGAATCCTACAGCATTAATGATGCCAATGGAAATGGCAACGGCCGTCTTGATCCGGGTGAAACTGTCGACATTACCGTAAGTATAGCCAACTCAGGATCTGCAGATGCCTATAATGTGATGGGTCAGCTGAGTAGCATAAGCGAGTTTATCACCATCAATGGCAACCAGCAAACTTTTGGTTTTCTTGGTGCAGGAGCTACTCAAGAGGCTGTATACAATGTAACAGTGGCAGGTGATGCTCCCGAAGGAACATTAACCCCCTTCCTATTGGAACTAATAGCTGATCATGAGCTGACAGAAATCGTTCAGTTTTCAAGTGTGGTTGGATTGACCAAAATTCTGGTGGTAAACCTTGCTGAAAGTCCATCTCAGGATTATATGAAAGATTGTTTCAACACCTTGCGTGTAGCTGCAGATGAGGACGACCATGTGTTGGCTGATCTCTCACAATATCATTCGGTCTTTGTACTTCTGGGTGTATTTCCAGATCATCACATTTTAGATGAAGCAGAAGGTCAGTTGCTGGCGGATTTTCTTGCCAGCGGAGGCAGGGTTTATATGGAAGGTGGTGACACCTGGGTCGATGATGATCCTACAGCCGTTCACCCCATGTTTTACATCAACGGACTGGATGCCGGAAGTGATAATCTGAGCATTATCTATGGAGAAGAGGGTAGCATGATGGAAGGTTACAACTTTGTTTATGAAGGAAATAACAATTATATGGACCAGATAGAGGCCAAGGGTGACGCCTTCATGATATTCGGGAACGAAGCTCCTGAATTTGTTACTGGTGTGGCCTATGAAAATGAAACCTATAAAACAGTGGGTTGCTCCTTTGAATTTGCAGGTCTTACTGATGAGGAATTTACCAAGGATGATGTCATGGCAAAGATCCTGGATTTCTTTAATATGTATAATGCATGGACTGATGTGCCAAGCTATGAGGCCGCCTCATTTTCCGTTGCAGCATATCCCAATCCTTTCCAGGGACAACTGATGATTGAAATCAATCTCGACGAGGCATCTCAGGTATCGGTGGATATTTATGATATTACCGGAAGAAAAGTGACCGCCTTAACTGACACCTACCTCAGTGAGGGTAAACATAGTTTACAATGGTTGGCTCACGATAAAAATGCAGGTATTTACTTTTATACCGTTAAAGTAGGATCGGAAGTACTCACGCAAAAGCTGGTGTTGAACCGATAATCACAAAGTATTCAAATAATTAAGGCGGCCTTCAATTCAAATGAAGGCCGCCTTTTTATAAATACATCCTACAACAAACCATTACACCCAATTCCTTGGGTTCCCTTGGAAGAAAACAAACAGAAGAGCTGTATTTTTTGCATTTTTGCATTTGATGACACTTTACTACCAGCACATACTAGTTCTTGTTAAGCGCCTGTTATTGGCGCTGGCGCTATTTGTTTTGGGCAGGGTATTTTTTCTGGTGTATAATCATGATGTATTCACCCAATTGCCAAGTTGGGATTTTCCCTATCTGTTTCTGGTTGGTTTGCGTTTTGACACCTCTGTACTGGTCTATACCCACTTATTGTTCATTTTAATGCATGCACTGCCTTTGGGTAATATAAAGCTGCATAAGGTCTACCAGCGTTTTCTAGAGGTTTATTTTATTCTTATAAACGCTATCCTTCTACTAATTAATCTCGGGGACTCCATATACTTCAACTTCATACTTAAGAGATCTACAGCAGATGTATTAAAATTGATATTTCTGAGTAATGATGTATTCAATCTCTTACCATCATTCATAATTGATTATTGGTATGTGCCCGTACTCTGGTTGATTTTGATGGTGGGATCTTTTACAATCTATCCATCAATAAAGGATAGAGACAAGAGCAAAAACATGCTAAGGTCTTCCATGGGATTATGGCCTGTTCTGGGCCGGTTTTTCATCTTTTTAGTGATTATGGGTCTTGCACTCATTGGTGGTCGGGGTGGTCTTCAAAAGAAACCGCTGTCGATTATGCATGCCTCCAAATATACCAATCCCAAGCATGTTCCCATTGTGTTGAATACACCATTTGCCATGATGACCACCTTTGGGAATAATGTGCTGGAGGAAAAGCATTATTTCAGCGATGAGGAAGTGGATAATATATACCCACTCATTCATCAATACCCAAAGGATTCCATTCAATTTCAGAATATGAATGTGGTGGTGCTTTTGCTGGAAAGCTATTCACGGGCCTACAATGGCTTTTTGAATGAGTACGAAGGATACACACCTTTTCTGGATTCCCTGATGGAGCATTCGTTGGTGTTTCCAAATGCCTATTCCAATGGCCTGCGATCCATTGATGCCATTCCGGCCATTGTTTCAGGATTGCCCATTCTCATGGACGATCCTTTTATCACTTCAGTCTATAGTACCAATGCCATTGAAAGTCTTGCCCAGATCTTTAATAAGCAATCCTATCATACGGCCTTTTTCCATGGAGGGAACAATGGGACCATGGATTTTGACGGTTTTGCTGGTTACGCAGGCTTTAAGGAATACCATGGCCGCCAGGAATTTGGCAGTAGTGATCATTATGATGGTTTTTGGGGTGTTTTTGATGAACCCTTTCTGCAATATATGGCTCATAAACTTAATGCCTTTGAGCAGCCCTTTTTTGCCTTTGAATTCACCCTGAGCTCTCATAATCCCTATCGGGTCCCTGATGAGCATAAAGGCCGTTTTCCTGAAGGAGATCTAAGAATTCATAAGGTAGTCAGGTATACAGATTATGCCCTGCGGAAGTTCTTTGAAACAGCAGCAAGCATGCCCTGGTACAACAATACCCTCTTTATAATTCTGGCCGATCATCCCGCTCAGAGTACCCTGCCTTCCAAGAAATCAGATGAGAGCCAGGCCTTAAACAAGCCTTCCAACGAACGCTTACATTTTTATGGAAACTCCACCGGTCGCTTTGCCATTCCTATGCTGATGTTTGCTCCGGGGGATAGGCATTTACAAGGCATCGACTCAAGTATTGTACAGCAAACCGATGTGATGCCGAGCATACTGGATTATCTTAATTATTCTGAAGCGTTCTTTGCTTTTGGAAGGAGCTGCTTTGATACGACTGCCCAAGACCTGGCTGTCCATTATACCAATGGCTTATATCAGCTAACTCAGGATGATTTTACATTGATGTTCGATGGACAAAAGAGCCTGCAACTCTATCATAATGTGAAAGATCCCATGCATAAAAAGAACCTTCTCAAATCAGAACCTGAACGAGTAGTCAGGATGGAACAACAATTAAAGGCCATTCTGCAGCAATATTATAACCGCCATATAAACAATCGCTTACGCACAGGGAGTTGAGCGGGCTTTGTGGGATCTAATGAGCCTGGGTTCAGGCGCTGAGCACCCATTGGCCATCACTAATTTTTAGGCTCTCGATGAGATCCTCAATGGCTTTAGAATCCAATGCATTGATCACCACATCTGCTTTTTTTAACTGGGCATCCAAATTGGGTTTTTCTTCCTTGTCAAAAGCATCCTGGATCATAATAAAAAGACCAGGCTCCACATAATTTCTGAGGGTGTATGATTCGCAAACCACAAGCTGCTCATGTTCCATTTGCTCACTGAAATCATTAAATGCCTCTTCCAGATGTTCATCTTTTGTTCTCAGATACCATGAACTCCTGGCGCCTTCCACCAAAAATCGTTGGCTGTCTTTATGTCCCTTCTCAGTTTCCTGAGAGATCACATAGTTTTTCTTCAATTGGGTTTCGTGAAAACCATGCAAATGTTCATCACCTGGTTTGACGTTTGAAATTTTTAATCCACTGATGGGATATTGAGCCGAAAAATGACCGATTATTTTACTGGCAAGGGTTGTTTTTCCAACATTTCTTCCAGTTCCGCCAATTAAAATTAGTTGAGGTATTTTTTTCATGATTCACCCTGTATTTTGGCCCCAAAAATAATCAATATTTAGACTGTTTATTAATTAACAGAAAAACTAAATCTGTTAATAATTAAGAGGTTATAAATCCTAACTTTGTATGGTTAAAACCTGCTAAAATGGACAAATTATTTAGAAAAGATGCATTTAATTATCATGCATTGGGCCGGCCCGGGAAGATAGAAGTCATCCCCACCAAGCCTTATGAAACCCAAAGAGATTTATCGCTGGCTTATACCCCCGGAGTTGCTGACCCATGCCTGGCCATCGATAAAAATGTTGAAGACGTTTACAAGTATACTGCCAAGGGAAACCTTGTAGCTGTTATTTCCAATGGAACTGCGGTTTTGGGCCTTGGAAATATTGGACCGGAAGCAGGTAAACCTGTAATGGAAGGTAAGGGTCTGCTCTTCAAAGTATTTGCTGATATTGATGTGTTTGATATCGAAGTTGATGAAACAGATATCGATAAATTCATCCAGACAGTGAAAGCCATCGCACCCACATTTGGTGGTATCAACCTTGAGGACATCAAAGCTCCAGAGTGTTTTGAAATTGAAAAACGTCTTAAGGAGGAACTGACCATTCCTATTATGCATGACGACCAGCACGGTACTGCCATTATCACCGCTGCCGGTTTATTAAATGCCCTTGAAATCAATAAAAAGAAAATTGAAGACCTGGTGATTGTAGTGAATGGTGCCGGAGCGGCTTCAATTTCCTGTACTGAACTGTATATTCAATTGGGGGCCAAGCCTGAGAATATTATCATGCTTGACAGCCGTGGTGTACTCCATAAAGACCGCACAGACCTGAATGATACCAAAAAGCGATTTGTTACCGACAAGCCTGTCCATACACTTGAAGAAGCTGTTAAGGGTTGTGATATGTTTTTGGGACTCTCCATCGGAGGTGTATTCAAGCAGGAAATGTTGCTATCGATGAACAAGAATCCCATTGTATTTGCATTGGCCAATCCCAATCCGGAAATACCTTATGACGAGGCTATGGCTACCAGGGACGACATCATCATGGCCACCGGACGTTCCGACTTCCCTAACCAGATAAACAATGTATTGGGATTTCCTTTCATCTTCAGAGGCGCACTTGATGTGAGAGCCACGGAGATTAATGATGCCATGAAATTGGCGGCCTCCAAAGCACTGGCTGAATTGGCCAAGGAACCTGTTCCCGAAGAAGTAAATATTGCCTTTAGAGTTCAGAACCTGAAATTTGGTAAGGAATATATCATACCTAAGCCGACCGATCCACGACTCATTGAGAAAGTGGCTCCCGCAGTGGCCAGAGCTGCTATGGAATCAGGTGTAGCCAAGAACCCAATTACAGATTGGGATGCCTATACTTTGGAACTTCAAAGCAGGCTCGGGCTGACCAATAATTTGAAACGTCAGCTAAAAGCGGCTTGTAGAAGAAGTCCTAAGAAAGTAGTACTTGCTGAAGCCCAACGTTACAATATGCTGAAGGCAGCCGAGATTATCTGTAACGAGAAACTTGCTGAACCTATCTTATTGGGAGATGAGAAAGTCATCCGGGATATGATTCAGGAAAATGAATTGGAGCTTAACGGAGTGGAGATTATCGACAATAAGTCTGATAAAGAGAAATTGAGAAGGCAGGAATATGCTCAGCTATTGTTTGAAAAGCAAAAGCGCAATGGGATGACCTTAACTGCTGCTCAGGATGCCATGATGCACCGCAACTATTTTGCCCCTATGATGGTCGAAACTGGTTATGCAGATGCCATGCTCACAGGTTTGACAAGAAATTATCCTGATTCCATCAGACCCTCATTGCAGGTAATCGGTAAGAAAGAAACCGAAAAAGTGGTAAGTGGTATTTATATTGTGAATGCAAAGGATGGCCCAATATTCCTTGGTGATTGTACCGTTAATAAGGAACCTACCAAAGAAGATCTGATTGCCATCACGCTTCAGATTGCTGATGAAGCCAAGCGCTTTTCCGTGGATCCCAGAGTAGCCATTGTTTCCTATTCCAATTTTGGTTCTGTTAAAGGTGAACTCAATGACCGACTGAAATCAGTGGTTGAAACCTTGCACAAGGAGCATCCCGATTTGAAGGTGGATGGCGAAATGCAGGCTGGTGTTGCCCTGAATGCAGAGCTGATGAAAGAAAACTTTCCGTTTTGTAAACTCGATGGGCAAACTGCCAATGTATTGGTATTCCCCAATTTGTCTTCTGCCAATATCTCGCATAAAGTGATGCGGGAAACTGCAGGCTATGAGATCATTGGGCCAGTGCTTACCGGAATGAAAAAACCGGTGCAGGTCTTGCAGATGGGTAGCGGTGTGAATGAGATCGTTAATATGATTATGATCGCCGTAATGGATGCTCAACGCTAATTGAGCCACTCTTATAATTTAAAACTGTCCCTTTAGCTATAATTGGGACAGTTTTTTTTATTTTGCAAGCCAAGGAAACCACACAACCTATGAAAAAATCACGCCTTGTTTTATTGATTCTTATCGGGATTGTTGCCACAATAATGGGCATTACCCCTGCTTATGTTTTGACTGCTCTGCAACACGGGAAACCCGGGATTGAGGACTATAAAATATTTGAAAACAGAAGGATAGAGGCCAGAGAACCGGGACCATGGAATACGAGTGCAGCCTATAATAGTCAGGAATTGGGAGAGTCCATGGTGCAGAAAATGGAAGATCTTGGAACTATTGCCTTTTTGGTGGTTCAGGACTCAGCCATTCTTCATGAAACCTATTGGGATGGTTTTGATGCCCAATCTCTTTCCAACTCCTTCAGTGCCGCGAAGAGTGTCGTTTCCCTGCTGGTGGGGCTTGTTCTTGATGAGGGCAAGATTAACAGCCTGGATCAAAAGGTGGGTGATTTTTTGCCTTCATTTAAAAGTGGCAGGAAGTTTGAAATCAGCATCCGGCATCTGCTTACTATGAGTTCGGGTCTGAATTGGGATGAGCAATATACCACTCCTTTTTCAATGACCACGGAAGCTTATTATGGAACAGATCTTGAAGCCCTTATCGAGCGTCTTGAGGTGGTTGATGAACCGGGTAAGGTGTTCAATTATTTAAGTGGTGATACCGAAGTCCTTGCCATGGTGGTTCAGTCAGCTACTGGAGAACGAATCAGTGATTACGCCACCAGAAAGCTCTGGAATCCCATGGGAGCTGAACAGGATGCCCTTTGGTCTCTGGATCATGAGGATGGCATGGAAAAAGCTTATTGTTGTTTCAATTCAAATGCTCGTGATTTTGCCCGTTTTGGACAGTTGGTGTTGAATAATGGTTACTGGAATAATCAAAAAGTGATCTCTTCCTCATATTTGAACGAAGCTACCAGCCCAGCTTCCTATCTGACAGATATCGATACTGGCAAAGAAGTTGATTTTTATGGTTACCAATGGTGGATTGTTAATTACAAAGGTTATCAGATACCATTCATGAGAGGTATATTAGGGCAATATGTTTTTGCCATTAAGGAAAAAAAAGCCGTAGTGGTCCGTTTGGGGCACGAGCGTAGCACAGAATATTTCGGTGCCCATCCCACAGATGTTTATGAGTATTTGGATGCCGCTTTCAGTCTGTTGAATTAAATTCCTGAAACTATTTTGGCTTAGGTTCTCATGTAATAATTTAGAGATAAATCTAAATATCTCTTGGTATTTGATGTCATGTTCAGCCATGATAAATCATAAACAATAATTATTACTTTTGTATTTGTGATTAAAGTCAAGAAACCTAAAAAAACTAAGAAGAAAATGGATAAGATAACTGTAATTGGTGCTGGTAATGTTGGTGCAACATGTGCCAATGTAATTGCACAGAAAGATCTGGCTAAAGAAGTTGTCATAGTAGATATAAAAGAAGGTATTGCTGAAGGTAAGGCATTGGATATATGGCAAACAGCTCCAATCATGCACTTCAACACCCGCGTAAAGGGTGTGACCAATGACTATCTGGCTACCAAAGGTTCAGGTGTAATTGTAATCACCTCAGGGCTTCCAAGAAAACCAGGCATGTCACGTGATGATCTGATTAAAACCAATGCTGGAATTGTTAAAGAGGTTACCGAAAAAGCCATAAAATACTCGCCTGATGCCATCATTATTGTAGTGAGTAACCCCCTTGATGTGATGACCTATGCGGCGTTTCTTGCTTCTAACAAACCTTCTCAAAAGGTATTTGGTATGGCAGGAACCCTTGATACTGGTAGGTATCGTGCGTTTATTGCCAATGCCCTGGAGGTATTGCCCAATGATATTCATGCCCTGCTTATGGGTGGTCATGGGGATACCATGGTGCCATTACCACGTTATACCTCTGTAAACGGTATCCCTGTTACCCAGTTGCTGGGTCAGGATGAGCTTGACAAAATTGTGGAGAGAACGAAAAAAGGTGGCGGCGAGTTGGTGAACCTTATGGGTACATCAGCGTGGTATGCTCCGGGGGCTGCAGCAGCTCAAATGGTAGAAGCTATTGTTGACGACCAGAAAAGAATCATACCGGTTTGTGCCAAACTCAATGGCGAATATGGATTGAAAGATGTATATTTGGGCGTGCCAGTGAAACTGGGTAAGAACGGTATCGAGGAAATTATTGAAATTGATCTCAATAAGGAAGAGAAGAAACTATTGACCACCTCATCAGATTCAGTGAAATCCGTCATGAAGGTGCTTGATGATATGAAGTTATTTTAAAATTTAAGCCTGAATCATTAATGGTTGCGATTCTTATTTAGGCTTTAGCGCCCTGCTAGGGGCGCTTTTTTTATGCCATAATTTCCTGTTATTCATCGGATGAATCCAATCATCCGATGACCTGACATACTTAAAGATCTTTAATTAAAAACAGAATACACTACCTTTAAGGATCAGAAAATCCATTGTTCAACACATTTGCAAGGAGGTCAACCCATGAAAAAAGTAATCGTATTAACAGGGGCAGGCATGAGCGCTGAAAGTGGTGTGAAAACATTCAGGGACCATGATGGACTCTGGGAAAACCACCGCATCGAAGAAGTGGCCACACCAGAAGCCTGGGATCGAGACCCTGAAATGGTCATGCGCTTTTACAACCAAAGACGCAAACAATTGTTTGAAGTGGAGCCCAATCCAGGACATATAGCACTGGCAGCATTAGAACAAGCTTATGATGTGGAGATCATCACTCAAAATGTAGATGATTTACACGAAAGAGCTGGCTCTTCGAAGGTTTTTCATCTCCATGGGGAACTTAAGAAGGTAAGAAGTACGGCTGATCCTAATCTGGTTTATACTTGCGATCATTGGGAGGTTAAAATGGGTGATGTTTGTGAAAAAGGCTATCAACTCAGGCCACATATAGTCTGGTTTGGTGAAGCCGTTCCCATGATTGAAGAAGCCGTCAGAAGGGTGGTTAAAGCTGATATATGCATGGTGATTGGCACCTCAATGGTAGTGTATCCGGCAGCAGGCTTGATCAATTATGTGAGCGATCAGGCCATTAAATACTATATCGATCCCAAAGCCTATGCTGTTAATGGCATCAGCCATCTTGAGATTATTCAAGAAAAAGCGGGCATTGCGGTTCCCAAATTGGTAGAGCAATTGTTAAAAGAAGCTTAAACCTCTTATAAAAGTCAAATAATTATCGCCCTTTTTTGGGAATGGGGTAACGTCGGAAAATATGTGAGATGCTTTTGGGTAACCTTTTATCTCTTCTGGCCGGATCCGGCTCTACCTCTCCGTTACCAATACCCTGCCAAATCAGTTTTTTGTCAGTAGCACTGAAGATATCTATTACCAAGGTGCCGTCCAGGTAATCGTGTTTGGTAACTGTGGTATGGCTGTAGCCAGGCCCCCATCCGTACCCATAAGACCATCCGGGTCCGTAGTAACCCCAGCCTCCACCATAACCAGCCCAACCACCATAATGATTGGTATAAGCCTGATAGCTGGTCTTGTTTTGAAGGGCGATAAAAATAGAAACCACCAAATCACCACCCTTCTCTTTATAGGTGTAACCTCTGCGATCCATCTCACTTTTGACAGAATTGATAATGTTATTCTTGTCGATCTCGTTGATGGCTTGGTCGTTTTGCTTATCCCATGGATAAAGGCTATACGTCTCAAAAGATTTGAAATCGACCTGTTTGTCCCAGTTGTTGGTCACATCTAGTGATCCACAGGAAAGCAGGAACAGGGCAGGTAGTAGTATTAGTATATACGGTTTCATGATCATAAGATTAGGTGAACAGCTTGTCATAATGAGGCTGTAAAAATAGCTATTAAATGATTACCTCTGGACGGAACGACTTGACAATATATCGGTCTGAAGGAATTATCAATAGGAGGTTAATGCCATGCTGTGACTTGTGTTTTTCTGGCATAAAACTGTACTTTTGCAAAAAAAACTTTACTATGTTTCAGTACAGCATACACATCAAATATATACTAAGCCTATTATTAATCGTGGCTATGGCTTTTTCCTCCTGTAAGAAAGATCCCAGTCAGGCAGCCATCGATGAAGCTGATATTCTTGATTATGTGGAAGCCAATGAGCTGGAAGGTCAGTTCACACCCAGTGGTTTGTACTATATCATTTATGAGCCAGGTGGTGTGGTGCATCCTACAGTAACCTCTACAATTACGGTTGACTATCACGGGTATTTGCTCAATGGTGAAACCTTTGATCAGGATACCGATGTTACCTTCTCCCTGGTAAATTTGATTAGCGGTTGGCAGGAAGGGCTGCAGTTGATAGGTGCTGGTGGTGAAATCAAACTAATCATTCCGTCAGGCCTGGCCTATGGAAGTGGATCCCGTCAGGGAATTCCAGCCAATTCGGTGTTGGTTTTTGATTTAACACTAGTTACCTTTACTGAATAAAGGTTGGTTTTTATTATGATTCCCTTCCATTGCTTCCTCAGCAAAAGGAGGCATATTTTGATATTTCGTATCTTGTGGGCTTAATGCTTAAAGCCATAGCCCATGTCACCCGAGTCGAGTTTCTTACTGGAAAAAGCCAGAAAATATTGCTCTTATCAGGAGCGATGTATGTTTGATATAAAAACAAAGCTTCAGGAGTGGAAAGCTACTGAGAAAACCTTAGGGCAGATCATCCATCAGCTGGAGAAAGAAGATTATATCAATGAGGAACGATACGCCATTGCGTTTGCTCTTGGGAAAATGAGGAATAACAAATGGGGCAAGAATAAAATATTCTATGCTTTGGTCCAAAAAGGTGTACCCGAATTATACATTCAAATGGGTCTCAATGAAATCGATGATGAAGAGTATCAGGGTATCTTACGACAGCTATTGGCCCATAAGAAAATTGATGATGACAATGAATACAGGCGAAATAATAAACTGGTGAAATATGCCGTTCAGAAGGGTTATCAGGCCAGTCTGGCATGGAAGATTATTCGTGGAGAATTATAATTCGAAAACTGCCCTCTTCCTGTTCTCATCATCATTATTTGTGCTCATTTCTCGGTTAGCCATTATACTCAATTCACTACTTTTGCACAAAATTCAGATGACGCTTATGTTTTCAACAGAAGGAATGAAAGAAATGTCTAAGAGGCTTGTAGCCTTGAGGAGGTATCTTTGACTTTGATCGTAAGAAACTAGAGATCGAAGAAGCCGAGGAAAAAACCCACGACCCCAGCTTTTGGGATGACCCCAAGAAAGCCGAAATACATCTAAAGGAAATCAAGGAAAAAAAACGATGGACAACAGCCTTTGAATCTGCAGATGGCAGGATGAATGATTTGCAAGTGCTCCAGGAATTTTTTGAAGAAGGGGAGGCCAGTCAGGAAGACCTGGACCAGCAGTTCGACTTATTAAGCAAGGAAGTTGCTGATCTGGAATTCCTGCAGATGCTGGGCAAACCGGAAGACAAGCTCAATGCCATTTTGAAGATTAACCCTGGTGCAGGAGGTACAGAAAGCCAGGATTGGGCTGAGATGCTGATGCGCATGTATATTCGCTATGGAGAGCGCAATAATTTCAAGGTGCGAGAACTGGATTATCAAGAGGCTGATATTGCCGGAATCAAATCGGTGAGTCTTGAGTTTGATGGAGAATTTGCCTTTGGCTATTTAAAGGGAGAGAACGGAGTGCACCGATTGGTTCGTTTATCACCCTTCGATTCGGCCAACCGCAGACATACTTCCTTCGCATCGGTCTATGTATATCCTGTAGTCGACGACAGCATTGAGATAACCGTAAATCCGGCAGATATTAGCTGGGACACTTTTCGTTCCAGTGGACCAGGCGGACAGAACGTAAACAAGGTTGAAACGGCTGTACGCTTGCGTCACGAACCTTCAGGATTGGTCATCGAATGCCAGGAAACAAGATCGCAAGGTCAAAACCGGGAGAAGGCCATACAGATGTTGAAATCACAATTGTACGAAATAGAATTACGCAAACAGCAGGAAGCACAAAGCCAAATTGAAGGCAACAAAAAGAAGATAGAATGGGGATCTCAGATCCGCTCTTATACCATGCACCCATACAAACTGGTAAAAGATTTGCGTACTCAGTTTGAAAGTTCCAATGTACAAGGGGTAATGGATGGAGAAATCGATGCCTTCATCAAGATTTACCTTCTTGAATACGGACGTCAGGAAAATGATGATGGCATGTAAATTTCATACGAAATAAACCCGTATGAAACATTCTCAAGTTAGCAGGCTTCCAATTGACCAAGGAGGTGATTTATAGCTACTTTTTCTAGGCTTAGCTCGCAAAGAATCCCTAAATTTGAATGCACAAACCACTTATTCTTATGATGACCATTTATCACAACCCCCGTTGTAAAAAATCAAGGCTTGGCCTGCAGTATTTACAAGAGCATCAGGCTGATTTCACTGTTGTTGAATATTTAAAAAACCCAATGGATGAGGCAACACTGAAAACTATCCTGATGAAACTCAACAGTCGTCCACAAGATATGATTAGGACTCAGGAGGCCATTTATAAATCCGATTTCAAGGGAAAGGATTTCACCGATGAGGAATGGATTAGAATCATGATTGAAAATCCAAAACTGATCAAGCGACCCATTGTGGTGAAAGACAATAAAGCCATATGGGGCGATCCTGCCGATAATCTGGCTGTGTTTTTTTAGACCTTTTATACCATTAGTTCACACATAAATACAATCCAATACGATGACCTATAGAATTGAACATGACACCATGGGCGAGGTAAAAGTACCTGCTGATAAGTACTGGGGGGCCCAAACCCAGCGTTCCAAAATGAATTTTGAAATCGGACCTGAAGGTTCCATGCCTCAGGAGATTATTGAAGCTTTTGCCTATCTGAAGAAAGCTGCCGCACTAACCAACGCAGAAGTGGGAGGGCTTGACCCGAAAAAAGCAGAACTCATTGGAAAAGCAGCTGATGAAATCCTTGAAGGGAAGCTCGAAGGTAATTTTCCCTTGGTAATCTGGCAAACAGGATCAGGAACCCAGTCAAATATGAATATGAATGAGGTTATCGCCAACAGAGGGCATGTGATCAATGGTGGGAGTCTGGAAGATGATAAAAAAGTCTTGCATCCCAATGATGATGTGAACAAATCCCAGTCTTCCAACGACACTTTTCCTACAGCCATGCATATTGCAGCCTATAAGTTGGTGGTGGAAACCTGTATACCTGGAATCAGCTTATTAAGAGATGCTTTGAATGAAAAAGCGGAGGCGTTTAAGGATATTGTTAAAGCTGGCAGAACCCACCTGATGGATGCAACACCTCTGACGCTGGGTCAGGAATTTTCAGGTTATGTTTCCCAATTGGATCATGGACTGTTGGCATTGAAAGCTACCTTGCCCCATCTAACGGAGCTGGCTCTGGGAGGTACTGCTGTAGGTACAGGTATTAATACGCCACCAAATTATGCAGTAAAGGTGGCCGAACAGATTGCAGAATTGACTGGCTATCCTTTTATCACGGCTGAGAATAAATTTGAAGCTTTGTCAGCTCATGATGCTATGGTGGAAACTTCAGGTGCCTTAAAACAATTGGCTGTAAGCCTGATGCATATTGGGAATAATATACGCATGCTGGCTTCTGGTCCTAGATGTTCCATTGGCGAAATTCAACTACCGGCAAATGAACCCGGTTCCTCAATCATGCCAGGTAAAGTCAACCCCACTCAAAATGAGGCCCTGACTATGGTATGTGCTCAGGTCATAGGAAACGATGCAGCCATAACCGCCGGAGGTATGCAAGGACATTTTCAGCTGAATGTGTATAAACCGGTTATGGTGGCTAATTTATTACAAGCAGCGCGCTTATTGGGAGATGCTTGTGTTTCCTTCACCAAGAATTGTGTTGTAGGTATCGAACCCAATCCAAATGCTATCAAGGAGAATCTGGAAAATTCCCTCATGTTGGTCACAGCACTGAACACCCATATTGGCTATGAAAAAGCCGCGAAAATTGCCAAAAAAGCACATGCTGAAGGTTCTACTCTCAGGGAGGCTGCCCTGGCTCTGGGATTCTTAACTGACGAAGAGTTTACCGAATGGGTAGATCCTTCGAAAATGATAGGTAAGTAAAACGTCTCCTATGGAAAAACCACATATTGCCGGAAGGCGTTCTCTGAAACTGGTGATGGAACCGGGTACTTATTTGTATTGTACCTGTGGTAAAACCGAAAACCAGGCCTTCTGTGATGGCTCCCATAAGGGAACAGGATTCAGGCCTGAAAAGGTAGTTGTTGAAGAAAGGCAGCTGGTGAAATGGTGTATGTGCCGCCACAGCAAAAAGGGTTATTGGTGCGATAATTTTCATCGCGAGCTTGAAGAGGACTAAATTACTCAGCTGCAGCTGTTGGATTTAGTTTTTTTCAAGCCTAAAATCGGGAATCTCCACTAAATTTTTTAGGCGGAATACGAAAGCATTTTTCACTCTTTTACCCCCTCTGTTTATGGGAATGGTATCAGCGGCTTCGATGGTTTCGAAATAGTCCTTGAAATGATTTTCGGGATGGGTGTAATCCCGGCTAGTGGTGATAAAATAAGCATCCATTCCATGCGTAAACCCGCCTTGTAATTCATTGATCCATGCGTATTTGTGAATGCGGTCAAGTCGCCCCAACCCATAACTCTTCATATGCAGAGGTGTAGCGCAATAATAGTCCAGATTGGCCAATGGAAACCAATTATCTCCTATTAATACTGCGCTATCAGAAATATCACCAACAGCTTTGTCACGGCTGACAATGGCAGCAAAAGCTTCCTCTATCTGACCATAACCAAACATGTCAAGAGAAGGATCGTCTGCTCCCAGTTTGGTTGGATTATCCGAAGAATCAGTGTAGAGCAGACCATGGTTTACCTGAGCCACACCCAGAACCAACACAAGAGCCAACAGGCTCAAGGAAGCAATGAGCGGCTTTGGAATCAGTCGTTTGTTGATGCTTTTCTGGATTTGATACAGGTACACGGCTGCCATCGGTATCAGTCCTGTTATGGCAGGCGCGGTCCAATGGGGCAGGGTTCTGCGAAAGAGTGAAAAACCTAGAAATAACAAGATCAGAGGCAGAGCCGACCACAACAACAAATATGTGGATGATTTATGTATCTGTAGCTTCCCTCTGAATCCGGCAATCGCGGCAAGAAGTATGATCACATAGTTTACCGGGTTGTTGTAAAACAATCCTCCCAACAATTCTGTAATGAAATAATCGAGTCGGATGGCATAGGAAGTCACTTCCACTCGGTTGCTGTGAAAACTAAAGCTGATAAAGTCATTTTGAATGTTCCAAACAAGAATGGGTAACACACAAATTAACGATAAGAATATGGCATAATACAAACCCGCTGATTTGAGCCATTTCCTGTCATACAAGACTATATAGGCGGCCCATCCGAACCACAGAAATATGGTGGTGTATTTGGAAAGCATGCCCAAGCCCAGACTGATTCCCAGTAAAATAAAAAGCTTTATCTGCCCACTACTTGTGGGAGTTAAGCGACTTAGTTTCACCATCAGCAGCAGGCTGGTCAGCCAGAAAAACCCCTGGGGAGTATCCGGCAGTATAAAAATCCCCATGATCACAAATGCGTAAAGGGAAGCTGTGTATAATAAGGCCGCGTAGAAACCAGTGATTTTGTTCAGAAGACTTTTGCCAATTAAGTAGATCAGCCATGTATTTACTGCTCCGAAAACGACAGAGCTCATTCGTATAAATAGCTCACTGTCAAAGGATAAATTGAAACTGAATAATTGGATGAAAGCGCCAATCATCAGAGGGTGATCAAAATGTGACCAGTCAGGAAACAAGGCATATAAACGATAGTAAACCTCGTCATTTCCCAGTTCCATAGTCGCGGCCACAAAAGCCCTGATAAGTGTTGAAACGATAATCAGCAGGGCCAGATATCTTTCAATGGGTTGGTTATTTTGCATGTATGCCTTTGCTCTTTTTTTGCCTTCTGCGGGCATAAAGATAAGCTAAACTAAGGATGACCAGAAAATAAAGGATGCGCAAATTTCTTGTTTTGTTGGCATCAATTTGAGCGGTTCGAAGAGAAGCTGCAGCATTTCCATCGTATCGTACCACAGGGTTTAGGTAGAAAACCGTTCCATCGGGAAACTGAATTTCAGTTCGGACATAGGTGTCAGATTCCTGGATAATGTACTCCCCTTGTTTGGCTTTTCTTGTGGTGGCCAATAATTTGCCGTTTTGACCGATAAATCTGTATTCATTGGCTTTTTGGCTGCTGCTTATTCTTAGGGTATCACCTTTGAGTTGGTGGGATGTCAACACCGGAATTGTTTTGATACGTTCCACCAGATCATCCATGGGTTCGTCAGGAACCCAATGGAAATCGATACCATAGGCATTTCCTTTACCCAGGTTTTTTACCACATCGTTTTTATCCAGGGTGGGTGAATTGATACTGCTAAACCTGCGGCCCACTTCGTTGGTATTCAGTACATCATGGGAATCGTCATTGGCCAGGATATAGGTGAGGTGTCCGGAAGAGAGTGCTGTATCCCAGTGAGAAATTGAAATTCGCATATGGTTCAACACCTCCATTAAATCATAGTTACAAAGGCTATTCATATCCGAAACCTTATAACCATTCCGAAGTTGGGGATGGGCAACTGCCACCAATTCGCTGCTAGTTTTAAGCTGGTCGATGATCCATTGCTTCATACTAAGGGTCTGGAAAAAGAAGAGATCTGTCCACAGTACTTCTTCGGCATTGATACATACCTGATGGGTTTTAAAGATATTGTAGCCATGCTCATAGGTAGGAATAAAGGCTTCCTTATCCTTTCCATAATAATTGATCTTCTGGTAATCGGAGGTAGCCACATGATCAAAACCTAGTAAATAGTATACGCTGTCGATGCGTTCGTTGCTGTTTCTTCGGCCATCTGTCATTCCTCCCCAGGCCTTGGATTGCACCTGAAAATTATATCTTCTCCATTGAGAGGAATCCATAGACTCATAGGGGTTATTTAGTTTACTTCCCGAAAATTGCTGAGGTTCAGAGAATTCATAAACCGGAGCCATTAGGTAAAATGACAGCAAGGTAGCCAGTAAGATGGTGATAACTATGAGCAGCCATTTTCCAACCGCTTTAAAAAATCTTTTCATGGGGAATCTAATTCGCTGGCAAAAGTAAATTAAAAAACAAATGTGCCGATTTTTCCCTATTGTGGAATTTATCATATATTTGCCAAAAGTGCAATTATTCCAAAATTTGGAAACTTTCTATATTTGCACCCGTATAAGAAGCATCAACCAAAACCTCTCTCTTACTAAATAGGACTACTAACGAATTCACTAATCATGAATCATTTTAGAATTTTCGTTGTTGAGGATGACATGTTTTATGGGGAGTTGCTTAAAAGGCATCTTGCTTTAAATCCTGACAATGATGTTCATCATTTTGCAAATGCTGCTGAATGCCTCAAAAATATGCATTTGAAGCCAGATATGATCTCCTTGGATTATCGCTTACCGGATATGATGGGAGATGAGGTCATGCGCAAAATACATATGGACTATCCCAATCTGCCCATAATTATCGTCTCCGGGCAGGAAGATGTGAAAACTGCTGTCGATCTACTTAAAGAAGGTGCTTACGATTATTTTGTAAAAGATGATGATACCAAGGACAGACTGTGGAATATCGTCAAAATCATACGCGAAAACACCAGCCTGAAACGTGAAATTGACACCCTGAAAGAAGAGGTCGGTAAGAAATACCAGTTCCAGAGTATCATAAAAGGAAGCAGTCCTGCCATAAAAAATATCTTCAGCCTGATGGACAAGGCAGTAAAAACCGGCATCACAGTTTCCGTTAGTGGTGAAACCGGAACCGGAAAAGAACTTGTCGCAAAAGCCATACACTACAATTCCCGCCAATCAAAAAAACCCTTTGTGGCCATTAATGTGACCGCCATACCAGGGGAGTTGATCGAGAGTGAATTATTTGGATATGAAAAGGGTGCTTTTACCGGAGCCAATGCCCGTAAAATAGGTAAGTTTGAGCAAGCCAGTGGAGGGACTTTGTTTCTGGATGAAATCGGAGAAATGGACCTGAATATGCAATCCAAATTGCTTCGTGTGTTGCAGGAAAAAGAGTTGACCCGTGTGGGAGGAAATGAAACCATCCGCCTGGATACCCGGTTGATAGTGGCGACCAACCGTAACCTAACCGAAGAAGTCAGGAATGGTAGTTTTAGAGAAGATCTGTATTATCGTTTGCTGGGTTTGCCCATCGAATTGCCACCGCTTCGTGACCGGGGTAACGATATTTTCATTTTGGCAAAATTCTTCATATCAGAGTTTTGCAAGGAAAATAAATTGCCCGTGAAGGAAATTTCCCCCAATGCTCAGGATAAGCTGATGAAGTATTCCTACCCAGGTAATATCAGGGAGCTTCGGGCTGTTATTGAACTGGCAGTTGTACTGTCCGATGAAGGTGTTATCGATGAGCAACATGTAAATTTCAACTCTTCCGATTCCATTTCCAACTTCCTGATGGAGGAATCTTCCTTAGCCGATTATAACAAGAAGATCATTAAGTACTTCCTCGAGAAGAATAACAATAATGTGTTGTTGACGGCCAAAAAACTGGACATTGGTAAATCCACCATATACCGAATGATGAAAAACAACGAAATATAGATACCAAGTGGATAAACCATACAACCTGGAAAAAATAAGCAGTTATGTGGGAGGGGCTCCTGGCCAGCTGAAAGAAATGATTGCTTTGTTTCTTTCTACCACACCGCAAGAACTCGGCTCATTAACTGAAGCCATTGCTCAGGAAAACTGGACTGAGACCTATGCCCTGGCGCATCGAATCAAACCATCCATTGATGTGCTCGATGTGAAACCAGTGAAAAGCCTTATCCGTGAGGTAGAAGCCCTTGCGAAATCTAAAAAGGATTGTCATAAGATCCCTGAATTGATGAAGACCATTAATGAAATTATGGATGAGGTGTTCCGACTAATGGCCTTGGAAAAGATATAGTAAAGCCATTATTTACTGATCAAAAGACCAAATTCCTTAGCTTGCACAAGTCCCTGATATCCCCAATTTCCAAGCTAATGAATTGCTATTGAAATTCATTAGAAAAGCGTCTGTTGCGTATAAAAAATCACTAATTTTGCAGTCTTATTTAAAATTATTCTAAATAGGGCAGAAAATGGAAGAAGAAAAACGTAAAAATGATGTGTTAGAGGAGGTTACTTCCAGCGAGTATAAGTATGGATTTGTAACCGATATCGAGACAGAGCATGCCCCCAAAGGACTAAACGAAGATATTATCCGATATATATCAGCCAAAAAGAATGAGCCAGAATGGATGCTTGAATTCCGTTTGAAGGCTTATCGGCATTGGTTGACACTGGAGGAACCCGATTGGGCTCTGGTGGATTATCCTAAGATAGATTTCAATGATATTATCTATTATGCAGCTCCCAAAAAGAAAAAGGAACTGGAGAGTCTGGATCAGGTTGATCCAGAACTAATCGACACCTTTAACAAATTGGGAATCTCACTGGAAGAGCAAAAAAGGCTTTCAGGTGTTGCTGTGGATGCCGTAATTGACAGTGTATCGGTAAAGACCACTTTTCAGGATACTTTGGCCAAGCATGATATCATATTTTGTGCCATGAGCGAGGCGGTACAAAATCATCCAGAACTGGTTAGGAAGCATCTGGCATCAGTGGTACCCTATACCGATAACTATTATGCTGCTTTGAATACGGCAGTGTTCAGTGATGGTTCCTTTTGCTATATACCCAAAGGAGTAAGATGCCCGGTGGAATTATCTACCTATTTCCGTATCAATGCAGCCAATACCGGTCAATTTGAACGCACCTTAATAGTGGCAGAAGAAGGTAGCTATGTGAGCTATCTGGAGGGATGCACAGCTCCCCAACGAGATGAAAACCAGCTTCATGCTGCTATCGTTGAAATTGTGGCCATGGCCGATGCCGAAGTAAAATATTCTACAGTTCAGAATTGGTATCCAGGGAATAAGGAAGGCAAAGGCGGTATCTATAATTTCGTTACCAAAAGAGGAATTTGTAAAGGCGACCGTTCTAAAATAAGCTGGACACAGGTGGAAACCGGTTCAGCAGTTACCTGGAAGTACCCCAGTTGTATTTTGAAAGGGGACGACTCCATTGGCGAATTTTATTCTGTGGCAGTAACCAACAATTTCCAGCAGGCTGATACAGGCACAAAAATGATCCATCTGGGAAAAAATTCCAAGAGTACCATTATTTCCAAAGGTATCTCCGCAGGTAAGAGCAATAACACCTATAGAGGATTGGTTCAGATTTCCAAAAAAGCTGAAAATTCACGGAATTTTTCGCAATGTGATTCACTGCTTTTAGGTGATCAATGCGGAGCTCATACCTTCCCCTATATCAATACTTCCAATGAAACATCCATAGTTGAGCACGAAGCCACTACTTCAAAAATATCTGAAGACCAGTTGTTCTACTGCCAGCAAAGGGGTGTTGATACAGAAAAGGCCATTGGTTTAATTGTCAACGGTTATGCCAAAGAGGTATTGAATAAACTTCCCATGGAATTTGCTGTGGAAGCGCAAAAACTACTGGCCATAACACTGGAAGGCAGTGTTGGCTAAATGATCATATGATGTAAAAATAGATTTCAATCACGAACACAAATGGCTCATAGCGAGCCAAATAAATATAAAATAAGATGTTATTAAATATAAAAGACTTGCATGTATCCATTGGAGGGAAGGAAATCCTGAAGGGTTTTAACCTTGGTGTAAACAAAGGAGAAGTACATGCCATCATGGGACCCAATGGTACAGGTAAAAGTACACTGGCAGCAGCGATCACTGGTCGTGAAGGCTATGAAGTGGAAAAGGGAACCATCGAGTATAAAGGTGAGATCATCAATGATCAGGCTCCTGATGAAAGGGCCAATAATGGTATTTTCCTGAGCTTTCAGTATCCCGTGGAAATTCCTGGTGTGAGCATGACCAATTTCATGCGCACTGCCTTAAATGCCCAACGTGAACATCAGGGTTTGGATCCTGTTCCTGCCTCTGAATTTTTGAAGTTGATGGAAGCCAATAAAAAGTTGGTTGATATCCATTCAAAACTAACCAACCGATCTGTAAACGAAGGATTTTCGGGTGGTGAGAAGAAGAAAAATGAGATTTTCCAGATGGCCATGTTGCAACCTCAACTGGCTGTATTGGATGAGACTGATTCAGGTCTCGACATTGATGCACTGAAAGTGGTGGCCAGGGGTGTAAATGCCTTACGCTCTGAAAATAACGGCTTTGTAGTAATCACCCATTACCAACGCCTGCTTGATTATATTGTTCCTGACTTCGTTCATGTGATGTATGATGGAAGAATAGTAAAATCAGGGACCAAGGGATTGGCCCATGAGTTGGAAGAGAAGGGCTACGATTGGATTACTCAACAACTGGATTATAAAACGGTTTAAACCATAATTGAATATGTCAGAGAGAAAACTTAGTCCTCTGGAGCAGGATTTGGCCACGTATTACAGTGCCCATGAAGGCTCATTTCCCGGAAGCGAAAATTCCAGGATAACAGAGCTGCGCAATTCGGCATTTCAATCCTTAATGGAAACCGGACTGCCCACCAAAAAGGATGAAAAATGGCGCAGCACAGATATGAAATCTGTTGTAGCCAATACCTATAACCTAAATCCTGATGCTCAGGAATATGATGTGGAATTCAGTGAAATGTTCCGATGTGATGTGCGAGGCTTTGAAGCAGATGTCATTTCCCTTTCCAATGGGTGGTATTATGCACCGGAAGAAGAAAAACTACAAGTCTATGATAATGGCTTGATTATAGGGAGTATAGCTATCGCTCAGCAGCGCTATCCCGAATTATTTGAGCAGTACTTTGCTGAAATTGCCGACAATACCTCCCACGGTTTCACAGCAGCCAATAGTGCATTATGGCAGGATGGTGTTTTTGTTTATGTACCCGACGGCCTTCACATTGAGAAAACCCTTCAGTTAATCAAGGTGGTGAGTAGCGATAACCAACTCATGACCAATACAAGAAACTTGATCATTTTGGGTGAATCCAGTAAATTGTCATTCATGCATTGTGATGATTCAGTGAACCATAACTCGAACCTGATCAATACAGTGACCGAAGTTCACATTGGTAAAAATGCATCATTCGATTTGTATAAGCTGCAGAATATCAATGATGAAACCACCTTGTTGAACAATACTTTTATCCGTCAGTATGCTGACAGCCGATCAAAAGTAAGTGTACTCACCCTCAATGGTGGCTGCATCAGAAATGAAATCCATGTGGATTTCCAGGGAGAGGGTGGAGAAGCCGATTTGAATGGCTTTTACCTCATGGACAAGAAACAACATGTAGACAACCAGGTTTTTGTGCGTCATTCCGTGCCCAATTGCTATAGCAATGAATTATTCAAAGGGGTTCTTGATGAAGAAGCCTCAGCCGTCTTCAACGGCTATATTTATGTGGCCCGTGATGCTCAGCAAACCAATGCCTTTCAAAGAAACAACAACATATTAATGACCAAAACGGCTAAAGTTAATACCATGCCGTTTCTGGAAATCTATGCTGATGATGTGAAATGTAGTCATGGAGCCACCGTAGGTCAGCTCGACACAGAAGCCTTGTTTTATCTGATGCAGCGTGGAATCAGTGAAAAAGATGCGCGACTCTTGCTTATGTATGCCTTTATTGCGGATGTTACCGGAAAGATAGGCATAGAGGCCCTAAAGACTTCCATTGAAGATATGGTGAAGAAGCGTTTGAGAGGGGAGCTGTCTATTTGTGAGAAATGTGTGTTGCATTGCAGCCGTCCTGATGTGACCCTTGAATTTGATATTGACATGAGTAAGGTATAGCTTATGGCATTTGATGTTGAAAATATCCGCAGAGCCTTTCCCATACTGAATCAGGAAATCAACGGCAAAGCTTTGGTTTATCTCGATAATGGTGCCACCACCCAAAAACCTGATGTGGTCGTTCAGAGTCTAGTTGATTATTATCACAAGACTAATAGTAATGTCCACCGGGGTGCCCATCGGCTTAGTCAACTGGCCACTGAACAATATGAAGGAGCAAGATCCTATATTGCCTCCTACATTAATGCGGCTCAGGCCCGGGAAGTTATTTTCACGAGAGGAACCTCTGAATCAGTAAATCTGGTGGCCAACAGCTTCGATGGTTTTGTGGATGCCGGAGATCAAGTACTTATTACAACCCTTGAACACCACTCAAATATTGTACCCTGGCAGCAATTATGTGAGCGAACGGGAGCCAGTCTGCAGGTGGTTGCTTTGGATGAAAACGGGGATTTGGATCTTCAGGATTTACAAGCTAAGCTTAGCGAAAAAACAAAATTACTTGCCCTGGCTCATATTTCTAATGTGTTGGGTAGTATCAATCCCATTAAGCAAATTGTAGGCATGGCTCATGCACGGGATATTCCTGTTTTTGTGGATGGTGCCCAGGCCATTGCACATACCCATGTGGATGTTCAGGATATGGATTGTGACTTCTACGCCTTCTCAGGACATAAAACCTATGGACCCATGGGTATAGGTGTTTTATATGGTAAGGAGGACTGGCTGAACAAATTACCACCTTACCAATTTGGTGGGGAAATGATAGCCCATGTGAGTTTTGAAAAAACCTCTTTTACCACCTTGCCTTATAAGTTTGAAGCTGGGACACCTAATGTTAGTGGTGCTCTGGGACTGGAGGCGGCCATCCGGTTTATCGAAGAAATCGGTATGGAACCTATCATTGCCCATGAAGACAACTTACTGGAATATGCCACCGATCAGCTTGAGAAAATTGAAGGCCTGCAGGTGGTGGGAAAAGCAGCCCACAAAACAGCGGTGCTTTCGTTTGTAGTAGAGGGTATCCATGCTTCTGATATTGGAACCTTGCTTGACCAGATGGGAGTGGCCATAAGAACCGGAAACCACTGTGCCCAACCATTGATAGATAAATTAGGTTATCATGGGGTGGTGCGTGCAACCATTGGATTATATAATACGAAATCAGAGATGGATGTCATGGCGGAAGCTGTCAACAAGGCCGTGAACATGCTCCGATAGTGAATTAAACCATAGTGCTATGACAATTGCAGAGAAACAGCAAGAGGTAATCAATGAGTTTTCCATGTTTGATGATTGGATGGACAAATATGCCTATCTCATAGAGTTGGGAAAGGACCTGCCAGTGATCGATGATCAATACCGAACTGAACAACAACTCATCAGTGGATGTCAGTCGCGGGTTTGGTTGCATGCTGCATACCATGATGGCTCGATTAAATTAACAGCCGATAGCGATGCAGTAATCACCAAAGGAATTGTAAGCCTCCTCATAAGAGTGCTTTCTGGACACAGTCCACAGGAAATCCTATCGGCCGATTTTGATTTCCTCGAAACCATCGGGCTTAAGGACCATTTGTCACCTACAAGGGCTAATGGACTGGTATCCATGGTTAAACAAATACAATTGTATGCCAGAGCTTTTCATTTGAAATCAATGCAGTAGGCTATACTTAGTCAAGATAATAACAAAACCAATATGCTAACACGAGACGAAATACAAGCCCTTGAAGAAAAGATTGTTCATGTGGTAAAGAATATTTACGACCCAGAAGTACCGGTCAATATTTATGAGTTGGGGCTTATTTATGAGGTGAAGGTTTTTGAGGATGGTAAATCCAGGGTAGTCATGACCCTTACTGCTCCCAATTGCCCGGTAGCTGAGAGCTTACCCGCAGAAGTAAAGGAAGAAATTGGTCAACTCAATGGTATCACAGAAGTAGATTTGGAAATTACTTTCGATCCGCCCTGGAATCAGGATATGATGTCGGATGAAGCCAAACTGGAACTCGGTATGTTGTAGCATATGCCTCGCTTAGCATTTTAGGGTATACTACATGATAACAAACAAAATTTTTCCCATTCGATGAAAATAGGCGTTACAGGGGCCTCGGGTCATATTGGAGCCAATGTAGTTCGTGCTTTTGAACAAACAGAGCATAAACTAAGGGTTTTACAGTTTAATGGGAATGGCGGTTTCAATGGTTTGAATCTTGATGTACATCGCGGAAGCCTTTTAGATGAGAAAAGTCTGCTAAGTTTTTGTGAAGGTTTGGATGTGGTGATCCATTTGGCAGCCATTATTTCAATAGGGGACCATCCATACGAAGAGCTCTTTAATACCAATGTCAATGGAACCAAAAATCTTGTCAACGCCTGTAAAAAATCCGGTGTGAAAAGGTTTATCCATTTCAGTTCGATACATGCCTTGATCCATGAACCCTTGGATGAACCCATGGATGAAAATAAAGCCCTGGCTACATCCTCACCTATTGCCTATGAAAAAACAAAAGCCATTGCAGAAGCTTGGGTACTGGAACAGCATAGTGAGGGATTTGATGTGGTAGTGCTAAGTCCGACTGCAGTGTTGGGACCCAATGATTTTGGACCTTCCCTGGTGGGGCAATTTATCATAAGAATGTTTAAAAACACTATCCCTGGCTTACTTCCCGGAGGCTACGACTGGGTGGATGTGAGAGATATAGCAAATGCCACGATAGCAGCCACTGAAAAAGGCAGGGGTGGTGAACGTTATATTTTATCGGGCTCATGGTTGAGTCTGGTGGATTTTGCTGCTCTTCTGGAAAAAATTAGCGGGAAATCCCTACGAAAACTGGTTTTCCCATTTGGCTGGCCAGAATAGGTGTCCCCTTCATGCGGTTCAGGGCGAAATACCTCCACCGACATCCTCTATATACCAATGAATCTCTGTTTATACTGCAATCAGGCAATAGAAAAATATGTCATGATAAAGCGGCTAAAGAACTGGATTTCCGATCTCGTCCTTTGGAGGAAAGCCTGGTGGATAGCCTGAAATGGTATACTGAAAAAAATTATCTTTAACGGATGATTCCTGAAGCGGTTTTCAATACCCTTGTCTATGGTTGGATTGCAATGGCAATCATTATTTTCCCAGTTTTATTAAGAGTAACTGCACCATATGGTCGTCATACGACCACCAAATGGGGACCTACACTTCCCAGTCACTGGGGTTGGTTTATCATGGAATTACCTGTTGTGGTGGTCTTTTCAGTCTTGTTTTTTTATGGACCAGTTGAAAAAAACCTGGTGGTTTATATCCTCTTTGGCAGCTTTATGATCCATTATTTCAACAGGGTGTTTATTTTCCCCTTTCGCCGCAAATCCAATGACAAAAAAATGCCCTGGTCCATTGTGGGACTCGCCTTTCTGTTCAACCTATGTAATGGTTTCTTTAATGGTTATTGGTTTGGGTTTTTGAGCCATTCATATACTTTGGATTGGCTGGTAGATCCTCGTTTTATTGCAGGGGCCGTACTTTTTTTGCTGGGGATGCTCATCAACCAGCAATCAGACCGGGCATTATTAAACCTTAGAAAAGGAGGTAAGAAGGGCTATTTCATCCCAAGAGGAGGCTTGTTTAATTATATCTCCTCTCCGAACTTATTTGGTGAAATAATTGAATGGATAGGTTGGGCTTTGATGTGCTGGTGTTTACCTGCCCTGGCATTCGCCATATGGACCATGGCCAACCTGATACCCCGTGCCCTGGATCACCACCGTTGGTACCACAATCGATTTGAAGATTATCCAAAAGAGAGGAAAGCCATTTTTCCACATCTGTTGTAGCGTTTTCTTTTGCTGTTCATATAAGTTCTGAGCCGTCTTTTATCTAAATTTGCCGGTCCAATCAATATCCATGACCCTGAAACCAGGCCCCATACTGGCTGCTCTGCAATCGGCAGATGATCTCAAAAAGCTGAGTGCTGATGAACTTTTGCAGCTGGCGGATGAGTTAAGGGATTTTATTCTGGATGTAGTATCGGTACATCCTGGTCATTTGGGTTCCAGTCTCGGAGTCGTGGAATTATCCATCGCCCTTCATTATGTATTTAATACACCATATGATCGCCTGATATGGGATGTCGGGCATCAGGCCTATGCCCATAAAATCCTTACAGGAAGAAGGGATGTGTTTCATACCAACCGACAGTTCGGAGGAATCAGTGGCTTTCCGAAAATGAGTGAAAGCGAATATGATGCTTTCGGTGTAGGCCATGCTTCGACTTCAGTTTCAGCTGCTTTTGGTATGGCTGTGGGTTCACAATTGAAGGGAGAAACCAATCGCCACCACATTGCTGTTATAGGTGATGGAGCCATGACAGGTGGTATGGCCATGGAAGGCTTAAATAATGCAGGGGTTTCCAATGCCAATCTTTTGGTCATCCTTAATGACAATGGTATCGCCATCGATAAAAATGTAGGTGCCTTAAAGGAGTATTTGGCACGGATTACCACTTCAAGAGGCTATAACAGATTCAAGGATTTTACCTGGAAGATGCTTGGAAAGGCAAGCAAATACGGACCCAATACCCAACGTCTGGTTCAACAGGTTGAAAATGCCATTAAAGGAAGTTTACTGGGTGGCAGCAATCTGTTTGAATCCATGAACTTCCGTTATTTTGGGCCGGTGGATGGTAATGATATGGGGAATATGGTTAAAATCCTTTCCGACATTAAAAACATTAATGGACCTAAGGTTTTACATATAGTAACCACCAAAGGCAAAGGTTTTATACAAGCCGAAAATGAACAAACTAAATTTCATGCACCGGGACAGTTCGACAGAAACACAGGTGCCATTATTAAAAAAGAATCTTCTGGACATACCTACCAGCAGGTATTTGGAAAAACCATTGTTTCTCTGGCCGAAAAGAACGAAAAACTACTTGCCATAACCCCTGCCATGCCAAGTGGCTCAGCATTAACCGAAATGATGGAAAAAATGCCTGATCGCGTTTTTGATGTAGGTATTGCTGAGCAACATGCAGTGACCTTTGCCGCAGGACTTGCCGTGTCAGGATATAAGGTGTTCTGTACCATTTACTCGACTTTTCTGCAACGTGCCTACGATCAAATTATTCATGATGTTGCCTTGCAACAATTGCCAGTGGTATTCTGTATTGATCGTGCCGGTCTGGTGGGCGAGGACGGCGCTACACATCATGGGGTTTTCGATCTGGCCTATATGAGTGCCATGCCAAATATGGTGGTAGCGGCTCCCATAAATGAAATTGAACTAAGGCATATGATGCTTACAGCCTCAAAGTATAATGATGGCCCAATGTCCATTCGTTATCCACGAGCCAAAGGTGTTATGAAGGTATGGGAAACCGACATAGAAAATGTGGAGATTGGGAAGGGTCGCATACTTGCCGAGGGTGAGGATGTGGTGATACTGAGCATAGGACATGCTGGCAATCTTGCGACGAAAGCCATCCAAAAACTTAAGAAAGAAGGTGCTAGGATTGGCCATTACGACATGAGGTTTCAGAAACCACTCGACACTGCTCTGCTAGAAAAGGCCTTCAAGAATTATAAGCATATCATCAGCCTGGAGGATGGAAGTCTGGAAGGAGGACTGGGAAGTGCGCTCATGCGCTTTAAAAATGAAAACAGTTTTTCCAATCCTATTCATGCCCTTGGTGTACCCGATCAATTCATCGAACACGGAAGCTTGAATACATTATATGAGCAATGTGGTTTCGACACACAATCAATTTATCAAAAAATAAAGTCTCTTCTTTAGTCATTTTTCACCCCTTTTTTTGAGCGAAAACTCAGGTATATTCTTGTTTTTCCGGCCTTGCACAATTCGCGATTAATTGTATTTTTGTTGCTAATTTGCGCTGAAAACCAAAGCAAAACCAAAGGATTGATATGTACGAGTTTATAAGGGGAAAGCTGGTCGAAAAAAACCCTGCATTTATTGTGCTGGAAAACAATGGTGTGGGTTATTTACTTCACATATCCTTATATACTTTTTCTAAAATTAAATCCCAGGATGAAGCCCATATATTCATCCATTTTCATGTCCGGGAAGATGCACAGGTGATGTATGGCTTTGCGGATGAAAATGAAAGGGAACTATTCAGACATTTATTAACGGTTTCAGGTGTGGGTGCCAATACGGCACGCCTCATCCTTTCTTCTTTGACAACGGAAGAAGTTTATGATGCCATAACCAATGGAAAATCAGCAGTGCTTCAGTCGGTTAAAGGCATCGGAGGCAAAACTGCTCAACGAATTGTAATTGATTTGAGCGATAAATTGCAAAAGGCTGGAATTGAAGTGGAGAAAGTTGATGTTTCTCACAATACTATTAGGGAAGAAGCGTTATCAGGATTACTGATTTTGGGGTTCAATAAAGCAACCGCAGAAAAGGCTATAAACAAAGTTTTAAAACAGGATGCCACCGCAAGTGTGGAAGACCTGATTAAAAAAGTGTTAAAGATATTGTAGCAGCGTAGGATATTGCTGTAAGAAAAATTAGAGGTTTGAGGCGAAAAAAGAGGTACTTATCCTTTCGTGCGTTGGTGTGTATGTTCCTGCTGACAGTTATTGGCTTCTCAGCACTACAGGCTGCACCCAACACTTTCTATCAATCGGTTTTGCCACCGGATAGTACCAACCGGGCCGATACCTCCGACATTGATCTGATTTTCCCTTTCCCCGATAATACGGGAAATCCATACACCGATAATCAGGTTTCCAGTCCATTGTTTCTTAATGATCCGGGCAATATCCAAAAGGAAATTGTCTATGACCCCGCGACCAACACTTATGAGTTTATATCAAAAGTTGGTGATTTTGAGTACCGTACCCCTACGGAAATGAGTTTTGAGGATTACCAGCAATACAATCTGGATAATGAAGTTAGGGAGTATTGGAATGAACGTGCTCAAAGTGCTGGTACAGCTGAGGGATCAAGGTTGATTCCAAAGATATATATCGGAGGTCAGGCCTTCGACAAAATATTTGGTAGCAATACCATTGACATCCGACCTCAGGGTTCTGCAGAAGTTAGTTTCGGTGTATTGTCCAACAAAAGGGATGATCCGGCCTTGGATGAGCGTCAGCGCTCTACCACCAATTTTGATTTTGACATGAAGATTCAAATGAATGTGATTGCCAAAATTGGAGAGAAAATAGAGTTCAAGGCCAACTACAATACCGAATCTTCCTTCGACTTTGAGAATACTCTGAAGTTGAAGTATGAAGGTGATGAAGATGAAATCATCCAAATCATTGAGGCGGGTAATGTAAGCATGCCGTTGAACGGAAGTCTGATCAGAGGAAGTCAAAGCCTCTTCGGTATCAAAACCGAATTGAAATTTGGTAAAACGACGGTAACCGGTATATTCTCACAGCAGCAAAGTGAAACACAAAATATAACCGTTGAAGGTGGCGCCCAAACCAATGACTTTCAACTCACGGCGCTGGATTACGAGGCAAATAAACACTTCTTCCTAAACCAGTTCTTTAGAGACAACTATGAACAGGCATTGGCAGATTTGCCCATAGTTACTTCCGACCTGAATATTACCAAGATTGAAGTCTGGGTAACGAATATTGGGGCTGCCACACAGGAAAACAGAAGTATCGTTGCCTTTACCGACCTTGGAGAAGGTGATCCAAACAATATCTACAACCCACTTATTAATCCTGACAATTTTAATGCCTTTCCTCCATCAAACAACTCCAACGATTTGCTGGAAAGAATGGACACCACACAAATCAGGGATATTAATACAGTGACTCGCTATTTAACTGATGACCCATTGAGGATAGGTCAGTCTGGTTATTTTGTCCCCGGTGAAGATTTCGTGAAGCTGGAAAATGCTCGTAAGCTGAGAAGTTCAGAGTATAGTGTCAACACACGCCTGGGTTTCATTTCATTGAATACATCCCTCAACCCTGATCAGGTATTGGCCGTTGCGGTGCAGTATACTGTGATTGGCAGGGATGAAGTGTTTCAGATTGGTGAGTTTTCAGATCAGGGCATTTCTGCACCCAACTGTTTGACAGTTAAACTGCTGAAGAGTAGTGCGCTCAATACCAAAATGCCCATGTGGAACCTGATGATGAAAAACGTCTATGCCATTGGCGCCTATCAGGTGGAGCGGAATAATTTCGTATTCAACATACTATACTCAGGTGATCAGAATGGGGTGCCTACAGGTTATTTCATGGAAGGACCTGCAGATGTTCAGGGAGTACCACTGATCCATTTGCTTGGTGTAGATAATCTGGATATGCAAAACAACCCCATCCCGGGTGGTGATGGTATGTTTGACTTCATTGATGCTGCAGCAACCATGGGAGGTACCTTTCAATCGTCAAACGGACGCTTGTTCTTTACCAAGCTGGAACCCTTCGGTAGCTATATCAGGGAATCGGTATTCCCTGACGACCCCGATCTGGCAGAGTTTTATGCCTTTGACTCATTGTATACACAAACCAAAACGGGGGCAGAACAATTCCCTGAAAAGAATAAATACCTCCTGGAAGGTTTCTATAAATCTTCCTCAGGGTCAGATATCAGCCTGAATGCACTAAATGTACCACAGGGTTCAGTTACGGTTACTGCCGGTGGGGTCCCCCTGACTGAAAATGTGGATTATACGGTTGACTATACCTTAGGTAGGGTAAAAATTATCAATGAGGGTATCCTGAATTCGGGAACTCCCATCAACGTTTCTTTGGAGAGTAATTCCATGTTCAATGTGCAACAAAAGACCCTTATGGGAATGCATTTTGATCATGAAATCGATAAGGATTTTCATATTGGGGGTACCATCATGAACCTGAGCGAAAGGCCTTTGACGCAAAAGGTCAACTATGGTGATGATCCCATCAATAATACCATTTGGGGATTGGACCTGAGCTGGCGTCGTGAATCCAGGTGGTTGACAAAAATGATTGATAAACTACCCGGAATTGAAACCAAACAGATATCCAAAATTAATGTGGATGCGGAGTTTGCCCACTTTATCCCGGGTCATTCCAAGGCCATTGGCAATTCGGGTACTTCTTATATCGATGACTTCGAGGGGGCCAAATCCTCCATCGATCTAAAACATACCAGTTCCTGGTTTTTAGCCAGTACACCCCAGAATCAATACGACCTGTTTCCTGAAACCAAAGCTACCTCAGGCCTCGATTATGGGAAAAACAGAGCAAAAATGGCCTGGTATATCATCGATCCACTGTTTTATGACAGAAGTGGTAGTTTAAGGCCCAGCAATGTGGATAAAAACGAAATGTCCAACAACCTGGTGCGTCAGGTATTGGAGAGTGAAGTATTCCCTGAGAAGGAAAACCCCACCAATGTGCCCACCAATATTGCCGTGCTCAACCTGGCTTATTATCCCGAGGAAAGGGGTCCCTATAATTACGATGATGCCGATGGATCTGAGTTTTCAGCTGGAGTAAATAATGATGGAACCCTGGAATTCCCTGAGAGTCGTTGGGGTGGTATCATGAGGAAGATTGAGTCATCGGATTTTGAAGCGGCCAATATCGAATATATTGAATTCTGGATGATGGACCCCTTTGTGGATGATACCATCGATAAAAATACAGGTAAACTGTATTTCAATCTGGGAGATGTATCTGAGGATATCTTGAGAGATGGCAGAAAAAGCTATGAGAATGGTTTGCCTATCAGCGAATTGGTTGAAAATGTGGATGAAACAGAATGGGGTCGTGTGCCAACCTTGCAGGCTCTGGTGGAGTCCTTCAGTGGTGAAGCCGGGTCAAGGCAATTTCAGGATGTGGGTTATGAAGGGCTTGGAGATGAGGATGAGCGGGAATTCCATGCAGATTTTCTTAGCGACCTGAGGTCTACCATCAGTTCTGAGGCTGTGGATATTTTGGAACAGGATCCATCCTCTGACAACTACCATTACTACAGGGGTAGCGATTATGACCAGAATGCCAAGTACAGCAGTATCTTGGAGCGTTACAAACAATACAATGGTCCTGATGGCAACTCACCCACCGATGAAATCAATCCGGAAAACTATCCCACGGCAGGAACCAACCTTCCCAATGTAGAGGACTTGAACCGTGACAATACCTTGAGTGAATCTGAGCGCTATTTCCAGTATGTGATCGATCTTGACCCTGAGAAAATGGTCATTGGTGAAAACTTTATTACCGATATCAAAAAAGGAGGAAAACCTGGCCGACCTAACAACGACGAAACTCCAACCTATTGGTATCAGTTTAAGATACCTGTTCAAAATCCTGAAAAAATTGTAGGTAAGATCAGCGACTTCAGATCCATTCGTTTCCTAAGGATGTTCATGAAAGATTTCAAGGAAATGAAAGTCCTGCGTTTTGCCACTCTGGAATTGGTAAGAGGTGAGTGGAGGAGGTATCAGCATCCGATTATTTCAGCTGGAGAATATGTAACCTCTGATGATGGTAACCAAACTAATTTTGTGGTTTCTACGGTAAATACCGACGAAAATTCAGGTCGTTTTCCTGTGGCTTATGTATTGCCTCCTGGCATACAACAGGAAACCAATTTTGCCACCACCCAGTATATTCAGATGAATGAGCAATCCCTTCAGTTAACAGCTACCGACCTGCTGGATGGAGAGGCTAAAGGTGTTTACAAAACCACGGATTTTGACTTTAGGCAGTATAAGAAACTGAAAATGTTTATCCATGCTGAGAAGCAGTTTGAGGAACAAGCCAATCCCGAATACGGGGAAATGACTGCCTTTATCAGGGTGGGTGCTGACTTCACGGATAACTATTACGAATACGAAATTCCTTTGGAATTCACAGAGTGGAACAACCTGACCGAAAGGGTCACAGATCCTGAATTAATCTGGCCGGGAGCCAACCGCATGGAAATTGTGTTGGATGAATTGGTACAGGTAAAACACAACAGAAACATAGCTATGCGTGATCCCAATTCAGGTATAGCTCTTTACAAGCCCTATATCGAATATGTGGGTGGCGCCAAGGTTACCGTAAAAGGTAGCCCCTCTATCAGTGATGTGAAAGGTATTCTGATAGGGGTGAGGAACCCCAAGAAAAGAGGTGTTGCCTCCGATGACGATGGTAACCCCAAAAGTGCGATTGTTTGGATAAATGAATTGCGTCTAACCGATTTCAATAAGAAACCCGGTTGGGCGACCACTGGTAGGGCCGAAGCACAATTGGCCGATCTGGGTAAGGTAGTATTGTCAGGAGCTTATAGTTCTGCAGGATTTGGAAGTATCGATAAGAAAATCAGTGAAATCCCACTGGATGATATTGCCAGCTGGTCGGTGGCCACAGATATTGATCTGGGAAAATTCCTTCCTGAAGAATCCGGAGTGAAAATCCCCATGCACTTCGACCACAATGTAAGCAAGATAACACCGAAGTTTAATCCACTGGACCCGGATATTATCTTACAGGAAGACCTGGATACCTATGTGGCCGAGGAAAAACGAGATTCGGTGAAGAATGCCATTCAGGATTATACGGCCAGAACCAATATTAACTTCATGAATGTCCGTAAAGACAGGGTGAATACCCAAAAGAAACCGCGGATTTATGATGTGGAAAACTTTGATGTGTCCTTTGCCTATACCCACGATTACCACAGGGATGTGGACATTGAATATGATGATCACAAAGCGTATAGGGGTAATATTGGTTACAACTTCAACAACCGCCCCAAAAACTATAAACCACTGGGTAAAGTTAGGTCCTTATCCAAATCCAAGCATCTGGCATTAATCCGAGATTTTAACTTCTATCTCCTGCCAAAAATGCTGTCAGTTCGTTTTGATATGGACAGGGATTATACAGAGCGCTTATACCGTGATAAGAGCTTTGGTGATATCATCACCTACCCCAATTACAACAGAACCTGGAATTGGAACCGGAATTATGATTTTAAATGGGATCTGGCCAAATCTCTGTCGGTGGACTTTACCGCAGGAGCCAATGCCTATATTTATGAGCCCAATATATTCGATAAAAACGACCCCGATTGGGAGCGATACCAGGATACTGTTTGGAATGAAATCTTAAGCATGGGTACCATGCAACGCTACAATCAAGCCATTAAGTTTAATTACAACCTTCCCCTCAAAAAGATTCCTATCCTCGACTGGACAACCATTGCAGCCAGTTACGGAACTTTATACACCTGGGCAGGAGGATCCAGATATGAGGTCCAGCGATTGGGTAATACCATAGAAAACTCACGGCAGATCCAAATCAATGGAAATGCCGATCTGAATATGTTATACAGTAAGGTGCCTTATTTTAAAACCCTGGTGAAGCCAGCCGGCCGTAACCGAAGGGGAGGCGCACGACCCAGGGGTGGAACCACCAAACCTCCGGAAACGGAACAGGATACCACCAAACCTAAGGTGAACTATGGTAAAATTATTGGTGAAGGCTTTTTAAAGATTCTATTTTCAGTCAAAAAGGCCTCTGTGACCTATAGTCGTGGTGAAGGTATGTTGCTGCCGGGTTATATGCCATCGCCCGATTTGTTCGGACAGAATTTTTCCACTTCATCCCCAGGTTTTGGTTTTATCATGGGTGATCAGACGGATATCAGACAGAAGGCCGCAGTCAACGGATGGTTGTCCAATGATCCGGCACTGAATAATGCTTATATGACTAAGAATAATGAGATCTTTAGTTATAAGGTAAACGCGGATGTGTTGGGAGCCATTCGGATTGATATCGATGGGGACAGGGCCTATACAGACAATTTTACTTCCTATTATCGCTATGACAGCATTTTGGAAGAGTTTAATGAATTTACACCAACACGTACAGGAAATCTGTCCATTTCGTATTCGGTCATTAAAACCTCTTTTTCCAAACCGGGGTCTAATGAAGTTTCTCCGGTGTTTGAAGAATTCCTGAATAACCGTCAGCTCATTGCTAACCGACTGGCGGAACAAAACCCCTTGTGGAATGAAAACGACTTCGGTTACTATGATGATACCTTAACGGGTATGCAGTTTCCGGTGGGCTATGGGTCCAACTCCCAGGAAGTTCTTTATTATTCATTTCTGGCAGCCTATTCCGGTAGCGATGTAAATAATATTAAAATCAACAATCCGTTCCCCTCATTCCCCATACCCAACTGGCGGGTAACTTTTAATGGTCTCACACAAATTAAGGCGGTTGAAAAGCTGTTCAGAAGCGTCAATATAACCCATGGATACCGTTCCATGCTTAGCATCAATAGCTGGAGAACCAATGTGGAATTTGATCCTGCTAATCCTGTGGTCCCCTATGAAAACGGTTCCAATTTTATACCCGAGTTTGATGTGGGTGTCATCTCCATCATTGAACAATACAGCCCGCTGATAGGGCTTGATGTGACCATGCACAACAGCTTGAGCGCCAGAGCAGAATATAAAAAATCGAGAAACTTATCACTCAGTTTTGTGAACAACCAGTTAACTGAAATTGTCAGTGATGAAATCGTGGTAGGTCTGGGATACCGGGTAAAAAGCCTGAGCTTCTCCTTCAGTTCACTCAGTGGTAAAAGCTCCAGAAGCAACTTCAAAAGCGACCTGAACCTGAAACTTGATTTTGGTATCCGCGATAATAAGACGACCCTTCGTCGTATTGATGAGATCAACAACCAGGTTTCGGCTGGTCAGAAGCAGTACAGCCTTAACTTCTCCGCTGACTATATGCTGAGTCAAAGTTTGCAGTTAAGGGCTTATTTCAACTGGACGAGTGCCAATCCTTACATCTCTTCCCAATTTCCCAATTCAACCACCAGTGGAGGCTTCACCCTTCGTTTCAACCTGGCTCAGTAGGCCAGAATGCCTTAACAGTTTTTCTTCTAAAACCATGGGCTAAACCCCAAGAGTCAAGTATTTTAAAGAGGTGCTAGGCAATAACTCATCCACATGGCTCCTTCTGCATTATTTTTATTCATTTTAAGTGACGGAAGGCGTTTATGCAACCCAAAAAAATATAATTTTGGAGCACAGAATATTAAAAATTGATCAACATGAGCATACCTAAAGATTTAAAGTACTCAGAAGACCACGAATGGATCCGTGTTGAAGGTGATGAAGCATTTGTTGGAGTTACCGACTATGCCCAGAAAGAGCTTGGAGACATCGTTTTTGTTGAAGTGGAAACCGTAGATGAAACCCTCGACAAAGGAGAAGCTTTTGGAACCATTGAAGCAGTGAAAACCGTTTCCGATATGTTTATGCCCATTGGCGGTACCGTTTTGGAACTCAATGAAGCTTTGGAATCAACACCGGAGATTATTAACAAGGATCCTTACGGAGAAGGTTGGATTGTTAAGTTCAAAATTACAGATGCTTCTGAACTGGATGATATGCTTGATGCCGATGCTTATAGCGCGCTGATAGAAGCATAACATGCTCTTTTTGAAAAAATTCTGGCCAGCAATTACCTGGTCGGTACTCATATTACTCTTAACAGGCCTTCCCGGAAGCTATTTTCCTTCCATCGAAACATTCTGGGAATGGTTATCTCCTGATAAGCTTTTGCATATTGGAATATTTGCCATATTCAGTGTATTGGTATTATATGGATACCGTGAACAATACTTACTAGCAAACAAGCGTTATAGACTTATCATACTTACCCTTAGTATTGGCATAATTTTTGGGTTACTAACGGAAGTACTGCAGTATTATGTGTTCATCGGCCGCCACGGAAGCCTCTTCGACTTTCTGGCAGATAGTCTGGGAGTAGTGGTTGGATGCTGGGCATTTGATATCTTATTTAGAAAAAAAATTAATACCAAACCTTGAATCAAGTCAGGATTAATTTCTATTTTAGCGCTTGATTAAAAATGATCGATCCATGGAAGCTAAAAAAACACCAAGAGCAGATCTGGAAAACAAAAAGGGCGTATTTTTTGAAATAGGTCTCATTTTGGCATTGCTTATTGTCTTTGCTGCCTTTGAATATAAAAGCTACGACAAAGTAACCATTGACCTGGCTTCGAGGGTAGTAGATGATACACCTGAAGAAATTATCCCCATTACGGAACAAAAAGTGAAGCCACCACCACCACCACCACCGAAACAAGCGGTACAAATTAAAATTGTGGAAGATGATGTGGAAGTAGAAGATGAAATTGAAATCGACGTGGATGCTGATGATGATACTGAGATGGAAGAATATATTCCACCAGAGGAGGAGGAAGAAGAAGTAGCCGAAGCCGAGATTTTCACGGTTGTGGAATCCATGCCTGAGTTTCCAGGTGGAGGTACCGGTGCATTAATGCAATACCTTGGTAAGAATATCAAGTATCCTCCATTGGCTAAAGAAAGTGGCATTCAGGGACGTGTTTTTATCAATTTCGTAGTGGAACCCGACGGATCCATTTCCAACGTACGTGTACTTCGTGGTATCGGCGGTGGTTGTGATGAAGAAGCTGTTAGGGTTGTTGAGAATATGCCCAACTGGAAACCTGGTAAGCAAAGAGGAAAACCTGTTCGTGTATCCTATAACCTTCCGGTTAAGTTTACCTTGCAGTAAGAATTTACCTGAAGATATTACGGCCGCTCAACTAGTTGAGCGGCCTTTTTTTTGCTTTAAAGCTGAAATCATGCGAAGTCTTTTCTTAAACCTTTTCATGGCATAATTGTTGGTCTTTAATGAAAGAGTTCTTTACCTATCAAAAACCTGCAAATGACCCATTTCTACGTTCTGTACAGCAATTGATTCCCAAGCCTGGCTGTATGAAAAGATAATTCATGGTGATTCGTCACCCTATTGTTTCATCTTTAAAAACCAAGAACTATGGAAATGAGAAAAACTGCCCGGGCCGGGCTTGAAAACAAGAGAAAAATCTTTCTCGAAATTGGGTTTATTGTAGCACTCCTGATGGTATTCTTTGCCTTCGAATACCGCTCGTATGAATCCGTGGAATTACCAGAACATCATCGTCCTCCCAATGACTGGGTGGAGGAACACACCAAGATAACCGTACATAAAAAACCTATACCCGCCGTTCCTGTGGTACAGCCACGACTGAATTTGGTGGATGATCTGGATGAGGTAGATGATATGCCGGAAATTGATGCATCGGCAGATGATGGAACCGAAATCCCAACAGATGTTATCTTTAATCTAGACGATGAAGAGCCAGAAGCGGAGGATAATACCATCTACCTGCCTGTTCAGGCCCAGCCTGAATACCCTGGTGGACTTACAGCTATGATGGAATTTTTAAGGGATCATATTAAGTATTCTGAACTCGCTAAAGAAATGGGAATTTCAGGTACTGTGTATGTTGGTTTCATCCTGGAGAAGGATGGAAGTGTTAACCACATTTCTGTGGAAAGAGGCATTGGAGGCGGATGTGATGAAGAAGCTGTTCGGGTGGTTGGACTCATGCCACAATGGAAACCAGGGATGCAAACCGGTAAAAAAGTACGTGTAGCCTATATCCTGCCAGTTAAATTTACCCTGAGGAATTATTAACGAAGTTCATGAAATTAAGCAGGTTTGCTTTGTTGGAAATGATCAAAAACCAGCCTGGCTTTTGATTGTCCCACGACAGTGGTCAGGGCTTCAATATCAGCTTGCTTAATTTTTTTAACCGACTTAAATTTCCAAAGCAGCTTTTGTGCCGTCCCATAACCAATCCCTTCAATGGTGGTAAGCTCCGATTTTATGGTACCCTTCTCTCTTTTCTTTCTATGATGGGTGATACCAAAACGATGGGCCTCATCACGCAAATGTTGGATGATCTTCAGGGTTTCTGAAGTCTTATCAAGATACAGAGGAAGAGGGTCGTTGGGGTAGTATATTTCTTCCAGTTTTTTGGCGATGCCAATGATGGTAATCTTACCAGAGAGGTCAAGGGCTTTCAGGCTTTTTACTCCAGCACTAAGTTGACCTTTTCCCCCATCAACAATAACCAACTGTGGCAGTGGTTGCTCCTCATCCATCAGCCTTTTATACCTGCGGTAAATAACCTCTTCCATGGAAGCATAATCATCAGGTCCTTCCACAGTTTTAATATTGAAATGGCGGTAAGCCTTTTTATTGGGTTTGGCATCAATAAATTGTACCATGGCAGCTACCGGATAATCACCCTGTATGTTCGAATTATCGAAACACTCTATATGTTTGGGAGGATGAGGCATCCGAAGATCAGTCATCATGGTGTTTAGTATTCGTTTTTTATGTCGATCAGGATCAATCAGGGCTGCCTGCTTCCTTTTTTCCTGCTGATAATACTGAGCATTGCGTTTGCTCAGGTCGAGCAACTGCTTTTTGTCTCCTCTTTGTGGGATGGTATATGATACTTCCGGGATTTCAATACCCGGATGCATTGGGGTAATAACTTCCTTAGCATGGCTTTCAAAACGTTGCCTGAAATCCAACAATGAAAAGGCCAGTATGCTTTCAGAAGTCTCATCCAGCTTCTTTTTTACCTTAATGGTATGGGCTTGAACAATGGCGCCATTCACTACCCTGAGAAAATTCACATAAGCCAGCTTTTCTTCATCGATCATGGAAATCACATCCACATTATTAATTTTCGGATTGACTATGGTTGATTTGCTTTTGTATTTCTCCAGCAATTCCAGCTTTTCTTTGAGCATTTGTGCCTTTTCAAAGGCCATTTCCTCTGCTGCCTCATGCATGCGCCTTTTCAACTCGTTGATCACATCGGCGATATTTCCCTTGATTATGGAATGGATATGTGCAATAGTTTCCAGGTAATCAGCTTCAGTTTGTTCGCCTATGCAGGGTCCTAAACAATTGCCCAGGTGGTATTCAAGACAGACTTTGTATTTCTTTTTTGCAATGTTCTGTGGACTTAGATTGAGCTTACAGGTACGCAGAGGATACAGCTTCTTTACAATGTCCAGGAGTGTTCTCATCATCCTTACCGAAGCATAAGGGCCATAATAGGTAGAACCATCTTTAACCAGATGTCTGGTAGGAAACACCCGCGGAAAGGGTTCATTTTTTATACAAATCCAGGGAAAGGTTTTGTCATCTTTCAGTTGAATATTGTATCGGGGCTGGTACTTTTTAATCAGATTGTTTTCCAACAGCAAAGCATCCATCTCCGTATCGGTTACTATAAACTTGATGTCAGCTATCTGCCTGACCAACACCCTTAGTTTACCACCCTGATGGGATTTATTGAAATAACTACCCACCCTTTTCTTCAGGTTCTTGGCCTTACCCACATAAATGATTTTATCATCAGCACTGTAATACTGATAAATGCCTGGTTTATCTGGTAAAGAACGAACCAGACTGTTCAGATGTACTGCCAAATCTTTTTTATCGGAAGGGCTTTTTTCCATGATGCAGGGACAAAGTTAGGATTATATATTCAAATTGCCCTTTGGATCTTTACCAACAAAAGCCAGAGAATGTTTATGAAACTGATGAGCGGGTAATTGTTTTGCAGAGCTGCTTAGGATTCTATTACAGAGTCACCGGTAGGTTTTCCAAAAAAGTGAATGACCAGGAATAGACCCAGAAAGCCAAGAGGGAAAAGTATCCAGGGTGAAATACCGAAAGAAGCAGGCAGTATGCCTAAAACAATGGCAAATAAACCAGTGGTTAACGCATAGGGTAATTGGGTACGCACATGGTCGATATGTGGGCATGAGCTTGCCAGGGAACTCAATATGGTCGTGTCAGAAATAGGGGAGCAGTGGTCGCCCAACACTGAGCCTGTTAGCACCGCAGCGGCAATATTGTTGAATATGGCCAGTGAACTCTCATAATCCAATCCGGCTTGCTCACCGAGTAACCAACCGGCCGGTAGAACCAATGGGTACAGTATAGCCATGGTGCCCCAGGAGCTCCCTGTTGAAAAGGAAACAAAGGCTGCCATAACAAAGGTGAAGGTTGGAATGAGGAAGGGTGATACCGATGCATCCATGAGCATACCGGAAATAAAATCGGCTGTATGCATATGTTTGGTAACCAATGCCACCGACCAGGCTAGTGTCAGTATGATAATGGCGGGAAGCATGGTTTTGAAACCAGAGACCACCGCATCCACTACCTGAGTCAAATTCAGATGTCTTTGAATCAGACTTAAAAATGCCGCAACACTTAAGGCCGAAAATGAAGACCAAAGCAGGGCAGCATAGGAGTCTGCACCACCAATGGTTTCAGATAATTTTTCAAAAAACCCAAGGGATGTTGAGTTCCATATTGTCTGAACCCATCCGGTATATAACAAGCCAAGAATAGTGCCCACAACAATCACCAATACAGGTATCACCGCATTCCTTGCCCTGGCTTTTCCTTTACCGGAGAATTTCATCTCGTCACCGGATTCCTGGGCCAATACTTCTTCAAATTCTTCAGGGCTTTTCATTTTACGGGCTTTAATCTCAGCCTGATACATGGGGCCATAATCCACTTGTTTCCAAATGAGAAATATGATAAATCCAAGGGTGAAAAAGGGGTAAAAAGAATATGCCAGGGAGTTGAAGAATACACCATAGGCAGATTCATCCAATTGCAATTCGTTAATACCGTCCTGAATATAACTCAACTCGGCACCAATCCAGGTGGTCACAAAGGCAACAGAGGCCACCGGTGCAGCTGTAGAGTCAATGATATAGGCCAGCTTCTCTCTGGATAGCCTTAGTTTATCCGTCAGAGGACGCATGGTGTTTCCAACCACCAGTGTATTGGCATAATCATCGAAAAATATGGCCACGCCCAGCAACCAGGTGGTGAACGAAGCCGATCGGGGTCCGGTGGCTATGGACGACAAACGGTTCACCACACCAGCCATACCCCCATTTCTTGTAATCAGGCTCACCGTGGCTGCAATGATCAGCGAGAATAGTATAATGGACATATGGCCGCTGTCGTTGAGCGATTGAATAATATAAGTATCGATAATGGCCATAAACCCACTAAAGACCGCAGCAAAAAAGGAAGCTCCTTTGTAATAGAAGATAATCCCGGCACCTATCCAAACACCACCCACGAGGGCTGAATACACTTCTCTTAAAATCAGCGCTATGCAAATGGCAAACAGGGGAGGCAGCACAGAAAGCCAACTGGGAATAGGGTTTACCTTTTCCTCATACATAACAGGGCCTATGCCAACACTAAGGGTTTCTTTGGAAGGGAAATCGTAAGCTATGCTCATGATGCCCGAGATCACTTGTTGATCAACAGTTTCACCATTAATCGTAACAGCAAGTATTTGGCCTTCATAAAAAAGAGCGAGCTCAGCATCAGTAATTTCTATGATGATGTCCTGTTCAATGTTCTGTACAATAATATCAGGAATCCGGATTTTCAGGTTTTCGGTAGTAAGCCTGCCTTCGTCATTGGCCATTATGGCTGGATGAATGCTAAGGAAAAGAAGGAAGAATACCAGAGCCTGAATTTGCTTCATGAATGATTAGCAATTAAATGAAGCGTGAAAATAGGAAAAATGAGGCTTCGGTAGGGGCGATTCAGAAGCTATTGTTCATTTGTTAGTCTGCCTGCTACATATTGGGTGAGTGCAACAAACTGATATTTGTCCAATTGCTCTGCGCGTTGACTGAGCAGTGGATGATCGGATACATCCATATCACAGATGGGTTTCAGTGCATTTCTTAAGGTCTTTCTTCTTTGGTTAAAAGCCGTTTTCACCAGCCTGAAAAACAAGGCCTCGTCACAATCAAGATCCTGGGTGTCATTCCTCTTTAATCGTATGACAGCGGATTTCACTTTGGGTGGCGGAAAAAATACATGCTCATGAACGGTAAAGCAATATTCGATATCAAACCAACTTTGCAACAACACGCTCAAAATACCATAGGTTTTACTGTGTGGTGGTGAAGCAATCCGGTCGGCCACCTCCTTTTGTATCATACAAACCACTTCAGTGATGGTATTCCTGTGCTCAAGTACTTTGAAGAATATCTGAGAAGAAATATTATAGGGAAAATTACCGATGAGTGCAAAGGCTGAAGTAAAGATTTCTGAGATGTCCAGCTTTAAAAAATCAGCTTCAATTACTTGTAGGCCTGGATGTTGGAAGTGATGATTCAAATAGATCACAGATTCTCCATCCAATTCTACCAGCTGTAGTTTTTTTAGGCCTGGTCTTTCCAACAGAGCCTGAGTCAGAATACCTTTCCCCGGACCCAGTTCACAAACATGCTCATGGGTTTCACTCAAACAAGCCACAATTTTTCTGGCAATATTGTGGTCGGTAAGAAAGTGTTGACCCAAATGTTTTTTAGGTTTTACCATATTAGGGTTGTTGGGGTTGCTGTTCCAGTGCCCGATACTTTATCCTGGCTTCTCCCGCATACATGCTGTCAGGGTAATCAGTCATGAGCTTCATATACAAACGCATGGCCTCTTCCGTATTCATAAATTGAAGCCGGTGTATTTCTGCCCGGTGGAAAGTGGCATTATCGGCTTTAATACTTTGCGGATAGGCAACCACCAAATCTGCATACAAGGCATCTGCTTCCTCATAATTTCCTGTTTCCATCATGATGCCGGCTTTCTTATATTGCACATATTGAAGGCTTGCCGGTCCTGAGGGCTGCTTTTGAATTTTATCCAGCATCATCAATGATGAATCATAATGCTGTTGGTGCAGATACAAATCGGCTGCCCCAAACAAGCGAAGACTAAATCCCATGGTATCCTCTTCCAGAATATCGCTTATGAATAACGAGAGCTCCAGGGCATCGTTCGCGATAAGCTTGGATGTGGATGATTTCAGAACATCCAGGCGTGTTTGTGCCCAGGTAAACTCACTCACATAGTAAAATAGCTTGGCATTCCTGAATTTTGCTTCATGACCAATGGGTTCATGTTTCATTTCCGATTCCACCTGAGCATATAGTAAAGAGGCATCCCATATCTTGTCGGTAACCATTAAAATATCTGCCAATTCCAGTTTAATATTGGCCAGATCAGCCGCTTGTAAGGATGGTATTTTTAAAGCTTCTTCAAGAAGGGCTCTTGCTTCTTCAAACTTAGCCAGCCGGAAGGCTTGTATATGAGCCAATTGCTGCGCTACATCTAAACTGTGTCCTTGAACACCCAGTTCTTTTATGGCTTTGCGTCCTTCCTTTTCAAGTTTGACATAATCAGATTCAGGGGTATCCGGATGGCTTTCAGCTTTCAGCACCTGAGCCGTATACAATCCATTATAGGCTTCAGCATAAAATATGGATTGACTTTCCTTGTCGCGGATGTATTCGTAGGCTTGGGCAGCCACCTCATAGGCTTCGTTTTTCAAAGCGATATCAGCCACATCAAGCACATCAATTTCAGCACCACCAAAACGTTTGTCATTGGCTCTGGCCTGCCGATAAGCCATATCAAAATCCTTGGTTTGCATGGCATGCCAAAGCAACATATGTGCATACACCTGGTTGTCAGGGTAAGCCTGGGTAAGACCCAACAATTGTTTTTTTAGTGTTTGAGCCAGATTATCGTCCACATCCAGTCGCATGAGGTTTTGCATGCTGTTTTTTATCCGTTGCATATCCCTTGGGTTGTCCCGCAGATGAGCAAGGTAGGAACTGAACATCATATTGTACTGACCGTTGTACTGGTAGGCAGTGGCCAATTCCATGTGAAATTGGTAGCCTTCCACATTGATTTCTTTCCCTTTTTTATACACATCCAAAGCGGCCTTGTAGTAACCCTTGGACATGAGAGGCGAAGCAATTTGCATAATACCCGACCGTGTATTGGGCAGGTTATTGAGCAACTTGTTCAGGAGTTGGTTGGATTTCTTTTCATTGCCGGTAAGCTGATACACATGGACCAGATCAATGGTATAACGGGGATGGGTAGGATAGGCCCTTCTCTGTTTTTTTATCACCTTCTCGGCTATCTTATATTCTTTAAGTGCCAACAGGCAATTCACATAGTAAGTATAATAATTGTGGGTGGGTTTCTTTTTGTACAAATCCTCGAACAATACCACCGCTTTGTCGTATTGTTTTTTGAAATAGTAATCCCGAGCCAGTTTTTCAGTGCTTTTGTCTTGCTGCCTGGGTTGCTGTTGGTATCGGATGTTAGGATTGTTTTGAGCGGCAAGAAAGAGGGGAGATATGAGCATGGCCAATACAATAAGCCGGATTCCGGTACTCATTCTATTCCATCTTAAAACACTATGCTTTTGAGTCTTAATACAATCCTCCTTTTAGGTGATACGATCGAATCCAGTATAAGAACGCAGGGCTTCCGGAATCAGTATGCCATCGGCTGTCTGATTATTTTCCAGTAAGGCTGCTACTATCCTGGGTAAGGCCAGTGCACTTCCATTCAGTGTGTGTGCCAATTTGGTTTTGCCTTCCTTACCTTTAAAACGCAACTTCATTCGGTTGGCCTGAAAGTTTTCAAAGTTAGAAACCGAGCTAACCTCCAGCCAGCGTTTCTGAGCTGCTGAATAGACTTCGAAATCATAGGTTAAGGCAGCAGTAAAACTCAGATCTCCACCACACAGTCTCAGTACTCTGAAGGGCAAGTCTAATTTGCGTAATAAATTGGCTACCTGATCTTTCATTTCCTCCAGGGTATCGTAGGAACGGTCGGGATGCTGGATTTGTACAATCTCCACTTTATCAAATTGGTGGAGGCGGTTTAATCCCCTAACATCCTTTCCATAGGACCCTGCTTCACGACGGAAACAATTGGAATAGGCCACATTTTTAATGGGTAAGTCAGCTTCAGCCACTATGGTGTTTCGGTATATGTTGGTGATGGGAACTTCTGCCGTAGGAATCAGATAGAGTTTGTCTTCACCCACATAATACATTTGACCTTCTTTGTCTGGCAATTGACCGGTCCCATAACCGGAATCTTCATTTATCAACAGGGGTGGCTGGTATTCCAGATAACCTTGTTCCAGTGCTTCGTCAAGAAAGAAGTTGATGAGTGCCCGTTGCAAACGCGCTCCCTGACCTCTGTAAAACGGAAATCCGGCCCCACTAACTTTGCTTCCCAGATCGAAATCGATAATTTTATATTGACTGGCCAGGTCCCAATGGGGTTTGGCACCTTCAAACAAGGTGGGAATGCTTCCTTCTTCGTATATAACTTCATTGTCAGCCTCGGATGTACCCTTAGGTACTGATGCATGGGCAATGTTCGGTAAGTCCAGCAATTTATTGTTCAGATTTTCCAGTAGTTCGTTAAAAGTACTTTCCAACTCCTTGGATTGTTGTTTCAGTCGTCCGCTTTCTTCTTTAGCAGCATTCGCCTTATCCACCTGACCCGATTTGAAAAATTGCCCGATTTCTTTGGCGAGTATTTTGGCCTGTGCCAGGCTGTCGTCTAATAATTTCTGGGTTTTGCGTCTGTCGTTATCAAGACTGATAATTTCATCCACAAGTGAAGTGGCCTCGAAATTCTTAACAGCCAGCCTGTCAATAACTAGCTGTCTGTTTTCGCGTATAAACTGGAGTTGGAGCATGCGTTAAAAATTTTGGCAAATTTAGGTAAATGTATGGGTCCTCAGAACTTATGATTTTAATTTTTTGCATCCTGATCGTTCTGGAGCTTTCTAAACCCTTATTCACAAAAAAACCCGGATCATAAAATGAATCCGGGCTTTCTTCTGAATATTTTATAACTATTTGGCCACTTCGTCGGCGGGTATTACACTGACAAATGACTTGTTATTTCTTCTTTTTCTGAATTCCACAACACCATCAGCTAAGGCAAATAAAGTATGATCTTTACCCATACCTACATTAATGCCAGGGTTGTGTGAGGTTCCTCTTTGGCGTACGATAATATTACCAGCAATCACATTCTGCCCGCCATATATCTTTACACCTAATCGTTTACTTTCCGATTCGCGTCCGTTCTGGGAGCTACCCATTCCTTTTTTATGAGCCATTTTTTTTAGTTTTCAGGCCTGCAGTGCAGGTAAGTTAAACAGTAATATTTTCTATAACCACTTTGCTGAGTTCGCTACGGAAACCATTTGATTTCTGGTAGCCTTTTCTTCTTTTCTTTTTGAAAACAACTACTTTGTCGCCTCTCAGATGTGAAACGATCTTGGCGGATACCTTGGCACCATCAACAACAGGAGTTCCTACTTTTATGTCTCCTTTGTTATCAACCAACAGTACCTGGTCAAATTCCAGATCAGCACCTTCTTCGCCTTCCAGTCTGTTTACAAACACCTCTTGGCCCTTCTCTACTTTAAACTGCTGTCCAGCTATGTCAACAATTGCATACATGCTTAAAATCTTTTAGTTAAAAATCCTTGCAGATTTTGGAGGTGCAAAAATAGAAAAAAAATACAAACTACAAGTTTTTGATTATTAATTTTTTCCTCTTTTCCCAAACAAAAGCTTTGAACTGATGTTGGGTAAACGGTAAGGACTGGCATTCACGAGAAATACACCTACTATAATAAGCGCGAACCAAAGCAGGTAACTAAACTTAAATATTTCTCCGTCGATAATGCCCCAAATGAGCGCTACCACCGGGATAAGGTAGGTGACTGAGGAGGCAAAAACAGGGCTGCTGATTTTGATAAGTTTGTTGAAAGCTATTAATGCCAGACCTGTACCCAGGATGGCCAGAATGGATAAATAACCCAACCCAATAAAATTTGTTCCGGAACTCATGAGTTTATGGGGAATATCAGAAACAAACAGCACATACAGTAGGGAAGGTATACCCGTAAAGAAGAAGGTAAATGCTGTAATGGTGAGCGAATCAAGGCTTTTTAAATAGACTTTAATATAATTTACGTTAAAGGCATAACAAATGGTGGCAATGATGATGAGAGCAGCATAGTTAAAATTGAATACAAATCCCTTATCTCCACTTACATAGATAAGGCCAACGGCTCCCAGTAAACCGATGAAAACTCCCAGAATATTATACCATCGGCTTTTCAGTTTGAAGAAAAACATTCCCAGGGCCAGGGTAAACAGGGGTGTCAGTGAATTCAGTGTGCCGGCCAGTCCACTACTAATACCCGTTTGGGCAATGGCAAACATAAATGATGGTATCAGACTACCCACCACACCTGAAATAATCAGGCGTAAGCTCATCTGCATGGTCAGTTTTTTCATTCTCACCAATGCAAATGGCAGCAAAAATAAAAAGGTGATGACTATCCGTAGTATACCCACCTCCGGGCCACTAAAATAAATTAATGATTTCTTAATGAGGATGAAAGAACTTCCCCAAATCAAAACCAGGACCAGTAAAATGGACCATGAAATGATTTTGCTGTTTTTTTCTTTCATCGCTTGTGCTTTCCGACTATGGCCGGTCTCGTAAATTTATTGCGAGGGTAAAACTATGAAATTATTTGTGGGAAGCCACTTTTTAATTGTAATGGAAATTGTTCAGCCTTCCATAATCGTGCTTATGGAATTCAAGTCTGATGGAGGGTCTGGTTTTCACATCTTTAATGTTTGTTCATGCAACGGTTTGGGTGAGTTTTCATGTCTCTTTGGGAACAATTGTAATAATATAATTTACCTTTGCCTGTTAGTAGTGTGGGTAGATTAATGTTTGGCATTGATTCCGGGGCAGGATTCTATGCCTTTCTACTATTGGGATAATTTGAACTATGGACGATAACCAAACTCGTTTTATTCAGGGATTAAAAGCTGGTGATAAGGCCATCTTCGAGGAGATGTACAGGCTTTATTATACACCTCTATGCTATTACTGCACCCGATATGTAAACGAGATTGCGGATGCTGAAGAAATTGTTCAGAATTTGTTTTTTAAACTTTGGATGAATCGGGAAACTCTGGAAATTAATTCCTCAGTAAAATCTTACCTCTACCGATCGGTACAGAATTATGCCTTAAACTATTTGAACCAAAATAAGGTTAAGGAAAAATATCTGATAGATAAGAAGCATATGGTTACCCCTTACTACGATAATGGTCATTTGAAAATGGAAGAGGCCGAGTTGGAAAGTGTGCTAAAGATAGCCATACTTGAAATGCCGGAAAAGAGAAGGCGAATTTTTGAGTTGAGTCGATTTAATGGGCTTAAGTATGGTCAGATAGCTGACCAGCTGGCCATTTCAGTAAAAACCGTTGAATCCCAAATGACCAAAGCCCTTAAACATTTGAGAGTAGCTCTCAAAGAATATATGCCTTTATTGATATTTTTTTGGGCCTTGTTTAAATAGATCACAGAAGTTTATCATCATATATAAAACAGAAATAATTAAATATTTTTTAACATAGAGTAAGGGTAAATGGCTTTTATATTGTCACTTAATTACGAAGAAGGGATAAACAGCCTTTGAAATTATGAATATTAGTGATTCAAATATCCAATTATTGGGGCGCTATCTGTCCGGCAATATTTCCTCCCAGGAGAGAGAAATTGTCGAGTTATGGATAGATGAATCCGTGGAGAATCGCAATATGTATGAAGAGTTTCAAGACCTTTGGAAACATAGTGGCGTACGTGCTTCCTTCTATGAAATTGATGTGAATGAGGCATGGAATAAATTAAATGCCAGAATTGAGGAAGAAGAGCTTGTGCTGCCCGCTTCAGTGGAACCACAAAGGAAATCTCCTCACATCAAACGCTTTGCTTATGCTGCTGCTCGGGTAGCTGCCGTTTTAGTGATCGCCTTTGGTTTGTATTTCATCTTTGGGCAATCAGGTAGTGGTGAAATGATTCGTTATGCGTCTAATCAGGTTCAGCAAGATCCATTCTTATTACCTGATCACTCCAAAGTATTTCTTAACAAAGCTGCCCACATTGATTATCCAGAACAATTTTCTTCTGACCAACGCCTGGTGCAATTTGAAGGTCAGGCATATTTTGATATAGCACACAATCCTGACAAACCATTTATTATTGCCACCGGCAATCTTAGGGTTAAAGTGTTAGGTACTTCTTTTACTTTATGTAGTTGTGCAGACAGAGAAGAAGTAGTGTTGCATTTGGAAACCGGCAAAGTGTTATTCTATACAGTGAATCCCGATGATGAATCTGTATTGGAACAAATCGTATTGCATCCCGGACAAAAAGGAATTTACAATAAGTCCACTGGATTATTATCCAGAGAAGAATTTAACGGACAAAACCATAAAGCATGGAAATCAGGTGTACTGGAATTTGTAAAGGCTCCCCTAACTGATGTGTTCAAGTCCCTCGAAAGAACTTATGATATTCAGGTAGTTACTGAAAGATCCTATGATGATCTTTACCTGACCGCAAGGTACCAGTCAGATACACCCGATCAGATATTCGAGTCTTTACACCTGATTTTCGGACTAGACTATACAATTTCAGACCAGAAAGTTAGTCTGAAGTAGGCCGTCTCCCCGACTTTTCCCTATCTTTTTCTTACCTTAGCAGCTCAAACCCGGCGTCTATAGCTATGGGCCAAAATGTGTTTTCAATTGAGCCATCAATTTAATTATTGGAAAAGAATAAAAGCCAGGAGCAGGTGCATACATGCTCTGGTGTTTTGCCTGCTTATAGCTTCAATTGGGTTCGCCCCTCAGGTATCAATGGCACAAGAACAGGATGCCAATGCATTAAGCATAGAATTTCAAAACGAGAAATTAAGTCGGGTAATCAGACAACTTTCTGAACAAACAGGAATTAATTTTGCCTATGATGCCAGTGACGAAGCTTTTAATGAAGCAGTAAGCTACCAATGCTCACAGTTGCCCTTAGTAGAAGCATTGGAGGATATATTGTCGGAATCTGGTCAAACATTTAAGCAGCTCGGCAATCAAATTGTCATTTACCGACCAGCCGGTAAAGCTTCAGGGTCGGCAGCTGAAGAAAATACACGCATTGTGTATATTCCGGTTCCTACCGATACCAGTACACCTGATACGCTCATCAAATATGTGATCAATACTGTGGTAGAACTGGATACCATATTTACTACTGACACCTTATACCGGGTAGATACCTTACGTATAGTGGATACTGTTTTTATGGCATCCTCAGCATTGGAAAACTCAGAGTTTGCAGCAGATACCACAGAAGAAAAAAATAGTAGAAAAAAGGGATGGGCTGCAAGCATTAACTATGCAGCTTTGTTATCTGATTATAGTTTGGTAGATGACAAGGAAAATTACTCATTCAGAAACTTTTCTCTGGGAGCTGATCTGATCAGGACACAAAAGCGGTTTAAATATTCACTTGGATTCAGATATACACAGTTTAATGACCGTTATATGCAGCAAGACATTAAGGTAAGCGGAGGGTTTTACCAACCAGATACCATAGATATATATTATACTGTGTCTCAATCGGATACTTCCTGGTTTTATGTGATGGACTCTGCCTGGATTCCTTCGGAATCTTACCACTCCACTTACGAAATAACCAACCGTTTGGCCTATCTGGAATTGAACCTCACAGCAGCCTATGATTTCTATCAGGGCCGCAGTACAAGTTTTTATGGTCGTCTGGGGGTCCAGATTGGTTATTTGATCTACAAGGAGGGAGTGGCCCGATTTGAAGAGGCTAAGCCCGAGGGTGTGAACTTTTCTGAGCTTAAGTTCAATAACAATGTGTTGTCAGGGATGGCCGGATTGGGTATGAGGAATAAAATTAATGACAAATTAGATCTTAATGCAGAATGTTATTATCTGCATTATTTTACAGAACCCTTGAAAGATCGGGGTGGACAGCCCCAGCTGAAAGCCCTGGGTATTAAACTGGGTTTGCAATACTATTTTTAGATTAAATGGACAGGAAAAGTACATACCGTCATTATAATAAGCCCAAGGGAAAGTGCATAGCTTTTTCCCGAATGCTTCTTGTGATGGTAAGCCTGTTTTGTTTGACCATAACTGTACAATCTCAAAATATCGCCTTTGTTGGCGGCAGCCTCACAGAAGATAAAACCTGGTCCAACGACACTACCTATATTGTTTGGTCCGACTTGATTATTCCCAATGGTAGAACCCTGATTATTCCTCCTGGCACAAAAGTCAGGGTAAATTTTGGTTGGGGCATCTTTGTTAGAGGTGGCAATTTGCTGGTAGGTGATAAAACCGGAAGCCAGACCGACACCGTAAGCTTTGTTTCCAATTGGGTAACTCCAGGAGAATTCTGGCGCTGGAAAGGCATATCTTTCAGCAATGTATATGATGAAAACCAAAACTTCATAGCTTATGCAAGGATTCAGAATACGGAGGTTGCGGCAGTAAGAATTAGTGAATCCTCCCATATCGACATCAATCATTCAAGCCTTTCTGATACCAATAGCACCGGTTTAATGGTGGATCATTCAACGCATATTTCTTTGAGGAATTGCCTGCTGCAAGGAAATGAAACGGCAGCCATTTCAGTAGTTGAATCAGATGACATATTTATTGATCAATGTGTGGTCAGCGGTAATGAAAAGTTGGGTATAGATATCCGAAACACAAGTGATTGCAGCATTGAAAATTGCAGCATCGAAGCCAATGAAGATGGTATCCGGTTTGAGGTGAACAATTTGGCAGTTGCCAACGACAACAAAGTGCTCCACTGTGTACTTAAAAATGAGAACCACAACATTTATATCATTAACAGTCAGAGCTATTTCTTCGACAATACTATTGCTTATAATATTGTAGAGGGGGGGCGCAATGGCATCTGGATGCAAAATGATGATGGGATAGAATCCGGACATAACTCTATCAATCATAATATCATCTATGGCACTGGTGAGAACGTGGGTTATGGGCTCTTCAATATGCTAGATTCCACCAAGATTTTCCATAATATTTTCTGGGCCAATAGTGAAGCCATCGTATTTGGTCAATATGGACATTCCTGTGAGCTTCACCACAACAGCTTCTATCAAAATGGATGGACAGTAGCCTTTAGTCAGGCTTCGGTGTACAATAGTTTGGAGCATAATACCTTGGCGTACAATCTGGTGCGCACCATGGACTTTAAATCGGTGGAAGGCCATCATTTTGATAAAAACAATATGTTTTTCCTGGCCGATCAAGAACAAATGTTGGTAAACCATCATGGGTCGGATGTTGATTTGACCGGAAATTTTTGGGGGAGTACAAGCAGTAATAGAATTGATGAATTGATTTGGGATGCTCATGATGAGTCGGGTTTGGGAACCATCCACTTTGACCCAATACTTCTTGCTGCTGATACCAACAGCCCTGTGTCCCCTCCATTGGGTGTGATCAAACAAGAGGTGAATGGACAATTGAGGTTGAGTTGGCGGAGCAATGTGGAGGAGGATATTGTTGGCTACAGGATATATGAAGGGAATTTTAATAATTATAGTTTTGAGAACCAGATTGATAATGGTAGCGATACCCTGGCATGGATGCCTGAGATTCCTTTTGGTGAAAACATTGCCATAACTGCCTATGATGGTTCCCTAACAGGGGTAGATGATCAGTTGGAAGGCTTTGAGAGTCCTTTTGCATTTGCACAACCTTTCCCGTACGCCGGACCGGATACCATAGTGTGTACCAACCAGGAAGCACTTAATATAAGCTTTGGAACAGCTCCCTTCATCTACAAAAGTCTCCTTTGGACCACAAGTGGGGATGGAAGCTTTGAAAACGAAGATGAAATACAAACTAAGTACTATCCGGGAACCGAAGATCTTGAAGAGAAATCCGTTGTCATTTACCTGGAGGTTGTTCGTTCTGAGTTCATATTGAAGGATAGTTTTTTATTGACCATCCTCGACGGGCCACAGGTATATGCTGGTAAGGATACCACCGTGTTCAATGATGCCCATATTGAGCTCTCAGATGCCTCTGCCGCCTTTTATGATCAGGTTAACTGGTTCAGCGATGGTGACGGTAGTTTCAACAGCGATACGGTGGTGAACCCAACCTATATACCCGGATCATCGGATATCGAGAATGGCAGTGTAATACTGGTCATGGAAGCCACTTCCGAATGTGGACTAACCAGCGACAGTGTGCATATTATCCTGGAGGATTTTCATTCACTACAGGGTAAGGTTTGGCATGCAGGTGAAGAGGTAGAACCAGCCGTTGTACTGGCTTTAAAACTAGGTGAGCCCAATGCCAAGGCTGAAGCAATGACAAAAACACTGAGCGACGGGAGTTTTATATTTGAGCGCCTGAGAACCGGCGCTTATTATGTGTATGCTGTGCCTGATACCCACAATGTGTATGAGGCAATTCCGTCTTACTATGCTGATAAGAGTGATTGGGAGCAGGCTCATGAAATTGCGGTGATAGAAGATGTATTTGATGTGGATATTGAATTGCTGCCACCTGATGTTAGTTTGCCTGAAGGAGAGGCTGTTATATCCGGTCAGTTCGTCATGCCTCCTGCCCAGCTGGTGAATACTGATCTGTATTGTGCCCCTTGGTTCAACACCGATAATGAAGCCTATTGCAATGGTGGACTGTCCAACATCAGTGTGTTTCTCATGTCCACCGATTTGCAACGTATCATGGCCTATACCCTTACGGATAAGAAGGGAAATTTTTATTTTAAGTCGCTGGCCTATGGGAATTATCAGGTGGTTGCTGAAAAGGCCTCCTACGCAGCTTCCATTTCACCAGAAATAAATTTATCACCCGATCATCCCATTGAATCTGGCGTAGTGATGGAGATGGAAGATGGAAAAATAACCGTGGCTATTGTAGTTCCTGAGATGGATCCACCCATGGTATATCCAAACCCAACCTCTGCTTCCTTAACCATTAAGTTTCCAACAGCTTCCGTTGAGCCGGTTTTGCTTGAAATCTTCAATTGCTATGGTCAGTTAATCCTTCAGGATGAACTGAGGAGTGATGGCTCCAAAATGACCCAGGGACTGCAGTTGAATGTGAGTACATTTTCAAGTGGACTCTATCTTGGCCGACTACATTCTCAAACCAGTCCGGAACAATATCACTTTAGCTTCGTCAAGCAATAAATTACAGGACTTTCAACCTATTTCCTTTGCTGTTTTTCACCTAATGTGATCAATGCCTATATTTTGCATGAGAAGCATTGGCTGAGGCCTCAAAAAAAACTTCAAAAAAAAACACTTTTTGAGTAGGGGTAAAACGCTGTTTAACTGTCATAGTAGCAACGGGCAGAGATCGGTAAGGTGGCCTTATGCATACCTTATTAAGCCCGAAGAGTACTTCTTCCTGAATATCAGGAAGTTAACAAAGATTAACACAAACTGCTGCGTATGATCAAAATTACTCTTCAAGATTTTCTTAAATTCATAGTACCGGGGTCGGCGCTCTAAAAAGCAGCGTTCGGCCATTTGCTAGTTGGATATTTAGCATCTCGGTATTATTATCACTCCCCTGAGTGCTATTTCTCCCAAAGGCAAATCCCAAATGCCCCAAGAGTTTCTATGGCTCTATAAAAAGCATAGGTTGAAATAGCAATTTTAGATTAAACATAATGACAATTCAATTTTTATTAACTAACACAAATCACAGACGTATGAAAAGAATTACGACTTTGCTTATGTTGATGTTATTTATGGCATCAACGGTATTGATGGGTCAGGTGACCACAACCAATACCATTTCGAGCAAGGAGATGCAGATGATGAAGCAGAGAAGGGCTGTAAGCCCCAATGCTCAGACTTTGCCGACCCCTGCTGAAAGACTTGCTGCGAAGGGAAAAACATTTGTTGTTCCTTCAACAGGAGGTTCCAGAGCAATCAGCAATATTAATATTGCTGTAACTGTTGATAGCTATTTTGGAGAGGCTAGTTACAACATCTGGGATTATGATGCTGGTGCCTATATCTGGGGTACCGATGAGACATTTTCCTCCTCTGGTGAAACAAAGGTTCATGTACTGGCTCTTACAGAGGGTAGTATGTATGATGTTGATTGTTGGGATACTTATGGCGATGGTGGCATTGGCGGTGTAGTAACCAATGATGATACCGGTTGGCCAATTACCAGCTGGGGATCAACTGACTACACTTCCTATGGAGCATTTGGCTTTACAGCCGGTCCTGGAATCATGCCAGTTGACATTACAACCTTCCCGTTTGAGGAAGATTTTGAAACAGGAATTATTCCTGATGAAATGGTACAAACAGTTGGTAGTGGTGCCGGTTTAAGAACCGCGTCAAGTGCTGCCAATAACAGTGCCTATGGTTTACTGTTCGAAGGTAACACATCATCAGGCTGGGGTTCTACTCCTTATTCCTATTCAGCTGCTTACGATCCAAGTAAATCTACACACTTTGCAGCAGTTGACATGACGGTTGTTCCTGATGGATCACCAGGATTGTTGACCATGCGCTATGACTTTGTACAGGGCTATTCCTTCAACTACAATTATTCATGGTTCAGGGTACTGATTGATGGTAACCCACTGATGGATGCCGATGGCAACTACTGGTGGCAGCCTGCTACACATAGTGATGATTTTGTACAAAAGAGTTTTGATTTGAGTGCCTACCAAAATGGTGGTGCTTTTACTATCACTCTTCAGTCTTCTTGTAAGTATTACGAGAACTATTACCAGCAGGGTGATGTTGCATTCATAGATAACTTTGAGATTTTCTACTTGGAAATTGGTGATTTTGTAGGTATCGTTACCTCACAAGGTGCTCCAGTTGACAATGCAGAAGTTGGATTGTTGGATGGTTCCTTAACCGTTCATACCGATGCCAACGGATACTATGAAATGCTGAATCTGGAAACAGGTGATTATGACCTGTATGCCTTTAAAGATGGCTATAACTATGTGGAAGTAACCGGTACTATTGTAACTGGTGTACAAACACAGTTGGACATAAACCTGTCTCCACCAATTATGGTGATCAACCCATTGTTTATTCAGGAAACTTTGAACCCTGAAGAGGTGTTGACCAAATATATTGGTATTCAAAACGTAGGTAATGGTGATCTGTACTGGACTGCTGAAGTTGTATATCCAGTAATGAGTAACAATTCCAATGTTACCAATTTAGGATCAGGTCCTGCTCCTGTTTATACTACAGGTACCGGATTTGACCGCGGTGCTATTTCAGAAACAGGTGGACGCGGTGTAGAATCAGACCGTGATCTGTTTGAATGTAATGCTGATGCTTTGTTTGGCAACTCTCCAGTTGGAGCAGACAATGCCTATTGGTCACAGTATAACGGAACCTATCAGCAATACCAGCAAGTAAATGGTGTTAGCGATACATGGACAACCGTGACCTATTGGGGTGTGTTCTTATCAGGAACTCCTGTAACAGAAGATCACTTTATAGGTGTATATCAGGATGGTGGTGGATCTGCCGGTCCATTGATTGCTTCTTATTTATTACCATTGGATCCAATTGCCACTGGTGAAGTATTGTTAGGATCCTATCCTATTTATCAGTGGATTGGAACCATTGACCCGCATTCAGAAACTGATTTCTGGGTAAGCTGTCAGGCTACTTCCCAGATGTATTGGTTGACATCACCCACCGGATCAGGAAACTCATCAGCTGG
>JAERTD010000034.1 GCA_016845175.1 Bacteroidota bacterium | reverse complement strand
ACGATCTTCGTATGCTGTAAATTGTTTGGTTTCTATTTCCTTTTTCTCAATTTCACTAATATCTTCAAATATCTTTCTTAAACCGGTACTTGCGTTGTTGGCCCTGGCATAGGCACCCTGCCCTGCTGCAGCAATCTGACGTAACATATCCTCGTTAAGCTTGGTAATTACAGTCTGTCCTTCCCTGTCTTTCTTATAACCTGATTGATTCCCATAGTTGTCATACAAGGGGATGGGTGTACCTTCTGGCAAGCCCATACCAATGGTAAATACTTTAATACCCAGTTCACTGGCCGCTGATGCGGCACCAACGGCATCATCCTCATGGTTTTCACCATCAGTAATAATGATAATAGCTTTGTTGTGTTCACTTTCACCGAAGGAGGTAGTGGCCATTTCAATGGCTTCTCCAATGGCAGTTCCCTGCGTTGGTACAATCTTGGTATCCACTGCTGATAAAAAGAGTCTGGCTGCTGAATAATCTGTGGTAAGCGGCAGCTGTTTGTACGCGTTTCCCGCAAATACGATGATGCCGATGCGATCACCTTCCAACTTATCCACCAGATTGGATATAGCCATTTTGGACCGTTCCAGCCGATTGGGTTTGATGTCTTCGGCCAGCATGGAATTGGAGACATCCAAGACCAGCATAAGGTCGATACCCTCCCGTTTAACCTTTTCCAGCTTGGAGCCTACCTGTGGATCCATAATCCCAATAACCATGAATGCGAAGGCTGTCAGCAACAAAATAAATTTCACCAGTGCTTTGTGTTCAGATAATCTAGGAATTAGCCTGTGGGTGGTTTTTTGGTCACCGAAGCGTTTCATGGCCTTTCGTTGCCAGTGTCGGTAATACCAGTACACCAGCAGGAATAGCAACAGCAGTATCAGCAAGTAAGCATATTCTGTATGTGCGAATCTTATCATGTGTTAGTTGTGCCGGACTTTAAATTTTTTCTATTTATTAGGGTAATTTTTTAAATACACCATACCTTAACAAAACTTCAAGGACAAACAAAGCCAATGCCAGGAGGGCAATGGGAAGAAATTTTTCATGCTTCCTTTTAAATTCCTGAACATCTATCTTTGATTTTTCCATCTGATCAATCTCGTTATAAATTTCTCTTAGCTTTTTCTTGTTCTCAGCCCTAAAATATTGCCCACCGGTTTGTGCCGCGATTTTCTGCAGCAATTCCTCATCAATTTGAACCTCCATTTGTTGCATTCGAACGCGTCCCCACTGATCCTGAACCGGATAGGGGGCTGTGCCCTGAGTGCCAACACCTATGGTATAGGCCCTGATGCCGAAAAGTTTGGCAATTTCAGCAGCTGACAAGGGGTCCACGGAACCCGAATTATTCACCCCGTCAGTTAGTAGAATAATCACTTTAGAAATGGCCTCAGATTCTTTTAAACGACTGACTGCAGTAGCCAAACCATCTCCAATGGCTGTACCATCCTCAATCATGCCACTCTCAATTTCTCTGAACAAAGTAGCGATCATATTGTGGTCGGTAGTTAAAGGGACCTGAGTAAAGGCCTCACCACTGAATATCACCAGGCTTACCCTGTCGTTGGGTCTTCTGGAAATAAATTCCTGAGCAACCTCTTTGGCAGCTTCAAGCCGGTCAGGTTGAAAATCTCGGGCAAGCATACTGCTGGAAACATCCAAAGCCATCACAATATCAATGCCTTCGATATGGATGTTTTGTTTTGAAGAAACCGATTGGGGCCTTGCCAGGGCAATAATAAGTAATCCCAATGCCACAAGTCGCAACACAAAAAGACCATGGACCAGCCAGGTTTTCGGACTGGATGGCATTTTAGCTAACCAATCAAGGCTCGAAAAACGAATTTCAGGGCTGGCATTTTTATGTCGGAACCAATACCAAACCATCAGTACTGGTAGGATCAGCAGCAGCCATAAAAACTCAGGGTTTGCCCATGTATCTGCACTAAACATTACTTAACTTATTTTCAGTTAGTGATTTTGTATGTGTTGTCTCATCTGGCACAGTTTGGCTGGCTTTGGTTTCTTCCACAAAGTCAATACAATGGTTCAGACATAGGTCATTTTCCAGTGCTGTAGGTTTTTCCTTGGCAAACTTGACAAGATCTGCCAACTGCAGCACATTCTTAAGCTTTCCTCTGATTGTATCATTGATCTGATGCGATGAGCATGCCTCAAGGATTTCGTCGGTGGTCATCTCCAGAGCATCAAAATGGTATCTGTTTTCCAGGTATTCCCTGGTGATATCAGTGAGCTGGGTATAATAGGGCTTTAACAATCCCTGTTGCCATAATTTTGACAGCCTTAGTTCTTCATATTTTGTAATGGCCACCACATGTGGAGGAAGTTTTGGCTTGGGTTTTCTTGCAAATACCGGTTGGTTTTTCTTTCGTCTTCTTAAAATCCAAATGCCAGCTATGATTAAAGCCACCACCCCAAACCCGAGCAATATCCATGGTAGCGCTTCCACAAAGGTGTAGGGCTCTTCTACTGGTCCTTTAATGGCTTTAAAGGCTTGTGCAGTATCCACAACAGGTGTACTTACCTGTAGAAAGAGTGTGTTGGTATTGGCCAGAAAACTGTTGCTGTCCTCCGGCGTTTTGAAATGAAACTCAAATGGTTTAATCTCAAAATACCCGGAGTCGAAGGAGGTGATTAACAATCGTTGACTGAGCAGGATGCTGTTATCAACAACCACAGAATCGATACCTGAGGTTTTTAGGATTTCAATATGGCTGTTCACTGTATCACCAATGCTAGGCCATTCCACAAGGAAACCATTGGGTAAACGGACGCCTATTTCCATTCCAATCTGATCTCCAATCATGATGGAACTTGAATCAATGGAAGCAAAGGCTTCCACAGTCTGGGCTCTGCTAATTTGCAGAACAATAACCAATGAAACCACCATCAATAGTCTGGCCATGATAGGTCTGATCAGATATAGATATGTCGGTTTGATCTTCATCTTACTTTCTTGATCCACGTTTTTTAAACAGATTCATGAGTGGTTTCACATAATCTTTACCTGTATGTATTTTCACCATATCCACACCCATACGTGAAAACAAAGCATCCAACCGTTCCCTTTGGTACTGGGTCCAGCCCATATATTCCTTTCGAAATTTACGGCTTGATGTATCCACCCAGGCCTGTTTGCCAGTTTCTGCATCCATTAATCTAACCAATCCCACATCAGGCATCTCCATTTCCCGGTCATCAGTTACCCTCACGGCAATCAGGTCATGCTTGTATTTGGCAATTTGTAGTGCTCTGTCAAAACCTTCATCAATGAAGTCAGAAATTAGAAATGCGGTGGATCGTTTTTTAATGGCATTGGTGAAATACCTGAGGGCTTCTGAAATATTGGAGCCCTTATGTTCAGCTTTAAAATCGATGAGTTCCCGGATGATTCTTAGTATGTGTGAACTTCCCTTTTGTGGTGGGATGAACTTTTCCACCTGGTCGCTGAAGAAGATCACGCCCACCTTGTCGTTATTTTGAATGGCCGAGAATGACAGCACAGCGGCCACTTCAGTAACCAGTTCCTGTTTTAGTTGGCTTTGGGTGCCAAAATTATTGGAGCCACTGACATCAATGAGCAGCATCACTGTTAATTCACGTTCCTCTTCAAATATTTTAACATAGGGATGGTTGTATCGTGCGGTAACATTCCAGTCGATATTCCTGATGTCGTCGCCATATTGATATTCACGCACCTCACTAAAAGCCATACCCCTTCCTTTAAATACGCTATGGTATTCTCCTGAGAAGATCTGATGAGACAAACCACGGGTCTTGATCTCAATCTTTCTAACTTTCTTAAATATTTCCTGTGCGTTCAAAATTCAACTGACTTTTTACTTTCTTTCTGTCTCAACACCCACACCCACACTCACACTCTACACTCTAAATTCAAAATTCTACATTCTTCCTTCTCCATTCTACATTCTTCCTTCTCTATTCTCCCTTCCCTAGGGTACTTCAACAGAATTTAATATTTCGTTTACAATATCTTCACTGCTGATGTTTTCGGCTTCGGCTTCATAGGTTAATCCAATTCGATGGCGCATCACATCATGGGCAATGGCACGGATATCTTCAGGAATCACATAACCTCTGCGTTTGATAAAGGCATAAGCTTTGGCAGCCAGTGCAAGGTTGATACTGGCCCTTGGTGAAGCACCATAGGAGATCATATGATCAAACTGGCTGAGTCGATAGTCCTTTGGATAACGACTGGCGAAAACGATATCTGTAATATAGTTCTCAATCTTCTCATCTAAATAAACTTCCCTGACAATGTTTCTGGCCTTGATAATTTCTTCAGGTTTGATCACAGTATTTGTGCTAGCCTGAGTACTGGTTATATTTTGACGAAGGATCAGTTTCTCTTCTTCTTTCTTGGGATAGTTGATCACGACTTTTAGCATGAAACGGTCAACCTGAGCTTCGGGTAAGGGGTAGGTCCCTTCTTGTTCAATGGGGTTTTGTGTGGCCATCACCAGAAAGGGTTCGTCCAGTTTGAACGTGGTTTCACCAATGGTTACTTGCCTCTCCTGCATGGCTTCAAGCAGGGCACTCTGGACCTTCGCAGGCGAACGATTGATCTCATCTGCCAACACAAAATTGGCAAACAAGGGGCCTTTCTTGACCACAAATTCTTCATTTTTCTGGCTATAAATGAGTGTGCCCAATAAGTCGGCGGGTAATAGGTCAGGAGTGAACTGAATACGACTGAATTTTGCATCGATCACTTTAGAGAGTGAGTTAATGGCAAGGGTTTTTGCCAAGCCGGGTACTCCTTCAAGCAAGATATGGCCATTGGCGAGCAATCCAATAAGCAGCCTTTCGGTCATATGTTTTTGGCCAATTATAACCTTGTTCATCTCCAGATGGATTAAGTCAATAAACTGGCTTTCACGCTCAATGCGTTCGTTTAGTTCACGGATGTCGGTTTGTAACATTTTATTCAAGATTTAATGGTGACAAAGATAGAAAAGCAGCTTTTTAGCTCTTGTTAAAATTTGTTAAGGAGGGTCAAGGATTGTTAAGGAATGGGATATTCATTAAGGGTGGTATATTCTTTGTGAGGAAACACACAGGCTTAGTTTGAATTATTATCAACGACATTTTTCATTATGAGCATATTATTCCAATATAGTGTAGTTGCGAACTATGAAATTCTGAAGATAAAGGCAAAGTATTTTTTTAATAATCATGGAATCTAACAGCCAGTTTTACTTATCTTTAAAACCACATTATCCTGTAACAAACAAAACTCTCCTTTCTCATGGGGTCAAGCAGAAAAAACGTTGATATTCAGGGATTTGTAATGCGATTATTCTTATGGATCTTTAAAAGTGAGTATGCTGTTTTCACATCAACTTACAAGAAGTTAGCTTTAGGTCTGTTATTACTGGCATTGGTCATTCAGGCTTGTCATAAATCAGAAGCTGTTTCCCCTGTATTGGGTGAAGCAAACAGGCTGATCCAGATATCAAATTTCCAGGGTGGGACACTACACAGACAGAGTCAATATACCTATGACCAGAACCGTCTGCTAAGTAAAATAATGCGTATAAAGAATATGGAACAGGGGTTTTCAGAAACCAAATTCGACTTCAGTTATATGGGAGACACTGTTTTGTGTAAACAGTATAACAGGATTCAGCTTTACTGGCAGCCTTTTGCTAAAGTATTAGATATTTACGAGGATGGTTTAATCAGGTCGCGTGAGCTTTTGAATTTTGATTACAATGGAACTGAACCTATACAGCAATTCACCTATTCGTATGATGCTATGGGTAATTTGATCAGGATTCGAGAGTATGAGAAAAGACCGGACAAATTGGAACTGCATATGGTTTATGAGTATACCTATCAAGATGAATACCTCCACCGGATGGCCCAATTTATCAGGATGCATGCAGATGAGGAATTAACGGAATTCTATAGAGTTGAAAGTAGCTATGAGCAGGGAAGAAAAACCACTGATTTAATCTATTCCCTTACTAAATTCGGAAGTCTTGAGGTGAGTGGAAAAGCTTTGTATAACTACGAGTCTGAATTGTTGGATGAAGTGGTATACTATGTGTACAGTCTTGATAAAGATGAGTTTAAGCTTCGATCCACTACTTTCCACACCTATGATGGGCAAGGCAATCTTGTGACTGTAGACACTAGGGATGCTTCAGGGAAAACCATCGCCTTGCGTTATAGTTCATTTGAATCAGGGAAAACCAATTTGTATACCCTCAGCCATCCGATGCTATGGACCAGTGATTATGCTTATCCGGAATAAAGCCCATACGGACAGGCTAAAATTAATTCTTTTCTATTCCCGGGCGTAATGATTTCCAACTAGCGAACCTCGCGTCCAAATGGCGTCAGGGCTAGGCCCGCAAGTTTAAAATGTTGCTTGGCCCATGGAATACCAATAATGGTAATACCCAAAAGAAGGCCAAAAAGTATATGGGTGACCAATATCCAGAAGCCGGCCACAAAAAACCATATAATATTCATAAGCGTTGACAGACATCCACCGGCGAAATCCGTCCTGACCACTTCGCTTCCAAATGGCCAAATGGCCAGGACGCCTAATTTGATGGTTTGTAATCCAAAGGGGATTCCTATAATGGTGATCATCAGGGCTATGGTTCCAATGAAATATTCTATGGCTACCGACAGTCCTCCGAAAAGCAACCAAATCACATTACCAATAAATCTCATAATTGACTTTTTGTCAAATATAGGATAATACACAGAAAGTCTCTTTCCTGATTATTGTTTTTCATGGAGGTCTTTCAAAGCCTCTTCGACTAGCTCATATTGGAATTTGAAACCTTCATCCAGCAATCGTTGCGGAATGATATTCAATCCACTCAGTAGCATTTCTCTCGACATTTCTCCGAGAAGCATTCTAAGCATGAAGGCTGGTGCCGGTATAAAACTAGGCTTGCCCAAGACCTTACCCATAGTTCTGGCCAATTCTTTTTGTTGCACCGGATTGGGAGCTGTAAGATTGAATGCCCCGCTGGCATCTTTATGATCTATCAAGAAGCGAATAGCCGCGATTTCATCATCAATATGTATCCATGAATTCCATTGCTTTCCATTGCCTAACTTACCTCCAACATAGTATTTGAATGCCGTTGAGAGCTTTGGAAAGGCTCCTCCTTCATTGCCCAATACCAGACCAGTTCTTAGATATATAACCCTGGTTTGATTTTCCAGTTGTTGAAAAAGTGATTCATGTTCCTGACTTACTCTTGTTAGAAAGCCATGACGACCCAGGGGATCTTTCTCCCGAATGACTTTATCGGTCCTGCTATACCCATACACACCCATGCTTGAACCCTGAAAAAGGAACTTAGGTTTGTTGGTACAGGCCTTGAAAGCCTGAACAATGGTTGCATCAATATCAAGTCTACTCTCTCTAATGGCAGCCTTTTTCTCTTCCGTCCAACGGCTCCCTACATTTTCACCAGCCAGGTTGATTATTCCCTCTGCCGCTTCAAAATGAGGAAGAAGGAAATGGTATTCATTTCTTCTCATGCGGACCCATTCCACCGAGTTTCCAGATTTTCTACGGCGGCTAACTGCTATTATTTTAAAATCAGACTTAAGCAGCTGAATGAGCTTTTTTCCGATGAAACCGCTGGCTCCAAAAATGATTATTGTACGCATGCAATTCCTGTTTTCTGCCCTGATGAATTTAAAACTATAACGGGTTTCTTTATAAGAATTCAGTCATCAAGCAGAGACCGCATTCCATTCTTAATAGATGTTTTATTACTCTGCTATTCGCAAAAGGTACCCTTCGCAATCCAAAGGGGAGAGATTTGATAGTCAACAAGACCTTCTGCTACAGCTGGGTGTGATTTCATGATTTGCTCCACATCGGTGTTGGAATCTCCATCAAAGATTACAAAACCATCTGTACTATCTTTGTAAAAAGCATAGCATAAAATATTTCCAGCGGTATTATACTCGTTAGCAAAATATATGCGGTTATGATATTGTACCTGTGAAAAGGTGCTTCCATCTTTAGTGTTGATTCTACAGAAGGGATAAGTCACCATCTCATAGGGTTCCTGCGTCTCACACAAGCCACCATTCCAAAATTGGAAAGGGTACACTTCAAGTTTAAATCTATTGGCCTGGATGGCAGGATCTGAATTCAAATACTCATTGGCCTGAGCAAGATTTTCAGCTTTCAGGATAAATATACCACCACCGCCATCAAAGGGACCGGCAGCAAGCAATTTGCCTTCTTTATGTAAACGATCGATATTATCCAGATGGGCTTTTTGAAGACTACTAACCTTCTCTTCTGATAATACTTCCTTATCTGGGTTGGCATTCAGATAGACAAAGAACAGGGATTTATTTTGTGATTGCACTGTCTGGCTCAAGATAAGCAGGATCAGAACGGTAGCCAAGGGAATAATGCGCTTATACATAGGTAATGGGCTTATTGAATTTTGCAGGTAAAAGTATAAATTATCAGCATTAATCATTCATTTATCTCTCACATAGACCTTCTTTTTTCAGAAAGTTGCCTCGATTTTAGGATATATAATGGAAAGATCAGCAGGAGGAAAACCGAAACCATCACAATGGAAGTACCCGGGCTGTATAAGTCAGCAATCCAACCCACAAGAGGAGCAAGAAGAGCAGTATAAATGGATTTGGCCTGAGAACTGGCTGATAACACTGATGCCATGGCTTCATTTTTACTGTTATCAGCAACCAAAGAAAAACCAATGGGTTTTCTGATGTTTTCAATCATCATGAGAAGCAGAAAGCCCAAAACGGCAAAGGCATACCAGCCTAGCAGGAAGAACAAACCGGTCATCAATCCAATGCTTAAGCCAAAGATTATACTGATATTCATTGGTTTAAAAGCATTCATAAACAAAGCAGTGAATTTCCCTGAATTCCTGCTGGCCCAGGCAGTGGCCAGATAGATTATAAAGTAGAACAAACCAATAAGAACCGCTGTTTTCTGGCTATCAGTATAGGCGGAGAGTAATGGAATACTTAAGGCAAAGGCTTTAATCAATGGTTGGATGTAATCTTTGACAGCTCTATAAAATCCGGTGTATAAAGAAAGGCTGTTTAAGGAAATGAGCAGATCTTTTTTGGAAAAACTATGGATAAATGAATTTATCACCAACCTGAAATGGGTGCCAACGGCCTTTCTTTTGCCGCTTATTTTATTGCCATCCAAGATCTTCGGGTAGGAATAAACCAATGCCATGTCCAACAAATAGGGAAGGGTAGAATACAAAAAAATCAGCCGGTATTCACCACTCATAAACACCAATATACCTGCTATTAATGAAGAAAGGGCAGAGCCCATCTGTGACCAGGATCGGGTGTGTCCATAGTAGCTGATTTTTTGCCCTCCCCAATTGTTGAGGTGTAGGTAATGATAAATCATAGCCTTATGTACACCTGTTCGAAAAGCATCCCCGTAAGCAAAGAGTATCATGGCTACAGCCAATGCACCAAAGGCATTGGAAAAGTAAAAAACTAAAAATGAGAGGATATAAACAAAGAAAGAGGTGATCAGGGTTCGCCTTCTCCCCAGTGCATCTGCTATGATTCCACTGGGAATTTCTAAAACAATAATAGCGATCTCTCTAATGGAATATAAGAGCCCAATTTCCAGAAAGTCCAGTCCTTTTTCAAGGAAAAATAATACCAAAAACGCATCAAAGAACCTCAGGTTTTTGAAGAATCCATAGAAACAGAATTTGTAGTATTGGCTGTTTTTGGTGAATGTTGTATCCATGAACACCTTTTGATCCAAAAGTAGCTATTTCAGAGGAATGTTGATGGGAGGCGGCGGATTTGCTTGTGTTTATTGGAAAAGGGAAAGAGGGAATATGGGAGATAGAGGAAATGAGGAAGTAAGGGCATAGGGAAATAGGGGAAAAGATGACAGGGAAAAAAGTAAGTGCTAAGTGTAAGTGTAAGTGTGAGTGTGAGTGTGCGTGTGAACTTGTGCTACGATGAACCTGTCCATCAATGCAACCATGAGACCATAAAGCCATGAAACCATCCAACAATGCAAGACTCTTTTACTCACTTTTCTTGTAATACTTTCTACCTTTGCTGGCTTCAATGAAAACCGATATTAAATATAGTCGAATCTGGCAGGTGGCTTACCCTATTATATTGGGTAGTATTGCGCAAAACCTGATAAATTTCACCGATACAGCTTTTCTGGGTAGGGTGGGTGAAATTGCTCTGGGAGCAGGTGCCCTGGGCGGGCTGTTTTATCTGGCTGTGATCATGTTGGGGTTGGGTTTCGGAACCGGTGCCCAGATTATTGTGGCCAGGCGCTATGGTGAAGGCAAACTCAAGGAAGTCGGGCCCATTATTGAGCACTCTCTGTATTTCTTGTTGCCCCTGGCTGTGGTGGTATTCTTGTTGTTGCGATATTGGTCATTTTACATTCTGGATTTTGCTGTCGAATCACAAGCGGTTTTTACCGAAACCATCAGCTTCTTAAAATGGCGCTCCTTTGGGATATTTTTTGCCTTTGTGAATATGGTCTTCAGATCCTTTTATGTGGGTTTGGCCAGAACGAAAGTCATTACTTATACCACAGTAGTCTTAGCCATCGTAAATATCGTGCTTGACTATGTGCTTATCTTCGGTAAACTTGGTTTTCCGGAAATGGGTGTGGAAGGTGCCGCTTTGGCATCAGTGATAGCTGAGGCATCTTCCATGGTGTTTTTTATCGTATATACCTTTTTTGCCATACGGTTTAAAGACTACAACCTGTTTTACTTCCAAACATTCTCATTTCAGTTTTTAAGACGAATCCTTAAGGTCGCCTTGCCCATGATGATGCAATCATTCATATCCTTGTCGGTTTGGTTTGTCTTTTTCCTATTCATTGAAAAGCTGGGAGAAATGTCACTTGCCGTTTCCAATATTATCCGCAGTGTTTTTGTCGTTCTGATGATGCCCATATGGGGATTTGCCACAGCCACCAATACATTGGTGAGCTTTCTTATCGGACAGAAACGAGAGAATGAGGTGTTGCCACTAATCTATAAGATCATGGGTTTGTGCTTTTTAGGTGTGGTCATTATCGTAAGTTTGGGTGTGTTCTTCCCTAGAACGATCATGGAAATTTATACCAATAACACCACTCTTATTGAGATGGGCATACCCATTTTATATGTCGTGAGCCTCGGTGCACTGGCCTTATCACTAGGGTTTATACTTTTCAATGGGGTGTCAGGAACAGGAAAAACCACGGTGTCTTTGTTCATTGAAATCGTTGTCCTTATTATCTATTTAGCCTATGTATGGTCGGTAGTTAATATATTCCAACTTGAGGTATTCGAGGTTTGGATGGCAGAACTTATTTATGGTTCTCTGTTGGCCTTTTGTTCCTTTTTGTACCTCAGATATGGAAACTGGCGACAGTCCATGCTCTAAAAAAGTACAGCTCATGCTGGCCAACATCCCTGGTCTTTACAGAACAATTCAAATGATCCATTTTTAATAGTACCTTTATTGGACTATAACATGGGTGAAATGAAGCTGACAAAAAAACAAAAAGCATTGTTGCGCATAGCTGCGTGGGTTTTTAGTGTGCTGATTGTCTTATTGGTAAGCATCAATCTGGTCCTGGGATGGATGCTCGAAACTAAACTGAATGCCTTTCTGAAATCAGGAGAGGATAAAAAATTTGAGGTTGCGGTTGAGAAGGCCAGAGTAAATATCCTTACAGGTACCCTCAAACTGAAAGGGGTGAGTGTGGAACCTGATTCAGCTTATATGGCTAAATTTAAAGCACGAAAGACCCATCAAGGACTTTTGTTCTCCCTGCATATTCCTGTGTTTAAATTGGTGAATTTTCAATGGCGTTCTCTGATGAAGAACAGGGAGATCAATGTGAATTCCATAGTTTTCGATAAGCCTGATATCAGATTGTACGCCCGATCCAAAGAGAAGCAAAAAGTAGACAAGGTCAAAGAACTGGAGGATGAAGAAAAGCGCCTGAGCATCGATTCTATCCAACTAAACAATGTTAATGGTATTCAGCTAGGAGCAGTGGTTTTCAAGGATTGCAATTTCAGTATTTATGATGTAGACAAAGAAGAGGTTACCATTGAGAACAATAATTTCAGCTTTAAATATGAAGGCTTTCATTTTGAAGAAATTAAAGGGTCTGAGGATTATTTTCACCTGAACCTGGATGATGCAAGTCTTGAAATCTCCAATGAAAAATTTAAGCTACCCGGAGGTTGGTACGCGCTGGGTTTCGGCCAACTACAATTGACCAGTGATGTTGATGCCATACTTCTGCATGATTTTTATTTTAAGCCACAATACAAGAATTTATTCAAAATGTCTGCCAATAGACCCTTTCGGGAGGCCATAATGGATATCGAGGTGGATAGCGTTTACTTATATTTTAGTGATTTTCGGGCTTCAATTACCAAAGGAAGGTTCATCTTCGACAAAATTGAAGTGGCTGGATTGAATATGAAAGTCCTAATGGATAAACACCGACCAGAAAATTTTGATAAAAGACCCAAACTGCCACAACAGGCTTTAAAATCCATGAGTCTGCCACTTCATATTGAAAAATTGGAGCTTAGGAACAGTCATCTGACCTACCAGGAACGCGGAGAGAAAACAGATAAACTGATGACTGTAAAACTGGAGCAGCTTCATGCCGATATCTTTCATGCCACCTCAATTCCTGATAGTATTGCCTTAAACAAACCTCTTACCATCCACTTGAAGGCGGATTTTAATAATAAATCACCACTGAATTTAAAGTTTATATTGCCCCTGAACAGCCCTGTGGATACATTTTATTTCAACGGAAGTCTGGGCAAGGCCGATATGAGAGTATTCAATTCGGCGGTGGTTCCTGCCATCGGGGTGGAATTTGAAAAAGGAGTATTGGATAAATTGGTTTTTTCAGCCAATGCGAGTCCGAAAGCCAGCTCCGGACAAATGACCATGCTCTATCACGATCTGGAAGCAAAAGTGATCGCAAAGAAAGAAAAGAAGGATGAAGATAAGTTTTTATCATGGGTAGCCAATAGTGTCGTTAAGAAATCAAATCCTGGGAAAAATGGCGTAGTCAGAACTGTGGCCATGTCCTTTGAACGCATCCCTTATCGTGGGTTTGGAAATATCGCCTGGAAGACTTTGCAAAGTGGGATCGTTAATACAGTTTCACCGGTGGGTAAAAGCCATGAAGCTCAGGAAAAGAGAAAAGAAAAGAAAAAAAACAGAGCCAAAAAGAAAGCCTCACGTAAGGCTCGCAAATAAACTGTCTGCTTTAGGAATTAGATCCAAGGGCTGTTATATGTACATCCTTGTCCAGAGATATAAGGCTTTTGCCATTAGGTTGTCTTTCCTTTTCCTCTCAATTAATGTACCTTTGTCCTTCGCACCAAATCCCGTTACCATGAAAAAGAACTACTATGTTTTGCTTTTGGCACTTTTGTTTGCCATACCCTTAATCTCACAAAATGATGCTGCGACCGATGAAGCGCAGCAGACTCCGAATGAAGCTGTTTGGATCGAAATGATGCAAGATGAAAATGCCAATTTTTACGAAACAGTGGATGCCTTTAATAAATACTGGGAAAATCGACCCGACCGCAAAGGAAGCGGCTATAACCCATTTAAAAGATGGGAGTGGTATATGTCTCATAAAATTTATCCTGATGGCAGCAGAAAAGCTCCAGGACACGATCATCTGCAATACAAGAACTTTCTAGAAGCCCATACGGATAGATCCATGTATGCAGGAAACTGGGTGAATATTGGTCCCATTGATCTTCCATCTTCGCCCTACGATTTTTGGGGTAATGGCCGAATCAATGCCATAGCTTTTCACCCAAGCGATCCTGATCTGTTTTATATTGGAGCTCCGGCAGGAGGTTTGTGGAAAACCACGGATGGTGGCCAGCATTGGGAAACTTTAACTGACAACCAGCCTACCTTAGGTGTCTCTGCCATCATCATAGATTATGTGGATCCCGATATCATTTATTTGGGGACAGGTGATAGAGATGCCGGTGATGCTGCAGGTTTAGGCGTCTACAAGAGCACCGATGGCGGGATCACATTTTTCGAAAGCAATACCAATATGGGTGCGAAGACTGTGGGTCGAATGATACAGCATCCTACCAATCCGGCCCTTTTATATGCGGCTACCAGTGGAGGAGTGTATAAATCAATAGATGCTGGTGCAAGTTGGACATTAACCAAAACCGGGAATTCCAAGGAAATAGTATTTCATGCCACTGACCCCAATATAATTTTCTGTTCTGTGGGAAGCAAGTTTTTCAAATCGGTGGATGCTGGTGATAGTTGGACTATGATCACCAATGGCACACCCACTTCAGGTTCTAGGTCCGTGATTGCAGTATCACCGGACAACCCTTATTATGTTTACTTTTTTGTTACCACAGGAAGTGCTTATTATGGTACCTATTTATCCATAGATGGAGGAGAAAGCTTTACCTTACGCTCCAACTCACCCAATGTTATGGGTTGGGCATGTAATGGAGGTGCTGGTGGTCAGGCCTGGTATGACCTGGACATTGCAGCCGATCCGAATGATGCGGATGTGCTCTATGCCGGAGGAATCAACTGCTGGCGTTCAGCCGATGCCGGTCAAACCTGGACTATGAGCTCCAACCAAACAGGTGGTTGCGGTGCTGATGCAGCTCATGCCGACCTTCATGTGTTGGAATACAATCCTCTGAATGATATATTATATGTTGGCAATGATGGTGGTATCTGGTGGAACGATGATGATGGACAAACATGGACCAGGATAACTAATGGTTTGGCCATTGGTCAGCAATATAAACTGGGACAAAGCAGATTGTTGCAAAACCATGTAAGCACTGGTTACCAGGATAATGGAATTTCATCTTACCATACGGATGAATGGATACAATCAGATATGTATGCTGATGGTATGGAAACACAGATGGATGTAGCGGATACCAGTCTAAGCTATGGTTGTGCGCAATATGGCAATATGATTCGCATGATAGATGATAAGGTCAGTGTGCAAATTGCCGGAGAAGGAGTAAATGGTATCAACGAACAAGGCAATTGGGTGACTCCATTTACCCAGCATGAAAGCAATCAGGACTATATGTTTGCCGGATATATAAACCTTTGGAGAACTACTAACCTGACTGATAATTCACCATCATGGACTAAAATTTCAAGCGGTGTAGGAAATGGATCAGTGACCGTGGTGGAACACTCACCTGCCAATGAAAACCTCTTTTATTTTGCCACCTCTGGTAATGGTTTGGTTCGCTCAGATAATATTATGGATGCCGTTCCTGCTTATGCTGATTTGCGTGACTTACTTCCCGGATCAGGTGCTGTAAATGATATTGAGGCCCATCCATGGGATGAAGAGCTGGTATATATTACCCAGGCTTCAAATATCTATAGATCGACAGATAAAGGTGTATCATGGGAAGATATTTCCCTAAACCTGCCGGATATCAACCTCAATGATGTGGCCTATTATGACAGAGGACAAGTGGAAGGTCTGTACGTGGGAACCAATGTGGGTGTGTTTTTTAAGGATGCCCATATGAGTGAATGGATTCTATTCTCTGAAGGACTTCCTGCAGCTATTTTGGTATCAGAAATTGAGATATATGTAGATCCGGAAGATCCTGCTGAAGACCGCATCAGGGCATCATCCTATGGTCGTGGCTTGTGGGGAAGTCCGGCTTACTACTATGATTTATTTGCTGATTTTGAACCCAGTGAAAGAAATATTCCCTTGGGCTGCGCCATAGATTTTACCGATATGTCAGTGGGCTATCCACACTCATGGTCCTGGACTTTTGAAGGAGGAACTCCTTCAACTTCTACAGAATCCAATCCCAGCGGAATTGTGTATGATGCAGCAGGTGAATTTGCTGTTACGCTTGAGGTTACCAATCCGGACGGTAGCCATATTACAACAAAAACGGCTTATATTATCGTTGTTGATGGTTTGCTGCCTCAGGTAAACTTTTATTCCAATGATACTGCCCAATGTGCCAACGAACCCATACACCTCTACGATGAATCCACAGCCTGCCCAACCGGGTGGTTGTGGGCCTTCGATCCTCCTTATGTGGATTACCTGGAAGGAACTGATGAGAATTCCCAACACCCTGTGGTTACTCTGCAACAGGCAGGTACCTATAGTGTGAGTTTAACGGTCACTAACAGTTCAGGTGAAAGCGAACTTATAAAAGAGGATTATCTAAATGTGGGGGGTCAGTTTTTACCGTATTATGAAAATTTTTCAGGTCCGGGCTTTGAAAGTATGGGTTGTGTGATTGAAAATCCTGATCAGTCCTACACATGGGAGCTGAAAGAAGTGATGACTGCTCAAGGTATGAAGCAGGTGAGTTGGATAAATATGTTCAATTATTCCAATATGAATGAGAGGGACTTTCTCATACTACCTAATCTGAATTTTGATGGTTTTGATAATGTATTCATGACCTTTGATTATGCCTATGCCCAAAGATACGCACCAAGTGATTCTTTGTTTGTGAGCATTTCAGATGATTGTGGTGAGAGTTGGACAAGAGTATATGGCAATGGCCCCAATGGTGAGGGTATATTCGCAACCTCAGAACCTACCACTGATTCCTTTGAACCCATGGGCGGGCAAGACTGGTGTGGCTCGGGATATGGAGCTGACTGTCCCTTGATTGATTTATCCAATTGGGCAGGTCAGGCTAATATCAAGCTTCGTTTTGAATCCTTTACCAGATTTAGTAACAATCTGTACATCGGTGATGTTGAAATAAGCAACTCCGTCGGTCATCCTGAGTTAAATGCCTCTGTGGATTTGTTTGAGTTACAGCCCAACCCTGCCACTGATAAGGTATTGCTGAAGCTTAAAGATAAAGGGACTTATACTGTTCAAATCTGGGATTCTAGAACACATTTGGTACAAAGCCATGAGCTTAATCAGGCTCAGATTGAATTAGATGTGAGTCAGTTGAAACCAGGAATTTATTTTGTGGGTGTAAGTTCTGAAACCGGTGCATCTACCCAAAAGCTGGTCATTCAATAAGAAAATTCCCGGGATAAGCCAGTCATCTGCTTTTCCCGGGAATTGATTTCTCTTATCATTTGGGCTTATTAGAATCCGATGTATAAGATATTTACAACACCTTCCTCTTTTAGGTACCCGAAAGGAACCAGGCCCGCATCGGCTTTCGAATTAATGTTTTGACCTAGGGTATAAGAATTGTTCTCATAACCTTCTATGGTCCAGTTGGCCAGCTGTGTATCAGGAAGCTGTGCCAGTAGGGTATAGTATTTACCTGCATAAACACTGATGCCTACTGGTACATAGTTCTCATTGATGTAGGGCTGAACCTGGTAGCTAACCGTACCAAGGTCAAGTTCCGATTCCACCAATTGCCAGGCGGTGGCAGATAGTTCAGACATAATATATAATACATAAAGCTGCCCCTGGTCAGTAAAACAGATCCCCATGGGAAAATAACCCTGCTCTAACTTATTATTGATGCCATATTGTAGGTTATCTGCACCTGAATACCATTCCAAATTCCAGGCTGTCATTCCGAGAGGATTGTCATCAATATAAAAAACCTCTGCTTCCCCATAATTTCCTATAAAAATCCCAACCGGAGTTTTCCCGGCAGAAGTTGCGGAATTAATATCCTGTTCCAGACCATAGCCATCGGAAGTGGTCGCATGTATTGACCAACCACTACCTGCCAATCCATTAGCTCCAGCATCAGGGGTCTCCATTTCTTGAACCTGAATAGTAAAGGGTCCCAGATTTAAATCAATTAGCTGTTGGTTCGACTCATTGATTAAGGAAACCACAAGTGTATTATTACCTGTGTTAAGATAATAGGGTGAAATATAGGTGCTAAACTGTCCGGTTGGATCGATGCTTTGATCAACCTGCACATAATGACCGTTCAGGATGTATGAAAATGAATAAGTTACATAGGCAGAGGTGTAGTTGTGATAATTTTTAAGATACCCACTTATTTGGAGGCCTTCACCGGCCTCAATCCCAATGGTTTCATTGCCTTTTGAGATTTGATATCCTCCCAGGCTCAGGCTTACATAGTTGCCAATACCAAAAAGTTCCCAATCAACATACTGACCTCCAGTTTCACTTCCTGATTGATATAAGCTACAGTTGCAGGCCTCAATTTGTTTTTTAAGGCATGCCAGTTCCGCTTGCTGCATATTCTGCCTTTTTCTCAGGGGCAGCATCTCTGAATACCGGTGAGCATCATGTAAAGCATGTATTTCTTTCTGCAGGTCCGAAATTCTTCTTTCCAATGCCTGTTTACTGGCCTTTATAGGTGCCAGATACTGTTCACATTCTTGTTGTGAACCGAATGAAGGTGTTGTATAGTTTTCACTGCACTTTGGATACGACTGGCAACGGTCGAACTCTTTGTCGCGTAGGTTTTGATAGTGAACAGCCTGTTTTCTATAGGTAGCTGGTAAATCAGGATCCCGTTGATCTCCTTTCTTAAGTTCAAGCTGAAAAAAGTGGCCATACTTCATCCCATTGATGTCATATTCCACTGCTTTTTCATTAACACACTGAAAATAGTTTCGCTGGGCATGCATCACATAAGAGCTGATAGACAAGGCCACGATTAATAGGGTTATTTTAGGTCGCATTTCCGATGTTATTAAGTATCAGACTATTTTCCTCAGGCTTTACTATTGTCAGAATCCCACAAACAACACATTCACCACATGCTCTTCTTTTAAATAACCAAAGGGGATCATTCCTGCATTGGCTTTGGCATTGATGTTTTGCTGGATAGAATGCAAATTATCTTCATAACCTTCAATAGTCCAGTTAGTCATCTGAGCATCCGGTACTTGAGCCATTAAAGTGTAATATTTACCCGCAAAAACTGTAATGCCCACGGGTATATATGAATCATCGATATATACCTGCATATTATGGGCCACAGCTCCCAATTCCAATTCTGATTCCACCAGTTGCCAGGCAGTGGCCCTTAGATCTGATAATATGTACAATACATAAAGCTGACCTTCCTCAGTAAAAGAAATTCCCATGGGAAAATAGCCTTCTTCCATATTGTTGTTAATGCCATTTTGAAGAGTTTCGGCATCTGTATACCATTCCAGATTCCATGCAGTCATGCCCAGCGGGTTTTCATTTATATAATAAATGAGCATCTCACCACTGCTTTCAACATATAGCCCTGCAGGGGTTCTGCCACTATTAACAGCAGAACCAATATCTCTTCTCAAATCATACTCATTGGCTGTAGTTCGCTGAGCTGACCAACCATTTCCAGTACTGATTATACCTATGGTTTCGCCACCACCATGGGAGCTGCTTTCAGTATTTGGAGGTATTGACTCCTCAGAAGGGACCTGGTCATCAGGATCATATGGAGTGGTTTCATAATCCCAAACTGGAGGAGCATCAGGATCGCCATTTTGTTCTTCCACTCCAGGTACTACCTGAGTGGATACAACTATTACATCATCAGGTACAGTATTGCCCTCACAAAACTGCACATAGTATTCTGAAAGGCGAGTGGATTCCTGCTCGAACCACAACCCATTCTCCTGGTTATAGCTGATCTGGGCATTAATCTGACTTTGGTCAGCACCAGAATTCCTGATTTTGTCTTCCAGAGCATAATATTCATTATTGGCCTGGCTTACAGCTATCTGAAGTGTTTTTACAAAATCTTCACAATAGATGTATTCGTTTTTCAGGTCTTCACCGGCTTCTTTTATCTGATTGATGTATTCTTCACCATCCCAATCATAATTACCCGTCCCCCAGATGCTTATTTTATCACCTTTTATGGACTTATTGTCCAAATCAATCCTCATGAGTTTGTCGTTCAGACAATCGATAGCACTGCTTTTTGATTCGATAAATGCACGGTAACGGTCGAACTCCTGCAATAGCAATCTATTGCTTTGAATGAGCTGCTGAGCAGACTCTCTATTCATTTTTAGCAGGTCGCCTTGCTGGTAGTTTTCCACCGCAATATTGTAGGTTTTAACATATCCGTCAAAGGCTGAAATAAAACCACCCACGATGCCTGCATAAGATTTCCAGTCAGCGGCCTCGTTACCTGCTTTAATAATATCCTCACCCACAACCTCCATTGTTCTGACTGCATTGGCACCTTTCCCTGCATTTTCGCTAAGTGATGAAAAGGTTCCAAAGAGTTTGCCATTGAGCATATCTTTCCAATTGGTGACCAGATCGAAGGTGGCTTTTGCAAAACCCAGAGGGATCTCCACATAGCCCCATTGCTGTATGCCTTCATTATAAACACATCCACTATGGGCTTCCATGGCTGAGCGATAGCTTAAATTGGCACGGTTTCTCATCCGTATCCAGTAGTCTCGTGTAACCTGGTTGGCAAGTGGGTTTATGGTAAAGGAAAAGCCAGGATTCTTTTTACGAATTTCCTTCAAAGTACTACTGAAATACTGACGGCCCTGCAGCAGCCTGATTTTATCACACAATTGCTGAGCAGTGATGAGACTTAATTCAAGTTCTCGGCCTCTGGCATATGAATTAATCCTTTCAATATCAGCATTAATCTTATATATTTCATGTAAAAACTCTTGCTCCAGATTGTTGTTATCAGGTTTTGGAACCGGAGTACCTTTATCCTTTCCGATGCGTATTAATGGTTCAAGTTTCTTAAGTCTGCTAATCTTTACATTCTGGTCGAAGCCAGCCAGATATTGTCCACGGTAATTGTCGCTGGCACTTCTTGGCAGTTCGCGGTAAGCTGTTTCATTGGGTAATTTTTCGGCCTTGAGCTTTTTGATTTCAGCAACAATTAGCTGAACGACTTGCTTTTTAGCCTCCTGATTGGGTACCCAAATCGTTGATAAACCTGAGTTTATCCAATCCAGATCCATCTGGTTTTCTGCGTTTCGCATGGCCTCCAAGTCCATCGGGTTTTTGCTTGCGGCAATTTGATAATTTCTCCAAATACTTATGTTTCTTTGGTATTCAGGATCACCCCAATTGGCATAGCGATTAACATCATCGGCAGTATACTGAGCAGTAGCAGTCAGGGCAAAAAACAGGATGCTTGTAAGCAGAATAAGTCTTCGTATGGATGTTATTTTTGAATAAGTCATCCTTAGTCTGATTTGATGAAGGTAAATACCACTCCATCATAAGTGGTTCTTATGATTTTATCTCCACTGATCTTAAGTTGTTGTACTGTTCCATCATCAAAATTGAGTGTTAGGGTGTTGCCACTTCTTGTCCATCTACCTTTACCACCACCCACATAATTACCAGAATCTTTCGGTTGGTATTTTTCATCCATAAATCCATCATCACGAATAAATATATAATGGAAGTTTACCAAATCCTGACCATCAGAGCGATTGAGAAGACGGTATTTGCCAGCCAATGAACCAGATCCTCCGGCCGAAGTGTTTTGCTGTTTTACATTAAATCTGAGTTCTTTAAAAACCCGAGGTCCTTCATAAAATTCCACCCAGTACTCTCCCACAGGCCAATCGTTGTTTGGTTTTGATAGGCTGACTACACCAACGCCACCCTGACCTTTACTAAAGGTGTAAGAATCTTCGGTGATGACTCTATCGCGACCATATAACCATTTTACAACAATCGATTTGCTTGTATAGCCCTCATATTCTACCACTGCATGTATTTCAGGAGTTCTGGTTCCAAACACTGTGCTTGGATTAACCGCACGATTGTTGTAGTCCAGCTGATCACATAAGGTAATTTTGGTCACCCTGAAATTGGATTTAGCCGATGTTCCCCCTGTTAATCCACTCAGTCCGCCACCAGTACTTCCTCCGGAATTTGAAGAAGACATTAGAGAGAAACTTTGAGTAATCGATTTCACCTCCAGTGATTTTTGTTGAAGCATGCTGGTGGGTATCATGGCACTTACCACATAGCCATTTCCGTTTTTTATGGCAAAAAATACACCCATGCCTACCTGAGTGCCATTATAGTTGAAGCGATAGGTTCCTTGTTTCCCATGTATTCCGGTTCTGGACACATGGTTTTTAACGCCATCATGGATTGCACCGGCAGGTAACATTTGTTGCTCATACACGCTAACCAGCAGATCCAGAGTTAATCCAGCCGGAGCATCAAAGGCTCTAATCTGGACTGCGGCATTTTCATCCGGACTGTAATAGTCATACACCTTATCGGTTCCATCCATATAGGAGTTTTTGCTCCAGTTTGAAGGGATGTTGATTGTGAAGCCGTACCGACTATCTCTCTGTAATTGTGCTAACGCGCTACTGCTTATAAGCAAAAGAACGAGGCAAAAACTTAAAATACTTAATAGTTTAGTTTTCATAGCATGTGTTGTATTTGGTTTTAGTTTTTGATACATCTTACTGATAATCCGTTATTTTCCCCGGTAATGTTTCTGAATGAATTGCTCTTATATCCGAAGCTTCTTGAAATAGAAAGAAAACCACCGTTGGGAGTTGAGGTCCAGAATTTTCCCCACATCTCATTTCCTCCCATACTTAATGGCCGATAAGTGCCATAACTGGAGGCACTACCAGCAGGTAATATGGTAAACCCATAGGTGTCATGGCCATTGTTATTCACACCATCGTTATACATAACCCATCCCGATTTACTTCTTAGCTTTACTCCAATATCCGAGCCTCTGTCTGCATTTTCCTGATCCCATTCAGAATTGCCCACACCAAAGTTACTATCAACCATCCCTTCCAGTGTTTTCCATTCCTCATCCGATGGTAAATGCCAGCCGGGAGGGCAAATTCCCTGTGTAATTTGCGGGTTGCCCGGATCATAGTTTAGGTTTCTGTACTGCATCATTTCCTTGAACTGATAGAATCCTCCATATTTCACACAGTTCTCAGGAAGATCGAATAAACAGTGCTTTTCAATGATTCCATTATCTTTTGGGTACACATCTTTGGTAAGCATTACACCTACATTCAGGTTTTCAGCCATCCACACCTGATTGCCGATCTTTACCGTTCGATAGGTTTGACCCTGATATACCAGATCGTTGGCATTAGAAACTGAGACAGGGCCACCCTTATTATTTGTGCCATTGCTGTTCTGTTGAGTACCTGATTTCTTGCTTCCCATAGATGTGCCGCCTGTTAATCCTCTTAAGCCAGCTTTTGTTTCCTTTTGGGTAGTATGGCTTTGTATACCATTGATGGTAAACGATTGGGTAATGGATTTTACTTCAACCGACTTTTGCTCTAGCATACTTACCGGGATCATAGCACTTAGGACATAGGCCTTTTGATTCTGAATGGTAAAAAATGCACTCATGGCTACTTCCACACCATTATAATACATCATATACACTCCCTGTTGTCCCGGAATCCCATTTCTTGTGGTATGGGCCACCCTGCTTTCTTTACGACTACCTGTGGGAAGCATATTATCCTCATAAACCTGAGCAAGTAAATCGATGGTCAGGTTGTTTCCAGCCTCAAAAGCTCTCAATTGTACCGCTGCATTTTCATCAGGACTGTAAAAATCATATACTTTATCTGAACCATCCATATAGGAGTTTTTACTCCACTGATGAGGTATTTGAATTTTAAAACCATATTGATAATCTTCCTGCCACTGAGCAGAAGCGGGGCATGAGAAGAGAAGCAGTAATGAAATAATGCCGCATAATCGCAGGAGATGATTCTTATCCATAATATTCAGGTATAGTATAGGGGCACGGTGTACCCATCCGGTTTTTTTTGTATCCATGAAATTTGCTAATCCTTTACCACGTAAAAATAGGTATACCCACTTGAAATAACAAACATTCAAATCAATCCGTAAGTAGGGACTTATTATTCGCTTGGAAACTTTTATTATTCGTTTAAATGCCGCTCGAAAGGATTACGAAAGAACTATGAGGTCAGATAACATCAGTGGACCGGATTTATTTCCATTACAAAAACAATCGATTATAAGCAAAGCTATTTTATCTGATAGTTGAACAGGGTATTCCCGGCAGCAGTGATCAGGTTAATATCAATATTGTTGTACATGCTTCCCACTGTGAATGGTGTTTCACCCACCAAGCCTTTGCTGATAACGGTATTGCCTTTTTTATCGAATAGGAAAATACTCTTTTGTTTGTCAGCAACCACTCCTAATACCTTCTCGCTACGTCCCAAATTGATGAACTCAGGTTTTATGGTGATGTCACTTTCAAAATTGTATGCAAACAAAAGTTTCTTGAATCGGTCAAATACCTGAAGGTGAGATCCGTCAAGATATATGAAGTCATAGCTTCCATCACCATTAAAATCCTCGTAAATAAAGAAATGCTGGGCGCTGAAATCTCCAAAATCTGTGTATTTAATACCCCCTGTGGCAGAAATATACATGAGTTTGCCTTGGGTGTTGGTGGTGATTAAAATTCCCTTGCTGTTGGTCTTATTCACATAATAACCGGCATTAACCGATTTTTCCGGCTCCTTGGTTAATCGGATTCGGGTATTGCCCTTCCTATTGACAATATTGATGTGATTGTCAATATCTGTGCTGATGATATAATCTTTATTATTGGCTACCAACCTGGTGATAGGCTCAGTCACAATATTACGGGTATGAGGTTTGTTCCAACCGATAACTTTTTTTCCTTTGATGTTATAGTTATAGACCCTTTTGTCTGATTGAGCAATGAGTATCCGGTAGTCCTTCCTTTTGTTATAGTCAAAAACATTCAGCCCATTGGTGGCTGACGGATTGAGTTTGAATGGATAGTTGGCTACATGCTTGCCATTTTTGTCGATCAAATAAACAAAGTCAGTGGTGTTAAACAGGTATTGAATTTTCCTGTTTTTATAGTAATCAACAGAATGGATCTTGCCTACGGGTAAGCCGGAAATTCGCTTCTTCCATAAAATCCTACCATCAGTACTAATGAGATACATACTGGCTTCTGCATCAAAAACGAGCACATTGTAACGGTTGGTTGTATGGTCCTTTACCATGGTGGGTTTGCCAACAATTACAGCGTCCAATTGGACCTTCCACAATGATAAATTTTCTTCCTGATAGGATTTGTTATGCTTCAGATAAATATTGGTATAGGCCAGTTCTCCTTGAGTGCTATACTGGAAAGCAAGACCTTGGAAATTTGTTAGTGTGTTTTCATTTTGTTGTATTTTCCGTGCTGTTATTTGATTCAGGTATCGCTCTGAAGTGGAAGCCAGGTCTCTCGGCTTGATAAATAACAGGAGATTGGATTTAGCAGAAAGGTTGTCCGAAAAACTTTTAAAATTCTCATTTAAGTCGAGGGTCTTTCCGGTTTCATAGTGTCGGAGGAGCCTTTTGATGGCATCCACCGAATTGGCAAACACCACATAATCTCCCACACGTGTGTAATAGTTGTTTTTTATACTGCCAAAAGCCCTGCCAAATAAATTGGCCAAAAAATCAGGGTATTTGATGCTCCTGATTTTGTAGGAATCATGGTTATTTGTTTTGGTGCTACCACTTAATTGCGCCAGTTGATCAAGGTAGTCAATCACTTTCTCTGGTTCTTTAGATCCAAAAAACACCCAGCTGCCTGATTCAAAACCAGCTGCGGATTGAGCATTTGAGGCAAAGGCAATTTCATCATTAATATAGGGTATGAACTGCTGAATTTGAATACCCAGCCGCTGGTTAATGGCTTCGTGGTTTTGCAGATCGAAGTAGGGAGAAAAATCAGATAGTCCAAGCCAGATGAGTTGATTGGTGTTGAAAGGTAATACATTGATCACGTCGGTCTTGATGCGCTCCTGTGCTCCAATCTGATGAAGAAAATCAGAGGGTGCTGAACTATTGGAATAACCGGTGAGGACCAATTCGTCTTTTTTAAGCAGAAGGTCCGCTTCACCCCATGTGGCGAATTGCTTCATCCACTCCATGGCATATTGCATGTCGGGATGGGTGGCAGAGCTCAATAGTTCTGATAGCTGGAAGTAATTGATGAACAGTCGCGCATCAACCCTTTTACCTGCGGTTTGTAATAGTTTCCTGAATCCTTCTTCATCAGTAAAATGACTATTCCCTTTGTATTGGCTGATGGCTGTAACCAATAACTCCCTATCTGGTGAAGCCACAAATAAACCATCTCTGAAGGCCATGAACATATGGTGCTGGGTTTCACCATCGATTATTTTTATCCCATTCTTAGTATTTTTTATGTCCAAAACAGCATAATCAGATCCCAGTTGTTTGCTCAGTGATTTTTTGAGTTTCGTTGTATTCACATCCTGCCCGGCTGCTGATACAAAGAGTGGTTTCATAGATTGCTGGATGCTGTCGTAATAGATGGCAATATAGGAGGGGCTATTCCACAACAAATCACCAGGAATGGATTCTGCCTTTAATAAGGTATCAAGTTTGTTGATTTGCAACTGAAGTTTGGTGAATTCACTGGTTCTAAGCAGACTCTTCCAGATGTCGCTGTCATCCCTCAGAAACTCATAAACTGTCAAGGGATGATTGGCCTGGAGAATTAAAGCCGGAGTTTCCGGAATCATTTTCCATGGGTTACCATCGGTTTTACTGCTCATCAAATGGTATAGGCCGAAAATAGCGGCTAGGGTCAGAAGACCGGCCAACATCCATATTAGTAACTTGCTCATACCGCGATATATGTGGGTAAGCTTCAAAAATATATCAAAAAGAAGGCTGTATTGAACAGCTGCCCCTGCATGTGTTAACAGAATGATGTTAATTAAAAGCCCATCTTCAGCTGAATGTGGTGGTTGAATGATTTTCTGTGATGCTCACATAAGCCATGCCTTTGAATGGCTTCTTTATGCTTTGGTGTAGGGTAGCCCTTATTGGTATCCCAGCTATAATCAGGGTAGCTTTTATGAGCTTCCAACATATAATCGTCTCTAAAGGTTTTCGCCAGGATGGAGGCTGCTGCAATGGATAAATACTTGCCATCACCTTTTATGATACAATGGTGTTTGATGTCCTTATATGATTTGAAGCGGTTGCCATCTATTAACAAAAGTTCAGGATTGATACTAAGTTTGTCGATGGCTTTATGCATGGCCAGAAAACTGGCATTGAGGATGTTGATTTTGTCGATTTCTTCCGGGCTCACCATACCCACCGACCAGGCCAAGGCATGTTCCATCACATCATTCCTGAGTTGCTCTCTTGTTGACTTATTCAGTTTCTTGGAATCATCCAACAATGAATGCATGAAGCCTTTGGGTAAGATAACCGCTGCTGCCACTACAGGTCCGGCAAGGCAGCCGCGCCCCGCCTCATCACAACCACATTCAATAAGATCTTTTGAAAATGCACTTTTAAGCATAGAGAAAATGTAAATAAAGATTGCAAATGATCAGAAGAGTCAGTAGGGTCAATATGAGGTTAAACCAACGCTGCTTTTTTTGACCTAAGAGATACTGAGTTACCAATAAGGCTGATGGGATCACTATAATACCAAGATTTTGTTGGTTATGCTTGAATAAGAAACTGATGGCTAACAGGTTTAACAGGGCAAATAAACTGATACTCAGGTTCCTTCTTAGGTTAATATTCTTTTCACTTAGATGTACAAAGGTGCTCCATGCTGCGAGTCCTATGAGTACACCAAGGGCTATGAGACTTATTTTTTCTGTGATATGACGTTCAAGCACAAAACCCATATCAAGAGTCATTCTTAAAATCCACAATTGATAATTCTGATCCAGACTGCTTTCCCAGTAAAACCAAGATAAGGCAAAGAAAATAGGAGTTAATGCGCCAGCAACACTCACTGTTATGGAACGCGGGCTTGCCGTACGATGGGTTAGCAAGGCAAACCATAAAGTGGGCATAAGCAACACCAAAGGGGTATATAATAGGGAAGCACTGCCAATGAGTAAGCCAGCATTAAAACTAATGGGGATGGGGTTTGAAGTGGATGCCAGTGTATACATATACCAGAAGAGGAATACAAATAAGAAGTTGACCCAAAGCAGGGGATTCATTCCAATTTGAGACCAGATGGCACTCATGAGCAGCATGCTAACAAGCATGCCCAGTGTGGTTACCTTGCCACTCAAACCAAAAGTTTTTAAGATATTATTGGTCATGAGTGCAATGAACAAACTTAGGGTAAAGCCAATGCCCATCTGTAAATAAAAATGGGAGGATGTAATCCACAGATACAGTTGATATAAAGGTTCTTCTGAAAAACTTATCTGCTCCTTGAGCAAGAGGGCAGGGATCCAGCAGATGAGCAATAAGATGCCCAGGCTGAGGTAACGAGATAAATATTCTGAACTAAAATACTTTAACACAAGTACTAAATATTAGTGAAGGCTCAAGCAATCAGATTCCCTGGTGATAGTTGAAAAGGACTTTCGTTTATGGGATTATAAGTCAAATCCCAGATCACCTCTATAATATTTCCCCTCAAAATTAATCTGGGCAGCATTATTGTATGCCCCATCCAGGGCTTCTTTCATAGAGTTCCCATAGGAGGTAACGGCCAATACACGTCCTCCACTGGTCTTGATCGCCTCATTATAGATATCTGTTGTAGTTCCTGCATGAAACAGTATGCAGTTGCTCACGTTTTCAAGACCATGTATGGGCTTGCCTTTTTCATAGGCTTCAGGATAACCACCGGATACCATCATTACAGCTGCAGCATATCTGTCATCTATTTCCAGTGATTTTTCCCCCAGTTTGTTATTGCCAATCCCAATAAACAACTCCATTAAGTCGCTTTTGATCCTGGGTATGACCGACTCAGCCTCAGGATCACCCATGCGGCAGTTATATTCAATTACATAGGGCTCATCGTTTACTTTAATCAGCCCAAAAAAGATAAAACCCTTATAGTTGATGCCTTCATTATTTAAGCCATCTATAGTTGGTTTGATAACCTGCTTTTCAATTTTTTCAAGAAACTCATGATTGGCGAAGGGCACGGGTGAAATTGATCCCATACCACCTGTGTTTAAACCGGTATCTCCCTCTCCAATGCGTTTGTAATCCTTGGCGCTGGGTAGAATTTTATAATCCGTTCCATCAGTGAGTACAAATACTGATAATTCCACTCCATCCAGGAATTCCTCGATCACAACTTTAGCCGATGCTTTCCCGAATTTTTCTTCTGTAATCATCGTTTTCAGTTCCAACTTGGCTTCATCCAGATCATCGATGATAAGGACACCTTTACCCGCTGCAAGTCCATCAGCTTTCAGTACATAGGGGGAGCTCAATTGGTCGAGAAAGGCATAGCCCTCTTCAATATTGTTAGCATAAATGGTTTTGTAGGAAGCCGTCGGTATATGATATTTGTGCATAAACTCCTTGGCAAAATCCTTGCTGCCTTCCAACAAAGCTCCTGCTTTTACCGGTCCGATAACAGGTATGTTTTTCAGTACTTTGTCGCTTAGAAAATAATCATGAAACCCATCAACAAGAGGGGCTTCAGGACCCACTACAACCATGTCGATGTTTTTTTCAATAACAAACATTTTTACCGATTGAAAATCATTGGACTCCAAGGGTATATTCATTCCATGATTTTTCGTTCCTGCATTACCAGGTGCAATAAATAACTTGTTTACCAGAGGGCTTTGGTCCATTTTCCATGCCAGGGCATGTTCTCTTCCGCCTGAACCGATGATTAAAATATTCATTATTGTTTGGTTTATGATTTTTGATGTAAATGTAGGGTTCTCTCGATAGACTGCCAAAGATTATTTGCTGTTTTCTCCCAGGAGAAATCCAGTTTTCTCTGGCGGCCTTTTTCTATTAATTCCAGTCGTTTTTCCGGTTTGCCTGATAGCTCTGACATGGCATTGGCGATGTCATCAATTTTGTTGGGATCCACCAGGAGTGCTGCATCTGACGCAATTTCAGGCATGGAAGTAACATTGGAGGTGATGACAGGTATTTCACTATTAAAAGCCTCAATTATCGGTATGCCAAAGCCCTCAAATAGAGAAACATAGGTAAGGGCCAAGGCGGAACCCATTACTTTGTGCAATTCGTCAGGTTCGAGGCGACCTGTGAAAATCACCTCATCCTTAAACTTCATTCTGTCATAACTTTCTTTAATATTTCCACTCCACCACATTTTCTCACCTACGATGAGAAGTTTGGCCTGGTTTTCATCTTTGGATCGGTACACATCAAAAGCTGAAAACAGATGTTCCAGATTCTTTCTGGGGTTCAGTGCACCAATAAAAATAAAGTAATCGCTTCCCTGACAGTATTGGTTTCGGGTTTCAATTCTGGTTTTTTCATCGATGGGTTTGAAATGGTTGTTGGCACCATTATATACCACATCAATTTTGTCAGGAGACACACCATATTGTTGAACAATATCCTCCTTGGAATAGGCTGATACAGTTGCTATCCGGCTGGCTTTTCTTGCAAATTTAGGTGTAAAATAGCGGTAATACTTTCGAACCAGAGCAGGTAATAGCTCGGGGAAATGCTCAAAATTCAAGTCGTGAATTACAAGCAATCCCTTACAGGGGCATGATAAACTGTAAAATGCATCCGGAGATACAAATATATCGGCCTTGATTTTTTTCAACACTCTGGGAATGCTGAATTCAAACCACAGATAAAAAAGGATGGGATGACGTGCCTGAGGTGGTGCCACTATGGCTTCCACATTGGGCCCAAAAATAAAAGAAGTGTCCGGTTTGCGATCAAAAATGAAATAAAACTGATGCTCAGGGTGTTTTTCGACAATCCGTTTCATGGATTCATAGGTAAACCAACCGATGCCTTCCAGTTTGTTTTTTAACAATAGCCGTGTGTTGACAGCAATTTTCAATTCCTTTTTCCTGTTTCAGTGAATGGCAAAGATACTTGATTGTGGCAAGATAGCAAAGACAGAAATTGTGCATCAAAATGTCCTTCGTGTAAAGGCTTAACATCATTTATCCAAACCAATTCGCTGTACTAATTCCCAATTACAAGTTAAAATTACTAGTATGCATTAACCAATAACATATAACTAATATCATATAAGTCCAACAACTAACTTCCACCTCTATTCATACGATTTATGCTTTTTATGAGTTATAATGCCTAAGTGTTTACACTTCTACATGCAGCAGCTATGATTGCGACGGTTATTTTAAACTTTTATCGATTTCTGACTACCTTTGACTGATGCAAAAAAAGTTTCTAAAGAACCTAGTTTTTCTTTTGTTTCTGAACCTTCTGGTAAAACCTTTTTGGATACTGGGAATCGATCGCGAAGTTCAGAATATAGTAGGTCCTGAAGAATTCGGCTTTTATTTTACCGTACTGAATTTCTCATTTCTGTTCTACATCTTTTTAGACCTTGGGATCACCAGTTTTAACAATAGAAATATTGCTCAAAACAACCAATTGCTAACCAAACATTTAGCTGGTATTGGGAGCTTGAAGTTGTTATTGGGCCTTCTTTATGGCTTGCTAATATTCGTCATTGCACTCATCATTGGTTACGAAGGCCGCCAACTTTACTTGCTTGCCTGGGTAGGTTTTAACCAGTTCTTGTTATCCTTTATCTTGTATTTGAGATCCAATATATCCGGTTTGTTGCTGTTTAAAACAGAAAGTTTTTTATCAGTGCTCGACCGGCTTATCATGATTCTTATTTGTGCGGCTCTCCTATGGACGCCCATTATGGGTGGTAGTTTTACCATAGAAGTATTTGTGTATGCACAAACTTTGGCTTATGCATTAACCGCGACTATTGCTCTGGTTGCCGTCCTCAACAAATCAGGACGGCTTCGAATGAACTGGAACATACCTTTCTTTCTTATGATCATTAAGAAAAGTTTGCCTTTTGCACTGCTTGTGTTGCTCATGAGTTTTTATAACAGGATAGATCCGGTACTCATCGAACGTCTTTTACCAGAGGATGTGGGTAACCAACAATCTGGCGTGTATGCTCAGGCCTTTCGGCTGCTTGATGCCGGACAGAATTTTGCCTTACTATTCTCACTTCTTCTGTTACCACTGTTTGCCAGCATGATTAAGAGGAGGGAATCTGTGGAACATTTAGTGCGCCTGTCATTCTCAATAATTATTACTGGTGCATTGATTATTGCCATCGCCAGCCAATTTTATGCACAGGAAGTCATGTCCTTGATGTATTATCGCTTCGAAACTGAAACGCAGCAGGAGTTTATCACAAGGATGGATGAGGCCGCCCGGATCTTCCAGTTGTTGATGTTTAGTTTTGTAGCCATATCTTCAAATTATATCTTCGGTACACTGTTAACGGCAAATAATAACCTGAAGTTTTTAAATATAATTGCCTTGGGGGGATTGTCTATCAACTTGATCCTTAATATATTATTAATACCGGAATTTCAGGCACTGGGTTCAGCCTATGCGAGTTTGGCCACCCAAACCACGACTGCTCTTGCCCAATTAATATTGGCTGCAAAGCTATTCCGGTTCAAAACAAATTATACCCTCATCGGTCGCATCCTGCTCACTTGTATTCTAATATATGTGGTGGGTTATGTATTGCAAGGAAGCGAAGTACTCACATGGGGATGGTCCTTGGTATTATTACTGGGTGCCGGATTGTTAATAGCACTGATTCTAAAACTGTTAAACTTGAAAGAATTTGTGCAAATATTGAAAATCGAATAAGTCGGGCTGAGGCTTATTTAATGATATAGGTGTAAAAGACCTTTGTTTTTTTTCTATTTTTGACCGCTTTAAGAAAGAATCAATGCAGGAACGTAATCAAATGAATATGCCCTTCTTATCCAGTATAATGATGGCAATAATCATTAAGTACAAGAAGCATCTTGCAATAATAGGGCTTTTGGCAGCCATTTTATCTGCCATTTTTTCGGGCCCATTGTTCCTTACACCTCTTTATAAATCCACAGTAATCCTGTTCCCTACGGCAAGTAATTCCATTTCAAAAGCTTTATTGGATGTCAAGTCGAGTAGCGAAAAGGATGTGCTGGAGTTTGGGGAAGAGGAGCAAACTGAACAGATGCTTCAGGTCTTGAATTCAAATAAGATTAGTGATCGGGTTATCGAGAAGTACAACCTGATGGAACACTATGAAATCAAGCCCAGCAGTAAATACAAGATGACGGAGCTCTACAAACGTTATGAAAATAACTTCAAGTTCCGAAGGACAGAGTATATGGCAGTGAAGATTGATGTGTACGACAGGGATCCGCAGTTGGCAGCCGATATGGCCAATGATATCGCGGAATTGGTCGACTCTACCATCAATACCATGCAAAAAAAGGTAGCTGTCAGAGCCTATGAGATTGTTAAGGAAGAATACTTTAGCCAGGTTAGGGCCATTCAGGAAAAGGAGGATTCCCTGACTGTGCTGAGGAGTTTTGGTGTTCATGATTATGAAAGCCAGTCAGAGATGTTTAACCGCCAGCTCGCCATCGAAATGGCAAAGGGCAATGAGCCTGGTATCAAACGATTGGAAGCCAAGCTGGAGGTATTGGCAAAATACGGCGGACCTTATGTTTCTTTGCGTGATGCGGTTGAGTTTGATAAGGAACAGTTGAGCTTATTGCGGGCCAAATATGAAGAAGCAAAAGTGGATGCACATGAAAATTTGCCTCACAAATTTGTGGTAAACAGTGCCTATAAAGCTGAGAAGAAATCATATCCCATTCGCTGGTTGATAGTAGTTATTTCCATTTTCTCAGCCCTCTTCCTGTCCATGTTGGTACTGGGACTGATAGATACCTTCACCGAAGGACTGAAATTCGATCTTAAAAAAAAAATTCCCAGCCCGAAACCTAAAGTAAAAACAAACTTAGAGGAACAAAGGGTTGTCATTGATAACGTAAAGGAAAATATTAAGGAGGTCCCCATTAAGGAAGAGCCTCAAACCAAAGAAAACAAGCAAACTGAAAACCAAGTTAGAAATACAAGAGAAATAATTGATAGTGAGATGAAAAGATATTTTAGTAGTTCAAATTTGCTAGGCCTCATACTCAAGTGGAAATTCCATTTGGGAGTGATAGTCGTAGTCGCAGGAATTCTGGCAGCCATCTTCTCAGGTCCGACATTTATTACACCAATGTTTAAGTCAAGTGCCATTCTTTATCCCGGTAATGTTGATTCTTACTCGGAAGAAAGCACCACTGAACAGATGCTTCAAATCATGAATTCTCAGGATATTGTTGATAGTGTTATTGAGCGTTTTAATTTGGCTGCTCATTATGACATCAACCCTGAGTACAAATACTTCCAAACAGTCTTACTGGACGAATACCATACCAATGTAAGCATTAGCAAAACTCCCTACGAATCGGTAATGATTGAAGTAAAGGATAAAGATCCTCAAAGGGCTTCTGATATGGTTTCTGCAATTATAGAGTTATATGATAATAAGATCAGCACCCTTCATAAAACCAAATATGGTGAGGTTGTGGCCATGTACCAGAATCAATTGGCCAGCAAAAGAGCTAATCTCGATTCACTGAAAGGTATCTTGTATGAATTGGGTACCAAATATGGTATTTTCGAATATGAGTACCAGTCTCAGGAGATCATGAGAGGTTATCTGAGAACCTTGACTGGTCAAGGAGGGAGCAATGTGAACTCCAAGGAAGTGAAACGACTGCTTAAAAGTATGGAGCAAAAAAGTGGACAACTGGTAGAAGTTGTTGCCATGATACAGGAAGAAGCTATTTCCTATGTTGCTGTTAAAGAAGATCTTGAAATGAATGAGCGTTTCCTTTATGCGGATATGACCTATTCTAATATTGTGTCCAAGCCCTTTGCAGCTGACAAGAAAACCTATCCTGTTCGTTGGCTTATAGTTGCCATGGCAGCATTGGCAGCATTTGTATTTGCCTTGCTGTTTATCTTCTTCCTGGAAAGTAGAAAAGACCACTAGACTGACTGAAATTAATTCCTTTGTGGTTTGACTGAAAAAGTAAAGATAATTTGGATCTATGCCTTAACTGCAATCTTTCTTGCGGTTAACTTCTACCTTGTGTTGAACAAGGATATCTATTGGTTCTTTCTCTTGCCATTGGTATTATTGGTTCTTTACTATTATTTTGTTTCTCTTGATAAGATTGTCCTTTTCATCACGTTTCTCACGCCTTTTGCGGTCAATATTAGTGATCTGGACATGGGGCTGGGTGTCTCCCTGCCCACGGAGCCATTGATGTTCGGAGTCTTGTTGGTGTTTGTGGCCAATTTGTTTTTTGAAAACAAATATGATAAACGAATTTCCAATCATCCGATTTCCTATATCATCTTCACCAGTTTATTGTGGATGGCATTTACGACATTAACCAGTGAAATGCCCGTCGTTTCCATCAAATATCTCATTTCAAGGCTGTGGTTTGTGGTGCCCTTCTTTTATGTAGCCGGCCTGATGTTTAAATCCAAAGAAAACATTAAAAAATTCCTCTGGTTATACCTTCTGGCACTTTTGGTGGTGATTGTGTACACCCTGATACAACACGCAAAGCATGGATTTGAGGAAGATGCTGGTCACTGGGTTATGTCTCCATTCTACAATGACCATACTGCTTATGGCGCCGCACTCGCAATGTTTATACCAGTAGCCGTCGGATTATTATTTTACCCTGGTAACCGACCAAGGACTGTGGTGATAAGTCTGATCGCTATCGGGATTTTGATCGTTGGTATTATATTCTCCTATGGTAGAGCCGCATGGATCAGTGTGGCAGTGGGTGTTGCTGTGTTTTTTATGATATTACTCAGGATCAGGTTTTACTGGGTCTTCCTTACAGGCATCACATTAATCACCCTGTTTTTTGTTTTCGAACACCAGATTATGGACAGGCTTGAAAAGAACAAACAGGATTCCTCACAGAATTTCATCGAACATATACAATCCATTTCCAATATTACATCCGATGCTTCCAATCTGGAAAGAATAAACCGATGGCAAGCAGCTATAAGGTTGTTCCAGGAGCGGCCGGTGGTTGGTTGGGGACCAGGAACCTATCAGTTTGTATACGCCCCCTATCAGCGTTCCAAGGAAAAAACCATTATCAGTACTAATCTTGGCGATAAAGGGAATGCACACAGTGAATATCTGGGGCCTATGGCTGAACGGGGTCTGCCCGGTATGATCATCTTTTTAGTTCTAATGACCAGTTCCATCACCATTGGATTAAGAGTGTATAAGAAGGGAGATCTTGAGGTTAAGATACTGAGTATGATCACCACCTTAGGTCTGATAACCTATTTTACGCATGGTTTCCTTAATAACTTCCTCGACACCGATAAACTATCGGTTCCGTTCTGGGGATTCCTGGCCATTATTGTAGCCCTGGATCTGTACCATACAGATCAAAAGGAACCCGAACAAATACAAGACTCCTAGTCTTTCTTATTTGATCTTCTTAATAATATCGGGAAGTTGCTTCATGGCTACAAACTGTCTCCAGTATTTTCTTACTTCAATGGCGGGAGATCCCATATAGGTAGTATTGCCTTCAATGGATTTGTCCACTGCAGATGTAGCAAGCAAAACAGCACCTTTGCCAATAACAATATCTTTGTTAACAGCTACTCTGGCCCATAGAATCACATCATCTTCAATAACGGTGACACCTGCTATAGCTGCAAAAGCGCCTATCAGACAATGTTTGCCAATAACCGTATCATGACCCACCTGGCATTGGTTATCCATTTTGGTTCCCAAACCGATAATGGTATCTCCGGTAACCCCTTTGTCGATGCTGCAGGAAGCGCCTATCTCAACTTTATCTTCCAGTATCACGCGGCCACCCGAATGAAACTTTACAAAGCCATCTTTCCGTTTCTGAAAATAGTAACCATCACCACCGATGACGGTGTTGGAGTGGATGATCACATCATCGCCCAATTCGCAATGATCATAGATGCTCACATTGGCATGGATGATACAATTCTTGCCAATTTTCACATGGTTACCTATAAAAGCACCTGCCTGAATCACTGTTCCCTCACCTATTTCAGCACTCGGACTGATCATCTGCTGACTGGGCTCAAAGGGTCTGAAGTGCAGGATAAGTTTCATAAATGCATCAAAGGGTGCATCATGAAGTAATAGTGTTTTTCCTTCCGGCACTTGAACTTCTTTATTAATGATGATAATGGTGGCCTTGGAATTCAGGGCTTTGTTGTAATACTTTGGGTGATCCACAAAAGTGATATCACCTGGTCTTACCACATGCAACTCGTTTAATCCAATGGCAGTATTTTCTTCATTGCCAATAATTTGCGCCTCGATCAATTGGGCTATATTGGCGATGGGCAAAGATGTTGGGAAATTCATGGATTATTCTTTAACTCGTTCTGAGTATTCTCCGTTTCTTGTGTCTACTTTAACTTTATCGCCGGTGTTGATAAACAAGGGTACTTTTATATCAGCTCCTGTTTCAAGCCTTGCATCTTTAAAAGTATTGGTGGCAGTATTGCCTCTTTCACCCGGTTCAGCATATTCAATTTCCAGTACAACATAAGTTGGCATCTCACAGGTTAAGATCTCATCGGTTTCTGCATGTGAAGCAATATTAACTTCATGGCCTTCTTTGAGTAATTGTGGTGCGGGAACCAAATCCTTAGGGATGAAGGTCTGTTCATAGGTCTCTGTATTCATAAAATGATAGTCATCGCCATCGTTATACAGGTACTGATACGTCCTTCTTTCCACACGTTGAACATTAATTTTCACTCCACCTGTAAAAGTATTAGGTAATACCCTGCCGGTTTTTACATTCTTTAATTTGGTTCTTACAAATGCAGGCCCTTTGCCAGGTTTAACGTGCTGGAATTCCACTATAGTCCATAATTCGCCATTATGCTCGATACATAAGCCATTTCTAAAATCTGCCGTTGTTGCCATATGATTGTATTATTAATGCAATTATTATTGCTGATGTGTTAAATTAATAGGAGGTTGACCCTAGCAACCTCTCCCTAAATTCTGTCTTTCATTCTTGTATAGCCCTTCATTACACCCCTTTGTGAATTGGCAATGAAACTTAAGATCTCATCACGATCTGGTGTTGCAGGAATATTGGCTTCAATATAATTGATGCTTTGGGTAATATTTCTACCTCTGAGGAAAAGTATGCGATAAATTTCCTGTATTTGATTGATTCTTTCATCTGAAAAACCGCGTCGCCTCAGACCGATTGAATTAACTCCCGCAAAAGCCAGGGGTTCACGTCCGGCCTTCACAAATGGAGGGACATCTTTACGAGCCATGCCACCTCCGGAGATCATGGCATGAGCCCCGATATGTACAAATTGATGCACTGCGGCTAAACCTCCGATGATGGCCCAGTCATCAATAGTTATATGTCCTGCAAGGTTACAGGCATTGGCAAGTATGACATTGTCGCCCAGGATACAGTCATGAGCAATATGTACATAAGCCATTAGCAAACAGTTGTTTCCAATTACAGTTTCGTTATTGGCTTTTGTTCCCCTGTTGATGGTAACAAACTCACGGATAATCACATTATCACCGATTTTAACGGTAGTTTCTTCACCATCAAATTTCAGATCCTGTGGTACGGCTGATATAACAGCCCCTGGGAAGATTCTGCAATTCTTGCCTATGCGGGCACCTTCCATAATGGTTACATTGGAGCCTATACAGGTCCCTTCCTCTATGATCACATTCTTTTCAATGTTAACAAAGGGTTCGATAACCACATTGGGAGCAACTTTTGCCTGGGGATGAACGTATGCTAATGGTTGATTCATGACGTATATTATTTGTCCTTATTCTTTACAATTTGAGCGGTTAGCTGGCCTTCCATCACCAGTTTGTTTCCAACATATGCTTTGCCGTTCATTGAGCAAATTCCACGCTTGATGGGAGCTGATAATTCGATGGAAAAAATGAGTACATCACCAGGAACTACCTTTGAACGAAATCTCACATCATTTATTTTAAGAAAATAAGTAGAATAGAGTTCAGGGTTTTCAACCTGGTTTAGTACAAAAATACCACCTGCCTGAGCCATGGCTTCCACTTGTAATACGCCTGGCATAATAGGTTCATCAGGAAAATGGCCTACAAAAAATGGTTCATTCATGGATACATTTTTTGAAGCCACAATATGATCATCCGTCAGTTCGAGTACCCTGTCGACCAAAAGAAATGGAGGACGGTGGGGTAGTATGGCCTTTATTTGATTGATATCATAAACAGGTTCCGCATAAACATCAAAAGGAGGTTTCTTAAGCATAATCTTGTTGTTTAATTTTTTTTGAATAATTTTTGCAAATTCTGTATTGGTTTGATGGCCAGGTCGATAGGCCGTTATATGTCCTTTGATTGGTTTGCCTAGCAAGGCAAGGTCACCCACAACATCCAGTAATTTGTGACGGGCGGGTTCGTTTTCAAAATTAAGATCCAGGTTGTTTAAAATACCTTCGTTCTTAACCTTTACCTTGGGTTTATTGAATAATTCTGCCAGTCGGTCCAGCTCGCTTTGGTTTACCCGTCGGTTGACAAATACGATGGCGTTACTCAGATCGCCGCCTTTGATCAAGTTGTTCTTCAACAGGAATTCCAGTTCATGCAGAAATACAAAAGTCCGGCAAGTCGATATTTCATCGGCAAAATCATCAATGGTTCTCATACGTGCCACCTGCTCACCCAAAACCTTGGATTCATAATTGATTACCACACTAACTGAAAAGTCGTTGGCAGGTTCCACCAGCATTTTTATCTTTTTATCAGGAATCTCATATTCAATGGGTTCCTTGATAACAATAAAGTCGCGTTTGGCTGCCAGCATCTTGGTGCCCACCTCTTCGATGGCCTTGATAAAATGTCTGGAAGAACCATCCATAATGGGAATTTCCTCCATGTCGAGGTCGATCATGACATTGTCAATTCCTTTTCCGGCAAAGGCGGCCAGGACATGTTCAATGGTATACACAAGCACCCCATTGACACCAATGGTTGTGCCCCGGGCAGTACTTACCACATTATCGATGTGTGCATCTATGATGGGTTTGTTGTCAAGATCAATGCGCCTGAATTTGATTCCATGATTGGCAGGTGCCGGGTTAAAGGTCATATTGCCGGTCTGACCTGTATGTAGTCCCAGTCCCTGAATGGTCACGGGTTTACTAATAGTCTTTTGTTTTTCAGACATAAATATGTTTAAGCGATTCTGTTCAAGGGTTTTCTAAAGTGGGCAAAAGTACTAAATTTTCAAAATCAGGCTTGCTGCTGATTATTAGCCACAAGGCTGGCAAACTCAATCTCTGCTTATTGGTCCTTTACTTTGTGTTCGAGATCGTTAATGCGCTTCACAATGCGATCAAAACGCCTGAAATGAATATAGGAACGCTGGAAATCGCGTACAGAAAAGGCCGGTGATCCTTCCACAATGTCACCTGCTGTGTTCAGGCTTTTCCCGATCCCCGATTGGGCAGCAATTTTCACTTCATCAGCGATATTGAGGTGGCCAATAATACCTACTTGTCCGCCAATCATACAGTTTTTTCCAATTTTCGTTGATCCCGATATACCGGTTTGTGCTGCTATTACTGTATTTTCTCCAATCTCCACATTGTGCGCGATCTGAATCAGGTTGTCGATTTTAGCGCCTCTCCTTATAATTGTTGAGCCTAAGGTAGCCCTGTCGATACAGGTATTGGCTCCGATTTCAACCCTGTCTTCAATGATCACATTCCCTATCTGGGGAACCTTGCGGTAATTGTTGTCGTCCTGTGGTGCAAATCCAAAACCATCAGCGCCAATAACTACGCCTGCATGCAGAGTACATTCATTACCAATAAGGCAGTCATCATACACTTTTACACCTGCAAATAAGATGCTCTCTTCACCAATCTTACAATTGGCTCCAATGCTGCAATTGGGATGAATTTGTGCTTGTTTGCCCACAAAAACGTGATCGCCTATGGAAACAAATTCTCCAATATAGGCACCTTCTTCGATGGTAGCACTGGGTGAAATATGAGCTTTTTCAGAAATACCTTCCTTTTTTCCCTTGGCTTGCTGGTACATTTCCAACAGCGTGGCAAAGGAACCATAGGCATCTTTAACCCGTATCAGTGTGGCTTGAATATCTTTTTCAGCTTCAAAATCTTCATTAACAATTACAATGGAGGCTTGGGTGGTATATATATAACTGGTGTATTTGGGATTGGCCAAAAAACTGAGTGTGCCAGGGCTTCCTTCTTCTATTTTAGATAGGTTAGATACTTCTGCCTCAGCATTCCCTTCAACCTTACCTTGCAAGGCATCAGCTATTTGTTGTGCGGTAAATTTCATGCATTTCAATTTTGCCGCAAGATACAAATTTCGAACACATCCGAATGACTGAAAAAGTGGACAAATCCAGCTATCAGCTAGGATATATCCTTGGGATAGCAAACAAAATACTTGGTTTGGGGCTTGGACAGAAGATTGATATTGAGTTCGTCGGTGGCTTCTGCAATGTCCCTTACGCTACCATCTTTAAAAAGTATTTTAATGTGATGACTGCCTGCCCGGTAGGCTGCATTGGTAGTTTTGTCATGAAAACAGAGATAAGAGGCCTCACGTTCACTGATGCCATAGGTTCTTTTGGTTTTTTGATGCAGGGTGGCCAGATAGTCTTCTGTAAACGGATGATTTTGCATTTCAACTTTAAAAAGTCGGCGGTTAACGATACTCGCACTCAGTTTGGATAATACCTTATCGGGATGCGTACACCACATTTTCATGGAGGTAAATACATCATAGTCATCCAGTAAAGCAAAATGTTGCAATACCTGAGGATCATGTGTAAAGGCTTCTTCAGTTACTTCATCTCTTAGAAAGAAATCCAGGGCAGGAGTGGCAAATAGTTGTTTGTCATCTGCTCTTATTTCTTTGGCTCGTTTGAGCAGCTTCATGATCATGAACTCAGCAGCAACAACAGTTTTATGGAGGTACACCTGCCAGTACATCAGCCTTCTGGCGGTTATGAATTTCTCAACTGAATATATGCCCTTGGCCTCAATAACCAATGAGCCATCACGAAGGTTGATCATATTGAGTAAGCGCTCATAATTGATGACTCCTTCGGAAACACCGGTGAAAAAGCTGTCTCTTTTCAGATAATCGAGGCGGTCCATATCAAACTGACCACTACACAATTCACTGAGATAGGACTTGTGATAGTTTTGATTAAAAATATCGATGGCCAATTCCAGTTCCCCATTAAAAAAGCCATTCAATTGTGACAAAAAGAGTTGGGAAATGTTTTCATGATTAATACCATTGACCATGCTGTTTTCCAGGGCATGTGAATATGGCCCGTGACCAATATCATGCAGCAACATGGCTGCCTGTGCACCAAATACCTCCTCTTCCGACAATTCGTGTCCCTTATATTGTAGTTCCAGCAAGGCCTTTGTCATCAAATGCATGGCTCCCATGGAATGGTGAAAACGGGTATGCAAGGCCCCGGGATAAACCAGATGGGTCAGTCCCAGTTGTTTGATTCTGCGCAGCCGTTGAAAGTAAGGATGCTCGATGATATCGAACAGCAAATCGTTGTGGATACCAATAAATCCATATACCGGATCATTGAAGATTTTGCGTTTGTTACGGGGAGCAGCCATCATAAATTATGTTAAATTTGTGTGAGTCCTAAAATGCATGGAACAATAATAACTCGTTATTTGCATTTAGAACATACAAAGCTAATGGTTCTATAAATAAAAGACATGAGTAAGATAAGGATTTTATGGGCAGATGATGAGATTGACAGACTCAAACCCCACATCATATATTTGGAAGAAAAAGGTTACGCATTGGATGCCGTGAACAGTGGTGATGAAGCCCTCGATTTATTAGGGCAGCATCATTATGATATTGTGTTCCTGGACGAACAGATGCCTGGGTTGAGTGGGATAGAAACTCTCGAACGCCTGAAAACAGACTTTCCCAATTTGCCTGTGGTGATGATCACCAAGAGTGAGGAAGAGTCTATTATGGAAGATGCCATTGGTTCCAATATTGCCGACTATCTGATTAAGCCGGTGAAGCCCAGTCAGATATTGCTCTCGCTAAAGCGAAACCTTGAAAACCGTAAACTGGCCGGAGAAAAGGCTACCATGAATTACCAGCAACAGTTCAGAGAACTGAGCATGCAATTGATGGACCATCTGTCGCACGAGGACTGGACTGATATTTATAAGAAACTGGTACGATTTGAAGTCAACCTCGAACAATCGGACGATGAAGGCATACTGGAAGTCTTAAATATGCAGAAGAATGAGGCCAATAGTGCTTTCTGCAAATTCTATGAAAGCAATTATAAGGATTGGTTGTACGGTAATGTGGATGACAAACCTACCTTGTCACATACCCTTTTTAAAGACAAAATCTTTCCTGACCTCAATCCGTCCAATAAAACCTTTTTACTGCTCATCGATAACCTGCGATACGATCAGTGGAAGGCCATACAACCTATGATTGAGCAATTCTTCCGTGTGGATAAGGATGAACTGTATTACAGTATCATGCCTACTACTACCCAATATGCCAGAAATGCCATCTTTTCAGGTATGATGCCCAATGATATCCGAAAACGATTCAGACAGTATTGGGTGGATGAACATGAGGAAGGAACCAAGAATAAATTTGAACACGAGTTGCTGGAGGAACAGTTAAAGCGTTACGGTAAGAGTACCAAGACTTCCTATAATAAAGTCCTGAACCTGGATGCCGGAAAGAAATTGTTTGAGAACATCAGCAACCTTATGGACAATGACTTTAATATCATTGTGTATAATTTTGTGGATATGCTTTCCCATGCCCGAACTGAAATGGAAATTATCCGTGAACTGGCAGATGATGAGCGAGCCTATCGTTCGCTGATGCAATCCTGGTTTGAGCATTCTTCACTTTTTGACATCATCAAATACCTGGCCGACAAGGATGTGAAACTGATGATTACCACTGATCATGGATCCATCAAAGTAACCGATCCCATAAAGATTGTGGGCGACAGGAATGTCAATACCAACCTTAGGTATAAGTTTGGTAAGAGTCTGGCGTACAATAAGAAACAAGTGTTTGAAATAACTGATCCTGAAGCATATTTCCTGCCCAAGTTAAATGTAAGCACCAGTTTTGTATTTGCACGATCAGGTGATTTCTTTGCCTATCCCAACAACTACAATTACTATGCGAAATACTATCGAAATACGTTCCAACACGGGGGGATTTCGCTTGAAGAAGCATTGATTCCGTTCATAACATTGAGTCCAAAATAATGCAACAGAAACAAATCATCGTTAACAGCCTGAAGGAATTGGAGGCGGCAGCTTCTACCATTCTGGATTTTATGGATTCACAACGAATTCTGGCTATCTCAGGCAAGATGGGAGCTGGAAAAACCACTTTGATCAAAGCCATTTGTGAGCAATTGGAAGTGGTAGATGTAGTAAACAGCCCAACTTTTGCCCTGGTCAATCAATATGAAAGCCAGGGTGGTGACACGGTTTTCCATTTCGATTTATACCGTGTGAAGAAACTCACCGAAGTTTATGATATTGGATATGAGGAATATTTCTTCAGTGATCACTATTGTTTCATTGAGTGGCCGGAATTAATTTTGGAACTTTTGCCCGATTCTTACGTATATCTATTGATTGAAGTGGGTGAAAACGAGGAACGGATCATCAGTCTGGAAGAAAGAACATCCTAAATCAGATTTTTTCCCTGTCAAACCATGATCATAAGCATATCCTATGAATGATAAGGCCAAGGGTTTTGTGCAGTTCTCAGGTAAGGAGCAGCTCCTGCCTCAGGAAGAGGTACTTGAGAAACGACCGAAAAAAAATCAATTGGTAATAGGTTTACCCAAAGAGCAATCGGCTAATGAAAGACGTATTGCTTTGGTTCCATCGGCTGTGAATATTCTGGTTGAGAATGGACATCGGGTGCTCATAGAAGCCAATGCCGGAGCCTCCTCACATTTTTTAGATACTCATTATGCAGATGCAGGGGCTGAGGTGGTTAGCACAGCTGAAGAGGCCTTCAAGGCGGATATGATCCTGAAAATTGCACCCCCAACCACCGAAGAGATTGATATGTTGGGCAACCAGCAAACCATTATATCTTCCCTTTTTCTTCCCAACCGTGAAAAATCATTCTTTACTTCACTGATGGCGAAAAAGACCAAGGCCATATCCTATGAAAACATACAGGATAAGAGTGGAGCCTTCCCGGTTATTAAATCCATGAGCGAGATTGTGGGTAATACTGCCGTGCTGGTGGCTGCAGAATACCTTTGCGACCGCAATTATGGCAATGGGGTTATGTTGGGAGGATTCCCCGGCATCAGGCCCACCGAGGTAGTGGTAATAGGTGCAGGTACAGTTGCTGAATACGCCATCAGAAGTGCTATGGGTATGGGGGCTCAGGTGAAAGTATTTGATAATTCCACTTACAAACTCAGGGCTATACAACGTCATCTGGGCTCAAGAGTCTATACGGCTACCTTACAACCCGATCTTATCATGAACGCTCTGAGGCAGGCAGATGTGGTCATAGCAGCCAAACATGCTTCCTGCGGGGTGAGTCCCTGTTTGATTACCGAAGATATGGTGAAACAAATGAAAGCAGGTTCAGTGGTCATAGATGTGAGTATTGATCAGGGTGGCTGCTTTGAAACCTCCAAGGTGACTTCCCATCAGTATCCGGTTTTTCAGGCCCATGGCGTGACCCATTATTGCGTGCCCAATATTGCTTCCAGAGTGCCTCATACAGCCTCTTTTGCCCTAAGCAATTTCCTGACACCGCTCTTACTCACCATGGCGGATATGGGTGGCATAGATGAACTGCTCAAAAGGGATGCCGCCTTCGGAAAAGGTATTTATCTCTACAATGGTATACTCACCAACAAGCACATCAGTGATTTGTATGATTTGCCCTTCAGAGACCTTGAATTGCTTATGGCTGCCTACCGGTAAACCATCTGATTCTTTCTAAATCAGTAGTTTAAATCCTTGAACAGAAAGTGTCTGTTTTGTAAGCCTTGCTATACTCCAACAATAAATAGTCTGAATTTAGGCTGGAATTCTGTTTTGTGGATTATATTTGCCGCATGAACAGTACACCTGTGATCATAGATTCAAAACCGGTATCCTTTGTGATAGGAGAAGGCGCTTTGAAGCATTCGAAAAGACTGCTGAAGAAGTTTCCCCGCATGATTGTATTGGTTGATGATAATGTGAGAAAATACTGTTTGCCCGTCTTTGAGGAATTTCTTAATGAGTTCGAATTCAGTGGTGTGGTTGAGATCCGCAGCGGTGAAGGATTTAAAAATATTGAACAATCCATTGATATTTGGCAGGCCCTTACTGATCTCAAAGTGGATAGAGATGCTCTCCTGGTCAATCTGGGTGGTGGCGTGGTTTCTGATATCGGAGGCTTTGTGGCGGCTACCTATAAAAGGGGTATCCAGTTCATCAATTTCCCAACTACTTTGTTGGGTATGATCGACGCAGCCATCGGAGGTAAAACGGGTGTCGATTTCAGTGGCTTTAAAAATCAGGTAGGTCTGTTTACCGACCCCATTGCTGTGATTGTGGATCCGGTTTTTTTAAAGACTTTAGAAAGTGTCGAATGGCAATCGGGCTATGCAGAAGTGATCAAATATGCACTGATCATGGACAGGGATTTGTGGCGCATGCTTGATGGTAAGTCGTATAAGGAAGTTGAGGAATGGAACAAAATCATCATCAAGGCCGCCAAGGATAAAATCGATATTGTTCGTTATGATACCCATGAGAAGGGCATACGTAAAAACCTGAATTTCGGACATACTATCGGACACGCTTTTGAAAGTTTCTTTCTTAAAACAGCCACACCCATTACCCATGGTAAGGCCGTGGCAGCAGGCATGATATGTGAATCCTGGATATCCTCTCAACTCTATGGTGAGGATTGTGTGTTATTGCCAGAAATTGAAGGCATGATTGACAAAAGCTTTGATAGACTAGACATCCAAGAAAAGCATATTCCTGAGTTCATGGAATTGATGCGCCATGATAAAAAGGTGAGGGAAGGAAAACTACAATTCAGCCTCATCAAAAAGATTGGTAAAGCTGTTCACAACATCGAAGTTGACAATCCAATGGTCATCAACAGCATCAAATATTATATTCATCAATCCATAAGCTCTTAAAGTGGATACGCTCACACTCACCAAAGCAACTGATGCTTTTTCCGGGAAAGTCATCTTGCCCACTTCTAAAAGTATCAGCAACCGATTGTTGATCATGGAAGCCATTGCCGGTGAGTCCTTTGGTATTCATGGGATGTCGGAAGCGGAGGATACCCAACGCTTGCTCAAACTACTCAGGCACATAAAGGTATGTGGGGTATCAGATATCCCTTTAATTGTGGATACAGGCAATGCAGGTACTGTCATGCGCTTTCTGCTGGCCCTGCTGGCTTTTGATTCCCAACGTGGATTGCTGACTGGCTGTGAGCGCATGAGGAATCGCCCCATAGCCCCACTGGTGGAGGGCTTGAGAGCCCTTGGAGCCCATATTGAATATGCCGAACATGCTCAATATCCACCACTCAGAATACAGTATGCGGAATTGAGCGGTGGAACTATCGAGGTGGATGCCAGCCAAAGCAGTCAATTTGTCTCCGCTCTGATGCTAATAGCTCCCTATTTGGAGGGTGGTTTACAAATTAGATTTAAAGGGAAGCTGGTATCAAGGTCCTATATCGAAATGACAGCAAGGCTGATGGAGCAGATGGATGCTTCAGTAAGTCTTTCAGATGAGCAAATTATCATTCAGGAAGGTAGCTATGCGGCAGCTTCCTATGAAGTGGAAGGTGACTGGAGTTCTGCTTCCTATTGGTATCAGATGGTATCCCTATCAAAAAACGGTGAGGTATTTCTTGAAGGATTGCAGCAGGATAGCCTGCAAGGGGATAGTGTATTGCCTGATATTTTTGAGAAGCTGGGTGTGACTTCTAAATTTGAGAAGGGCGGATTGAGTCTGAAGAAATCCTTTACTATGGCGGAAACTTTCAACTACGATTTCAGTAGTTGTCCGGATATTGCGCCCTCAGTCATTGTGAGCTGTGCCGCACACAGAATCAAGGCTGAGTTCACAGGTATTGATCATCTCAAATACAAGGAATCTGACAGAATCGCCAGCTTGCAAGAGGCACTAAAACCTCTGGGTGTTGTTTTTAAGGAGGATGGGGAAAAGCTGAGCCTTGAATATGCGTCAAGCAAAAGAAGCGCGGAACCCATTGTTTTTCATTCCCGTGGCGACCATCGAATGGCCATGTCGCTGGCAGCTTTAGTCTTGGTTTATAATCAGGTACAGATTAAAGAACCAAAGGTGGTGCAGAAATCATACCCGGGGTTTTGGGAGGATATGAAACGTTTGGGAATTGTTAATTAAGATGGCCATCAGAAGTGTAAACAAGACCTGCTTTTTATAACTTTGTATAAAATTATTTCATGGAAGTAGACCTATTTATTCCTTGCTTTATCGATCAGGTGTATCCCCAAACCGGCTTTAATATGATAAAGGTGCTGGAAAGGGCAGGGGTGAAGGTTCATTATAACCCCAAACAAACCTGTTGTGGTCAGATGGCCTTCAACAGTGGATTTTGGGATGATGCCAAGAAGTTGGGAGAGAAGTTCCTGACGGATTTCAGCAATAACCGACCCATAGTAGGCCCAACCGCTTCATGCATCGGATATATCAAGAATAATTATGATGAGCTGTTTTATAATACGGCCTTCCACAATGAGTATAAACAATTGCAGCGCAATATTTATGAGGTGACCGATTTCTTGGTGAATGTATTGCAGAAGAAAGATGTGGGGGCGGTTTTTGAGCATAAGGTAACCTACCATGAATCCTGTGCAGCCATCCGCGAATACAAACTCAACGATGAACCTCAGACCCTCCTGAGAAATGTGAAAGGTCTGGAATTACTGGAAATGGAAAACAGCGATACATGTTGTGGCTTTGGAGGCACATTTTCCGTGAAATTTGAAGCCATTTCCACAGCTATGGCCGAACAAAAGGTTCATGCTGCCCTGGATACCGGAGCGGAGTATATCGTTTCAGCCGACTCTTCCTGTCTGATGCATCAGGCTTCCTATATTAAAAAGCACAAGCTTCCTTTAAAAGTGGCTCATATAGTGGATGTTCTGGCTTCAGAAGACTAGGGTGCCATCATCTCATTCAACTGACTTACCGAATTGGGTTTTCCGATAATGCTTTTGTTTTCATCGAGAATGAAAATACTGGGTGTGGCTGCTATCCCATAGGCCATAATGACCGGACCATCCCATCCCTTCAAATTGCCCACATTGATCCAATCAAAATTGTAAGTGTCCAGGGCTTCATTATAATCTGCTGCATGATCATCCACCGAAATGGCCACCACTTCCAGTTCCTCTCTGGTATATTGGGCATACCAGTCTTTCAATACAGGTAAAATGGCATCACAATGGGGACACCAGCTGGCCCAGAATACTAAAATCGTTTTTTTGGCTTTAATGTCATTGAGGACTATGTTTTCTCCGCTAACGGAGGTGGTTTCAAAGGCAGGTGCTGTTTTGCCAACAGCAAGCTTTCTTACCAGATCCAAACGCGATTCCAACTCTTTTTTTCTTTCTGAATTCACACAAAATTGTTCCAGTTTGCTTTGTTGGGCGATATGCTCCAGGCCTTTATCGAAGCCTATACTGGTGAAACCATTGACCACGAAATCGATAACGAATTCATATACCGATTGATGGATCTCTGCCTTCAACATGATGGTGTCCACCGCCCGTAGCATTTGATTTTCCAATTCCTCCTGGCTGTTCACCCCAAACTGATACAAGGTGAGATAATCTACTATTTTGGAGGTCAAAATGCTGCCCCTGATGAGAATGCTGTCATTGAAATCCACCTGATCAAAATAATGGGTTTTTTGAAAAGCATTCAGAGCGGCTTCCTCCAGGGTGGGATCGAAGAAAAGGGGTGCATCAGCAGCGATGTATCTGGAGGCCAGAGTACCCGGGTTTTCAGTTCCCAGACTTCTTAGTCTTTCCTTCAGTTCCTCCTGGTTGTTCCTATAGGTATCCAGGGCCTGCTGGTAAAAGGTCTCATCGGCTGGGTAAAGTTGAATGATGGGATGCAACAATTCATTTTTGTACAAATAGGCGCCTTTGCTGTACAGATAATCATAATAAATCATATTCTCGATGGAGCTGATAATCTGTACCTGCTGGTCTTCACCGCTCCCAGAGGCCACAAACTGTATGCTTTCGTTGTGGAAAATCAGTTCGATCATTTGTCCTTCGGGTGTGCCCAGCAAATACATACCCTTTTCCATATCTTCCGTCATGGGGATGGAAAAAGTACCACTCATATCCGTATACACTGTGTCGATGATGGATCTGTTTTCTCCCTTGAAATCGATGAGGTAAACGGCTTTATTGGCCTGCCCCAGCAGGGTGCCTTCGATGGAAAAGCTTTGGGAGATGCCTGCCACCGACAAACTTAGCAGACAAAGGCTTAGGAAGAGTTTCTTGATCATAATGTGTGTGTTAAATAGGCAAAGATAAGAAATGAGGGTTTGTACAGGAGAGGTGCCTATGATGCTTAGGTTGAAATAATTAAGCTGCTTTATATGCGCAGGGAAGCGAAAATTTCCATAGCTTTGGTCTCGACCTGCTAGATGATGAACAAGCCATTCCATTTTTTTCAATCGATATGATGAGATTAGTTCAACTAAGCATTGTGTTATACATACGCATATGGAGTATAAATGTAAGTTTTCAAGGGGTAAAAGCGATATAAATGGAATTACACATACAACATAGTTGTATGCAAGGCAAAGACCGAGATGCACATAGAAAAGTTAGATTGACAAATTGAAATAATAAGCGGATAAATAAAGAGCATTGAATGAAAGTTGGTGCAAGAAAAAATTAGTTTTTGCCACCGCGCTTCTGCCCTTCGGGACAGTTGGGGTAGCCACCGCACAAATAGCACATTTGGTTTTTGCCAACACACAGGCAAACCCTAAAAAACAAAAAGAGCTATTTTTTGCCTCCCCGCAGATTCGGAGTATCTTTGAAGCTTTGGTAAATTGAACGAAAGGAATTGAAATATAGATGAAGAACTTTAAAGAAAAGTCAGATAAAATATGGGAAGTTGCAAACCTTCTCAGAGGCGATTATAAAAGAGCAGATTACGGTAAAGTTATTTTACCAATGACAGTACTTAGACGATTAGATTGCGTACTTGCTCCAAGCAAGCAAAAGGTACTTGACTATTTACCTAAAATTGAAAAGTTAAAGGAAAGTGCAAAAGATATTGCTTTAAATAAAATTGCAGGATTTAACTTTCATAATCGTAGCCAATT
>JAERTD010000033.1 GCA_016845175.1 Bacteroidota bacterium | reverse complement strand
ACAATCACTTCACCGTCCAGTTCCACAGTTACATCGCCCATGGCCAGCATATTCTGATCCACGGTCCAGATGAAAATGTCGTATAAGGCAGGCACCATCACTGCAAAATCAGAAGCGTTCTGATCCACTACAGTCACAGAACCATTTACCGTTACAAATCCAGCTTTAGTTGCAGTATAACTATAAGTACCGGGTGCCTTATTCATGAAGATGGCTTCGCCTCCCATGGGACCGCCGGTGGTAACAATTACCTCACCGTCAAGTTCTACGGTTACATCGCCCATGGCCAGCATATTCTGATCCACGGTCCAGATGAAGATATCATATAAAGCAGGCACCATGACTGCAAAGTCAGTGGCATTTTGATCTACCACTGTTACTGAACCATTTACAGTAACAAAACCTGCTTTGGTTGCTGTATAAGGGTAAGTTCCTGGGGCCTTATTCATGAAGATGGCTTCGCCTCCCATGGGACCGCCGGTGGTGACAATTACCTCACCGTCAAGTTCTACGGTAACATCGCCCATGGCCAGCATATTTTGATCTACAGTCCAAATGAAGATGTCGTAGGTTTGTGCTTGTAAGCTTACACCCGCACTGAACAGCAGCGTAAAAAGCATCATTACAAGCTTCGAATAAAAAGTTGGTTTTGATTTCATAACAATTATTTTAGTTTGACTATTCGTATTCAAAATCGAATTCGAATGCAAAGAAGTCAAGGTTCAAAGTCAAACACAAAAAATCACCATTCACAATAGTTATACAGCAGCTGATGACCAGGCTATTTTATTACTACAACAAAACAAATCTGTCTGATTAATAATGAATTAAGGCATTATCAAAAAGGAAGTGGTGACTAAGGTTTAAGGCATAAAAGCAGCCATAATTACTGATAAAAAACCAATTGTTAAACTGCGTAACACATTACATTCGCCTATCCAAAAGTAATTTTGGTGACTAAAGAAATCTTAAGAAAAGGGTATAAATCTATTATTTCGAATCTTCCTGGGCCTGTATGGCAGTAATCACTACTGTATTCACGATATCTTTCACCAGACAACCCCGGCTCAGGTCATTGACCGGTTTATTCAAGCCTTGTAATACAGGGCCTATGGCCACAGCATTAGCAGATCTTTGAACAGCCTTATAGGTGTTATTGCCCGTATTCAAGTCTGGGAAAATAAATATGGTGGCTTTTCCAGCCACTTTAGAGTCAGGCATTTTTGCGCTGGCTACAGAAGCATCAATGGCTGCATCATATTGTATGGGGCCTTCAACCATTAGTTCAGGTCTTCGCTCCCTAACAATTTTAGTGGCTTCACGAACCTTTTCTACATCCATGCCCTTGCCTGATTGTCCTGTTGAATAGGATAACATGGCGATACGCGGGTCAATACCAAACATTAGAGCTGTATCAGCTGAGCTAATAGCAATATCGGCCAATTGCTCAGAATTTGGATTGGGATTAACAGCGCAATCACCATATACCAGCACCCTGTCTTCCAGACACATGAAGAAGGAACTGGAGACTATGGATACACCAGGCTTAGTTTTAACAAACTCAAATGATGGTCGTATGGTGTGCAGTGTGGTATGAGCAGCTCCTGAAACCATACCGTCAGCATGGCCCTTATGTACCATCATGGTGCCCAGATAGCTCACATCATGCATAATATCGTGGGCAGCTTCTTTGGTAACTCCCTTATGCTTGCGTTGTTTGTAGTATTCTGCAGCATACTCTCCAATCAAATCATTATCGTAAGGATCAATAATATGGATTCCCTCAATGTTTACCCTTAAGCTAGCTGCTTTTTTGAGTATTTCTTCTTCATTACCCAGCAGGGTTAAGTCAACCACATTTCTACTCAATAAAATGCTGGCCGCCTTGAGTATCCTTTCATCAAGTCCTTCGGGTAAAACAATATGCTTTCGCTTGGATCTTGCCCGGTTAAACAACTCATACTCAAACATCAGAGGTGTTGTAATCTGGGCACTTTCAATGGAAATGGTATTGGCCAGAGATTCGACATTTACATATTCTTCAAAATGTCCCAATGCCGTAGCCAGTCGGTTTTCGTTTTCTGGTAAGAGTAAGGGGCGGATTTCGCTTAAATTCATAGCCGTGGTGTAGGTATCACTAGTTACCTTAAGCACCGATATGGGGAGGGTTTTCAAACCATTCATCAAATACTGCAATTGACGGCTTGGATTAAAATCTCCTGTCAGCAAAACCCCTGCAATTTTCGGGAAGTTGGTAGACACCAGGGTCATGAATAAGCCTGCTAGAACATCTATACGATCTCCAGGTGTGATCATCAAGGTTCCATCTTCAACATGTTCCAGCACCCTTTCCAGTGTCATGGCCGACACCTTAAAGTTGGACACATCATAATTCAAACTCTCATCTGAACCATATACCCTTGAAGCACCCATGGAATCAGCTATCTGACGCATGGTTAATGTCTGTAAAACAGGTAATTCAGGAATCACAAAATGCACATCTTCTTCTGAAAAATACTTGGGAAGAATATTATGGATGGCTTCCAGATCCTTTTCCTTAGCCCTGTTGACTATGCTTCCCAACTGCACACATTTCTCACTGGCCATTACCGATTTCATGATCTGGATGGAATCAGCTATCTCACTTACAGACTTGTTGTAGCCACTAACTATGGATAAAATGGGACAACCAAGGTTATTAGCTACCCTGAGGTTGAAATCAAAGGCATAATTGGCCAGATGTCCACGAAAATCGCTGCCTTCGACCAAAACAAACTCACATTTGGCTTCAAGCTGCTTGTATTTGTTAAGAATGCTTGATTGTATGGCATCGGGTTCGTTTCCTTGCACCAATACAAGCATTTCATCCTTGGTCAGACCATACATCTCTTCATAGTCGAAACTCAAATTGAAATGCTCTGAAATCAATCGGATATGGCTATCCATGGTATCCTTTGATCCAACAATGGGTCGGAAAAAACCAATCTTGGTAATATGTCTGGATAAAAAATCCATCATACCCAAAACAACCATGGATTTTCCGGCTTCAGTTTCTGCTGCTGCTATATATAAATTCTTTGACATATGGTTGATGCTTTCCTTTGCCTAAAGCTTATTTTCATTGATCAAGAGGCTTATTGCGTTCATTTTCGCAGACCTTTCCTGAATTTTTTGCAAAAATAACCATTTTGACACCCAAATTCACATTAGAATGAATATGGATAATATCAATCTATAACACTGATATACTATTTTTAACACTAGATATACTGCTGATTTGTAATCATTTAATGCTGATTTACATTGATCAGTATGAAACTCTGGAAAGGCATAAGCCAGCAGGACATGTTTCGCAGATATCTATTCTCCGAGGCGCTTTCTTTCCGAGTCCTGCTACACCGATACTTGAGTAGGGTGGATTCAGTTGAAATGACTTGCCCACAGATATTCCTGAATAATTGGGTGGAAAAAATTGAAGCAGCCTTTCCTGGTCTTCTACAACCCAGCCACAGTATCCGGGTTGGAAAAATGGACTCATTTGGATATTTTCCATTTCTACCAATGGCACTACCTCATTAATAAGTAGCTGAATCGTATTCACAAGACTCTGTGCAGCAATACTCCTGATGATATAAGTGCTTAAGGGTTCATCAAGCATATGAGCATCAGCCCAGGTTGATACATCCTCACCAACAGTAGCCAATACCAATGCAGCTCCAGAGGCTGAAGATAAGGTATTCGCCACTTTATCTCCCACTGCAAATTGCTCACCTTCCAGCGATAAGATCTCATCCCGAGCATTAAAGGCTTCCAGCATGCGAATACCTCCTACAGCAGTTATAAAATCTTCGGACTCATCAAGGAGTTGTATGGCCTTTTTCTTCATTTTTTGGTGATCCCCAGATAACATTGGACCGAAAGGTTTAAGAACCTCTTCTACCTGAGGTTTTAAATATGCAATGGGGTAATTGTAACCGTAAACCATGGAATTCCAATGTTTTTACTTCACTTACTCAATAGATAGTTCTTTTTCAATATCCACCAGAAGGGTATCAACAGACTTACCATAATGCGTGTACATATTATAGGCATTTTCATGACGGTGAATAAGGTAGGCAAGCATATTTCTAAATTCTATGTTTCCTTTTAGCTTTTCAAAGTCATTTGGCTGAGCTAATCCATCAATCAACTTCTTCTCAATATGTTTATTCGCTAAAGGCAAAGCCACATTCTGTGCATAAATCCAGAGGAATTGGTCATAATCGTCAGTGATGTATGGAAAATTTCGTTCATACATTAATACCAGATTTTCTCGAAGGTCTTCGTTCTGAATTAAGTTTACGCCTTTGGCCTTAAGTGTTTCATAAGATGTGTAAGAGAAATATGGGGAGAACCAATTTGACAGTGTACTAAAAGCACTATCCAATTCTGAATCATAAGGTAAATCATCTTCAATATACATTCCTATTTTCTTTAAACGATTGCTAAGCACAATACTGGATTTGGCACCTGTCTCCAATTCTCTTTTACAATTTTCCAGATCAGAATGAATACTGAATAGTATTTTATTTCCCTGAGCCTGAATTTTCCTGCTTTCATTCCAGTTATTTATTTGCAGTGCTATTAATATCCCGACAACCACAAGAAAGATTTCTCCAATAGCATATTTAAAGTAGTTTGTCTTCCATAAAACAGACCTGTTTTCTGAGAGAATAGTTTTTCGTATATTTCTAAAAAGTTTAATCATTGATTATCATCATTTTAAAAACGGCTAAGAGTACAGTTAAGAACCCAAAGATAACTGGATAATTTAAATAATTATATCCGATTGATTTCAGAAAAAGGCGAATCGACAAGGGCATCATTTTTAATGTGCCTGCTAATAATTGATATACTTGGCCAATATTGTTCTTTAATGTCAGAGACTCCCAATAATTTGAATAGAATCACAATTATTAATTATTCCATTGCTAAACCTCGCTAAGAAGAGCCTAATTTTTCGCATATTTGCATATATCACGGACCTAATCAACATTTCTTTCTATGAAAAAATTTACCATTGCAACTTTTCCGGTATGCTTCGCGCTACTCTTCACTTTTGTCTTTGTGTCATGTGGTGAGGATAAAACACCCCCTCCTCCTCCCCAAGACATTACTGTAGTCAATGTACTGCAAAAAGATGTACCTATTTATCAGGAGTTTGTAGGCCAGGTATATGGCCATGCGGATATACCTATACGCGCTCGCGTCACAGGCTTTCTTCACGGGATACACTTTGAGGAAGGTTCCACAGTTACTAAAGGTCAATTGCTGTATACCATTGACCCAGAACCTCTCAAGGCTCAGGTAGCCGCCACCGAAAGTCAGTTGGCGGAGGCAAAAACACAGCTCGCAAAAGCCTTATCAGATTTAAACAGAATTAAACCACTGGCAGATATCAATGCGGTGAGTAAAAGTGATTTGGTAGCTGCTCAGGCAGAGTACGATGCCTCACAGGCATATGTGGATGCCATGAGGTCCAACCTAGAGTTTACTAAAATACAACTGGGCTACTGTTGGATGAAGTCCCCACTCAATGGTACTATTGGAAAAACACAGGCACGAATAGGTGAATTTGTGGGTCAGGAACCAAATCCTGTGATACTCAATACGGTTTCAACAACTGATAGTGTAAGGGTAGAGTTTTTTCTCAGTGAAGGCGATTATATTCGACTGGCCAGAGAAGTTATGAATACTCCACAAGAAACCAGAGAGGCATCACGAGATGAAGGAACACTTCAACTTATACTGGCAGATGGCTCTTTATTTGATCATAAGGGTAATGTAAACTTCATTAACCGTGAGGTGGATCCTCAAACCGGAGCTATACTAATAGAAGCCTCCTTCCCTAACCCTGACAGACTTTTAAGACCAGGTCAATATGCCAAGGTAGTAGTAAAACTGAAAAACGCTAAAGATGCTTTAATCATTCCACAACGCTGTTTGTCAGAATTGCAGGGTCAGTATTCAGTTTTTGTAATTGGTGAAAACAATACCATCGCTGCTCAGCAAGTGACCTTAGGAAGCAGAATAGGAGATATGCAAATAATCAAATCAGGTTTGGATGTTGATGACCTGGTAGTTATCGACGCCATACAGAAAGTGGGTACAGGAATGGTTGTGAACCCACAAGTTGTTGAATTTGAGAGCAAATCAGAAACTAAATACTAATAACTATGGCTGAAGAAAATAAAGGGAACTTTTTTGTCCACAGGCCGGTTGTGGCCATGGTTGTGGCCATTGTAATTGTTATTGTTGGTGCTGTTTCGCTCATCGGTCTTGCGATTGAACAATACCCGAATCTTACCCCGCCCATTGTGGAAGTCAGGGGAACATATACTGGTGCCAATGCTATTAGTGTTGAAGAATCTGTGGCAACACCCATTGAACAGGAAGTTAATGGTGTGGACAATATGATTTACATGAAGTCAACCAATGCCAATGATGGCACCATGGTGATACAGGTATCCTTTGATGTGGGTACAGACCCGGATATGAATACCGTTCTGACACAGAACAGGGTATCCGCAGCATCAGCGAAACTACCTGAGGCTGTTACTAAGTATGGGATGACTACACAGAAGTCGTTACCTAATATTATGTTGGCTTTGGCAATCACCTCTGATGGCAGATACGACCAGGATTTTCTTGGCAACTACGCCCTGATAAATATTAAAGATCAGTTGGCCAGAATTAAAGGTATTGGACGTGTTGATGTGATGGGCGCAGCCAATTATTCCATGAGGATTTGGGTGAAACCCGACCGATTGGCTCAGATGGGCCTTACAGTACCGGAAATCATGAAAGCCATAAATGAGCAGAACGTGATTGTTCCTGGTGGAAAGTTTGGTGCTGAACCTGCACCCCCAGGAACTGAATTTACTTATACCGTTAGGTTACCTGACCGTTTTAATTCGGTGGAAGCTTTTGAAGACATTGTGGTCAGGACCAATCCTGATGGCTCACAGGTTAAAATTGGCGATATCGCCACCGTAAACCTCGGAGTTGAAACTTATAATATGATTCCACGGTCAAATGCGGAAACCTGTGCCATTGTGGCCTTGTATCAGGCCCCTGGTTCAAATGCAGTTGAGCTTGCCCAGCAGGTGATCGCCGAAATGGACCGATTGGCTATCAACTTTCCTGAAAGTGTAAAGTATGAAGTGGGACTCGATACCACCTTACCCATTACTGCTGGTATTAAAGACATTGTAGTGACACTGATTATTGCACTGGTTTTGGTTATTCTGGTGGTCTTTGTATTTATTCAGGATTGGAGAGCAACGCTTATACCTACACTGGCAATACCTGTATCCTTGGTCGGTGCATTTATATTCTTTCCCATGCTAGGATTTACCATTAATGTATTGTCACTGCTTGGACTTGTATTGGCCATCGGTATTGTGGTGGATGATGCCATTGTGGTAGTGGAAGCTGTTCAGGTAAATATTGCCAAGGGAATGACCTCTAAACAGGCTACACTGGATGCCATGTCGAAAGTAACTGCACCGGTAATTGCAACCACACTGGTTCTTATAGCAGTGTTTATACCCGTAGCCGGTATGGCTGGTATTACAGGAGTACTTTATCAGCAATTTGCCATTACCATTGTTGTTTCAGTAATTGTGTCATCTGTAAACGCTTTAACATTAAGTCCTGCACTTTGCTCCCTCCTGCTAAAGGAACCTACTCCATATAAAGGTCCACTGGGCTGGTTCTTTGGGAAATTCAACAAGTGGATGGATAAGAGTACTGTAACTTATACATCTATGACCGAAGTCATAACTCGCAAGATTAAAAGGGGTGTGATATTTATTGTGGTGATGACCATAGGCGCAGGAATATTTGGTTCTCTTGTACCCGGAGGATTTATCCCGGAGGAAGATATGGGTTATTTTTATGTGAATGTGCAGCTACCTAATGCCGCATCCCTTCAACGTACAGCCGCAATTTCCGACCAAATTGAGGAAATCTTACTTGAGTATGAGGATGTACAATTCGTGTTGAACGCTACCGGATATAGTATGCTCAGTGGCTCTATGGTACCCAACAATGGATTTATGTTTGTGACCATGGATCATTGGTCGGAAAGAGATATTACAGTTAAGGAAATGATTGATAAAATCAATATGCGACTTGCTACTCAGATTAAGGGGGCACAATGTTTTGCTTTCGGACCTCCTGCTATTCCTGGATTGGGTAATGGGTCTGGTTTTAGTATCATGCTGCAAGACCGTGCGGGTAATACTCCTGAGTATTTAGAAGCTAACGCGATGAAATTTATCAAAGCAGCCAATGAAAGACCAGAGATTGGCAAAGCCTTCACAACATTCCAGGCTTCTGTACCTCAGCGATATATGGACATTGACAGAGAAAAGGCCCTAAAATTAGGGGTAAATCTCAATGATCTTTATTCAACCATAGGAGCCTTTATGGGCGGTGCTTATGTCAACGATTTTACCAGGTTTGGTCGATTGTATAAAACCTATATACAGGCTGAACCTGAGTACAGGGTAAGTGAAAAAGAGATCAACAATTTCTTCATTAAGAATAATGTGGATAAAATGGTTCCTCTTTCTACCTTGTCAACTATTGAAAACATAACAGGTCCTGATTATACGACTCGTTTCAACCTCTACCGATCTGTTGAAGTAACCGGTGGTCCTGCTGCTGGTTATACATCGGAACAGGCCAGGCAAGCCCTGAAAGAAGTAGCTCAGGAGTCTTTGCCTAATGATATGGGCTTTACCTGGAATGCCATGTCGTTTCAGGAAGAAAAAGCATCAGGCTCCTTAATGATGATTCTCACATTCTCACTGGTATTTGTTTTCCTGATTTTGGCGGCACAATACGAAAGCTGGTCACTACCCTTCAGCATATTGCTGGGTACACCTTTTGCCATATTTGGCGCCCTCTTCGCTTTATGGGCCGGACGACTTATCAGTCCAACATTTGAGAATAATATTTTTGCCCAGGTATCTTTTGTCATGCTCATCGGAATGGCGGCCAAAAATGCCATTCTAATTGTAGAGTTTGCCAATGAGGAATTCAAGAAAGGACTGAGTTTATTTGATGCAGCTATAGCAGCAGCCAAATCAAGGTTCCGTCCTATCCTTATGACAGCCTTCTCATTCATATTAGGCGTCTTTCCTCTGGTGGTTGCTTCTGGCACAGGAGCCGAAGCCAGGAAGGTTATGGGGCTCGCTTTGCTTGGCGGCATGACTTTGGCTACCCTGCTTGGTGTATTCCTCTACCCTATGCTGTTTGTTTTAATTGGGAAGATAGCGGGTTACGAGAAACAACGGGACAAAATGAAAATAGCAGAAGCTACAGTTACTAACGAAAAAAATGATTAAGCGATGAAAAAGATATTTATATTTCTCAGTTTCAGTGCAATCATTTATTTTTCTGGTTGTACACTTGGTCCTGATTTTCAGAGGCCTGAATATCAGGGACCCGAAGCTTATAGATTTGACACCATAACCACCGACACTATAGTAAACTTAAGGTGGTGGGAACTCTTTAATGATACCACTCTCAAAAACCTTATTGAAATTGCCCTTAAAGAAAATAAGGATGTGTTGATTGCTGCCAGCAGAATTGAAGCAGCCAGGGCCAATCTTGGTTATACCAAGGCTGACCAATGGCCTTCGTTTGGATACTCTGCAAATGCCATGGGAGGAAATTTTGGCGGAGGACAGCTCTTTAACTCAAATAGCAGTAGTGGATCGGCCTATCCGGAAATGAATTGGGAAATTGGTTTCTGGGGAAAATACAGACGCCTTAATGAATCTGCCAGAGCAGAATTACTGGCCTCCGAGTATGGCATGCGCACCGTACAGATGAGTTTAATATCAGCAGTGGCTTCTACCTATTTTACTCTGTTGGAAAACAGAGCGAAACTGGAAATATCGAAGGCCACACTTGCTTCCAGGGATAGTGGACTACAAATCATCCAGGCACGATATGATTTTGGTATTGTACCGGAAATTGATCTTAACCATGCACAAATTCAGAAAGCGATTTCAGCTTCTGCAGTGCCTGTGTATGAGAGAGCCATAGCCCTCACCGAGAGTAGCTTAAGTTTATTATTGGGAAGAATGCCTGCCGGAATGATTACCAATACGACTCTTATCGAACAAGAACTACCTCCTGAAATACCAGAAGGTCTCCCCTCACAATTGTTGTTAAGGCGACCCGATGTACGTCAGGCTGAAGCTTCCTATGCGGCACAAAATGCACGTATTGGAGCCGCACAAGCTATGCGGTGGCCTTCGTTAAATATCACCGGATTGCTTGGTTATGCTACCAACGATCTCATGAATTTAACCGCAGGCGGATTGGCATGGTCAGCTGCTGGAAGTATTACAGGTCCAATCTTTGAATTTGGCAAGAACAAAAGACGTGTGGAAATTGAAAAATACAATACAGAGGTGGCGCTAAGAGAATATGAAAGCGTGAGTCTGCAAGCTTTTAAAGAAGTGGAAGATGCCCTAATTTCCATTAAAACCTTGAACGATGAACTGGCAGCCCAGAAAATGAGGAATGATGCAGCCATTAATGCAGAGTTCTTATCATCAGCCCGTTACGATAAGGGACAAACCAGCTATTTGGAAGTGTTGGAGAGTCAACGACAATCCTTTGAAGCACAACTTAAATACACCCAAACCCAAAGAGAACTATTGGATGCCCATATTTCCTTATACAAATCATTGGGAGGTGGCTGGTTAAGTCCTGAAGAAGAACAAGCCTTTCTGGATGCTCAGTAGATACTACAAGGGTTATAGGTTATTAGTGACTGGTCAATAGTCAAAAGTTGAAACCATCAACATATAACTAATAACCTCTAAGTTCAATTCCTACGGTCTGATGGTGATCCAGGTTGGGAATTCCTTTATCGCACCAGTGCTTGTTTTATAACTAGGTTTGATTTTAACAGAAATGCCCAATTCTTGAAGTGTAGTTTTGTTATCCATACCAAAAACCACATTGAGAATTTTGGGTAGGGATTCATGCTGCATCATTTCCATTAAATCAACATTCACCTGAATAGGAAAGGTTTCAACCGAATATGGAGCTACCTGGACAGCTCGATTCAGCTGGCCACCTACAAATTCCTGATCATCAATAAACACCTTCCAGGCCATACCATTAATGCCTGCCGTTTTACTGTTGCTGTTTTTTGCTCTCACATCAACCTGCATTTTTGCAGGTAACTTGCCGCTAAACAAGCGCTGCCCCAGGGTCATCATCTCTCCTACCCCAAGGTCAGCTGCTTTATTGATTGTAGTAAAATCAATGCCACTGACATCGGTTACCTTAACACCGGTTAATGCAAAATCACATGCTGCAAACCTTTCAGTTTCAGCAACCTGGTTGAGTATATCACAAGAGTGGGTTGCAAAGCCTACCCATAGTACTCCTACAAACAAAAACGCTTTCCTAATCATGGTGCTGGTTTTAATAATCTTAACTTTCATTAATTCTTGGCAGCTCGTTTACGATCATGCTCACTTAAAAGTATCTTCCTTAACCTGAGACTTCTTGGAGTAACTTCCAGGTATTCATCTTCTTTAATGATTTCCATATACTCTTCCAGCGAAAACTGAATGGGAGGCGGTATCAATACTTTCTCATCTGATCCTGATGCTCTCATATTTGTCAGCTTTTTGGACTTACAGATATTCATGACAATATCCCCGGCCCGGCTCGCCTCACCAACCACCTGTCCTGCATACACATCTTCATTGGTATGAATATAAAATTTACCTCTGTCAATCAACTTCCAGATGGCGTAAGGTATGGCTGTTCCTGTTTCCATGGAAATCAAGGCCCCATTCTGGCGTCCTCTGACCTCACCCTTCCAGGGTTCGAAACTTTTAAAACGATGGGCAATGATGGCTTCCCCTTCCGTAGCTGTTAAAATACTATTTCTCAAACCAATAATGCCTCGGGAAGGAATATTAAACTCCAACATCATGCGATCATTTTTGGTCTCCATATTCAGAAACTCACCCTTTCTGAGGGTTACAATGTCTATTACTTTTCCAGAAAAGTCTTCTGGTACCAACACCGTCAAACTTTCAATGGGCTCATTTTTCTTACCATCAATTTCTTTAATGATTACCTGTGGTTGTCCCAATTGAAATTCATAACCCTCACGTCTCATGGTTTCCACCAGAATGGATAAGTGAAGAATGCCTCTTCCAAAAACCTGATAGCTGTCCGCTGACAGGGTTTCTTCAACTTTTAAGGCCAGGTTCTTTTCTGTTTCCAGGAATAATCGGTCTCTGAGGTGACGGGAGGTCACATACTTACCTTCCTTGCCAAAGAAAGGTGAATTATTGATGGTAAAGATCATACTCATGGTTGGCTCATCAATCTTAATGGCCGGTAAACCTTCAGGTTCTTCGAAATCAGTTACCGTATCACCAATTTCAAAATCTTCCAAACCCATCAGGGCTACAATATCACCAGCATGAACCTCTGTTTTACACTTCTCTTTGCCAAGTCCTTCAAATAAATAGAGTTCTTTAATTTTGGATTTGGTCACCTTGCCATCGCGCTTTACCAAAGACACATTCATCCCCATTTGCAGTTTACCTCTTAACAGACGACCTACTGCTATCCTTCCAACATAGGAAGAGTAATCAAGAGAGGTAATCTGCATTTGTGGCGTGCCATCCACATATTTGGCTGCAGGTATGTGGGTGACTATCTCATCCAGTAAATGGGACACATCCTCAGCTGGTTTTTCCCAGTCATCCGACATCCAGCCTTGTTTGGAAGAACCATAAACCACTGGAAAATCAAGCTGATCTTCAGTAGCACCCAGGTTAAACATCAAATCGAATACAGCCTCATACACCTCATCCGGACGACAATTGGGTTTGTCAACTTTATTTATTACCACTATGGGTTTGAGTCCCAGATCAATGGCTTTTTGTAATACAAACCGGGTCTGTGGCATGGGCCCTTCAAAGGCATCTACCAATAGAATGACACCGTCAGCCATATTCAGAACACGCTCAACCTCTCCTCCAAAGTCGGAGTGGCCAGGGGTATCTATAATATTAATTTTAACACCTTTGTATCGGACTGACACATTCTTCGACAGTATGGTAATCCCACGTTCACGTTCCAGATCATTATTGTCGAGAATAAGTTCCCCAACCTCTTCATTTTCTCTGAATAGCTTTACCTGATGTAGCATCCTGTCTACCAGGGTTGTTTTACCATGATCAACGTGAGCAATGATGGCAATATTTCTAATTTCGAGCATTGTATGTAAATTCTAGTTTTTTTGGAACAGTGTTGGACCAATTTGGGCGGCAAAAGTACACTTTATTTGATTGCAAAGACTTTCGGCACTCCCTCAGCCCGCTGTTAAACAGATCAGTTATGAAGCATATTGATCATTTTGACAAGCTTTTTATCTTTACATTCAGGTTTATACAAGTTTTTATTATTATTGTGTCTTTATTATTCTGATGCCAGGAACAACTGATAAGTATTTTCAAAGAACAGATTATCAGGTTATTATAATTCATTCTTAGGGGAGTGTTAAGCCAATTTTGTTCTTTACTATCATCCCAAAACCTAACAATGGTTCTAACTAAGACATTTTTTTTAAATGCTTTGATTTTGAGGCATGCAATTGTTTGACTAATTTTATACAACAAAATCCACTATTATGAAATCTAGAATTATATTCCTAAGTATGATGTTTGCAGTGTTTTGTTTTACTGCTACAGCCCAAAAAAATGATGTTTCCAAAGCACAGAAAACCATGCAGGAATTCAAAGAAAAGGATCCCGGAATCAGTAAATTCTTTAATACTGCTTATGGTTATGCCATCTTCCCAGGTATCGGAAAAGGCGGCTTAGGTGTTGGTGGTGCTGGTGGCAAAGGCACAGTATTTAAAGCTGGAGCTGCAGTAGCAGACACAAAGATGTCACAGGTGACCATTGGTTTTCAGGCAGGTGGGCAAAAGTATTCAGAGGTAATATTCTTTAAAGATGCCAAAGCCTATGAACGTTTTGTTGGTAACAATTTTGAATTTGCTGCTCAGGTATCGGCTGTGGCTCTAAAAGCAGGTGTTTCTGCCGATGCTGAATATCGCGATGGCATGCTGGTATTCACCCTAGCTCAAGGCGGCCTGATGTACGAAGCCTCTGTGGGTGGACAGAAATTTAAAGTGGAGCCTTACTAATAACAAAGATCTTTTTAATATGCTTAAGTTGAAGCACTTACTAATGCTGGTTTTTCTGGCAATAGTTTTTAATATTCAAGGTCAGAACGACTCATTGGTTTTTAAAAATGGTAATTATATTATTGGGGAAATCAAGGAAATGGACAAAGGTGTTCTGATTGTGGAAACAGATTACAGTGACAGTGATTTTAAAATTGAATGGGATGGGGTAAAAGAAGTATTTTCAGAAAGCTTTTTCCTGATTACACTGGACGATGGTCGACGTATCAATGGCCGATTGTTAACCAGTGCTGATTACCAAACTAACATAATAACCGACTCACAAGATACCATTCCATCTCCCCTGATGGATATCGTCTTTCTGGATGCAGTAAAAAGAGGGTTCTGGAGTCAACTATATGCCAATATTGACTTAGGTCTTGATATGACCAAAGCCAACAATATGATGCAACTATCCATGAGATCCAGTATAGGTTATATGGCCAAAAGATGGGCCCTCAATGGAAGCTTCAATACGCTTTTCTCCAGGCAGGACTCCACTTCAGATATCAATCGTCAGGATGGTGGGCTTTCCTATAAATACTATTTGCCCAGAGATTGGTATGCGGTTGTGGCTTATGAATTTTTATCCAATTCGGAGCAAAAACTCGACCTTAGGTCGACCGGGAATTTGGGTATGGGTAAATATGTGATTCACACCAACAAAAGTTATTGGGGTTTTAGTGCAGGGGTAGCTTTCAACAATGAGCGTTTCACTGATGAAACTCCTGAAAAGAATAGTTTGGAAGGTTTTATAGGTACAGAGTTAAACTTATTCGATTTAGGGGATTTCAGCCTACTCACCCGTCTAACCGCCTACCCTAGTTTTACGGAGGCAGGACGATGGCGTTCTGACTTTAACCTTGACACCAAATACGACTTACCACTTGATTTTTATATAAAGTTGAACCTAACCTTCAACTACGATAACCAACCTGTGGCAGGTGCACCTGAAACGGACTATGTATTCCACACAGGCTTTGGTTGGGAATGGTAAATGGCTTTAGAAAAAGACCTTATATTTTGTATATTTGATTCTATGTGTCAATGATATACAATTGGTTGTTTTTCTATGACCAATGAATAATTCATAAGCGACACTGGAACACCAGAACCACACTTAAACAATACGATATGGGAAGTTATAGAATCAAGATTGGAATTGTATTTCTGATACTTTCATTCATCTATGGTCCTGCTGCATTTGGCTATAATCCTCAAAACAATGAGGAAGTTGTTGATACAACTATAGTTAAACCAGAAACTATAAGCATAGCGGATGTTCCCATTCAACTGGGTGAAGCACTTATAGAAGTCAAACGCATAGCTGAAGCCATGATTACCGATGAAGTGGTTGATGATATGCGAGAAGCGAACCGTAAATTGCTGGGAGAATTGGACAGTCTGCTTCAAATTGACAAAGGCATTGATCTCGAAGCCAGTAATCCACGTTTTCTGAACAACAAAATTGGCTATTGGAGAAAACTGAGCGCAAGACTCGACACAGAAAAATCCAATTTCTCTAACAATCTTTCAAATGTAAATGACAGAAAGAAAACACTGCTGGAGGACATGCAGTTATGGGAAAATACAAAAATAGTACTCAAGGAGGAAAACCCTGATGAGTCAGTTTTTGAGCGCATAGACCAGCTGTTATTCCAATTCGACAGCCTGAGTAGTGCCAGCCATCTAAAAAGCGACAGATTGCTGGCAACACTGGACCGTACCATTGAAATGGGGCTTATAATCGAAGAGTTTATGGTTCATATTGATCAAATCGCATTAGGATTAGCGGATGAATTATTTGAACTCAATCAGCACTCCTTTTTTGAGTTCGATTTTAGCGATTCCAAAACCTGGGATCTGGAACGACCCCTGGAGTTTTTCTATGAAACAGAAGTTAGCGGTTTAATCACTTATATTAAGGATGCTGACATCCCTCTCATCGCTGGGATCACCTTGATCGTACTGCTCATTCTGATTTTCAAAATATTTAAAAAACGCATATTGAGTTTTGATGTAAAAGAAGATTCTATCTACCGGAAGATACTTTACAAAATCCTCTCAAGAAGCGTGAGTGCCGCCCTTATCATTGGTTTATTTGCTGGCTCACTATTTTTTGTCAACAGACCTGAATTACTGAAAGATATCCTTAGGTTTATTGTTGTTTTCCCAATGGTAGTTATTGTAAAGACCTTTGTCAGAAGGCGCTTCCATAAATACGTCTACCTATTCGGGCTAGTGATACTATTGCATACTGTGTATGTCATCTTCCCTGCTGACAGCATCTATTATAGTCTGATACTGATGATTATCAGCATATTGTTGATCATTATTTTCATAAGCCTTGGCAAACACTATTCCCAGCGAAAAGGAGGCAAGGTGGCCAGAAACCGGATTGTAGGCTTCCTGTTATATATACACGGACTAACCGCTTTCCTTGGATTAATAGCCTTGTTATCTGGTGCCATTCTTTTGTCAGCCATACTAATAAACATACCGATTGGCAGTATATTCGGAGGTACTTTAATGGCAACTACAGCCATAATTATTAATGGTTTGATAAGTGTTGCCGTAGAAAGCCCTCAGCTCCTTAAACTCAATATTATCAGGCTATACGGTCAACAATTGAAGGTTAAAATCATTAAAATTATTAATACAGTTGCAGTATTGGCCTGGGTGAATGCTTTGGGTAATATCATAAATATCAACCGACCTGTTGCCAAAGCTCTTTCTGACTTCTTTAATGAAGAAATAGTTATTGGATCAGTTGAATTTGCCCTGACTGATGTGGGTATGTTTTTCTTTGTGATATGGTTGTCCATATTTATTGCACGTATCATTCATGTGATCTTAGAAGAAGATGTACTGAACCGTCTTAAACTTCCTAAGGGTGTTCCCCATACAGCAGCTATGCTGGTTAGGTATAGCATTATTACCCTGGGGTTATTATTGGCAGCTACTTCTACAGGAATTCCTATGTCAAGTATGACTGTATTATTCGGAGCCTTTGGCGTGGGTATTGGTTTTGGTTTGCAAAACATTTTTAACAATCTGGTATCCGGACTTATTCTTCTCTTTGAAAGGCCCATACAGATTGGTGATACAGTTGAAGTCGGCACCCTTTTGGGAAATGTAAAGTCCATAGGGATCAGATCCAGTAAGGTGAGAACCTTTGATGGAGCTGAAGTAATAGTACCCAATGGCCAATTCATCTCAAACGAAGTGGTAAACTGGACTTTATCCGATCAAAGAAAACGCATAGAAATCATTGCTGGCGTGGCCTATGGTTCTGATCCACACAGAGTCAGGGAATTATTCATGCAGGAGCTACAGAATCATCCAGATGTAATGAAATTCCCAGCCCCACTTGTATTCTTCCAGGAATTGGGTGAAAGCTCTCTGGATTTCCGCTTGTTGTTCTGGACAGGAAACTTCGATGAAGGGCTTCGCATTCGCTCAGAAGTAATGTTCCTGGTTCATGACATACTGAAGAAAGAATCCATTGAAATCCCTTTCCCTCAGCGCGATTTACATATCCGCTCAGTGGACCCAGCCATTGATTTGAACAAAAAAAAATCTGATTGACACTTGTTTAAAGATCACCACAAAATTTGAATTCAATTAATTAACAATAAACATTAAATCAATTTTATCAAAATGAAGAAAATTATTTTAGCCCTAATGGTAATGGCCAGTAGCGTTGGCTTTGCTCAAGATTATAATGAAGAAGTAGACTTGTATCAGGCCCTTTTCGGCATGCAAAAAAAGCAGGTAGTTTCCGAAGTAATTAAAATCTCTGACGCCAATACTGATGCATTCTGGAAATTATATGATTCCTATGAAGCAGAAAGGAAAGAACTCGCCAAAAAACGATTTAAAGTACTTGAAAAATATGTAGAACACTATTTTGAGCTGGAAGGCGAATCACTTTCTAAAATGCTGAAAGAGAGTATGGCTAACCACAACTCCTATAACAAACTGATTAACAAATACACCAATAGAATATCAAAGTCTATTGGCCCCAAACCAGCAGCACAGTTTTACCAGTTCGAACGCTATCTGAAAAGCATTATTCAGGTTGAGTTAATGAACACCATGCCAATGGTTGGCGAATTAGAAAAGAAATAATCCAGCTAGTTTACATTATAAAACCGGGTATGGATTTTTCTATACCCGGTTTTTATTTTCTTTTCAATTAGATTAATAGCTTACATCTTCCAGATACAAACCATGAGCAGGAACTGAAAAACCAGCCTTTGATCGGTCTTTTGATTCAATAACCTTCCGTACATCTTCAACCTCAAGTTTTCCTTTTCCCACTTCCAATAAAGTACCTACTACTGCCCTCACCATATTGCGTAGAAATCTATTGGCAGTAATACTAAAAATCAACCTTCTTTTGGTTTTGTGCCAGGCTGCTTCAGTAACTTCACATAAATTGGTGGCAGTTTGGGTATGCAACTTTGAAAAGCTGGTAAAATCTTCATACTCTAGAATAATTCGTGCTGCCTGATTCATAAGTTCCACATCCAGCGGTGCTGGGTAATAATAACTGGAAAACTCTGCAAACGGATCCTTAATCGGATTGATATAATAACGATAGGTTCTGCTCTTTGCACTAAACCTGGCATGCATATCATCGGCTACTTGATACACATCATAAATGACAATATCAGCCGGTAGAAAACGATTGAGTTTAAATACAAAGTCTGCTTCTTTATGTGGCAATTGCTCAGCCTCAAAGTGTGCATAGAATGTGGAAGCATGAACTCCGGTATCTGTTCTTCCACAGCCAATAATGTTAATGGGAGAACCTAACATAGCAGATAGCTTTTCATTGAGTTCGGCCTGAATACTATGGGCATTATGCTGGCTTTGCCAACCATGATAACGGGATCCGTTATAGGCAAGTTTAACAAAATAACGTGTCATGCTTTGTTTTTTTACTAAGGAGAATCAAATGTACACAAACCTATAAATTTAGACCCTTTACAAATACAATATCGTCATAACCTTATTGTTATAAGCCCTATCTTTGTGATGTTTAAAGAGTAAACCTATGAATGAGATTGTAGCGGGATTTCCGGTTCTTTTTGGCATAATTGCAGCCTTTGCTCATGTGTTGAGTGGGCCTGATCATTTGGCAGCCGTAGGACCATTGGCACTAACCAAAAAAATACGCCCATGGTTAATTGGTATGGCCTGGGGACTGGGGCATCTTATAGGTATGTTGCTCATTGGCATGCTGTTTTTCTTTTTTAAAGAACTCATTCCTGTTGATTTTATCTCAGACAACAGCGAACGCATCGTAGGTCTGCTACTGGTCGTTATTGGTGTCTGGGCCATTTACAGGATGATACAATACAACAAAACTACCAAACATGCCCATGTGCATACCCATGAAGATGAATCCGGTAATGTCTTTGTACATACCCACGACCATGACCATGACAGCGTTAATGTGCACAAGCACACCCACGAGAAAGTCTTAAAACAGACCTATCTGGCTGCATTGGGCATTGGTATATTGCACGGCCTTGCTGGCGTTTCCCATATTGTTCACCTCTTGCCTACCCTGGCTTTCGAAACACGGATGGAATCGGTTGAGTACCTGGTAGGCTTTGGGATAGGAACAGTACTGGCCATGATGGTTTTTTCAATTATCATAGGCCTCATGGGTCAAATGGCAACTCAAAAGAAGAAAGACAATATATTTATTGCCATAAATGGACTAGCAGGACTTGCAGCCATAGTGGTAGGCTTCTATTGGCTATATAGTACATGGTAAATAAAAGACAATGATAAGGTTACGATATCTAAAGCAACTGCTGATGTTGCTGCTGACTATTTCTGCAGTAAACACTTATGGCCAAAATGGATTTCAGGACAGTTTTAATATTGGAATAGAAGGAGGCATTCAGTTTTCTGATGTGTCAGATGCCTATGTCACGGACACCAAGAGTGGTATGGGTCCTAATATTGGTGCGTTTCTGGAGTACAGCAAATGGAATGCGTTGAAACTAAGGCTGGGGCTGAATTATGACAATCGTGGCTTTACTTCCATCAGCAGCATTTATCCAATCAGAATTGGCGATTCTGTGGGTTATAATAGCTATTATGTCAATGAAATCGATTACAGAAACCAATACCTGACCATTCCTTTCAGTTTGGTTTATATCAAGGGGGATAACAAATTCAAAGTCTTTGTGAAAGCTACTGTTTATTATTCCATTTTGTTGCAAGCTAAACAGGATGGTAGTGGTCTGTTGTATATCGATCCTGAAGATGCTCCAAAATTTGCAGACCTTGATGAACCTCTGGATCCTGGAAACCATCACTATATCTATGACGGGGAAGTTACCGAACAGTTCAATAGCTATGATTTTGGAATTGGAATCTTCCTGGGTCTGTCCTATCAAATAAGCCCGAAGATGATGCTTCAATTCAGTCCGGGTTTTTTGGAAAGCTTTGCTGATGTGTATGCTGATCCCACTAAGTCTTCCGACTGGAGCGGTCAATTTCAGCTAAACTTAGGACTGGTGTATCAGTTTAAAGCAAAATAAAATGATAGTCGATTTACCTTCAAACACAGTTGAACGCCTGAGTTTGTACCGGCGAAAATTGCTGTATTACTACCCTGGAGACAAGCCCTTTATTCACTCCCATCGTTTGGCCAACCTACTCAAAATCAATCCTGCACATGTCAGACGCGACCTAATGCTCATTGGTTTCAGTGGTGATGTCCACAAAGGCTATGATATTAAAAAACTCATTAAGAAGGTGGGTGAAGCCATTGATGGCCCAACATACCAGAAGATTGCCTTTGTAGGCATTGGGGATATGGGGCGAGCAGTGGCGGAGTACTTCAATTCAGACCATAGCAAACTGGAAATCGCGGTTACCTTTCGCCTGAGAGAAGAACCCAAGGAGCAGTTTCCTGAAGTCCATTGCTACAATATTTCCAAGATGAAAGACATCATCAAACAGGAAAACATTGAGTTGGTGGTGTTGGCCGTTCCGAGGTCAAGGGCACAGGAAATTGCCAGTCAGATTATTGACACTAATGTGAAAGGTATCCTAAACTTTACATCAGTTCATATTGAAGCACCTGAAGGGGTTTATGTGGAAAACTTCGACATCATTTCCAGGCTGGAGAAATTAGCCTACTTCACCAATATGCCTAAAAAGTAAATAAAAAAACCTGCCCAAAAAGGGCAGGCTTTAACTTTAGGCTGATATCCGCAACCTTAAGTTGACCGGTTTATTATTCAAAGTCTCTTCTCATGAACTGTACGCGTTCGAAAGAAGCATCAGTGGTCTGATTTTCAAGTGATTTTCCACGGAAATCGTCAATGGTTTTGAAATTATGACCTTCCATCCAGCTTTTCAGATCCTTCAGAATGGTTGCTATATAAGGGATACCATTTTGATATAAAGTGGAACACAATTGTACGGTTTGGGCTCCTGCCAACAGTTGCTTGATAACACCTGTATGGTAGTGAGCACCTGTAGAAGCCGACAGATCACAATCTATTTTTGCACCACTCAACAAGGCAATCCAACGCAATGGAATGCTCAGTTCCTCAGGTGTTGACATATGATCATTAGCCACAACCTTAAGTGTTTCTATATCAATGTCAGGTCTGAAATAACGGTTGAACAATACCAGAGCATCTGCACCATCTTCTACCAATTGGTTGGCCACAGAACAGAGGTTGGTAAAGTAGTATCCTAATTTCACAGACACAGGAATACTTACATGTTTCTTAACCTCTTTGAGGATGGTATAGTAGGTTTCCTGTATTTTATCTGCTTTTAGTTCAGCATGGAATGGGAAAATGGCAATATTCAGTTCAAGGGCATCAGCTCCGGCTTCCTCAATGGCTGTAGCAAATTTAGGCCACTCATCTGCAGTGACACAATTAATGCTGGAAATGATAGGTACGTCAACTTGTTTTTTGAGTTCACGAACAAAATCCAGATATTTTTCCAGATTGGCTTCAAGGGACATGCCTACCACTTGTTCCTTTGCTTCAGGAAACCAATAGTAGATATTGTTGTCACGGCTGTTGCGGAGCTTTGACTCTGCTTCAAGTCTGATTTGCTCCTCAAACAGTGATTTAAGTACAATGGCACCAGCTCCATGCTCCACGCATTGCATAATTCCTTTGAGATCACCTGTAAGTCTTGAACTAGATACGATTAAAGGGTTTTTCAGTTTCAACCCCATATAAGTTGTTGATAAATCCATTAGTCTAACATATTTATTGATTTATTCACCCTAATGCATGATAACTCGGAAAGCTTGCGGGTTAAGAATTGATAGGCTTGCTCCAGGTTCAATTTGGCGTTAGCAGAAAGTCCTTCTTTAAAATCCCATTCATAACCCCTGATCTGTAACAGATAGGCATCGGGAGTTTTATTGAATAACTTCTTACTAAGGTCCACAACGAACCCTGGGGATACTGCGTGCATGGTGAATTCAACTTTTTCACCGGAGGGGATTACCTTTGAGAATTTGTACTCACTGATGTCTTCTTTGGAAGCGTCCACAAAAATGACTACATCATTTTCTGATACTTTCTCTGCATCTTCAATATTCAACTGATAATTGCTATCCGTTTCTATGCAACTGACATCATGCTCCGGAATCCATTCATTTAGCATGTCAACCATCTCATTTCCAATACCATCATCCTGTCTCCCTGGGTTTCCGTAACCATAAACTAGTACTTTTAAGGGCTTTTTCATCAGGTTAAAATTAAGTTCTGTATAGATATTGATTGATTGAAAATAAAAACAAAGGTAAAGGCCATTGATCCAAGGAACAAGCAACCTTTACCTTATACTTTTATTTATTTGGTTCTGCGATGAATAATTTCATTGGCTTCATTTACCAATGAAACTTCCAGAGGCATTTGACCCATGGCATGGGTTGCGCAACTTAAGCAGGGATCATAAGCTCTGATGGCTACTTCCACTGCATTCATCATACCTTCAGTAATTTCACGCTGACCATTCATGAATGCGTTGGCTGTTAAATTCACAGCTGTATTCATGGGCTGGTTGTTATTGGTAGTTGATACAATAAGGTTTGCAAGGGTGATCTGATCCAGATCGTTGATTTCGTAGTGGTGGAATAAGGTTCCCCTTGGGGCTTCAATAACACCAACACCCTTATGCAGTTTACTACCTTTGGTAACCAGGTCTTCATTCTGTAGATCAGGATCGTTGAGCAGGTCTCTGATCACCTCAGCAGAGTGCAAGGTTTCAATCAGACGGGCCCAGTGCATATGAAGGCTCATTCCGTTAGGTTTGCCATTGGTATAGGCTTTGAATTCTTCAAATTCTTTCTGTGCCAATGGTGTGGTAATGAAATCACAGGTATTCAGACGGGCCAATGGACCTACCCTGTACCAACCTTTATCCTTACCCAAGTCTTTGAGGTAAGGGAATTTCATATAACTCCATGATCTTACTTCTTCCTCAATATACTTATCATACTCCTGATAATCAACATCATGAAGAATTTTCTTACCATCATTATCGACAGCACGAAGGACACCATGATAAATATCAAGTGCTCCATCTTCACGTACCAAACTGAGGTGGTTTGAAGGGAAACTTGCAAAACCATCAACCATTTCCTGGTTATTTTTATGATAGTTTTTGAAGAAATCCAATGCTCCCACTGACCATTCAACCATTTTATCGGCATTCAATGGATCAGCACCTTTCAGCAACTCGTCGCGTTCTGCAATGCTCAGGTTTTTATTTATACCACCAGGGATAGCGCCTGTTCCGTGGATCTTTTTACCGGCAGTTAAACGGATAACCTCTTGTCCGAATTTACGCATCATCACACCTTGTACGGCAAGGTCTGGATGTTCCTGTGCAATACCAATGATATTTCTTACCAATGGGTCACCATCAATTCCAAAGAGGAAATCAGGAGCACTCAGGTGGAAGAAATGCAGTACGTGTGATTGGAAAAACTGTCCGTAATGCATCAAACGACGCATCTTCTCACCAACAGCTGTCAAACCAGTACCTGTTCCAGCCCCAACAATAACGTCCAATGCTTTGGCCGCAGCAAGGTGGTGACTTACAGGGCAAATACCGCATAAACGCTGTACCAAAACTGGAGCTTCCCAATAGGGTCTGCCTTGTACGAAGCGTTCAAAACCACGGAATTCTACGATATGAAGACGTGAGTCGCGTACATTACCAAAATCATCAATTTGAATGGTTACTTTTCCATGCCCTTCTACTCTGGTAACGGGCTCTATAGTTATTTTCTTAGGCATAACTTTATCTTTTTCTGTGTTAGTCAAATTTTACAACTTCATATGGAAGATCCATCTCATTTCCAGTAACCAGAGCAACCAGTGCATCCCAAATGAGGTCAGCTCTAGGTGGGCATCCGGGTAGGAAATAATCAACTTTTACTACTTCATGACAAGGAAATACTTTTTCCAGGATCATTGGTAGTTCAGGATCATTGGGCAGAATTTTCTCTTTGTTCAAAGATACAGTAGGGCCATCCAAATAGGCTTCCTGCAGACATTCTTCCACTGGGATACCATTACGCATGGCTGGTAAGCCACCCATTATAGCACATTCTCCCAAAGAAACCAGAATGTTACAGTTTTCTCTGAAATATTTAAGTACTTCAACATTTTCACTGTTGCAACAGCCACCCTCGATGATTCCAATATCTACTTGTTTTGTAAATTTCTTGATATCATCAACTGGTGATTTGTTAAACTCAACCAGTTCAATCAGTTGGAGGATTCTTTCATCAATGTCAAGGATTGACATATGACAGCCGAAACACCCTGCTAGCGAAGTGGTTGCTATTATTTTCTTACTCATTTTTCTCTTTTTTAGTTGTTAAACTTCAATTTCACTACCAATGGGAGTTTTGTCGTATTTTCTAGTACCAATAGGCTCATTATAACCTATCTCTTTATAGATAATGGAACCCACAGGACAGTTCTCCATGGCCAGTTTAGCCAGATCGTCAGGCATGGTTTTTCCCATCTCTGCGTCCAGTACAACTTCCACTTTATTGCTTCTGTTTTTAAAGGCAAAATAGTTCTTACCATTTTCGTCTTTAATGGTCTTCATACAACGCTTGCACATGATACAGCGGTTCTGATCCTTCATGATCTTAGGACTTGAAGCGTCAATACCTTTCTGTGGGAATGAAAATGGGAAGCGTGGTACTAGCATTTGGTAGCGATATCCAAGGGCCTGCAATTCGCAATTGCCACTTTTCTCGCATGATGGGCAGAAGTGGTTTCCACTGACGAACATAAGTTCGATGATGCTTTTACGCATGTCGACGAGTTCATCAATATTGTTTTCTACTTCCATACCATCTGATACGGGTGTGGTACAGGCAGTCATATACCGGCTGTTGATCTTAACCGAGCACATTCTGCAACAACCCTTTGGCTTAACACCCTTAAAATTACACAGTGTAGGTATATAAATCCCTGCAGCATGTGCGGCCTCAACAATGGTCTGGCCTTTTTCAGCGGTAACAATATTACCGTCTATTTTGAATTTTACAGTATTATTCATTGTTTTAGATATTTACGCGATTAAGAATTATGAAAAACTGGTTTTCTACCTACAAAGTCACAGGAGGCTTTTACAAGACCTTCCATATCGAATGTATTGTCGTAATCGGTCATAGCTTGGATATGTTCTTCGTACAGATGTCTGAAGTTCAGAATACTGGAGAGAATTGGGTTGGCAGCTGTTTGGCCTAAACCACAACGACTAACTTTGATCACCTTACCCCAGCTTAACAGATCATCGATATCCTGGCGTACACCAGCTCCACTTAAGATCTTCTCAAGCTTCTCTTTCATAATCTGTGGTAAACTCCTACAGGTTGAGCATGATCCGCAAGACTCTTCAATAAAGAAGTCCATGAAGTTCATAACCACTTCCTCCAACAGATTTCTGTCTTTGTTAAATATGATCATAGAACCACCGGTTGGCAGATCAGAGTAACTCAACTTTCTGTCGAAGAATTTCTCAGCTGTCATCATACCGGATGGTTTGTACCAGTTCATCAATTCAGTTTTGTTGAGGTGGTCAATATCTCTGGTTCCAATTAATACACCCGAAGGTCCACCTACCTGGATGGCCTGAACATTTTCAGCACCACACATTTGCAGTACTTCGCGTATACTTGTCCCCCATTCTACTTCGTAGATTCCTGGAAAACGGCAGTCACCGGAAACACTTAATAATTTGGTACCATGGGAATCCTTTGTACCAAAGCTTGTGAACCATTCGGATCCGTTTTGCAATATCTTAACTGTAGCGGCTAATGTTTCTACGTTGTTAACGATGGTAGGATAATCCAAATAACCTTTTTCTACCGGGAATGGTGGCTTATCTCTTGGTTCGCCTCTCTTACCTTCCAATGATTCGATCAAGGCAGATTCTTCACCGCAAACATAAGCTCCGGCACCCAATTGAATCCTGATGTCGAAATTAAAGTCTTTAATGCCTCCGATATCTTTTCCAAGGGCATTGGCATCACGCATTTCCTGAAGCTTTCTGTTGAGGAAGTCCAGCATATAGCGGTACTCATAACGCAGGTAAACCAACCCGATGTCAGCACCAGTGGCGTAAGCAGCTATGGCCATGCCTTCAAATACCAACTCTGGAAATTCGGTGAGCATTACACGGTCTTTAAAAGTACCTGGTTCGCCTTCGTCAGCATTACAGATAATCACCCGGTGTTCGCCTTCCACTCTGCGTCCAAAACGCCATTTCAGTCCGGTTGGGAAACCAGCACCACCACGTCCACGGAGGTTAGAATCCTGAACAATTTGGATCACATCCTCAGGAGATTTGTCCTTAAGCATATTATTAACCACTGCATAAGGCTCGAAATTTTTATCTAGTAGCATGCCACCCTTGCGGATGTGGTTTTGAACCATTACCTGCATATCAGGATCGGCATTGTTTCCATCACCATTGGCTTCATATACAAGATCTTTAATCTCTTTGCCTTCCTTCATGCCATCCACCAATGCTTTTACACGGTATGGGGTCAGGTTGGTAAATACCAGATCGTTAATAATGGCAGCAGGACCCTGGTCGTTCATTCCCTGACAGGAAGTATCATAAAGTCCAAATACGCCATCGGCGGATACGGTTCCGAATTTTATTCCACATTCATTTTCAAATGCTTGCTCAACTTGCGCTCTACCACGCATACAGGCGGTAATACTATCATTCAGATAAATGTTGTATTTTGCCCTTGGCTTATTTGAAAAGAAATGGTAAAATGAAATCGTTTCATTAACTTCAGCAGCAGAGATACCTAGTTCTGAAGCGAGAACATCAACACTGGCATCATCAACGTAACCTTGCCAATCATGAATATCAAGAAGGATATCCATTAAGCGGCTTCGGTCGCCGTTGTATTTGCTGATAATTTCGACTACTTTTTCTTTCATTGATACAGTATTTTGATTTGGAAAAATTATACTTTTGTACTGTTAATTTATTAACAGCAAAGATAGCAACTTTTCCTGTTAACTAATTCACAATTATAAATTTAAAACGATTTTAAATTAAAATTTCGGGCATCAAAAAGAGGATTGAAATAGCAGGGAAACGGATTGATATTAAAGGACTTGTACAGGGTGTTGGGTTTAGACCATTCATCTATCGCCTGGCTTTTAAACATCAGTTGTTAGGAACTGTTGAAAATAACAATCAGGGAGTCTTGATTTTTGCTGAAGGCCCATCAAATTCAATCGAAAATTTCATTAAGGATATCCCTCAATGTTTACCGGAGGCTTCTTCCTTACATTCGCTTGAAGTGAGTGAGGTAAAACCTCAGGGTTTTTCTGATTTCAGCATTGTTAAAAGCCAATCCATTTCGGATGAAGTAACAGAAGTGAGTCCTGATATTGCTGTGTGCAAGGCTTGTCTTGATGACATGAAATCACAGCCACACAGAAAGAACTATGCGTTCACCAATTGTACCAATTGTGGTCCACGCTTCACCATCATCAAAGGCCTACCCTACGACCGACCCAAAACCACCATGTCGGTATTTCCCCTTTGCAATACTTGCCATAAGGAGTATTCAGAGGTGCTGGACAGACGTTTTCATGCACAACCGGTTGCTTGTAACACTTGTGGTCCACAGTACACTTTGCACTACCACAAAGGCATTGAGATGGATATAAACGCCATCATCAAATGCTGCTGCCAAATGCTTGAACAGGGTAAAATACTGGCTATCAAAGGTCTGGGAGGCTATCACCTGTGTTGTGATGCAAGCAATGAAGAAGCTGTTAAACGCTTACGCCAAAGGAAAAACCGGGAAGGGAAACCTCTGGCCGTAATGTTAAAAGATTCTGATGCAGCAGAGGTTTATCTTGAAATGGATAGTGAAAATAAAAAGCTGCTGAACAGCTGGAGGAAACCCATAGTTTTGTTACCTATAAGGAAAGAACTGGCAGCTTCCATCAGCATAGGTTTATCAACTGCCGGAGCCATGCTACCCTATATGCCTTTCCATCATATGTTATTTGAAAAACTACAGATTCCTGCAGTAGTTTTTACAAGTGGTAATGTATCCGATGAGCCCATTGTCATTGATAACGATGAAGCTCTTGAAAAGCTGGCTACCATTGCCGATGCAGTGCTTACTTACAACCGCGACATTCATAACCGAACCGATGATTCGGTTGCCATGATCGTGGATGATAAACCCAGGCTCATTCGCCGTTCAAGATCCTATGCTCCTGCACCTGTGCATTTGTCCATTTCAACAGAGGGCATATTTGCGGCCGGTGCCGAGTTGGTCAATTGCTTTGCCATCGGAAAAGGCAATCAAGCCATTCTGAGCCAGCATATTGGTGATTTGAAGAATCTGGAGACATTGGATTTTTATACGGAATCAGTGGCTCGTTTTCAAGAATTGTTCCGGTTTACACCTGAGCTGATAGCAGCAGATATGCATCCAGAGTATTTATCATCGAAGTTTGCAGCCGATCTGGGAATAAAAACCACACTGGTTCAGCACCACCACGCACATATAGCTTCATGTATGGCAGAACATCACCTGGATGAGCAAGTAATCGGCATTAGTTTCGACGGTACAGGCTATGGCGATGATGGGCATATTTGGGGTGCCGAATTTTTTGTTTGTGATTTAGCCGATTACGAACGCATTAATCATTTTGAATACGTTCCCCAACCGGGTGGGGATGCCTTAAGCAAGCATCCCTGGCGTATGATGCTTGCCTATTTGTATCACTATCATGGCTCAGACTGCACCAGCTTATTTCCCGCATTCTTTGAGAATACTGATACCCATGAAAGAGAAATCCTGCTCACCATGCTGAAACAGAACATCAACTGCCCGCTTACCAGTAGTGCCGGAAGACTATTTGATGCCGTTTCTGCACTTCTGGGGATATGTTTGAATACAGCCTATCATGCAGAGGCCCCCATGCGTCTTGAAGCAGTTGCCATTGATGATACGGAAGCAACATACCCATATAGTTTAGGCAAATCCATCAGTTTCAAAGAGTGTTTTTCTGCTATGATAGATGACATAAGAATCGGAATTCCGGTGGCTGAAGTTGCCACTAAATTTCATAATACCATCGTAGATGTGGTCGTTCAAATGGCCTGCGATATCAGAGAAAACAGGGATATACACACGGTGGTCATGTCAGGTGGAAGTTTCCAGAACAGATTTTTATTGGAAAAAGTTTCGGCGAAGTTAAAAGAGATTAATTTTGCAGCCTTTTCACAGGAAAAGCTACCTTCCAATGATGGAGGTATTGCATTAGGACAACTGGCCATCGCTGCCAAGAGAAGAGAATTAGGATTAATTTAAATGAGAACATTATGTGTTTAAGTATACCTGCAAGGATAGAAGAAATAGACGGAGATACTGCCAATTGCTCTGTGGGCACAGCTACCTATAATGCCAGCCTGCATCTCATCAGTCACGAAGAGTTAAAAGTAGGCGATTATGTATTGATCCACACCGGTTTTGCCATCCAGAAACTGGATGAAGAAGAAGCCATAGAGACCTTGAAAACTTTTGAAGAATTTAAAAGCCTCAACGAAAGTCTTGATCAGGAAGAAAAGGAAACTAACCAACGGATCGTATAGTCACCTATCAAAACTTATCTTGTTTTGATAACCTCCATGCATTTAGCCTGTTAGAAACCCTGACAGGCTCTCTTAAAAACCGAAAAACATGAAATATATAGATGAATACCGGGACAGAGAAACTGTTCTGGCACTGGCTGAGGAAATCAAACGCCAATCCACCAAACCCATTAAGCTCATGGAAGTTTGCGGGGGGCATACCATGTCCATTCAGAAATTTGGACTCCCCTATTTGCTTCCGGAAACTGTCGAGTTAATTTCAGGACCAGGATGTCCGGTTTGTGTCACCAGCAGGTCATATATTGATCAGGCGATTGCCTATAGCCGATTGGACGACGTGATTATTACTACCTATGGAGATTTAATTCGTGTACCGGGGTCCTCCTCTAGCTTGGAACAGGAACGAGCCAATGGAGCTAATATTCAGATTGTTTATTCCATACTCGATGCCCTTAAACTTGCTAAGGCTAACCGTGATAAAAAGGTTGTATTTCTGGGCATAGGTTTTGAAACCACCGCACCCAGTTCAGCAGCTGGGATTATTCAAGCCCAGATGGCAGGAATCAATAATTTTTCCGTGTACAGTGCCCATAAAGTAATGCCACCTGCCATGGCAACGCTTATTGATGAAGGCGTTGAGATTGATGGGTATATTGGACCCGGACATGTGAGTACCATAACCGGATCTGGCATTTATATGGATATACCCAAAAAATTCGGTCTGGGTGTTGTCATAAGCGGGTTTGAGCCTGTGGACTTGATGCAATCTGTTTTAATGCTGGTTAAACAGATTGAAAATGATGATCAGAAAGTTGAGATTCAATACACAAGGGTTGTGAAACCAGAAGGGAATGTAAAGGCTCAGGAAACCCTCGACGAGGTCTTTGAATATGGTGATGACTGGTGGAGAGGTTTGGGAGTACTGGAAAACAGTGGGCTAAAGATAAGGGCTCAATATGACAAATATAATACTGAGAAAATCCTGGATGTTACCGTGGAACCCACCAAAGAACCCAAAGGTTGTTTATGTGGAGAAATACTCCGTGGTGTTAAAAAACCAAAAGATTGTAAGCTCTTCGGTAATGTGTGTACACCTTCTAACCCTATTGGTGCCTGCATGGTATCCAGTGAAGGTTCCTGTGCTGCTTACTATATGTACAATCGCTAAATCACTGATTCTTAACTCTCACAACAATATACATAAGGGATGGAAATAAAATCAATATTACTAGGACATGGTAGTGGAGGAAAACTATCTCATGACCTCATCGAAAAACTATTTTCCAAACACTTCGACAATCCTATTCTCAAGCAACAATCCGACTCCGCCTTATTTGGCGTAGAAGGAAAACATATGGCTTTTACCACAGACAGCTTTGTGGTGGATCCAATCTTCTTTCCTGGAGGAAACATTGGCAAAATTGCCATAGCAGGCACTGTAAATGATTTGGCTGTTTCTGGCGCCATCCCCAAATACCTGAGTTGTGGATTTATTATCGAAGAAGGATTCTCTTACGAATCCCTGGAACAAATAGTTGTTACCATGGCTGAGGAAGCAAAAAAGGCTGGTGTACAAATTGTTACAGGTGACACAAAAGTAGTGGACAAGGGTAAGTGTGACAAAGTATTTATCAACACATCCGGCCTTGGTTTTCTTGATGAGAAATACAAACCTATCAGCAGCGGCACTGGGATAAGACCAGGTGATAAAATCATTATCAACGGAAGTATTGGCGATCATGGAATGTCGGTGATGGCTGCCCGCAATGACCTCAACATATCTGCTGACATCAAGTCGGATTGTGCCTGTTTGAACCATATGATTGCCGATGTGTTGGATCAAACCACTGAGGTAAGGTTTATGCGAGATGCCACACGAGGTGGATTGGGAACTGTAATATCAGAACTGGTCCAAAATGAAACCTATGGCATCGAGATTAAAGAAAACCAATTGCGTATCCATGAAAAGGTTAGAGGGATGTGCGAACTACTTGGTTTCGACCCAATTCATGTGGCCAATGAAGGGAAAGTAGTTCTGGTCGTGGGTAAGAAAGATGCTCAGAAGGCTGTGGAAATCATGCAACAAAACGAATACGGGCAACAAGCCAGTATCATTGGTGAGATTACTGAAGATTATAAAGGAAAAGCATGGCTTGAGACCATGATCGGTGGTAAACGGGTAATAGAAATGTTATCAGGACAACAGCTGCCCCGCATTTGTTAAGCGTCGAATTCGTGATAAAACTTGGATAACTCGCTGGTTATGTCCTGGAAAGCGACATAGTGGTTAGAGCAACCATGACGTGAGCAGATGGCTACACGACCACCAACTTTCAATACAAAATTGACCATGGGCGCATTACACAACTGACACTCTTCTTTGACCAATAGTTCTTTATTACATTTCGGACAATAAAAATCTACGACTGTGCCTTTTTCCGTATCCAGGCTCGACTGATGGTCAAAGCATTCATATAATGAACATAAATGAACCACTCCTCTATCTTCCGGGGTAACAATGTTTAATTTTATACTAGGATAATCATGAAGAAGTACTTCATTATCCATTAAAGACTTGCGACAATGTGGACATTTAACGTGCAGGGATACCTTTTTCTTCATTTTCGGGGCTTTTAAACAGTATACTTATTGTACGCTAAAGTAAGAAAAAAAGATTCATTTTAAAAGTAATATCTAAAATAAATCAATTATAAATAGCTTAGAAAGTCAAGCCCTTAAGGCTAAATCGGAATATATTCAGTTCATCTCAACTGCTTAATTTTGTACTTTTGCAGCTGTTTTTTAAAACGAAATAATATGTGTGGAACTTGCGGATGTGGAGATGACAACCACATAACATATAAGAAACCTGGTGAAGAGGCCTATAGAGGGGATCACGGACACCAGCATCACGACCATGGACATTCACATGAGCACAGCCATGACGGTCATTCTCATAGCCATGAAATACAATTGGAGATAGATGTCCTGGCCAAGAATAATTTAATGGCGGAGCGCAACAGAGGCTATTTTGAAGCCCTTGGTATCAAGTCATTGAATCTGGTAAGTTCTCCGGGTTCAGGTAAAACAAGCCTTCTGGAAAAAACCATCACTGATCTTAAAAATGATCATCAATTATACATCATCGAAGGTGATCAGCAAACCAGCAATGATGCGGATCGTATCAATCAGGCCGGCGCTCCTGTAATTCAGGTGAATACAGGCAACGGTTGTCATTTGGATGCGGATATGGTTAACCATGCTACCAAAGCGCTAAAACCAGCTGAAAATGCCTTACTCTTTATCGAAAACGTAGGAAATTTAGTCTGCCCTTCCCTGTTCGACCTGGGAGAAAGCAAAAGGGTGGTTATCATCAGTGTTACTGAGGGAGAAGACAAACCCATTAAGTATCCAACGATGTTTGAAACAGCTCAACTGTGCATCATCAATAAAACTGACTTGCTGCCTTATGTTGATTTTGATGTGGAAAAGGCCAAGGCCTACGCAAGTCGTGTCAACCACCACCTGGAATTCATTGAAGTGTCCGTAAAAACCGGGGAAGGTATGGATCAGTGGTATCAGTGGCTAAAGAATCTGTAGAACAGAATCTTATAAGCAACCTAATATTAGCAGCCCCAGGCTAATGGTCACTACGAACAACAGAGCTTCAAATGCTGCACGACTGTCGATATATTCGAACAGTTTCATCATTGTATTCAACCTCATTGCCGGTATCCTCAGTGGATCAGTGAGTATTATTTCTGAAGCAGTTCACACCATTATCGACCTTTTGGCATCTGTGATGGCCTATTTCTCCATTCGGGTCTCAGAAAAAGAAGCTGATGATAAACATCCTTATGGTCACGGAAAATTTGAAAATATATCAGGGGTTGTAGAAGCGTTGTTGATTTTTGTGGCCTCCGGATGGATTATATTCCATGCAGTGACCCGATTGATGGATGAAGAAAAAATCCTTGACCATAGCGCCCTTGGACTAGGCTTTATAGTGATGATTATATCGGCTCTCATCAATCTGGTGGTAAGCAGAAGGCTTTTTAGAGTGGCCAGAGAGACTGATTCTGTAGCCTTAAAAGCAGATGCTCTACATCTGAGCACCCATGTATACACTTCACTTGGAGTAGGTTTTAGCCTGCTGGCTATATACTTTACCGGATGGCATTTTCTCGACCCTGTGGCCGCCATAGTGGTAGCATCTTATATTTTAAAAGAAGCCTTCGAGATATTGTCAGAGGCGTTCAGACCATTGACGGATATTGCCTTGCCACAGGAAGAACAACAAACCATAAAAACCATTATTGAAAAACATACAGCGGATGAGCTATCCTATCACATGCTCAGAAGTCGTAAAGCCGGACCCAACCGAGAACTCGATTTTCATCTGGAAGTTCCAGGTACCATGAGTGTGGCAGATGCTCATACCATCTGTGATGCGGTGGAAGAAGATTTAAAAAGCGCCTTACCCAACTTAGCTGTGACCATTCATGTGGAGCCACAAGGGTATCATGAGGATACACAGCAGGAACAAACTCAAAAAAATGAACAACAAGCCAAAGAAACAGATTTATCGAAAGACTAAATCCATTGGAATGGACATCTCACAAGTATGTGAAGTCGGTGTCTATCTTCCCGAAACATCAAATATAATTGATTATATTAACGAGGGTGTGACCACCATGCTGGTGGAACCCGAACCAAAATCCATCGCTGCAATTGAGGCCTATTTTAAGGAACACTCCAATATAACCCTCTACCCTTTTGCCATTTATAATCGTTCTGGAAAACTTACACTGGCAAGGGCCGAAGCTTCCACTTTCGCTGCCGAGTTGCCCTCTAGTCCGGCTTTGGTAAATGATCATTATCAACTGAACTCCACCAAGAATATTGAAGTGGATTGCAAGCTGTTTTCATCCATCGACCCTGGCAACATAGATTTATTAAGCATAGATACAGAGGGCAGTGAATGGCATGTATTGTCCACCATGAGCAGCAGGCCTCGGATTCTATCCATCGAAACCCATGGAAAGTATTACATTAACCCTTATATATCGGAAATAAATAACTGGCTTTCTGAGAATAATTATCATATCTGGTTTAAGGATCAAAGTGATACGGTCTACTTCCACAAGGACAGCATCAAACTGAGCCTTGTGGATCATTTTAACCTATTCCTAAGAAATACAAGCTTGTGGTTGCGTCGCAGTAAACGCTACTTTTTTCGGTAAAACCCTATCTCAGATTCCAATAAACATATTGATTATCTGGTCTTTGGGTTTTTATTTGTTCTCGTACACCTTTATTCCATCAAGATAAGTCGCTACCACCTCCGTGTGTGGTAAATCTTCCATTGGAATTTCCATAATATCCTGATTCAGCAATACAAAATCAGCCCATTTCCCCACTTCAATGCTACCTTTGATGTCTTCATCGAAACTACCCTTGGCTGGCCAGAGGGTTATGGAATACAAAGCCTCTTTTCTGGAAAGTGCATTTTCCATTTGAAAACCATGCTCGGGCCAGCCATGCAGGTCTTTTCGGTGAACAGATGCATAAAATGTATGCAGGGGGTTGATGTTTTCGATGGGAAAATCTGTGCCATTAACCAACCATCCATTCGCTGAGAGCAGGTCTTTATATGCATAGGCAGTCTTAATACGCTCCGGACCCAATCGTTCATCTGCCCAATACATATCTGATGTACAGTGAGTTGCCTGCACTGAGGGTATAACAGAATACTCACTAAAAAAAGATAAATCCATGTGACTGACGATCTGCGCATGTTCGATGCGCCATCTTCGGTCATTAGGCTCTTGTAACAAATCTGCATAGGTACGCAACATCAATCGGTTTCCTGAATCCCCAATAGCATGAGTATTTACCTGATAGCCAGATTCGTAAGCTAGCTTGCACATGCGCTTATAGTAGTCATTTGACTCAAGCTGCAAGCCTATATTATCAGGATCGTCGCTATATGGTTCCAGCAGCAAGGCACCCCTGGATCCCAGTGCGCCATCCACATATAGTTTCACAGAAGAAACCGTTAGTTTATTGGTATAAACAGGCCCTTTGGGGAAAAAGTAGCCAATGTTTTCCAGGCTTGGATGCAACATGGCATACACACGCATTTGTATGGCACCTGATTGATGTAAACTATCCAATAATAACACATTAGCTTTAGTCATACCTGCATCGGTAACCGTGGTCAAACCCACCGCAAAACAGTCAGCTTCAGCTCTCTCAAAAGCAGCAATGGTATGGGCTTTGCTCAGGGGGGGTACAAGAGATTTTAGTGAATCAGCAGCATTATCAATTAATACTCCGGTAGGAACACCATTTTCGAGCAAAATCTCGCCTCCATGAATTTTCGTTTTTGCATGTATACCTGCTTTCTTAAGGGCTACATCATTGGCCAAAACAGCATGTCCATCTATGCGGATGAGTACCACTGCATTATTGGGAAATAGTTTATTCAATTCTTTATTGGTAGGAAAGGATTTATCCTCCCAATCGTTTTGGTCCCATCCCCGGCCTAGTATCCATTCCGATGGATAGTTTCTGGCATGCTGTTCCAGCTGTTCCAGCACCTCCTCATATGACATGGTACCTTTTAGGTTTGCATAGCGAATCAATGCATTTCCATATCCCAGGAAATGTGAGTGTCCGTCATTAAAGCCAGGATAAATATAATGGCCATTGGCGTCCAGCATTTGCTCAGCATCATAGGCAGCTAATATATCACTTGTACTGCCCACAGCTACAAAACGTTTTTTACTAACGGCCATAGCTTCGGCAGTACTGAAATCTTTATCTACAGTGTAGATATGAGTATTATAGACAATAAGGTCGACCAATTGCTTTTGCTGACCATAGACCTGGTGGAGACCAAGAATTCCCAGCATGGGTATCAAAAAGAGGAGATTTCGTAGTGTTGTGTACATCTTATCGCAGTATTAGGATTTATGAATTCTGGTCAATGCGTTTTTCAAAACGTCTGTTTTCAGGATTAAATACTACTTCCTCAGTATCAAAAAAGGAATTAATTGATCCTCCTCTAATTAACTGTTCAGGGCTTCCCTCCTGAAAGTGTCGCTGATCGGCAAACAACCACAGTTTATCTGCAAACCGTAGCGCTGGTTCCATATCGTGAGTAGTAATTAGTATGCCTTTGTCATTCTGCTGGCAAAGGGATCTTAACAACTCCATGAGTTCAACTTTTCCTGGAGAATCAATAAAGGCAGCAGGCTCATCCAGAAATATCAGGTCAGTATCCTGTGCAAGGGCCCGTGCCAGTAAAACCCTCTGCTTTTCACCATCACTTAACTCCCTAAAAAAACGGGATGACAGAGCGCTGGCACCGACCAATGCCAATGCTTCAACAATGTGTTGGTGATCAGTTTCTTTTAAGCGCCCGGTAAAGGAAGCATAAGGATACCGTCCGGAAGAAACTACTTCGTAGGCCGAAAGGAAATTATCATCTATCCTATCAGTCAGAACCACAGCCACTTTTTTTGCCAATGCATGAACACTCAGATCAGTCAATGATTTTTTATCAAAATATACCTGTCCCCTATGCAAGGGTTCAAAACCCAGTATTGTTCTCATAAAGGTTGATTTACCAGCTCCATTAGGACCCAGCATACAAACCATTTCTCCGTTGGATACTTGGGCTGAGATATTGTCATGCAGGATTACTTCATTCCGGGTATTCCAATGATAACCGGTGGATATGGAATCGATATGTAGTAATGTCGACATATTATCCCTTTTTTAAGCGTCCGCGTTTGACAATAACCCAGATCACAATGGGCGCTCCAATCAATGAAGTTACTGCATTAATGGGCAAGGAAGTATCATAGCCTGGTAATTTGGCAATCAGATTACATAATAGGGTCAGTATGGAACCCATAAGCAGGACAGATGGGATCAGTAAACCATGATTTGAGCTGCGGAATAAGTTTCTCGCCAAATGTGGTACAGCCAGCCCAATAAAGGCTATGGGTCCGGTAAATGCTGTGGCCAGAGCAATGATCAATCCCGATAATATAATAACAGCCCTCTGCACTCTCGTGGTGTTCACACCTACACTTCGGGCATAGCTTTCTCCCATCAATAAGGCATTTAGTGGTTTTATGAAAACAAAACCAATGCCCACAACTATCAACATGCTGATCAGTAGAAAAACCGACTGTTCACTGCTGCTGTTGGAAAAGCTACCCAGACCCCACAGTACATAGGCATGTAGCTCCTCCGCATGGCTCATGAATTGAAGAAAACCAACAATGGCCGAGACTGTATAGCCAATCATTATTCCAATGATGAGAATACTCACCACATTGGCAATGCGACCTGAGGCAAACAAAATGATGCCTAAGACGAGTAAAGCACCTGAAAAGGCAGCAAATACCACTCCTAGTTCGCTCAGAATATGAGTGGAACCAAGCCAGTCGAACTGTAAACTTGTACCAAGTAAGATTACAATAGCTACGCCCAGGCTTGCCCCGGAGCTGATTCCCAGAACAGAAGGTCCTGCCAGGGGATTTCTGAAAATGGTCTGCAACAATAAGCCAGCCACGCCCAGGCCCATGCCCACCGACAAGGCAGTAATGGCCTGTGGTAATCTGTATTCCAATACAATCACCCGACTGATATCAGTAACAGAAGTTTTACCCATAAGTACCGAAAATATATCTGTCCACTGGATAAGTACAGAACCATACCACAAGTTTGCATAAAACAGCACAGCCAGCATCAGGCTTAAACCGATAAACCAAAGCACCATATTTTTCTTATGCAACATGAGCAAATAAAAATAGAATAATAAACTTTATCAAATAGGCTGAAGTCAATTAATATACCAGTTCATTAGTAGTCAGTCCAATGCCAGCTACTTTCTACAGCTGGATCTGCTTATTCTTTCAAAAGAACTTTATAGTACTTAGCATGATAATCAGGCAAAAGCTCCGGGTGAAAAGCTTTAATGAGGTCGGCCAATACTAACTGGGGTTCCAGTGGACTGGTTTCAAAAAAAGCAGTCGCCTGAGCATCGCAATGAATGATCTGTTTGTTTTTGAAGGCCTTAAAATGCCGATAAAGTCCATTTTCAGATTCCAAAGCAGCATAACTGGGTGTATCACCATAAGATCCCAGGATACGCCAAAAATCAGCATCGTGCGCCTTGGCAAAAACAACTTCATAATCCAGAGGGAAACTGCCTGTGTGTGGATCATCTGCCCATAGGTAATCCGACCCAGAATCAAAAAAAAGTTTGGCCACATAACTCTGTCCACCAGGCACATACCATTGCCCATTGAAGTATTTATCTGCAAAAACAGTGGGTCGGTATTCTACCTCAGCGACCATAGCAGCATAGGATTCATACTGGGTGACAATATGCTGAAACAGTTCTGAAGCCTCCTCCATTTGGTCGTAAAAAAGGGCTGTGAATTTTACCCACTCTGCCCTACCCAGAGGATCCTTTTCCCGGAAATCGAAAAAGGGAACCATAGTGATTTTGGCTGCTGCCAAGGGATGGACCTCATTGAACTTATAGGGTGAATAAAAAATCAGCTGAGGATTCAGCATAAGTGTGCGCTCCAGGTAAAAGCTACCACTGTTGCTTAATTCCATAATACTTCCTTCTTCCAGTCGTTCAGCAATATCCGGATTAATAATATATCTGGCCTCCGAAATACCAACAATGGACTCCAACAAGCCCAATCTTTCAAAAGCGTTGATTTGGGTGCCCGAGAATACAGCTACACTATCAAGTGGTATTTTCAGATAGTTGTTGTGCGCTGCAAGTTCCTGCTCTGAGAACTTCTTTGATAAATAATAAGTTGCAGCAATATTCTGTCCTAAATTGGGCTGGTAAATATCCAATCGGAACACCGAATCCAGCTGATACACACTAAAGCCCTTGGCATGGCTGATGATGGATGGCAAACCTCTCTGGATACTATCGTTAAATAATCGTTCATAGGGAACTGATTCCTGTTTGGATGTACAGGCATTCAACAGGGCAAACAGCAGAAGAACTGAAATGAATTTTGTTAGATTAATCATTGATTTAGTGGCAATTAAGAATGAGAAGATCAGCCTTCGTTTAATTCGTCACGTTCCAGCAGTAATATGGAATGTTGAGGTACAATGAAATACTTCTCATTATGGTACTGAACCTCCACTGCTCCTTTTTTCAGAAAAATGGCCAAGTCACCTACCATAGCCTGTAAGGGAATATAATTAATCTGGTCTTCTTTTTTCTTCCAGGGCTCTTCCAATTCATCTGAAGGTAAGGGTATGGGATATCCAGGACCAGCTTTGACCACATAACCACTTTGTATTTCTTCCTTTTCCTTATAACCAGGAGGGAGTAATAAACCACTTCTGGTCTTATTGGCAGCACTCTTGGGCTTTATAAGAACCCTATCTCCTACCACAATAAGCTTATCCATTGGATTGCTAATATTCATTTTCCCAATTTTTTGATGTGGTAAAAATAGGCATTAAGACGGTAGCCTGGGACAGAGAGATAATTTTAATGCTCAGCAGTATAATAAAATGGGATCCGCTGTTTCTGAATCAGGTTTCTGCAAGTCAAAGATTGATCTCAACACAGCATTATTACTAAGTATAAGAGATCGAATTGTTATTTTATGTTAAGGTAGTGGTCTGAATTGCCAAATTAAGGTAATTTTGTAATCACAAAAGTCAGGATAATATGCGTTTCATCACTTTCAAAACACCACAGCCTAAGCGGTTTTCATACCGTCCCAGGTATTATGATGAAGAGAAAGCAGCTCTTGAACAAAAAAAAGCCAATCTGGGTTACAGCTCCGAGTTAAGTCATAAGGAAGGTTTACGACGGCAAATGTCGAAAAGGTGGCGAAAAGAGGATAAGGAAGGCAAAAAAAGTACATTGAGTATCAGTATCTCCTATCTATTTTATGGTTCAGTAGTTATTGGGGGGATCTATCTGATCTTTTTTACAGACTTTGTCGACAAATTAATTGCCTTATTTGGTGTAAGATAGGGATTTAGAAGTTTTTCTTTATGACGAATATCATTAAATTGCTTCCTGAATCTGTGGCCAATCAAATAGCTGCTGGCGAGGTAATACAACGTCCGGCTTCTGCGGTTAAGGAACTCCTTGAAAATGCATTGGATGCTGGTGCCGATACCATTCAATTGATTATCAAGGATGCCGGCAAAACCCTCATCCAGGTGCTTGATAATGGTAGTGGCATGTCGGCCATTGATGTGCGCATGAGTTTCGAACGTCATGCCACTTCGAAAATAAACTCTGCCGATGATTTGTTCGCCATAAGGACCATGGGATTTCGCGGAGAGGCATTGGCTTCCATCGCAGCGATTGCACAGGTGGAAGTCAGGACGAAACCCCATGATGAGGAATTGGGCACCCTACTTAAAATTGAAGGCTCCAAAGTCATTGGACAGGAGGCTATAGCTGCAAATCCCGGTAGTAATATTGCCGTAAAGAATTTGTTTTTTAATGTACCTGCGCGCCGTAACTTCTTAAAATCCAATGCGGCAGAAACCAGGCATATCATTGAGGAATTCATAAGGGTTTCATTGATCAATCCAGAGATTGGTTTTTCCATGACCCATAATGACAAAGTGGTATTCAAGCTGAATCCGGAAAGCCTGAAGAAAAGAATTGTTGACCTGTTTGGGAACATCTACAATGAAAGACTGCTGACCGTTGAGCAAAAAACCGATGAAGTAAACATCAGCGGTTTTATCGGGAAAGCCGAATTCGCTAAAAAAACAAGAGGCGAGCAGTATTTCTTTGTGAATGGACGCTTTATCAAGCATGCCTATTTGCATCATGCAGTAGCCAATGCCTATCATGAATTGATACCAACAGATGCCCACCCATCCTATTTCATACACATTGAAGTGGATCCGGAAGAAATCGACATCAATATCCATCCCACCAAAACTGAAGTAAACTTCCGAAATGCCCGCTTTATCTATGCAGTACTGCATGCGGCTGTGAAGCAATCCATTGGAAAATATAATTTCACACCCACCCTCGACTTTGATGTAGAACCCAGCATAGAGGCAAGCCTGAATACGCCACCAAAAGAGAATATCCCCATTCCTGGTATTCAGGTAAACCCTGATTTTAACCCTTTCAGGGAAGAAAGGAAAACAGATATCCCCTATCAGAAACCCGATAAACGTGAAGGTGATGACCAATGGGAAAACCTGTTTCAAAGCAGTCCAAAGATGCCTGTAACTTCTGATTTTCCTGAGGTGCTGAAATCAAATACCGAGGCTCTTGATTTGGAGGAATCTTCCCATGTGGGCTCATTTTTTCAGGTACATGGCAAATATATTTTGACCAATGTGGCCTCCGGACTGATGATGATTGATCAGGTAAAAGCCAAGCAACGTATCTTCTACGAGCAATATTTGTCTCTGCTTGAAGGCATGCAAAATCCCTCTCAACAACAACTTTTTCCTGAAGAAGTTCACTTCTCTCCAGGAGATGCAGAAATCATCAGAACACTGAAGAAGGAACTCGAAAAAATTGGTTTTATCATTGAGGCACTTGGAAGTAACAGCTTCGTTATCAATGGAATTCCCGGTGACTTAAATGACGATTCAGTTACAGCTACCCTGGAGTATATTATTGAGCAGCACAAGCAGGAGTCTGGCGATCTTGCTGTAAATAAAAATATTATTTTAGCCCGCTCAATGGCTGGCAAACTGTCGGGGTTTGAAAACAAAAAAATGACGCAACAGGAAATGTCAGCCACATTTGATCAATTGTTTGCCAGTACAGTTCCTGAAACTGCTCCGGATGGCAGCAAGATATTGACCATAGTACCTCTCGCCGATATTGATGATTTGATTAAGGCAAAAAAGTAATAATTAACAGTTCAAACATGGAAACACATACGAATTGTGATGGACCCGGCGTTTGATCGAAACAGATAAGAATAACATATATGCAACAATATAGCCCCAGAGGATTTAATGTGCTACCATTGGTAGTTAAAAACCTACTGATAATCAACGGCTTGTTCTTTCTTGGGACCCTGGCTATGGGGAGCGCCTTAAACCTCGACTTAAACCGCTATCTGGGATTGCACTACCCTAGTTCTCCTGATTTTGGTGTGTGGCAGTTTGTCAGCTATATGTTTATGCACGGAGGGTTTTCACATATCCTGTTCAATATGTTTGCCCTATGGATGTTTGGAAATGTACTTGAAAATGTTTGGGGCCCAAAACGATTTTTAAATTATTATTTGGCCACAGGTGTTGGCGCTGCTGTTATTCAGATGATAGTGGCCTATATACGGATTAGTGTGCTGGAAGCCGGCTTATCACCAGAACAAATAGAAATCGTGTATAAAGAGGGTTACTCCGTTATCCAGCAAGGAATGAACTATCAGGATTCCGGCATGGGTGCCCTGAATGCCATTGTAAATTCAACAACCGTGGGTGCCTCTGGTGCTGTATTCGGCATTTTGCTTGCCTTTGGGATGATGTTCCCCAACTCCCTGATTTACATTTATTTTGCCATACCTATTAAAGCAAAGTATTTTGTCATCATTTATGGTGCCATCGAACTTTTCTCAGGCATTGCCAATAGCCCTGGCGATAATGTGGCTCATTTTGCCCATTTGGGCGGTATGCTATTTGGCTACCTGATCATCAGGTACTGGAAACAAAAAGGTCAGCTGTATTAATCAGGCTGTGCTCCTTTTTACTAATTGAAATTATTGAATAGAATGTTTGGCCAACCATCAAATACCGGAGAGTTTTTTAAACAACTTTTTTTATCCAAAACCGTACTTTCCAGGCTATTGCTCATTAACACTGCTGTTTTTATAGTAGTACAGTTGATTGAGACCCTAGCCTGGCTAGCTGGTGCAGACAATTCGGGCGCTGGCGTGGCCATCGGATTGGTGGCAGAGTATTTTGCCCTGCCCTCTGATCTGAATACCCTGATTTTCAAGCCATGGACCTTTTTCACCTATATGTTTTTGCATGAAGGTTTCTTCCATCTGCTCTTTAATATGGTGATGCTGTATTTTGGCAGCAGAATATTTCTCGAATATCTGGGTCCCAGGAAACTTTTACGTACTTATATCCTGGGAGGTCTTATGGGTGCCCTGTTCTTTATTATTTCATTTAATCTATTTCCGCTGTTTAGCGATGTTAAAGGCCAGGCCGTGGCTTTGGGTGCCTCCGCATCAGTACTGGCCATCATTATTGCCATTAGTACCTATGTGCCCAATTATACGGTTCAACTGTTGTTTATTGGTCGGGTTAAAATGAAATATGTGGCCATTGTATTTGTCGCCATCGACCTGCTAAGTATGAGGCAAGGCAATGCAGGTGGGCATATTGCCCATTTGGGAGGTGCTTTCTGGGGATTCGTTTATGCCTATATGCTTAGGAACGGGAATGACCTGACCTCCTTCCTGAACAATTTTAAGCTTCCAAAGTTCACCTATCACTCAAAACCATCTGCCAATTTTAAAGCTTCCAGGCCACAAAACAAAAGGAGCTTCAGTGATGATGAATACAATGCAAATAAAGCTGCCCAGCAGGAGGAGATAGATGAAATCCTGGATAAAATCTCAAAATCAGGATACAGCAGTCTGAGCAAAAAAGAAAAAGAATTACTTTTCAAGTCAAGTAATAAAAAATAAGGCATATCCTACACTTGTTTCATACCAAGTCACATAACCCAATAGTAATCATAGTCATTCCGCTAAATTTACTGGCAGTATTGGCTCTTGTTTTTTCACTTCTGGCTGGTAGTTTTGCACCATCAACCACTGCTTTATTTGCTGTTTTCGGTCTGATGTATCCCATGATCTTCATCATTAACCTTTTGATGCTGATGTTGTTGGTGTTTTTTAAAAGCAAGTGGCTCTGGCTCAACATACTGGTGCTTGTGGCTGGGAGTGGCAATATGTTAAGCAATTTCCAATTCTCGACCAATAAGGCTATAGATGATCAGGGCTTAAAGGTGGTATCCTATAATGTCCAACAATTCAGTAAAGGAAGTCAGGAATTTACGGCCCTCACCGTAAAAAATGACATCTTGAATTTTCTTAAGGAAGAAGATGCTTCTGTGGTTTGCCTGCAAGAATTTCAGTCCCATGATCAAAACCTCTACCAACCCCTGAAAACACTAAAAGACAGTCTGCATGCAGGTACCTATTACTTTGAAAGTTATTATAACCCACGCTACAATTATTTATCAGGCCTGGTCATATTTTCCAAATTTCCGGCCATCAATAAGGGTAAACTAAAATTTGAAGGCAGCAGAACCTTTGGCATTTACACCGACTTGCTTTATGGAAATGACACCCTAAGGGTTTTTAATATCCATCTGGCCAACATCAGGTTGGTACCTGAGGACATTGAATTTGTGATGAACCGAGACTCAAAGGATGATATGGGGTTTAAAGCCCACTCGAAAAAGATTATCAGCAAATTGTCTCAGGCCTTCCGGCTCAGGGAAAAGCAGATAGAATATGTGATCGAAATCCTTAAGACATCACCAAAACATATTATACTGTGCGGGGACTTCAATGATACCCCCTCTTCCTTTGTATATCACCAACTCATGAATTATCTGGATGATTCATTTACACAAAAAGGAAACGGAATCGGCAGAACTTATGCTGGCGACCTACCTATGCTGCGCATCGATTATATCATGAGCAGCAACAGTTTAGAAGTAAGTGAATACAACCGACACAAGCTGCGTCGTTCCGATCACTTTCCTATTTCTGCCCGCCTTAAGTTATCTCAATAACAGGATTCCATCCTCCCAACCTATTGGCAAATACCATATATTTACAGCATGCTCATCTTTTGAGAAAATCACTTAATGTGCTATATTTAAGCTATATATGAATCGATTTACCTCGCTATTATTCCTAGTCATTTTGCTTATTAGCAATATAAGCCAAGGCCAATCTGTTCTTTCGGATGCCGAACTAAAAGAAAAACAACATCAGTTTGATTTCTGGTTGGGCCATTGGGAGGTTTACAAATATGGCACTGATACTATCGTGGGTATCAGCCACATAGAAAGCATTCTGGATAGTGTGGCATTATTGGAACACTATCAGTCTGCACCATCTCCCTATCATGGTAAAAGCATCAATATTTTCAATAAGGAAAGTCTTCAATGGGAACAGTTTTGGATAGATAACGGAGGGAGTGCCCTCAAACTGGCCGGAGAGTTTAAGAATGGGATGATGAGTCTGGAAAACACTAAGAAGCTGGATGGAAAAACCCATATCAACCGCATCCGTTGGACGCCTGTAAACGGGGAGGTTAGGCAGACCTGGGAGTTGAGCCGGGATAATGGAAAAAGCTGGAACATATTATTTGATGGATTGTATAAAAGAAAACAATAGTCTATGGCATACGACGAATATTTGGCAGAAAGAATGAAAAGTATACTCAAGGACAAAAGAGTGAACTTTATTGAGAAAAAAATGATGGGAGGTCTCACTTTTATGGTGGATGACAAAATGTGTGTGGGAATCGTTAAAAACAACTTAATGGCACGCATTGATCCTGAGATATATGAGCAATCACTTTTGAAAAAAGCTTGTAAACCCATGGATTTCACCAATAAACCCATGAAAGGCTTCGTATTTATAGAGCCTGAAGGTATAGATATGGAAGAGAACCTGGCCTATTGGATTCAACTGGCTCTTAACTATAACCCTAAGGCTAAGTCGAGTAAGAAAAAGAAAAAATAGCTTGAATTAACCTATATTTGTGCATTCATCAGAACCCAAATTAATCATTAATGAAGAAGTACTATTTTGATACGATTCTCAAGGACATCAGTTTTGAAGACGCCATCGATCTCGTTACTGAAGGACTTGAAAAAGAAGGCTTTGGCATCATCACAGAGATAGATGTAAAAGCTACCTTTAAAAAGAAAATAGATGTGGATTTCAGACCATACATGATATTGGGTGCCTGTAATCCGGAATTTGCTCATAATGCACTGACAAAGGAAGATAAGGTAGGTGTATTCCTGCCCTGTAATGTGATAGTTCAACAACTAGACAACAAAGATATTGAGGTGGCTGCGGTGGATCCTTTCGCTTCCATGATGGCCGTTGAAAATGATGACCTGGGTTGCATGGCATTAAAGGTTGAGAACAGCCTGAAGCGTCTTATTCGACAGCTTCAACCCATGAGCAAGAAATAAGAAGACTACAGTTTTCATTCGGTTTTATGTAAGTAGAATTATTTGAACAAGTCATCAAAGGATCACAAACACTATAAGACTTTCCTTGCCTTATGTCCACCTCACCTTTACAAGCACAGTATCAGCTTCGGGCACAAGGATTTTTGTTCCATTTTCAAGCCCTTCAACACTTGATAACGGAATATGACACCCACCAGGTTAGGGTACAAATCAAGCGTATGCGATCCCTATTGCTGCTGATGGAGCAGGCTGGAGAAGAAAGTTTCAAAAAAAAGAAACATTTCAGGCTCTTTAAGAAGTTATTTGCCACTGCTGGAGTTCTCAGAGAATGCCATATCAACCAAGCCTTGATCGAGAAGCAATCCGATGAATCAGCTAAAATGTATTCATCATATCTTTCAGGAGTTGAGGACCAGGCTGCAAAGCAGCTACGGGATGAGCTTGGTCTGTTTAAGCTTGATAAATTTCACAGGCTCAATGAAAAGCTAAGCAACAAGCTAGTAAATCTTGACCAGACAGCTATCCTAAGCAACATACGTCATTTTATCGACGAAAAGTCCACAAAAATTGATTGTTTACTTGAGGAAATTGATGATAAAAAACTTCACAAAATCAGATTTCATTTGAAAGCAGTGGTCGAGGTGTACAAAATCATAAACAGCCTGATAACAGATGCTGCCATTCAACAAAAGGAACTGAAACTCAAGGAAATCGAGCAATTAATTGGCGATTGGCACGATTTGCATGTATTGATTGGTTCTGTGACTACCTATCATCAGAAAACCATAGCTGCTGGTCTGGATGACTTAATCAAGCAATTGGTACTCACCAATGAAAGCTCGAAAGAGTCAATCATCGAGAAGATACGTATAAGCCATGATATCAGGCACTTGAATTATTAACATTTCCCTTTCAAAACCATTTGGGTTGAGGTGTTGGCATCATTCACAGAATCGTCGACTATCATCAGTAAATCCCAGCCTACTGTCTGGGAAATGGTATCTTTGTAGCAAACACAATCTTATGAAAACTCTGAAAATACTATCCTTACTGTTACTCTTTCCTGTTTTACTTATGGGACAATCCGCCTTTTATGATTTCACCGTCGAGGATATTGATGGAAACAGTTTTGCCTTTAGCCAGCTTGAAGGAAAAAAAGTAATGCTCGTGAATGTAGCCTCCAAATGTGGTCTGACCCCGCAATATGAAGATTTACAAAAACTATACGAAACCTTTGCAGACCAGAACTTCATCATCATTGGATTCCCTGCCAATAATTTTAAAAAGCAGGAGCCAGGTAGCAATGAGGAAATCAAAAGTTTTTGCAGTCTGGAATATGGGGTAAGTTTCCCAATGATGTCGAAGATTTCGGTTAAAGGTGATGAGATGCACCCTGTATACCAATGGCTTACGCAAAAGGAAAAGAATGGGGTTAAAAATTCCAGTGTTAAATGGAATTTTCAGAAATACCTCATTAACGAGAAGGGTGAGTTGGAGCACGTAATTAATCCCATGGTAAAACCCATGAACGATAAAATTGTGACCTGGATCGAGGGAGAAAGCAAGTAAGATGCTTAAAAAGGTTCTGCTTATATTGATTGGGATTATTACCATTATGGTAATTGGTCTGGCTGTTTTTCTATACAGCTTTGGGCCGGAATTGCCCGACGGAACCAACGAGATTATTGAGCAGGTTGTCCAATCTGAATTACCCGATCAACTAACAGGTGATACAGCTACTGTTTGGAACGGTGATATCAAGATCTGGTATGAAAGTATCTACCCCAAAGACAGTTGTAAAGGCAGCGTTTTATTGTTTATGGGCATAGCCAATGATGCCATGGGCTGGCCAAGATACTTCACTGACAGTCTGCTTAAGGCTGGGTATCAGGTGATCAGATCTGATTATCGTGGCTGTGGTCTATCTGATTGGATGGAAGACTGGAGCCCCAAAACGGCCTACACTCTGGATGATATGGCCGAAGATGGCCTTGTTATCCTGGATGATCTTTCCATTGAGAAAGCCCATATATTGGGAATTTCTCTGGGTGGTATGGTTGCGCAACAGTTTGCAATCAACCATCCGGAACGTACCTTGAGCCTGTGCTCCATGATGTCATCCGGCTTCATAGAAGACCCCGAATTACCCTCCATCAATATGAATACCATAAGCCAGTTGGTTTTGCTTTCGGTGAAGTATCAATTGATCACCACTGAAGCCAATACCATAAAAATGCACCTGGCTACCAGACTTGTTCTCAATGCAGGATTTGCTTATCACTTAAACACGAAAGCCCTCGCTGAAACTGTTTTGTTTAATCTTAGGGAAAGAAAGGGTTATAATCCCAAGGTGTCTCCTCAGCATCTGGCGGCTACTTCAGCCTCAGGCTCACGCTATAGATATTTGACTAAACTCACTACACCTAGCCTCATTATCCATGGTTATGATGATCCACTTATTCCATTTGTACATGGACAACGATGTGCCTCACTCATCCCTGATTCGGACAGTCTGTGGCTTGAACACATGGGACATGACATTCCAATAGACCTCAACCCACAGATACAAAAGGCACTGAGAAAACACTTTAACAAGGCCTCAAAATAAATCATATCAAGAGTCGACTCGCCAGAGCTTTATTTTCTCTACGAACCTAGTATTATTCCATTCATTTGTACTTGTTTGTCAACACATTTCCAATTATGGGAAAGTATATAAGTAACACTAGACACACACTTATCTGATTATGTGGGATTTACAAACATGTCATTATTTGGCCTAATAATTGGGCAGTTGGCTTCCATATGTTGACTCAAAAGTTGATACTCTTTATAAATCTGCAGGAATCCCCTGTTTTTGTTGGCCAGCTACTTATCATTGGCTGGTTTGCAACTACAGTTTTTTTATTGCTATGGATTTACAGAATTAACAAGGTAAACATAGATTTACGGAGCTACCAAAACGAAAGTGAAAAGCAGATAAAACGCAGCAGCCAACTAGCTAACAGACTCAGGAAAATGACAACAATTGCTAAGCAATCCAAGGGCTTGAGAAATAATTTCCTGGCCAATATGAGCCATGAAATTAAAACCCCTCTCAATACCATTATCGGAGCCACACATCTGCTGAAAGCGATGACCGATGATTCGGAAATACTCGAGGTGGTGGGAAATATTAAAAAGTCAAGTGAATCCCTTCAAAGGCTCACCAACGACCTCCTCGATTTCAACAAACTTGAAATGGGCGAATTGGTGCTTGATCATCTGAATTTCAACTTAAGATCTGAAGTTTATGAGGTGGTAGACCATTTCAGGAAATTAATGGACGATAAGCAGCTGGTTTTTAAGCTCAACCTCGATCCTGCACTTCCTGAATACGTCACCGGCGACTCGCTGCGTTTAAAGCAAATTTTATTCAATATTGTTGACAATGCTGTAAAATTCACTCAAGAGGGAAGCATTAGCTTTGAAATCAGGCAAATAGAGAATAGTAGAAATAGGCATCAGATAGAATTTGTTATCCATGATACTGGGATTGGTATTCCTGTAGAGCATCAGGATAATATATGGAAAGCCTTTTCAATGGAAGATGATAGCCTGACCCGGCGAACGGGTGGCAGTGGTCTTGGTTTGGCTGTTACCCGACAATTATGCCAACTTATGGGTGGTGATATCAGCATGAAGAGTATCGTGAATAAGGGTACTTCATTTACAGTCGCCATAAGTTTTAAGGCAGGAATTACTCCCAAACTGGTTTCATCACCAGCTTCCGAAACCAGCAACATTTTATTGGTTGAAGACAATCACATCAACCAGAAAATCACCATGAGCCTGCTTAAAAATGAAGGTTACCAAATGAGTGTGGCTTGTAACGGTGTTGAAGCTGTCGAGAAATTTAAGGAGGAAGAGTTTCATCTAATCCTGATGGATGTTCAAATGCCAGTGATGGATGGAATTGAAGCCGCCAAAACCATTCGAAAGATTGAGAATGAAACCTCTGCAGAAAACCCCGTTAAAATTATTGCGCTCACAGCTAACACCCACAAGGAAGACCGGGAGCGTTGTCTGGATGCCGGAATGGATGACTATATCAGTAAACCCTTTAATGTAAGCAAACTGCCGTTGATATTAGGTAGTATTAAAGCCAGGGCCTGATGAATAATGCAAACTAATACTAACTTAAAAGGTGATTATCTGACAACGAACCTATAGCGTTTTGAGGGGCAAAATGATGAAAGCGTTATCAGTTGATAAACTATTTATGAATCAAGTCGTGACTTATTAACCTTTATATGTAGAAAACTTTAGATGAACCAATCGATACTGCCAATAAAATCCCTATTTTTGTTACCATTGCGACCCCTTAGACACAAAAGAATTGAAAATTCAATAGTATGAAAAAAACTATACTCATCATTGATGACGAAATCAGCATCCGGATGCTGCTTGAAAATTTTTTAAGTAAAACATTTACGGTTGTTACCAGGAATGACGGATTGGAAGGTATTAAATACCTAGAGGAGGGTAATATGCCTGACTTAATCGTTGCAGATATTCAGATGCCAAATCTGGACGGGTATGATTTCATCAAAAACGTTCGGGCCAGTGGATTTTTTAAGCATATCCCACTGATCATGCTTTCAGGTATAGAAAGTTCCAATGAGCGCGTAAAATGTCTAAAGCTTGGAGCTGATGATTATATCGTAAAACCTTTCAACCCGGAAGAGCTTTCTATTAGGATTGAAAACCTGATCATTCGAAGAGGCATCTAATCTTTTGCATTCCCCTAATCCTGAAACCGTGAAAGAAGCATTAAAGGTTCTATATATCGGAAACAACGAGGAAACCATTCAAAACTTCCTTTCCATGGAAGATAAGTATGAGTTAACTCAGTTTAAGAATTGCCTGCGAGCCATGGATTTTCTTAAAACGGGTCCGGAATTTAATGCCATAATCTCAGAAGCCCAGTTACCTGGTATGAGTGGAATTGAGGTTGGCAAGATGGTTAAAGGACTGGAAGGGTATACCAAAACACCCTTTTTGGTTACCAGCGAGATTAACGATGACAAAATATTTAAGGCTGCCCTTAAAAACAGGGAGATTGTGAGTGATTTATTTGTTTACCCTCTCGACTATACAGCCATTTATGACAGAATAAACTTTCTGAAACAGTATTACCAGGAACTTGCAGAAAAGCCGGTATCAAAACAAGCTTACACAGAATACAAAATTCCACTGATAAAGAGGGCTTTTGATATACTAGTCTCCTTGGTGGCTCTGACCATGCTATCACCCATATTATTAGCGGTAGCCCTTATAATCCGTCTGGAATCCAAGGGTCAGGTCATTTACAAATCCAAGCGCGTAGGTACTGGTTATAAGATCTTCAATTTTCTCAAATTCAGATCCATGTATACCGGGGCTGATGCCAAATTGAAAGATCTTAAGCATATGAACCAATATGCTGAACAAGAAGAAGCCAAAGAGGAAGTAAAAATAGATACCAATTGTCCTACATGTAGCATGCTTCCGGAAGGTGAATACTGCTCCCCTATTCTATACCTTGAAGGCCAGGAAATTTGTGAACATTGGTATCAGGAGCAGAAAAAAGAACAAACCACATCCACTTTTATAAAAATCACCAATGACCCAAGGGTTACAAAGGTTGGAAATTTCATTAGAAACACCAGTATTGACGAATTGCCTCAGCTCATTAATGTGCTGAAAGGTGATATGTCAATCGTAGGCAACCGCCCCCTACCTTTATACGAGGCAGAGTTATTAACATCCGACGATTGGAGTGCCCGTTTCATGGGACCTGCAGGAATAACCGGATTGTGGCAGGTTGAGTTGCGTGGTAAAGGTGGAAAAATGTCAGAAGAAGAAAGAAAAGGACTTGATAATCAATATGCTGAAACTTATTCCTTTTGGGGGGATATCAAACTTATATTTAGAACCATCCCTGCGCTTTTACAGAAGGAAAATGTTTAGGATACAGATGTTAAAAAATATTTAATAAGTATTTAATGCCACAATTTCTGGATTGTATTTTTTTGGTAGTTTGCATACCACATATATAGTGGCATATATAAGACTGATAAGCAATAAGTATATATGGCAATTGGATTAAAGCTAAGAACAACTTTCATAACAGCAATTATTCTGCTGTTGGGCTGTACCATATATGGACAATCGTTTCGGATTGACACCACCCGTTATTTTAATCCACTTACCCAGGATATTACCAAACGCCTTCCTCCTCTCAGGGTATTAACCGATTCCGCTGCCTACAACTCACCAAGTATGTTGTATGAAGACCTGAAGGTGGACTATTACCGTTATATGGAAACTTCGGCTGCAAGAGAATGGCTGGAGTATTTTAGTGTCAACCTTGATGCGGTTGGAGGTCAATGGACCTACAGAGACAGGGATGAAATTACACGTGTGGACAGATATTACCTGACCGAATCATGGAGAACCGCTTTTGCAGGTATGTTTTATATCCGTCTTCCAATCGGGGCAATTGTAGACAGAAGAAACAGAATTAATAAACAGAAAAAATGGGTTGAGATTTCCATTGCTCAGAAGGAGATTAATAAAAGGTACCTTCAGGAGCGTGTTATTGTAGTATACAATGACCTTGTGAACCTTCAGGCTCAGATCAGGATATACAATGAGTATGAGTCGTTTACCATGATGCAAATGCAAATGGCTCAAAACGAGTTTTTGAATGGAGAGATTTCAACAGCAGAATATACACGACTGAAAGAGATCCAAATTAAAGGTACAGTATTGTATCAGCAGTCGATTGCCGAGTTCAATAAAAACTATCAGGTGCTGGAAGTGATAACAGGCATGCGGTTCAATTTAATTAACGTACTCAGATAATATGGATTTAGTACAAATCATACAGCTTTTTAAACGCAACCTATTAATATTGCTTGCTGTACCTATTATACTGGCAGGCGTTACTTATTACTTTACAAGAAACCAACAGCAGGTGTACCAGTCTGAAGCTGTTATCTACACCGGTATCACCACTGGATATTCCATTGAGTCAACTTCTCAGCGACCTACCGACTTCTTTAGTATCAGTGCTCAGTTTGACAATATGATTAACTTGCTTAACTCAAGGCAAACTATTGTCGAAACAGCTTTACAACTTCTTGCCCAGGATTTATCACTGGAAAATTACAACAGACAGTATATTTCATCCGCCAATTTTGATCGCTTACAAGTTTTTATTCCCAAACGTGTGAAAGACCTGGTTGTGAAAAACAACAAATCCGGTATTGAGCGTGAAAAGGAACAACAAATCAAATCTCTTGAAAAAGAGATTCAAAGCCTGGAAAAAGAGATCAGCAAGAAGAAGAATCGTGCTGCTCAGGAAAAAATAAGGACAAATCTCGGAGTGAATACCCCTACCACTACTCCGGCTGGATCAGGCGTTGAAAAAGGAAACACCCAAATGCCGGTGGATGAAGAAGAAAGCTTCACCTATCATGTGGTACAACAAGGCGAATCCCTTTCCGAATTAGCCAGTCGTTATGGAGTATCCCGTGGTCAAATCATGTCCATGAATAATATGACCTCCGGTGATATTACTCCTGGTCAGTCATTGGTTATCCGTAAAACCACTCCTATTTCCAAGAAATACCATACGGTTAAAGCTGGAGAAACATTATACTCCATTGCCAAAAAGTATGGGGTTAATATGAGCAAATTAAGGGAAGTTAATAATCTTCAAAACAGATCATTAAGCCCAGGACAACAGATCATCATTGATGAAGGCAATAGCGGTGTTGCCAATACCTATGAATATGATTATGCTGTGAAACAGGTTTCTCCAACAATTGATCACTCCTCCTCTGCCGCTCAGGTATCAGGGGGTACCACAATATTTGTCGAAGACCACTCCACAGCTGGAAGAGAATGGGAAAAAGACCCCATCATCCCACCAGGAGTTAATCCTGATGATTTTGCCAAGACATTGAACAATCTGACACGTTTCTATAATTCGAGCGATTCAAACTTTATTTATGGATTGTTGCATTATGGAATGCATCCGCATTATAGCATTAGACACATCAGCAACATTCAAATCTATCGCATCAACAATAGTGACTTGGTTCGTTTGACCTATACCTCAGATGATCCCGGAATCTGTCAGCAGACCTTGAAGATTCTTTCTCAGGTATTTATGAAGAACTACAAACTGCTACGTGCCAATGAAACTGACCTAGTAGTAAAGTATTTCGAACGCCAGGTAGATTCCGCTGATAAGAAACTTAAAGCTGCTGAGGACCGCCTGCTGAAGTTTAATAAGAAGAACAACATTATCAATTATTACGAGCAAAGTAAATATATCGCAGCTCAAAAGGAGGACCTTGACCTATTTTATCAGAATGAACAGATTCGACTGGCCTCTTCATCAGCTGCGCTTAAAGAACTTGAACTAAACCTCACAGCCAGGGATAGTATATACCTCAAGAGCGATGAGATCAACCAGCTCAAGAAGGAACTTGCAGAGATTACTGAAAGTATTGTGATCAATGATATTGCGGCAGATTATGACCAACGAATCGAAGAGGAATTGGTTGTGCTGCGCAAGCGCCAACAGGAATTGAGAAACGACATTAAACTTTATGTTGATCAGCTTTACTTATATAGTCATACCACACAAGGGATGCCCATCAAGACCTTACTTGACGAATGGCTGAACAATACTATTGCTTACGAAGAAGCAAGAGCTGCACTGGTAGTACTGGCACGAAGAAAGATGGATTTCGTTCGTACCTATCAGAAATTTGCACCCCTGGGCGCCATGCTAACCAGAATCGAGCGTGAAATCAAAGTTGCTGAACAGGCTTACCTTGAGTTACTCAGGAGTTTAAATCTGGCCAAAATGAAACAGCAGAATGAGGAAATGGCTACCAATGTAAAAATTGTGGATGCTCCTTACTTCCCTATTCAGGCAAATCCTTCGAGAGCCAAGTTTATCATAGTGGCTGCTGCCATGTTTGGCTTTGTTTTCGTACTCTTTGTCATTCTGGTCCTTGAATACTTCGATACCTCCATGAAAAGTCCTAGCCGCGTAGCAAAAGCTACCGGTATGAAATTAGGAGGTGCCTATCCGCATCTGGGTTCCAGAAGTCAGGCCGTTGAATTGTCCAATGTGAGCAACCGATTGGTTGATATTGCCATACAGAATATCAAGATGGCCATCAATTCGAAAAAGGATATTGAAAAACCATATCTGGTACTCATTTTCAGTTCGCAAGACGCTGTGGGTAAATCACTATTAAGCCAGAAAATGGCCAGCCGTTTAAGGTCGTTTGGCGATAGTGTACTCATGCTAAACTATGAAGATCAGGGCATAAGCGATGACTACAACTATAGTTATAACTATAAGATAAAGGATAATTTTATAGATGTGTCAAACCTTCAGGAATTGATGTCTGATTCTAGTTTCTTAAGAAAAGATAACAAAGCCTACGATTATATTTTCCTTGAAATTCCTTCCATTATTTATAATATTTATCCAATTAAACTCATCAATCAGGCAGACTTGTCGCTATATGTGATTAAAGCCAATAGCAAGCTCACAAAAGCCGACAAGACCGCACTGGCCACTTTTGATGAGGTAGTTGAGCAGAAACCATTCGTTGTATTGAATGAGGTGGAACTCTATAATCTCGAAGAGTTCATGACCGATGTACAAAAAAGAACCAAACCTGAAACCTTCAAGAAAATAAAGACTTATTTATTAGCTCCTTTTAAATACAAAGTCCATATCAAAAAAGAAGGATAATTGTTTTGGCAAGCTTCCTCTCAAAAATATTAAAAAATAGTAACTTCCTTTCTCTGGCCAACAATGGTCTTGTTGCAGTGCTGGGTTTCTTTAGTTTCATAGTCTTGGTTAGAAGTCTTCCTACCAACGACTTTGGTGAGTGGGTGCTTTTTCTAACTACGGCTAACTTCATTGATATGCTGAGGTTTGGAATAACCCGAACAGCAATTGTCAGGTTTTTATCAGGCGCTTCCGAAGAGGAGGGGCATCAATTGATAGGATCCAATTATGTGATCAACCTGGTGAGTTCGGTTTTTATTGCTGCGGTGGTTTTTCTCATCAATATTTTCTTTAGTGATGCGGTAAGTGCTTCCGGTTTTAGTTTGTTTTTCACCTGGTTTCCGATACTTGCAATCATCAATATTCCCTTTAATAATGCGTTTTCTGTCTTGCAGGCCAAGATGCGCTTTGATCAGATCCTGGGATTAAGGATGTTGAATGTGGGAAGTTTTATGCTTTATCTGGTCATTAATTATTTTTTCATCCATTCAGGCCTGTTGGTCATCACCATTGTATTTATTCTGACCAATGTGCTGACTTCCATAGTAAGTTCCTTGTTGAACTGGGATGGGATCCGCTATGTATTTAAAGCCAAAAAGAGGACCAGTAAAATACTACTGGATTTTGGTAAATACACTTCAGGAACACTGATTGGAAGCAACTTACTTAAGAGCGCTGATACTTTTATCATTGGTTTAAGCCCATTTCTTGGCACCACCGGTGTAGCGCTGTACAGCATCCCTTTAAAGCTTACCGAAATCATCGAAATTCCGGTCAGGAGTTTTGCCATGACGGCTTTTCCAGGTATGTCCAAAGCGAGTATTGAAAACAACAAAGCCGCTGTACGTGAAATTTTCTATCAAAATGCAGGCGGACTCACCTATCTGCTGATCCCGGTGATGATCTTTTGTTTCATCTTTGCAGAGGAGTTTGTAACCATCCTTGGAGGACCTGAATACACTCAAACGGCCACTATTTTCAGGATTTTCTGTATTTATGGCTTGCTGTTACCCATCGATCGCTTCATCGGTGTGGCCCTGGACAGTGTGAATATGCCCAAACAAAACTTCATTAAGGTCATTTATATGACCAGCTCAAATATTATTGGTGATGCCATTGTCGTTTTTGGACTGTATTATCTCGTCAGCTTCTTTTCTGTAGCTGCCTTATTACTCTGGGGTTTCCAGGATGTATCCCTGATTGCCCAGATTACCAATGAGTTCACAACCATGACCATACTTGAGATGGTCGCTTGTGTAACCATCCTCTTCGCCATTGTGGGCATCATGGTGGGCTATCATTATTTACACAGGGAATTAGGACTCCATTTCAGGAAAATTTTTACCGACGGATTTGGCTTCTTTAGCGGTTTTTTGAGCAAGCTTAAAGGGGATTCTTGATTATATTTGTTATTTTTAAAGCAGTTATTTCCGAATATGTTTGATTCTATTAAAGAAAAAACTGGTGCAGCCAAGCTACAGCACCCTCTGGTTATAGCAGCCGTCCTTCTTGGAGCTGTTGTTTTTGGGGTTGTAATAGCAAAGGGTGGTATTATGACTGCCATCGCCCTGGTCATGATGGCTCCACTGTTAATTTTTTTGAATCGACTGTTTAATTATCCTGAGATTGGAGTAATCACCTTACTCATTTTTTCATTCGTTGCCATTGGGCTTACCCGGTATATTCGAGGTGTTCCCCTAGGTTTAGGGATTGATGGTTTTCTGGTGATCACCTATATCGCCATGATATTCAAGAATTTCTACACAAAAGTCAATTTTGGGCAGGCCAATCGTACAGCCACCTGGTTTATGATGGCCTGGTTTGTTTATGGTATACTGGAACTATTTAACCCTTTGGCACTTAGCCGTACGGCGTGGTTTTACGCCATGCGAGGTATGTCAATGTATCCAGTATTATTTCTTCCTCTGGGATTTATGCTGTTTAACCGCCTGAGACATCTGTATTTGTTCTTATATATATGGGGTGTATTTACCATTCTAGCCACCCTCAAAGGGCTGCAGCAGTTATATTTGGGACCAGACTTTGCTGAGCAGTATTGGCTGGATACGGTAGGAGCCATTACTCATATTATTATGGGGCAGCTCAGGGTCTTCTCGTTTATGAGTGATGCAGGTCAGTTTGGAGCTGCACAGGGTGCAGCTGGTGTTGCCGGTATTCTTACGGCCATCTCCGTAAAACAAACACATAGAAAAATATTCTTTTTCATTATGGGCTTTATGGGCCTTTGGGGTATGATGATATCTGGTACCCGAGGCGCGATGATTGTACCCATGATTGGAGGCATTACCTATCTCATCCTTAGAAAGAACATCAGGGTTCTGGTCATCGGAGGTGTTTTTATGGCTTTTATGTATGTCTTTTTTGCCTATACCTATATTGGTGACAGTAATTATCAGGTCGCACGAATGCGTACAGCCTTCCGACCGGAAGATGATGCGTCCTACCAGGTACGATTGGAAAACAGAGCTATTTTAAGTACCTACCTGGCAGACAAGCCTTTTGGAGGCGGTATAGGTGCGGCTGGTAACTGGGGTCAGCGATTTTCGCCACAGGGTTTTCTTGCTAATGTGGCTACTGATAGTTGGTATGTACAGATATGGGCTGAACAAGGAATCGTAGGCCTGATTCTTCATTTATTCTTTTTGTCTTTTATTATTTTAAAAGGATTTTATCTGGTTATGATTCGGGTGAAATCGCTCGAATTGGCAGGGGTGCTTGGCGCCCTAATTGCTTCATTTGCAGGTGTTATGGGTGCCTCTTACGGAAATGGTGTGCTCGGTCAGATGCCCACCGGTGCCCTGATTTACCTGAGTTGGTGTTTCATTCTGATGGCCCAGCAGCTAGATCGCCAGTGGTTTGATCTGGAGAAGAAAGGAATAAAGCCTTGGTCAATATTTACTAAAGACTAAACTGTAAACCGTTAATTATGAGCAAATTGAACAGTCCGGTTCCTTTGGTTTCGGTGGTCAGTGTGAATTACAATCAGTCAGCAGTCACACTAGAGTTTTTAAACTCCCTGGAATCCATTACCTACGAAAACATTGAAATCCTGATTGTGGATAATGCATCACCCAGTGATGATCCCGATATTATTAAAAAGGAATATCCCAGCGTAAATCTTATCAAAACTACCGAGAACCTTGGATTTGCAGGTGGAAATAATGTGGCCCTCCCGCATTGTAAAGGTAAATATGTGTTGTTTATTAACAATGATACAGAAGTTGAACCGGATTTTTTAGAGCCGCTGGTTGAAGTATTGGAAAACCAAGCTGATGTGGGTATGGTGAGTCCCCGGATCCAGTATTTCCACACACCCAACATACTCCAGTTCGCAGGCTTCACCCCTTTTAATATGATAACCATCAGAAATTTTGCCATTGGCTTTGGTGAAGAGGACACGGGACAATACATGGAAACCAAAGAAACCGGGTCCATATTTGGAGCATCTATGCTGGTACCCATGCGTATTATAGAAGAAGTGGGCATGATGGCAGATGTTTTCTTTTTATACTACGAAGAACATGATTGGGCCGCCCACATTAAAAAAGCAGGCTATAAGATATATTATCAGGGAAAATCGTTGGTGTATCATAAGGAATCCATTTCCACAGTAAAGAACAGTCCTTTCCAGATCTTTTATCTGATGCGTGGGCGCATTCTCTTTGCCCGCAGAAATACGACAGGCCTAAAGAAAGCCATGAGTCTTTTATATATTTATTTAGTAACTTTACCTAGGATAACGCTGCAGTTCCTTGCCAGACGTCGTTTTGACCTGATATGGGCCTATTGGAAAGCTGTGTGGTGGAACCTGAGTCATCATAAGGGGATTGTATTTGATATACCCAAATTAATTAAAAAGTAACCTATGGAAATATTACGTTACGTTGTCAATGGTATTGAAGTCCTCGCCTATCTATACCTGTTGTCTGCAACATTCTACATTTTTCTGTTTGCTTTCTTTGGCTTGTTTTATAAAGTTCAAAAGCCGATTCAAGCCAGTAAACAACGTAAGTTTGCAGTCCTGATTCCTGGTTATAAGGAAGATGCCGTCATCGTTAATGTGGCCAAACAAGCACTCAATCAGGATTATCCCAAAGACAAATATGAGGTAATCGTCATCGCTGATTCATTCAATGAAAAAACACTGGCTGCTTTAAGAGAGCTGCCCATTAGGGTTGTGGTGGTTGAATTTGAAGTCAGTAAAAAATCCAAAGCCCTTAACCGTTGTATGGCTGAAATTGGCGATGATTATGACATTGCCTTCATACTTGATGCAGACAATATCATGGAACCCAATGTACTGGGAAAAATAAATGAGGCTTTTGAAAGAGGATTCCAGGCCGTACAGGGTCACCGTACCGCTAAAAACCTCAATGCCCATTTCGCCATTCTGGATGCCATGAGTGAGGAAATAAACAACCATATTTTCAGAAAAGGCCACCGTGTGTTGGGAATCTCATCCGCTTTGATAGGATCAGGTATGGGACTGGACTATCATTTGTTTAAGAAAACCATGGCCACCGTTGACTCTGTTGGTGAAGATAAAGAGGTCGAACTGAAGATCATTAAAAAGAATTACCGCATTGAATATGTCCATGATGCCCTGATCTATGATGAGAAAACTCAGAAATCAGATGTGTTTGTCAACCAAAGACGCCGATGGATTGCTGCACAACTCGATTACTTCAGGAGTCATTTTATAGATGGCCTGAGAGAGTTGGTTTTCAGAGGTAATATAGATTACTTCGATAAGGTGTTGCAAATGATTCAGCCACCCCGAATACTCTTGGCCGGAATCCTGTTTTTATCTTGTTGTATTTACGGTCTCATTTATTTTGTTTTCGACACACAGGTCCAGCAATGGTTTCAACCACCCTTTTACTTTTGGTTGGGCTTGTTTGTAGCTACGGTTTTGGCACTGCTATTTTCCGTACCACGTAGGTTCTATAATATGAAGACTTTTTTAGCATTGCTGCGTGTACCACATGGCTTCATATTAATGATTATAAGCCTATTACGAATTAAAGGTGCCAGCAAAAAGTTTTTGCATACCACCCATTCACATGTGGACGAAGATGAATCAAAATAACCTCTATGGCAAAAAACCGTACGCATTATCCATTGGTATCTATCATTACTGTTAACTACAACCAATCTGAAGTTACCTGTAAACTCATTGAATCTTTAAATAAGATTACCTGGCCTAATTTTGAAGTCATTGTGATCGACAACGATTCATCCAATGATACACCGGAAATAATCAAGGAGCGTTTTCCCAACATCATATATATAGCCAATCCAATTAATTACGGTTTTGCTGCCGGTAACAATTTTGGACTGATGCGTGCAAGGGGCGATTATATTTTATTACTGAATAACGACATCGAAGTACCCGAAGGTTTCATGGAACCCTTGATAGACAAACTGGAAGGAGATCAAAGCATTGGGGCTGTGAGCCCAAAAATAAAATTCTATTACCAGCCCGACACCATACAATATGCTGGCTATACACCCATCAATCCTGTGACCATGAGAAACTTTGCCATTGGTTACTGGCAAAAGGACGATGGCAGGTTTAATGAGGATAGGGAAACACCCTATGCCCACGGGGCAGCCATGATGGTTCCTATGCGAGTAGTAAAAGAGGTGGGGCTGATGTCGTACATCTTCTTTTTGTATTACGAAGAGGCCGATTGGTGTGCCAGAATTGCAAAAGCAGGTTATAAGATGTTTTATGTGGCCAATTCCCATGTCCTGCATAAAGAATCAGTATCCACCGGAAAGCTATCTGCTTTAAAAATCTATTATCAAAACCGTAACCGCTTGGTATATATGCGAAGAAACATTGAAGGTAAGACCTTCTATCTGAGCATGATGTATCAGCTGTTTATGGCTATTCCAAAAAATGCTTTTAAATTCCTGATCAAAGGAAAAATCAAACTTTTTCTTGCTTATTACCGGGCCATTGGCTGGAATATTACCAATGCATTCTCCAAAGAGATTCATGAAAACCCCAGCCTTTAATTAATGAGTTACTTTCATATAATATTTGATATCGCCCATCTAATTGTTTATAGTTATGTAACACTAACTGTGCTCTTCCTATTTGTCTTTGCTGTGGCCAGCCTGTTCCCTTATAAAACAGATGCACCAAAGGAAAATACCTTCCGAAAAATTGCTGTACTCATTCCAGCTTATAAAGAAGATGAGGTAATCATCAGTGTGGCTGCTGAAGCACTCAATCAGGATTACCCAGTCGATAAGTTTGATATAATTGTTATTGCGGATGCCTTTGCAGCAGACACCCTAGTAAAACTGAGAAAGCTGGATATCAAACTGTTTGCTAAGAATTTCGAGATCAGCACCAAATCAAGAGCCCTAAATTATGCATTGGGAAAAATGGAAGAAGACTATGAAGTTGCCTGCATATTGGATGCTGATAATATCATGGAACCAGACTTTCTCAAAAGAATCAACCAAGCCTATAATAAGGGCTTCAAAGCTATACAGGGACATAGGGTGGCGAAAAATATGAATACCAGCTTTTCCATCCTTGATGCGGTGAGTGAAGAGATCAACAACAACATTTTCAGAAAAGGCCAATGTGTCTTGGGCTTTTCTTCTACTCTTATTGGTTCTGCCATGGCCTTTGATTATCCCATGTTCAAACAAATGATGTCGGAAGTAGAGGTAGTTGGAGGCTTTGACAAAGAGATTGAAATGCGTTTGTATCGAGAGGGTTACGAAATTGAATATTTGTCCGAGGCCTATGTTTATGATGAGAAGGTACAGAATGCGAGGGTCTTTACTCAACAAAGACGCAGATGGTTGTCTGCTCAGTTTCATTACTTTGGCAAACATATCATTCCGGCAACTAAAGCACTGTTTTCAGAAGGGAATTATGAGTACTTTTTCAAAGCCGTCCATTACCTGCAACTCCCAAGGGTTCTGCTATTGGGCTTTCTAATACTGGCTACTGCACTCTCTTTTTTCATAAGTCCTGACTGGTTTGGTGCATGGTTGATCAGCCTGAGCAGTCTTGTGCTTGTTTTTTTATTCTCCATCCCACGGAAATTTTATAACTTTAGGACATTAAAAGCCATTCTTTCCTTACCGAAAGGTTTCGTTCTTATGGCCTTGTCATTACTTAAAATCAGGGGTGCCAATGAGAAGTTTATTCACACCAAGCACACCTATAACGCATTTCAGATAAAACCAAGGTTCAACAAATCAAGAAAGAAATGAAAATAGCAATAGAAGGTCAGCGCTTATTCAGAACCAAGAAACATGGTATGGACATGGTGGCACTCGAATTGATAAACGAGTTGCAAAAGATTGATACTGAGAATGAATATGTTGTTTTCGTCAAGCCTGATGAAGATAAAGATACCCTCAAGCAAACAGATAATTTTAAGATTGTGGAACTTGGTGGTGGCCCCTACCCGACCTGGGAGCAGTTTGCGCTGCCCAAGGCTGCCAAAAAAGAAGGTTGCCATATCCTGCATTGCACCAGTAACACAGCTCCCATGAATGCGGGCATGCCCTTAGTTACCACTTTGCACGACATCATATATATGGAGAGCATTGCTTTGTTCAAAAAGTCTGGTACCTGGTACCAGAAATTCGGAAATATGTACCGGCGTTATGTGGTGCCCACGGTGGTAAAGAAAAGTGATAAGATCATTACCGTATCGAATTTTGAAAGAAACAGAATCGGTGAGTTTTTTGGAATCCCTGCCGAGGATGATCGTTTGGTAGCCATTTATAATGGTGTGAGTGAGCACTTTAGAGTAATTAACGATCAGGATGAGCTAGACCGGGTGAAAAGTCTATATAATTTACCTGACCGCTTTTTCTTCTTCCTGGGTAATACCGACCCCAAGAAAAATACGCCTGGCACCCTCAAAGCATTCTCAGATTATATCAAACAAACAGGAGACGACATTTATTTGGTCATGCTCGACTACGAGCGTCAGGCCCTGGAGAAAATATTATCTGATATTGGAGATAAAGACTTAATCAATCGAATCATTCTGACAGGTTATGTGGTAAACACCGACTTACCAGCCATCTACAATCTATGCGAACTCTTCCTCTACCCTTCATTGAGAGAAAGCTTTGGAATCCCGATGCTGGAAGCCATGAGGTGTGGAGTTGCCGTTATTACCTCCAATACATCCTCCATGCCGGAAGTTTCGGGAAAAGCAGCCTATATAGTTGATCCTTACAAACCAGAAGAGATCACCGAAGGCATTGTAAAGCTCCTTGCTGATGAAAACATGCGTAAAGATTTTATTGCCAAAGGGCTCAAGCAAGCTGAAAAGTTTTCATGGAAACATATGGCTGAAGATGTTCTGAAGCTTTATGAAACGGTTTATAAGAAACATTATAGCTAAAACCATCGAACTATGATTAAGAACAGGGATATTATCGTTTATGGATTACAGGCTTGGGACTATAATATAGCCAGTACTTGCAAGTATACGGCCATAGAAATGTCCAGGCATAATCGTGTTTTATATGTAAACCCACCCTTACAAAGGAGTTCAGCGCTGCTGCACAAACAAGATGAAGACGTGGCCAAACGCCTTAAAATCAATCGCGGTGAGGCTGAGGACCTGGAACAGAAAAGTGACAGCCTTTGGGTACTCTATCCAAAAACCATAGTGGAGTCCATCAACTGGATTCGAAATCCTAGAATCTTCAATTTTTTTAATAAAATCAACGACAAGCGCTATGCTAAGCAAGTATGGAAGGCTATTCACAAGCTTGATTTTAAAAACTATATCCTGTTTAATGATAATTCCATGATTACCGGTTTCTACTTTAAGGAACTGCTGAAACCTGATGTTTTCGTGTATTTACTGCGCGATGCGGTTATTCATGTAGCTTATCATAAACGCCATGGTACCCGTTTGCAACCCTTAATCATTGAGAAGGCAGATGTTGCAGTCACCAATTCTGATTATTTTGCTGACTATGCCAGAGAAACAAATCCTAATTCGCATATGATTGGTCAGGGGGTTGATTTGGAACGATACAGCGACCCGGATGGAAAAATGGCCATCCCCAATGAGTTTGAAGGTATCCCCAAGCCCATCATAGGATATGTGGGTTTTCTAACATCCATTCGTCTGGATATTGAAGCCCTGGTCCATATCGCCGAGCAGCGCCCCCAATGGAGCCTGGTACTGGTTGGTCCTGAAGATGAGGCATTTGAGAACAGCAAACTACACCAACTCGACAATGTCTATTTCTGGGGTAAGAAAGCTCCTGAAGAACTTGCCGCTTATATTAAAGGATTTGATGTAGCACTTAACCCTCAGGTGGTGAACGTAATCACCGACATCAATTACCCATTAAAGATTGATGAATACCTCGCCATGGGTAAGCCAACAGTAGCAACAAAAACTACTTTCATGGCCTATTTTAAAGATCATACCTACCTGCCTTCAAGCAAAGAGGAGTATGTAACTGAAATTGAACGCGCATTGGCTGAAGACTCTGAAGAGAAACGTAAGGAACGAATCGCCTTTGCCGGGGAACATACCTGGGAAAATTTCGTAAAGAAGATATACAACTATATTGAACAACTCGAAAAGTAAGAGCTATGGTTAAAAACAGAGATATTGTGGTGCTTGGACTTCAGGCTCTGGATTCACCCATTGGGAGCAATTGTATTAACCTATCCTATGAGTTTGCAAGAGATAATAGGGTTCTTTATGTAAACTATCCCATTGACCGTCTCACTTTTTACCGCCAGAAATCTAACCCTCTGATCCAAAAACGAAAAGAAATACTTCAGGGCAAACAGGAGGAGTTGGTTAAAGTGAACGATAGTATGTGGAATCTTTTTCCAAAAACCACCATCGAATCCCTTAGTAAAATACAGTTCAGGTCCCTTTTTGCCTTCTTTAACAAGATGAACAACAAACGGTATGCTAAACGTATCAATAAGGCAATCAAGGAGTTGGGTTTTAAGGATTTTATACTGTTTAACGATAGTGACTTTTTCAGGGCCTTACACTTCAAGGAATTGTTAAAACCAGCAATGAATATTTACTACACCAGAGATAATATGCGTGAAACGGATTATTTTAGAAGGCATGGTGCTTTCTTTGAAGACCAACTTATGTCCAAATCCGATCTGGTGGTATCAAATTCAATGTATCTCAACGACATAGCGGCTGTTAACAATCCAAATTCTGTTTACGTGGGTCAGGGTTGTGATGTCAGTCTTTTCAACCGGGACCTGATCAAAGAACTACCCGAGGATATTAAATCCATCCCATCCCCGGTAATTGGATACATTGGAGCGTTAAAGAGTTCAAGATTGGATATAGAAGTCCTGGCACATATTGCCCGAAGCAAACCTGATTGGAATGTGGTCCTGGTAGGTCCTGAAGATGAGGTATTCCAAAAAAGCGAGTTGCACCAGATTGAAAATGTGATCTTTCTGGGTTCCAAAAATGAAAAGGAATTACCTGATTATTTAATGGCCTTTGATGTTGCTCTTAACCCACAGGCCCTTAATGAATTAACCATCGGAAACTACCCTCGTAAGATTGATGAGTACCTGGCCATGGGTAAGGCAGTAGTAGCCACAGCAACGGAGACCATGAAAGCTTTTAAGGATTATACCTATCTTGCCCATAATAAGGAAGAGTATGTTGAATTTATTAGCAAGGCTTTGGAAGATGATACTGAAGAAAAGGCCAAAGACAGAATTGCCTTTGCACGCACCCATACATGGGAAAACAATGTGAAAGCAATTTATGAGGCCATTGTAAATACAAAAACCTGATTCATGGGTATAGTCAACAAAATAAAATCCAACGAAAAACTTAAGAAATTCGCATTGTGGATGCTGATGCCTAAAAACCAGGCACGCCCACGATTATGGGTGAAGATTTTTGTAAATCCATTAAAACATAAAAATGGCAGGGGTGCACTCATCCGTCGTCGAGTGAGGATGGATGTATTGCCATTTAACCATTTCTCCATTGGTAAAAACTCAACCATCGAAGATTTTTCTACCATTAATAATGGTGTGGGAGATGTGATCATTGGTGAACGAACCCGAATCGGGATGAGTAATGTGCTCATCGGCCCCATACAGGTGGGAAATGATATTATGTTTGCACAAAATATTGTGGCCTCTGGACTGAATCATGGTTATGAATCCATAGAAAAACCCATTGCTGATCAGCCTGTTACTACCAAAAAAATTGTTATAGAAGACGAAGTGTGGATTGGTGCCAACGCAGTAATTACCGCGGGAGTTACCATAGGAAAGCACTCAGTAGTGGCTGCCGGTTGTGTGGTCACTAAATCGGTACCTCCCTACTCTATTGTGGGTGGTAACCCTGGCAAACTGCTTAAACAATACAATCCGGAAACAAAAACATGGGAGCGCGTTAAGTAAAGTGTAAGACTAATTAGATTGATGAATAGTGTATGAATAAAATTTTCACGTATATAAAGTATTTTAAGGACTTTATTAAACATGGTGAATTCCGGTATATATTTTCTTCCATAAGGTATGTATTAACCAGAAAAACTACCAGAAAGACAAGGTATTACAAAAGTAGTTTGGGGAAATTCCTCGTACGTCAAGGCACACTGGATTTTCAATTTGCCAATTATGCCTACGAGTGGGAAGTTAAAAAATTCATGTATAGTAACTATATGAATTACAATGTCTTCCTTGATATAGGGGCCAATATTGGCACCTATTCCATTCTCCTGGCACAAAAAGGATTGAAGGGCTTTGCTTTTGAACCAGTAAAATCCAACTTTAATGCTACCAATACCAATCTTGAATTGAATGGATTGGTGGATAAAGTCAAAGTATATCCTGTGGCTCTGGGCGATCACAAACATGAAGTCCAGTTTGTGTACGACCCAGTAAATACTGGTGCTTCTCATTTGGCTGCTAACAGCAGCTTTTTGGAAGAGGTGGTGGGCGGCAAGGATTTGACCGTTGAGGTGGTAGCTCTTGACTCTCTCATCCCTGAAATGGAAATTAAAAAAGAAGATAAGATATTAATCAAAATGGATGTGGAAGGTATGGAGTCGGAGGTGCTAAATGGTGCCAAAAAGTTTATGTCGGAATATCCTAATATATTAATCACACTGGAATCCGTCCATAGTGGTGGTGAAAAGCTTAAAGAAATTCTGGATTCATGTGGAGAATTCGAATATGTTGAAATTGACCATCTCAATATGGCTGCAAAAAAAATAAACTAAATCTTGACCATGAATAGTATAGAAATCATTTTTTGGGTACTGCTATTTCTTGTTTTTTATGCTTACCTGGGCTATGGCATTTTATTGTTTATACTCGTTCTCTTAAAACGGGTCTTTTCAGGTAAGAAAAAGCAAGTGAACGAAGATTATGAGCCGGAGGTTACCCTATTCGTTGCTGCATACAATGAAAAAGATTATGTTGATGCCAAGGTAAAAAACTCCTTTGAGATGCTCTATCCAAAGGAAAAGGTTCATCAGCTATGGGTAACAGATGGTTCTGACGATGGCACACCGGATATACTAAAGAAATATGCTGATCAGGGTGTTCAGGTATACCATGAAGATGCTCGTGGAGGTAAAATTGGTGCCATGAACCGTGGGGTTAAGTTTGTAAAAACACCGATTGTTATTTTTTCTGATGGGAACACCATGCTCGGAAAAGAATCTGTGCAGCGCATCGTGGATATGTTTAAGGATCCGAAGGTGGGGTGTGTGTCAGGTGAAAAGCGTATTTTCAGCAAAGAAGCCGACGCTGCTGTGGGTAGTGAAGGGATTTATTGGAAATATGAATCCAAACTCAAAAAATGGGATGCAGAATTGTATTCTGTAGTGGGTGCTGCCGGTGAACTCTTTGCAGTAAGAACAGAGCTTTTTGAAGATGTTGAAAAAGATACTTTGCTGGATGATTTCATAGTCTCCTTACGCATAGCCATGAAAGGCTATACCATACAATATGACCCAGAAGCCTATGCCATTGAAAGTGCTTCAGCCAATGTGGAAGAAGAACTAAAACGGAAGATTAGAATCGCAGCTGGTGGGATCCAGTCCATTCTGCGCTTAAGTCCTCTTCTCAATCCATTCAAGTATGGCATTTTAAGCTTCCAGTATGTGTCTCACAGGGTATTGCGATGGACCATAGCTCCCATTGCCTTGCCTCTGATATTTCTTGCCAATCTGTGGTTGGCTTGGGATGCAGGATTTGATAATGTCAGCAATGTATATACACTCTTGTTTTACGGACAAGTACTGTTTTATGTGTTTGCCTTAATGGGATGGTATTTTGAAAACCGAAAAATTAAGATAAAACTACTGTTTATACCCTATTACTTTTTCATAATGAATTATGCTGTTTACCTGGGATTCAGACGCTTTCTCAAGGGTCAGCAGAGTGTGAATTGGGAACGTGCAAAAAGAGGATCATGAAAAAATTAGTATTGATTATAAGTTTAGTTATTGGCATTTGCCTTAATCCGGCAACTGCTGGTGCTGATGTCAACTGTACTATAGAAATAGCTGCCAGCGAATTTGTAGTCGATGGCACTGCCATTCAACCAGGTGCTGTGGTATGTTTGTTGGCCGGAGCTAAGGATTATCTGTTGCTGCAAAACCTACAGGGTACTGCAGAACAACCCATCACTGTGATCAATCAGGGTGGTCCTGTGGTTATTGATACGGATCATTTTTATGGGATTAAGTTTTATAACTGCAAGCATGTGATTTTCAGTGGCAACGGTCTTGAAGGCCTGGATTATGGCATTCAGGTCAAGCGCGTCTCTGCCGGTGCCGGCATGTCCATCGATTATCTAAGTACCAATATTGAAATTGAATATTGTGAGATTTCAAATACAGTCATTGCTGGTATTTATGCCAAAACTGAACCTTTCCAAACTGACTGCGACAACCTCATCACCCGTGATAATTTCACCATGTACGATCTGAAAATTCATGATTGCTACCTCCATGATATTGCCGATGAAGGATTATATATTGGAAGTTCCAAATTTACGGGTCAAACCATCAGCCAATGTGGTGATATAGTAGTCATGCCACATGTAATTGAAGGTGTAGAAGTATACAATAACCTGGTGGTAAACACTGGATGGGATGGAATACAGGTAAGTTCCGCCCCGGAAAACTGTAAAATTTATAACAATACCATTATCAATGACTCTTACGAAGAATATCCTGGTCAGATGTCGGGGATAATGATCGGCGGGGGCTCTAAATGCGATTGCTATAACAATAAAATTTATGACGGCAAGGGAGATGGAATTGATGTATTTGGGATGGGATTTATGAAAATCTATAACAACCTTATTGTAAGACCAGGTCGAACCTATAAACCTGATATCGATACTGAATTTAAAAGTGGAATCTATGTAGGATTCGTGGATGGTGCCCTATCCCCCAACGCTACCTTTGAATTGTACAACAATACCATCATTAGTCCTAAATCATTTGGGATCACCTATAATAACCCCAATGCTGCCATGGGCTACGCCTCTAACAACCTCATCACAGATCCTGGATACCATCCGGTTACCGGCAATGCATCCTTTATTAATCTTATGGTACCTAATGATAAGGTAAGCCAGCAAAACAACTTCAATATGGTCTCCACTGCACAGGTGAAGTTCATCGACCCGGGCCAGGATAATTTTGATCTCAAACCCAATTCAGCTGCGGTAAATTACGGAGTTGACCTAAGCGCTGTAGGTATTACCACAGATATTGAAGGAAGATCCAGACCATGGCATGGCAGCTTTGATGCGGGTGCTTATGAATCACATGATCCCTCAGCAGATATCGAAGAAATCCAGGACCAGAAACTCCAATTGGGGAATGCCTACCCCAATCCTTGTAGTGGCCGATTGAATATTCCATTGAAATCAAAAGAAAACAAAAAGGTTGTCGTATTGATTATCAATCATTTGGGACAGACTGTATTCAAAGATATTTACCAATTAAAAAAGTACCAAGAAGAGCTTGTAACACTTGATTTGACAAACTTTGCTCAAGGGGAGTACTACTATGGTGTGGTCTACGAAAATGCTTATCAATACAAGCCTTTCACCATTTTACCAAAGTCCACTAGATAAAGTATATGCATTAATACCACCGATATGTCGGCCTTAAAACAAATAGCAAAGAAATCCTATTTAGCCCTCAGAGGCTGGTATTACAAGGGTGATGCCGTTCATTGCCCGATTTGTAAGCATAGTTTTAAGAAAATGCTCCCTGGTGGATTTGATCTGCCTGCCATTAAAAAACATGAGATTGTTGGTGCAGGATTAAGGGATAACAATATCTGCCCACGTTGCCTGAGTACCGACAGGGATCGTTTAATTTACCTCTTTCTGGATCAATACAGCCATTTGCTGGATACCAAAATGAAAGTATTACACATAGCTCCCGAACCAGCTTTGTACAATATATTGAGCAAAAAGGAAAATATCTTGTATGTACCCGGGACCAAGTATTTTGAGGGCTCTTATTACAACAAGAAAATTAAGTTGGTCGACATACTGGATATCCCGTTTAAAAATGAGGAGTTTGATCTGGTCATCTGCAACCATGTGTTGGAACACATCCCGGAAGACCTAAAGGCCATGAAAGAAGTATATCGGGTATTGGTTACAGGAGGAACAGCCATATTGCAGGTTCCCATTTCCTATAAACTTAAGGAAACCTACGAGGATTTCAGTGTTTCTGATCCAAAGGATAAAGAGAAGTATTTTGGTCAGTTTGACCATGTTCGAATCTATGCTGCCGATTATGCTGACCGGTTATCGAAAGCCGGGTTCAAGGTAATTCCCACTAATCCATTCACGGATGATTGGTCACTGACAGATGTCGACCGATACGCCCTAAATAAGAAAGAACAGCTCTATCATATTACGAAGACCCATGAACAAGCCATTCAGTAAGATAAGCATCAAATTAAGTACGCTTGCCCTGGCCATCTTACTAAGTATGGGAGGTTGGAGCCAGGAAGAAAATCTTCCGGTTTTCTTTGAGGAAATTGAAGATGAGAGGGTGCGAATTGATTCATTGTTAGCATTGTCTTCACGCATTACTTATACGGACAGTAATATAAGCATCAATGCCATTCAACAGGCCAAAGTTCAAGCCCAGGAGATAAGAGATGATTCCCTTTTGTCCAAAACCTATCATCAGCGCGGGAATATCCACTATGCTTTTGGTGAATACAAGGAAGCTTTACTGAATTATCATATGGCCTTACAACTGGGTGAGGCATCTTCCAATCAAATGTGTATCGCCAGAAGTAGCGGAAACATTGGCTTGATATATGAAACGCTGGGTAACTATCAGAAAGCCCTGCAATACCAGTTGGTATCCATGGATGCTGAGAAACAGCAGAACAATCAAAGTGGCCTGGCCGGGTCTTACAACAATATTGGCAACGTATATTATGAAATAGCAGCCATGGATACGGCCTTAGGCTATTATAAAAAAGCGCTGGCCATATATTACAGCCTTGAAGACCATCAGGGTATAGCCTTTGCATTGAACAATATCGGGAGTGTATTTAAAGCCAATGAGCAATATGATAAAGCCCTGCTTTATTTTAATTCTGCACTGCTGGAAAACAGCAACCTGAACAATATGGTTGGACAGTCATCCGTATTATCGAATATTGCCAGCATTTACCTTGAACAAGGAATGTATGATAAGGCCTATGAGAGCCTGTCACAATCTAAAGAACTTGATTTTAAGACCCATGATAATTGGGGTCTGGCCTTTAACTACCTGAATCTGGCAAGATACCAACTGACCAGAAAAAATTATTCTGCTGCCCAACAAGCTGTTGACTCAGCCTTTTTTCTGATTGAAAATAATCAGTTAAAGGATCTGGAAATAGATGCATACCTTTTTAAATCGGAACTGGCCAGTAAGGAACAGAAGCTTAGCTTATCCATCGATTTTCTAAAGAAACACAATTTGTTAAAAGACTCTGTAATAAGCAAGGGCCTGAATGACAGAATAGAACAATATCATTTTGATCAAACAGTGGAAACCTATATAAAGGGTAATGCCAACCTGAAGCAGATTGCAGATGAGAAGTCGGGAATTGCGCAGAAAAGACGCAATATAAACTATCTGATCATTGGAAATATCCTGCTATTGATATTATCTGCATCACTGTTTTTTGTAAACACCAGAAAACGTAAGAAGAAAAGAAGCCTGCTGGAGCAACGAAGTATTGAAATTGAGCAGATTAACAGCCAGTTGAAAGACTTTAATGAAGAACTGGAAAGCCGTGTTGCTGAACGAACCATTGCCCTACAACAGGAAATAGAGGAAAGAAAAAAGGCTGACATTGATTTAAAGGCTGGTTTGGCCAAAGCTGAAGAGGCTAATTTCCTTAAGAATGCTTTTCTTGCAAATATCAGTCATGAGATTCGTACCCCGTTGAATGGTATTTTAGGATTTTCTTCTTTGCTGGAAACAGAACTAGCCCTAATCGAAGATGAAAGTCTGTATGAATATGCTGACAGCATTAGTCAGAGTGGCGACCGCCTGCTCCATCTGCTGAACGACATTATAGATATCAGCAGAATTGACGCCAATGACCTGGAAATCAATAAAGTTAATTGTAGTCTTCGTGCGATTGTGAACACGAAGGTTGAACAATATGAACCACGGGCAAAAGAAAAAGGATTAAAGATCATTAAAACCGATCAGGAGATTAAGAGTATAGATGCAGATCCGGAAATTGTATCCCGAATTGTTACTGTAATCATTGATAATGCAGTAAAATTTACCAATAAGGGATTCATCAAAATTCACTATGAAGAGCCTACTGATGAGGCCTTGGTACTTCTCTCCATTAAAGATACCGGAATTGGAATTGACAAAACCTTCCTTTCACAAGTATTTGAGGCCTTCCGACAGGAAAGTTTAGGTTATTCAACCACCTACCAGGGAGCAGGCCTGGGTTTACCTTTATCGAAAAAAATGATTGAATTGCTTGGCGGCAGGATAGAGATCAAATCAGATAAAGGCTCCGGAACTGTGGTTCATCTGTATTTCCCAGTGGCTAAAGAAAGAGTTGAGACAGCGCCTTCACTTCAGGCTGAAGAAAGCATTACCATTATTGAAGCCTCACCCAAAGTGGGTATCAGGGAAGAAGAAAAACCTGAAGCTATTGTCAGCCCTTCACAGACAGCCGAAAAGGCAGGCAAAGATGAACCTAAACCAGACTTACCCTGGGAAGGCCGCCATGTGCTTGTGGTTGAAGACGACCGGATGAATCAAATATTGTTTAAGAAGATGCTGGCCAAAGCTAAAGTGGTAGTTATTGCCACCGATGGTAACAATGCCCTGAAACATGTGGGTGAAATTCTTAAGAAAAAAATTACCCCTGATTTCGTTCTAATGGACATTAACCTACCTGCCCCTTGGGATGGGATCAGTTTAATGAGCGATATCAAAAAGAAATGGCCAGAGTTTGAGAAAATACCTTTCATTGCGCAAACTGCCTATGCCATGGCCGGTGATAAAGATAAAATGCTACAGTCAGGGTTTAATGAATACGTTTCCAAGCCCATCATGAAGAAAGAGCTGGTACGGGCCATCGAAAAGGTTTTGGCCGGAACAAGCTGAGAAGCATAGTTTAGTTTTGGACCAGATCAATTCTGGAATCAATTTCCACAATTGACACATATTTTGAAATACAGTCTTCAATAAGTATTCTATCAGACTGGTTAACTGTAAGATAAAACCTTTGAAACCTATGGCATTATATTTGAGAATATAGTTTTTGGGAGGATTTTATTATGACGAATAACAACATAAACAACCTTAAAATCTTACTGGTTGAGGACAATGATCTCAATCAGAAGTTTGCTACAGTAGTACTCAAAAAACTTGGCCATCAGGTAGATTTGGCAGAAAATGGTAAGAGGGGTGTGGAATTATTTCTGGAGAACGAGTACGACCTCATACTGATGGATATTCAAATGCCGCTAATGAATGGAATAGAAGCCACAAGCAAAATAAGAGAATACGAAAAACAATTGCAGCCGGATAAGGCGGTTGTAATATTTGCTGTAACAGCCTATGCCATGGATTATGATCGCCAGAACTGTTTCGAAGCTGGCGTGGATGATTTTCTGGCTAAACCTTTTAAAGCACAGAGTCTGGCAGATATGATTTATAAATACTTTAAAGACCGGATCTCTTAAGGCTTTTTGATCTTCACCAATTCCAAATCATAAATTAATGGGGAATAGGGTTCTACACCATTCCTTAACCTTCGTTTTCCATAGGCCAATGTAGAGGGTGTAAGAATAGTAGCCTTGGCACCTTCATTCATGAGCAGAAGGGCTTCCTTCCAGGCCTCTATTATGGTGCCACTTCCCAATGCAAATCTAAAAGGATCCTGGTTCTCATAAGAGGACTCCAATTGTCTGCCTTCAATGGTATACATACGATAGTGCACCCAAACCGAATCACCGATTTGAGCAAAATCACCGCTACCTTTTTCAGCCTCAATAAAATACAAACCTGATGCATTCGGTTTTACATCAATTTTGTTATCGGAAATATACTTTCTAATCAGGCGGGGTTCATTTAATTTCCTCTGCTCCAGTGCTTTTTCCTTTTCAATAATACGCTGCTTGCGTTCCTTTTTAACCTGTTCAATAGTGGCAATACGTTTGAGTTCCATTTCATACTGTATGGGTGTAAAAGGAGGCACTCCATTCTTTCCACTGCTGCCGACTCCTATTTTCGAAGGAACAATCAATAGTGCCTTCCCTCCTGTTTTCAGCATGCCCAGGCCTTCCATGAACCCCTGGGTATCAAATCCTTTTCCATATTCAACATCCAATGGATCGCCGCTATTTACATTGGAATATAGCTGGGTTCCATCAAGCAAGGACACGGTAAGTTCCACACGGCACATATCACCGGAATCCGGTCTTTTACCTTTTCCCTGTTTCAAGGGATAATAATAAAGACCTGAGGTCTGTGGATGAATAACTAAATCCAGCTCGGATAAATACTTTTTGATAATCTCTTCTTCCTCACCCTGAAGTCTGATTTCCTCATCCTTTCTTTCTTCCTCAAAGGATTCCTGGCTTCTGTGATTAAGCAACTTCACATCAAAATACATAGGGCTACCAGCCACAACATAATCTGGTAATTCTGTTAGTTGGGCTGTGTTAAAGTAGAAGGAATCAGCCACAATTCTGAATGTCATGGAATCACCATTCCCCATGAGCTTAATTCCATCGTATACATCGCCCTCGAACATGGGTTTGATGAGTGGGAATTCAAAGTCTTTGTTGAGGCTTCGGCTGGTAAATAACAGTGTATCATCCAGGCGATAATCCATATGTACAGTAACGATATCTGATTCAGCAGGTCGACTAGTGTCTTCCCCCCTCTCGTGAACCGTATAAAACACACCTGAATCCGATTTCACAAAGGTGTGTGACGAGCCTGTGCCGCAGGATTCCATAAGCAGTCCAACTAGCAATAGAGTAATTACAAAAAGACTAAAATTTGTTTTCATCGTAGAAAGGATTATCTGTTTTACTCACCTGAATAATAGCAAACAGCTCATACCCTGCAATGAATATGAGCTGTTTGATGATTGAATCTCTTTATTTGGTAATATCTACCAACTCCACCTCAAACTTAAGGGTAGAAGAAGCTGGGATACCACTACGACCGGCGGGGCCATAAGCCAAATCTGATGGAATTATGAGAACGGCTTTTCCACCTTTTTTCATTAAGGCAATGCCTTCGTCCCATCCTTTGATCACCTCACCACGTCCAAGGGTAAACTCATAAGGAGCACCACGGTCATAGGAACTGTCAAACTTACTTCCATCTAGGAAAGTACCATGGTAATGCACCTTTACCTTTTGTCCGGCTTCTGCATTGGCACCCTTACCTTTAACAGTTTCAATATAATATAAACCGGAAGCCGTAGGTTGTGCACCTGCATAATTCTCAGCTATAAAAGCATCCCTGGTTTTCAACTCATTGGCAGCTGCTTTGGCTGTTTCTTCTGCATGCTCGGCATCAATTTGAGCTCTGGTTTTCACATTCTTGAGCTTGATTCCAAAATACATATACTCAGCGGAATCAAATTGAGGAGTTGGTCCCTGGAAGCGGAACAACTTGCTAAATACTGAATCAAGGTTACACAGGAAAGTGGCGCTGTCACCTACTTTCATCAAGGCAAGCCCTTCGTAAATATCAGCCTGATGCACACCCTCTACCATAGGAAGTACGAATGGATTTGGCAAATCGTTGCTGTGAAATAATACAGAATCACCTACACCATAGGTCAAGTCAATACCAAGAAAAGTACCTACCAAAGGTCTGGTTGTATCTGTACTGTTGGTGTGAATCTTGTATTTTAAGCCAGACTCGGTGGTTGTGAAACCTTCACCGTCGGTATCCCCGCCGCCACAAGAAATTAGGAAGAAACCCATACCGGCAACCAAAATTGTTAAAATCAGAAATGTCTTTTTCATTTTTTAATGTATTGTTATATTAGTATTCTATTGTAATTCAATTAATTCAACCTGATACACTATGGGCATCTTAGGTGGTATTTTTTTATCATCTCCAAGCAATCCATAGGCCAGATGTGAGGCTAAAATAAAACGAGCCTTATCACCAGGGCTCATGAGAAGAATTCCTTCCTCTAGTCCACTTTCCACACCTCCATGACCAATTCTAAAGGTCTTTGGTCCCAGTTCCTCAGAACTGTACACCAGATCACCCGACAGCAACCATATTTTATATTCAATAGTGGCTATTTTACCAGTAACTGCCTTGTTCCCAGCTATATCATCATATATTTGATAACGCAGACCACTACCACTTTCTTGCATTTTCCAACCATGACGGCGGATATAATTGTCAATATCAGTCTTTTCTTTCTTAATAAGGTAGCGGTTAACTTTGATCAGTGATTCTTCGGGATTGACAGCTTGTTTGGTCTCTTCCGGAGGTCTTGATTCCATGCAGGATGCCATAAGTACTACCATAAGAAAACCTGTGAGGCTATGTAAGAAAGATACTTGCATATCAGGATTCAGAGTAGTTTAGTTCATGACTACTGGAGGCAACTGCCTCTTTAAGCTTGCTAATGGTCTGCTCAATACTCAGAGAAGTATTCCCACCCGCAGCATTGCGGTGACCGCCACCATTAAAGTGTTTCCTGGCAAACAAGTTCACAGAAAATGATCCTTTGGAACGAAATGAAAGCCTTACCTTTTTATCTTTTTCAGTAATAAGAACCGCCATATTGATTTTCTTCATGGAAAGCGGATAATTCACAATCCCCTCAGTATCACCAACCTGGTAATTATAGTGACGCAGATCTTCCTTGTTCAGATAGATAATGGCTGTGTGATGCTCGGCCCAAACAATCATGCGTTCGCTGATGGCATGTCCCAATAACCTGAGCCTGTTTTCTGAAAAGGTATCATATATGAGGCGGTGAATATGCTCCACATCAATATCCTGCTTTATCAGTTCTGCCACCACACTAAAAGTTTTGCCATTATTACAGGCAAAGCTAAACGACCCTGTATCAGTAACGATACAGGCATACAGACATGATGCAATATTTTTGTCTATAAGTGTTGCATCACCCATTAAATTGATGAAGTCAAATACCAACTCACCTGTTGAAGAGGTATTGGTAGTAGAAAAAACATAATCGAAATCCTCAACCACAGGGTCAAGGTGATGGTCAATAAGTATTCTGGGCTTGTCACTCACCTTCAGTAAGTCATATATACTTCCTGTTCGGCTCAGGTCGTTAAAATCCAAACAAAACACCAGGTCAGCAGCCAATAGTGCAGCTTTCAGCAACTTAGGCTGTTGCTCATGGATAATCATCTGATCAGAATCAGGTAACCAGGAAAGAAAGTCAGGAAAGCGATTGGAAACCATCGGGGTAACCCTATGTCCCTTTTTCTTTAGGTAATGGTACATAGCCATAGCAGATCCAATGGCATCACCATCCGGATTGGTGTGTGTAACCAATACTATGTTACAGGGAGTGTTTACAAGTTCTTTTAGCTCAGCTTGCTGACTAGTTTCCAACATAATGAATCGTCAATACTTTAATAGGCGGCAAATATAATGGTTTTTATGCCTTGTTAGTCTGTGCCTGCTTCTAATTGGTGGCATTAAGCTGCAAAATCAGAAATGATTGTAACTACTGACAACAAAAGTCTTACAAAACGTTTGTAAGGCCAAAGAATCTTTTATTTTTGTGAGATACTTATTAATTACTAACAATAAAAAAATGTCAGGAAATATCACATTTACTATGATCAAGCCCAATGCCGTTTCCAAAGGCTTTATGGGACAGATTATTACCAAAATCGCAGAAGGTGGGTTCACAATTAAAGCGCTGAAATTCACACGACTTTCAAAGGAGCAAGCCGAGATGTTTTATGCAGTTCATAAGGACCGACCGTTTTTTGATGCTTTAACCGATTTCATGTCATCCGGTCCTATATATGCGGCCATACTGGAGAAGGAGAATGCAGTTGAAGCCTACAGAAACTACATTGGAGCCACCAACCCGGAAGAAGCTGCTGAAGGTTCAATTAGAAAACTCTATGGAACTAATATTCAAGCCAATGCGGTTCACGGATCTGACAGTGATGAAAATGCTATTATTGAAGGTAATTTCTTCTTTTCAGAACTTGAAAAATTTTAAGACTTACACAATATGAGATAAAAGCCGGTGGTTTCGACTTCCGGCTTTTTTATTTGGCCTCTAATATCTCAAAGGTCTTATCCGTATAAACCAGTATAATTTGTTTGGGCTGCCCTGGTGACCGAAGGCTTTTAGTAGATTCTATAGTTGGTGATTCCTGGCTACCATATCTTGGAGGATCTTCATCTTGTACTATCTCCTCCGGCAGAATTCCTTGAAATTCTGTAAGCTTTTCCTGTAACTGATCAGTTTCCGATGATTTTTCAAAATGGATTGTTGATTGTAATGATGCTGTCATATTGTCTGATTCTTCAGTAATATCAACTTTACTTTCTTTGGCTATGGTTACAGTCTTTTCACCTTTTCCCAGTAATATCCAATCCAGGCTGATTTCAGGGTATGCCTGTTTTATCTTCAAAACAAAGTCGAGACTGGCCTTATTTCTTCCAGAAAGTACATGAGAAACCGCGGACCGTTGCACGCCGATAGCTTCTGCAAATTTAGTGGCGCTTAAATTCTGTTCCTGCATTAATTCTTGAATCCTTGAAATCATTGGGCATATTTTGTATACAAATATAACAAATCAGCGTGTCTTTTGTAAACATTCCTGGTTTTTATTTTTGTTGACATTTGTAACGTTCATTTTATTTAAAGTATATTCTAGTATAATACACCTTATAGATTATATATCTGAATTTTATAACAAGTATTTAACTTCATCCTCCTGATCAATAC
>JAERTD010000032.1 GCA_016845175.1 Bacteroidota bacterium | reverse complement strand
CTTTATATTTATTTATAACTTATTAATAGTTAGGGTTCTGCACCAGGTTTGGATTCACATCAATCTGTGCCTGTGGGATAGGCCAGATGGTAGTATGTGAAGCTGATTGTTCTGGTTTTTCCCAACGTGGATTGCCATAAGTACCAAAGCGAATCATATCCGTACGACGGTGACCTTCAGCAAACAGTTCTCTTGCACGCTCGTCCATAAGTGATTCGTAGGTTACCTCAACTACCGGTTCTGCATTAGATCTTGCACGAACCATATTCACATATTCCAGTGCACCACCGGCGTCTCCGGAGCGAAGCAACAACTCAGCTTTCATCAACAGTATGTCTGCATACCTGAAAATAGGCACATCATTACTGGTATAACGGTCGCTACCTATTATAAATGGATATTTGGCTACCCTGGCACCTGCCTGACGCAGACATTTGGGTTCCAACATATTAATTTCAGGAGTCAGGTTTAATGGGGCACCATCAGGATCGCGATAGGTTGGATCGGAAGGATCAAATTTCTCATAGGAAGGATCCTCAATCACATTACCATCAAAATCATATTGGAAACCAAACAAAATGCTATTTCTTCTGGCATCATTGGTATCGGCATCAAACAAATGGAAGAAGCTTTCCTGGGCCGCAATTCCGTTCCAGGTATTGTCTTCAAACTCATATTTCTCAGCCAGATTATAATGAAGTGTAAAGAGATGTACTTCAAATTGAGGTGCTTCCAAACGGTCAAAATGTAAGCCTAAAATGTATTCAGGTGATGCCGTGGCATCTTCTCTGAAATTTGAGAAGAAATCTGGAGCCAGGCTATAACCACCACTCATAACAGTATCCACAGCTGCCATGGCTTTATCCCATTGTGCAGTTCCAGTATAAACTTCTGCATTGATATACAGTTTGGCCAAAATGGTCTGGGCCACATAATAGTTGATCCTACCAAAATATTCCAGTCCTGTACTTTTTGAAAGATCAGGCATCACAGTCAGCAGTTCACTTTCTACGAAATCATAAACCTCCTGACGCGAGTTTGTGGCAGGTTTATAATCGGCAGGCACATCAAACGAATCCTGAATAGGAACATTTCCATAAATATCAACCAACCACCAATAGTAAAGTGCTCTCAGGCCTCTCAACTCAGCAATGGCTGGTTTGGTATCCACATCTTCAAGTCCTTCAAAGGTAAATATCAGTCGGTTACAAGTATTGATGCCATAATATAATATATTCCACCATCTGGCCACATAACCATCAGTTGGGGTCCATGTATGGCGGTGGTAACGGTGCCACTCACCACCATCGTACCAGTCACCACCTCTTTGAGGTACAACCAGTAAGTCGGTACCGGCATCTGAACCTACCACACCATTTTTATGACCAATGAGGGCATACAGGTTGGTATAGGCCACACCAAAACCACTAATCAAATTATCAGGGTCGTCAAAGAGTTTATCTCCATTGAGGTCGGAGTAAACCCTCTCGTCTAGTTTGGTACATGATTGCTGTGAAACAACAATAAGTACGGCCACCATGACTATCTTAATTGAAAACAGTAATTTTTTCATTTTCTTATCCATTTTTAACATTAGAAAGTAACATTAACACCGAAAGTAAAGCTGCGGGTAGTGAAATAGGTGTTCTCCCTATCCAATCCCGGAGCCAGTGGGTTGTTATTGTCATAAGCATCGCCGTACCTAACCTCTGGACTTACACCAGAATAGTTAGTAATAGTGAATAGATTTTGTCCGGATACAAATACCCTGACTTTACCAACATATTTGCTTTCGGGGAACATAAAGTTATAACCCAGCGCAAAGTTGTCGAGTTTAACGAAATCTGCTTTTTCCACATGGACAGAAGAATATGCAGGTCCGCTGGAAGCATCCAGGTAGTCTTTTGCCTGATTCATACCACTTTGGATTCCGATAACGTTGGGATTACCAAAACGGGCATTGTTGATGTTCACCAATGAATGACCAAACACCCCTCTGATAAAGAAGTTCAGATCGAAATTACCATAGGTAAAGGAGTTGTTCCACCCAAACTGGAAGGTTGGTAGTCCGCTACCCACATTTTGATAATCTTCACGCTCTGGACTGGTAGTGAATGGAACTGAATCGTGTCGTGATTCAAATTGAAATACACCAGCGGTGTCCATTCCTATATATACAGGAGCAATGATTTGTCCAATCACTTCACCTTCTTTGGCAAGAATGGTTTCGATACCTGTGAAATAAGGTGCTCCAAGATTACCCAGATAAATGGTTCCTTCTGAAGTGGTTAAATCACTGGTAATGCTGGTAAGCTTGGTATCGAAAAATTTGGTGAAGTTTACATCAGTATTCCACCTAAATTTTCCTTTATCGATAGCTCTGATGTTCAGTGCAAATTCCAAACCTGAGTTTTCAAGCTCACCCAGGTTCAAATACATGAATTCTGATGGGTAAGGAGGTACACGAACACGGGCATAATAAATCAGATCTGAACTGGTACTTTGGTAATAATCAATGGTACCACCAATTCTATAATCCAGCAGGAAGAAATCAACACCGATATTCATTTCCTTCTTTACTTCCCATTTCAGATCAGGGTTGTCGTTACGCACCGGTGCATAAGCTTGTATAAATTCTCCATTGTAGAAGAACTTTTCATTGGTAATATTGTATAAGTTCTTTGACAAATATGGATCTGGTGGCAGGTTACCGGTTGTACCGTAACCTCCTCTAAGTTTTAATCGATCCACTATGCCCATATCAAACAGTTTGGCAAAATCCAAGCCAGCACTGATACCGCCAAAATTTCCCCACTTCTGGTTTTCTCCAAACATGGAGGATCCATCACGTCTAACATTGGCAGTGATAAAGGCTGTTTCACGCCAGTTGGCAGATACACGTCCAAAGAAACCTACCAGACGTGAACTTTGTTTCCAGGTACCTCCGGTTTGGTTTGGTGGAAGATCCACTTGTGCAGCACCTATATTATTATAGGAAAACTCATCGGTAAGAAAACCTTCACCATAAGCCCAAACATTGTCATAATAATCTTCTCTGAAGGAATAACCTCCCAACACCTTAAATTTCAATCCTCCCACTTGTTTGTCATAGCTGGCAATACTTTCAAATAGATGGTTGAAACGACTTTGGTTTTCTTTCCTTGCAAAACCTTTATGGGTTCCTGTTCCATAAGGAGTGTAATAAGCATCTTTACTCCAATAACTACCATAAATATCATTGTTATGGTTTTGGGAATAGAAAGCACTTATTTTAAGTCCTTTGATTGGCTCTAAAGTGGCTTTTACACTACCCACCATATTGGTCTTCTTTCCATCCAAAGTACTCTGATCAATCATCGCACGTGGATTATAAAATGCGAAAGCTTGTCTTTGGAAATAACCTCCCCATTCTTGTGAGAAATCATCTTCTCCCATAACTGTGGCGGTTGGATTATACTTGACGGCAGCACCAAAGGCTTCACTTGGACTGTATTCTTCATTTCTGCTGGTGGCGGAAAGGTTCAGGTCAAAGGTCAGCATATCATTCAGCGCCCTTTGGGTGAAATTCAATTTACCATTGAGTCTTTCAAAGCCTGTTCCTACCACAACACCTTCATTGCTTCGATAGTTAAAAGATACCCTGTAACTGGAATTATCAGTGGCACCACCCACGGCCAGGTTATAAGCCTGCGATAGGCTCTGCTGAGTGAGTTGGTCCATCCAATCGGTATTGCCTTCATAGTCCACGGCATTGGGAATATCCAGGTAATCACCATGGGAAAGCACATCCAATTTACGGTCCACATTTTCAGTGGTAAAGGAAGAATTAAACTGTACGTTGAAGCCTTTTCCATCCTCTGAGAGCTCACCTCTTTTTGTGGTGATAATGATCACACCAGAGGCTCCCTGAGTACCGTAGATAGAGGTTGCAGAAGCATCCTTCAATACATCCATGGAAGCAATGTCATCAGGGTCTACAGAGTTTAGAGATGAACCCTGAACTCCGTCAATAATGATTAATGGTTCAGTGTTGGCCCCTAAGGTGGATAAGCCACGCAATCTTATGTTGTAGCTTTGGTTGGGGTCGTTGCCTGGTTTGGCAATGGACAAACCAGCTACTTTACCCTGAATCAATTGGATAGGATCACTTACATTTCCCTGGTTAAAGTCTTCCGCTTTGACACTTTTAACAGCACCTGTCACCTCTTTGGAGGATTGCGAACCATATCCAATGACCACAACTTCTTCCAGTTCCTGACCGGCAACCAGTTTAATATCCATACGATCTGACTCAATGGCTACAGTTTGAGCAGTATATCCGATATAGGAAAACCGCAAGGAAACAACTGTGGGTGGAACCACCAGCTGATATTTACCGTCAATATCAGTAACAGTTCCCTTACTTAAGTCATTCGCAAAAGTAACGTTGACACCTATCAGGGTCTCCCCTGTCCCGGCATCAGTTACAGTTCCGGTAATTGTTCTGTCCTGGGCCTGTATTTGAAACAAGCCTGCGGCGATAAACAAAACAACCAGAACAGCCCGAAAAAAACGTATATGTTCAAGCATAAATAAAGGTTTTAATTAATGGTTTTTAAGTTTTCATTACGAAAATACTAATTTTTAACCCACCATGAATAAATGTCTAGAAGCCTGCCATTCTTGGTGGACAGAAGGATAAGCCTAACAATTCGCTTTTTCAGGACTTATAAAGCTGAAACCTCCTTAACCAACTGGTTTCCCGATCATTTAAAAATCAAGCTGGTTAATTCCTGAATTTTAAGCCCATTCAGGTGTTTCAGACAAAAAAAGAAGCCCAAAATTTCAACAAACGATTGCATTAAGGCATGCAAAAGCATTAACACTATTTAAGAATTAATTTGATGGCTATTTGGGGGATCATAGTGATAAGAATCTTAATTTCCACTATATTAGCACATAATTTCCACATAATTGTTAACTAAATCTTAAATCAAAATGAAGAAACTTTTACTTTTAATGACGCTCATGGTAGCTTTTGTATCTTACGATGCTATGAGTCAGTCATGCGGGCAAGTAAGCCTGATTGGTGAGTTTAATGGTTGGGCAGACGACCATATGATGACTCGCGACATGATGAATCCAAACTTGTTTACCACGATTATTACTGTGGATACTACCATGGAGGATGAAAATCCTGATGGTGTGATTTCTATGAAGTTTCGTGAAAATAAGGGATGGGATGTAAACTGGGGTTCTGTCGACTTTCCTACAGGAATTGGAACGGTTGGCGGCGAGAACATTCCTGTACCTTACGGTACATGGCATGTAAGTTTCGACTGCTCAACAGGTGCCTATACCTATACCGCAACATGTGCTGATATAGGACTTATTGGTGAAATGACAGCATGGGCTGATGACATCTGGATGTCACGCCATATGGATAATGATTCCTGGGTTGCCCTAATAACCGTAGACACAACCATGGACAGTGATGCCAGTGGTTTTGTGGATATGAAATTCCGTGCAGGCGGTCAATGGACCAACAACTGGGGTAGCGCTGATTTCCCAACAGGAACAGCTGTTCAGGATGGTGATAATATTCCGGTACCTTATGGTTCATATAGAGTTTATTTTAACTGTGCAACAGGTGAATATGACTTTAAAGCCACTTGTGCTGACATTGGACTCATTGGTGAATTCAATGGTTGGGCTGAAGATTACTGGATGGACCGTGTACACGGTGATGCAGACAGCTGGACTGTGGTACTTTCCTTGAATGACCTGATGGATGGTGATGAAAATGACACCATTGAATTGAAATTCCGTGCGGGATCCGATTGGGGAACCAACTGGGGAGGTGTATTCCCATCAGGAGTTGGTGAGCAGGATGGACCAAACATCAAAATTCCATTGGACGAAGAAGGCATTACAACCGATTATTTTGTAAGCTTTAACTGTGCTACAGGTGAGTTTAACTTTGCTCATACTTCAGGTGCTGTTTCCATGATTGGAGCCTTTAATGGCTGGGGTGGTGATGTACCTATGAACCGCGATGAAACTGATCCTAACCTCTGGACTCTGACACGCTCATGGTATGCTGACTCAGAAGTGAAATTCCGCGAGAATGCTGATTGGACCATCAACTGGGGTGGACCTTCCTTCCCATCTGGAACTGGTGTAGTTGGTGGAGACAATATCTTCTTAACTGCCGGAACCTATGATGTTACCTTTAATTCTTCAACACTGGAGTACAATTTTGTAGCCAATACTGATGCCTGTGGCGAAGTTGGCCTGGTAGGTGACTTCAATACCTGGGGTGATGATGGTGGCGATGCACCAACTGATGTATATATGGTGAGAAGCGCCAAATATCCAACTCAGTTCTCATTGAACTATAACTTTACTTCAAGCACACAACTGTTGTTCAGAATTGATGCTGACCCAACTTTCTCAGATGTATGGGGTGGTACTTTCCCATCAGGTGTTGCTGTAAACGATCCAGGAATGGTGATTAATGTACCTGGTGGAAAATATAATATTACTTATAACTGTGTATCTCACGACTTCAACTTTGAGCGCTTGGGTAATGCCATTATTGCTCCTGAAGTATTTGCCATTGAAGTTGATGGTAGCTTAGATGAAGCTGATTGGGATATCTCACAAGCTGTTGCTGCCGCTGCTGACGGAACTGTACCTGAAACTCCAATTGAAGTTTTCTTTGGTGCTGCCTGGAATGCAGACTATATGTATATCGGTGTTGATGTAACTGACGATGCCATTGCTGACGGTGATGGTGTTGATATTTTCTTCGACGCTGCCAAAACTGGTGCCTATGACGGTGGTGCTGTTCATGTGAATGTAATTCCTGACGGAACTGTTACTGTTGTAAAAGGACCTGATGGTATCACTGTAATGGGTAATGCGATGGCAACCGATGGTGGTTATAGTGTAGAAGTAGGCATTCCTTTTGAAGCACTTGGTGTAACCCCTGAAACAGGTGGACAGGCTGGTGTTGACGTGATTGCTGTGAAAGCCGATTACAAATTGGTATGGAATGGCGGTATGCAGGATTATGATGAAACTACTGCCTTTGGTGACTTAAACTATGGCGCACTGAGTTGTGGTTGTATCAGCCTGTACAACGAAACCATTGGTGACGTAAAATTGCGTAATCAATTGGCATTGGAAAACACTACCAACTATGTGGGAACTTACAACCTGGATGGATCATACCTCTCTGCTTTCCGCAAAGATGGATCAAGTACTGTAAGCTGGAGTTCAGCTCAATTCCCAGCAGGTACTGCTACTTTGGGTGGCTCATTAATTCCTGCCACAGAAGGTAGATACCGCATTGCATTTGATTGTATTTCCGGTGAGTTTAGCTTCGGCGAAGCCTTAAGTGGTGATGCAGTAGCCATGGCCCAGTACACAGGAACTCCTCCAACCATTGATGGTGACTTGAGTGAATATAACCTGGAGTATGGTAGCACCATTTTAGCTGCCGGTGATGGTCCAAATAACAATACTGTTAGCTGGGGTGCTTTATGGGATGGAAACAACCTGTATATTGGTGCCAAAGTAGTGGATGCTGTTGTTGAAGGAACCAACAACCCCTGGGACAATGATGCCATTGAGATATATATAGATGGTGATAACAGCAAAGACGGTACTTATAGTGCTGAAAGCTTTGACACACAGCTTATCATGGACGCCTTGAATGACACACTATTATGGACAAAAGCTGATGGTGTTGCAATCACTGATGAGGAATCCACCTGGGTAACAACCGGTGATGGCTATGCCATTGAGATAAGCCTAGGTTGGGCTCAGCTGGGATTTGTACCTGGTAAAGGCCGCACCATTGGATTCAGCTTAGCCAATAACGACAGTGACCTTGGTATTGGTCGTGATTACCAAACCACATGGTATGGTAATGGCAACAACTGGAGCGACAACACCGTATTGGGTGACCTTGAATTAGCAGGTGGTCCTTACGAAGTTGACGGTTTGGATGAGCATGTATTATACAACGCCAATGTGGTAGTATTCCCTAACCCAACAACAGGTATGGTGAATATCCGCACTATCGGTGATGTATTTAACGGTCAGGCTACCATTCTTGTAACTGATATTACAGGTAGGGTAATTGCCAACCAAAGTGAACACATGGGTGCAGGACAAGTTCAGTTCAACCTGAACAACCTCACCAATGGTATTTACTTTGTAAACATCGTTGCCGAAGATGGCAAACGTGCTGTGAAGAAACTGATTGTTCGCTAAATTGCTGAATAATTAAAATCTTTAAGCGGGCTGATCAATCAGCCCGCTTTTTTTATGCCTACTGGCGCGCAAATGTATATACTGGCGCGCGAATGTTTCGCGTGCCTTTCAGCATTCATAACCCATACCCCCTCCCTGAAGGAAGGGGTAACTTATGTATCTACCCTATCTAGTCCAAGTGTTAAGCAAAGCGTCACTTGGACTTTTCAATTCAATAATATTTCAAATCAATTGTGTTATTCATAACAATTAGTTTTCCCAAGCACACAGTCGCATTTCGACAGGCTCAATGTGACCTCCCAATAAGCCCTTCTTAACCCTACTAACTCTGGTTTAAGATTGCATCTTAAACCACTATGTCCTACAGATCATAACATAACGTCACCCCCCTCTAGTACAAGTGTTAAGCAAAGCGTCACTTGGACTTTAAATCCCACCTATCAGAATAAAAACAAGGCCTTCATCAATCGTTTGCAATTGGGAGGAAATTGACGATCGTTAAAAACTTCCATCAATACTGTTTATAAGAGCCTCATAAGCACCACACTGCTTTTAAAAACAGCTACCTTTGTATGCAATACTAAAAATGCATATTCCATGAAGAAACAAGTCTTATTCCTATTTGCCAGCCTGTTGATAATCTTCCAGGCAGAAGCCCAACTGATTATTGCCGATCCACCATTTCCTACAGATCAGGATGAGGTGATCATTACATTCAATGCTCAAGAAGGTAATGGCGGCCTGGCCGGATATAGCGGTAATGTGTATGCACATACCGGTGTAATCACAAACAACAGTAGCGGAGGAAGCGACTGGAAATATGTGAAAGCCGATTGGGGTGTCAATATTCCTGATTGCAAACTGGTATCTGTTGGAGAAGATTTGTGGCAGTTCACTCTGGGACCCTCCATTCGTAATTATTATAACGTTCCTGCCAACGAAACCATCTTGCAACTGGCTTTTGTTTTCAGAAGTGAAGCCCAGGTAGGAGGTTCCTGGCTGGAAGGCAAGACAGCTGAAGGTGGTGATATTTATTACGATGTCTTTAGCGAGGGCCTTGCGGTAATCATTACTTTACCCGCAGAAAGACCTGTGCTGGCATCCGTAGATGATATGATCCATATCGAAGGAAATAGCAATATGGCTGACTCCACCTTTCTATATATAGATAATATGCAAGTGTATGCAGATACCGGGGCAACATTCAGTCATGAGCACCACGTGGTTTCCGATGGCAAACATTGGGTGAAGGCTGTAGCTAAAAACACTTCTGGCATGGTTGCCGACTCATTTTATTATTATGTGCGTCCACCGGTGATTATCGAAGATGTTCCAAACGGTATTGTCGATGGCATCAACTATTTGGATGATGAAACTGTGATCTTGTCATTATACGCTCCCGAAAAGGATTATGTATTTGTTTTGGGCGACTTTGGAGATTGGCAGTTGGACAATGCATTCTATATGAAGAGATCCACCGACGGCAAACGGTATTGGGTTGAGTTGAGTGGGCTCGAGCCCGGAAAAGAGTATATCTATCAATATTTCATTGATGGAGAATTACGAGTGGGTGATTCCTATGCTGATAAAGTAAGCGATCCATGGAATGACCATTATATTGATGCCGCCACATATCCCAATATGATTGCATACCCTGCTGGTAAAACCTCAGGAATTGCAACTGTTTTTCAAACGGCTCAGGAGGATTATGAATGGGAGGTGACTGATTTTCAACCACCGGCAAATGAAGACCTTGTAATCTATGAATTGCTAATACGTGATTTTACTGACCAACACACTTACAACTCCACTTTAGTAAAACTTGACTACCTGCAGGAAATGGGAGTCAATGCCATTGAACTGATGCCTCCAAGTGAATTTGAAGGCAACAACAGCTGGGGGTATAATCCTAACTATTACTTCGCTGTCGACAAATATTATGGTCCTAAAAATACCTTTAAGGCATTTATCGATGAGTGCCATAAAAGAGGCATCGCGGTTATCCAGGACATGGTATTGAACCATTGTTACAATACTAACCCAATGGTGATGATGTATTGGGATGCTGCCAACAACAGACCAGCAGCCAATAGTCCATGGTTCAACACAGTTTCCCCCAATCCGGTGTTCAGTTGGGGAAGCGATTTTAACCATGAAAGTCAGGACACCAAAGACTTTATCGATAGGGTAAATAAGTATTGGCTGGAGGAATATAAAGTAGATGGGTACCGTTTTGACTTTACCAAGGGCTTTACCAACACTCCTGGTGACGGTGGTGGCTATGATGCTTCCCGTATTGCCATCTTAAAACGGATGGCTGACGAGATTTATGCAGTTAAATCAGATGCCATTATCATTCTGGAACATTTTGCACCTGATAATGAAGAACGAGAACTTTCTGCCCATGGTATGCTCATCTGGGGAAATATGAACTACAACTATAACGAAGGGACCATGGGCTATAACGATGGTGGAAAATCTAACTTTAACAGGGTTTCATACAAGTCCAGAGGTTATAGCGATCCGCATTTGGTGGGTTATATGGAGAGCCACGACGAAGAACGGTTAGCCTATAAGAATGTTACCTATGGAAATGAAAATGATAACTACAGCACACAGGACACCATCACTTCCTTACATCGTAATGAAATGGCAGCAGCCTTCTTCCTGACAGTTCCCGGACCCAAAATGATATGGCAGTTTGGTGAACTGGGCTATGACTATAGCATAAATTATTGCGAAGATGGAAGCATAAATGAGTCATGCCGGACCCATCCAAAACCCATACGTTGGGATTATTATGATCAGGTCAACCGGAAACGCCTTTACCAAATCTATGGTGCTCTGAACCATCTGAAACAAACAGAACCTGCGTTCAAAACTGAAAATTTTACCATGTCCACGCAGTCATCCATGAAATCAATTAAGTTGACCCATAATGATATGAATGTATGCATCATTGGAAACTTTGGTATGGAAGATGGTGATATTACGCCTCATTTCCAGGAAACAGGGATCTGGTTCGATTTCTTTAGTGGTGACTCTCTTGAAGTCACTCAAACCTCTCAGGCTATTGAACTACAGGCTGGAGAATACAGAATCTATACCACCAAAAGACTTCAAAAACCTGATGTAGTCGGCTTTTTGGATCATGATGATGAAAGCAAACTGGATTCGTTTGAAATTTATCCCAACCCAAGTACCGGGCATATATCCGTGAATCTTGAGTTAAAGTATAGCATGTATGCTAGTTTACGGCTAGTGGATATTCAGGGCAGAGAAATCAGCCACCTATTTAAAGGCGAATTACAAAAGGGACATCAAACCTTTGATTACAACCTGCAAACAGTTGACAGCGGGTTTTATTTCGTATTGTTTGAAGGTGAGAATCAACACTTTGCCAAAAAGCTGATAGTTAGATAGACCTATTTTATTGCTTTTGGTTTTTAATCAACCATTAATAAAAGCGACTATTAAACTCTTTTTGATCCCCATCGCAACTTTCTGCATCTTCTTTGCACAACTTTGCGTCATAGTATTTTAGGATGATCCGTAAGGGTTCTTTTAACATTGCAATCCAAACTAAAAAGCAAAAAAAAGTCTCCCCGTAGAACGGGAAGACTCAAACCAAATTAATTAATGAAAAAGCTATTTCTTGTCTCCGCCTTTATCTTTGCAAGATTTTTCATACTTGGAGCTTTTGCAGCAAGACTTTTTGGTTGCACATTCTTTAGCTGCACTTTTTTCTGTTTTGCCGTCTTTTTTAGTTGCTTTTTTCTTTTTGTCGTCATCAACAACTACAATATCAACGTTGGTGTCAACTACTGCAGCAACAGCTGAAGTTGCAATGCTTCCGAAGAATAACATGCTTAGGCAAAGGGCTAATACTTTAATTTTCATTTCGATTTTATTTTTAAGGTTTTATAAATTTGCTCCTACAAAACTAGTGGACCTGCCAAATAAAGCCTGTTAACCCGCTGTTAAAAACTGTTAATTATTTGTTAACAGAGCATGAATCCGCCTCACATCCACTAGTTTTGACCAAGATTTCAGGCAATGCAGAAGAAAACCATCCTTATTATTGTTATCATCACTTCCATCTCATTGATGGGTATAGTGCTCACCCAGTTGTATTGGGTGAATAATGCCATTGATCTTAAAAAGACACAATTCGATAATAGGGTCCGCATTGCCATGAAAAGTGTGATGAATCAGTTGTTGGAAAGAAAGTCGGACAGTCTTTTCAAAGAACATATCAAAGTACTCAGCTGCAGAAAAGATAAATTGGACGTCACTGACTTTGTAGAACCTCGTTTACTGGATTCCCTCCTAAATGAGGAAATGAGTTGTATGGCACTTGGTAGAAATTACAACTATGCTATTTACAACCGTAATAATAATCGTTTTGTAGCTGGTAATTATGTCAGCTATGAGGCCCAGCTCATTGACTCACCCTATCAATTCTCATTGAATAGCCTGTACAAACCTGGAGATTATTTCTTCTGTATCTACTTCCCAAATAAAACCGGGATCTTTATCCGGCAAATGGGAGGCTGGCTGTTGATATCCATCATCTTTTTGATCGTGCTGGTATTTGGTTTTGGGTATACCATATTTTCATTCCTAAAGCAAAAGAAGCTATCTGAAATGAAAAATGATTTTGTCAACAATATGACTCATGAGTTGAAAACGCCCATTGCCACCTCATCTCTGGCGGCAGAAATGCTTCTCAGGAGTGAAGTAATGGATAACCCGGGAAGGGTGAAAAAATATGCAGAGGTGGTATTGGACGAAAGTCACCGTTTGCAAAGCCAGGTGGAACAGGTGCTCCAAATTGCTGTACTCGAAGATGGACAGTTAAAGCTAAAGAGAAAGAAGAGTAATGTGCATGAACTCTTGATGCAGGTTATAGAAACCATGGATTTGAGGATCAAGGATAGTAAGATCAGTTTTGTTTCTGACTTTTCAGCCAGACAGGTGATGGCTTATGTGGATAAGGTTCATATGGTAAATGTATTTTACAACCTTCTAGATAATGCCATAAAATATTCACCTGAAAACCCACAGATCAGTGTCAGTACCCGGAATACGAAAAAAGGTCTGCATATTATCTTCAAGGATAATGGTATCGGGATAAGTTACGAACATCAAAAAGATGTATTTAAAAACCTGTTTAGGGTTCCCACCGGAAACCTACATGAAGTCAGGGGATTCGGACTGGGCTTATATTATGTAAAAGCCATCATGGACTTACACGATGGTCAAATTCTGCTTAAAAGCGAACTCGGTAAAGGCAGCACCTTCGAGCTCATAATCAATCAAAACCTCAAATAAGCTGAAAGGTTTACATTTGTTATGCGTCTAAATACTGTATCACTGCTGCAATAATTGTAAAAAACGAACTCGAAATGACTGTTGAAGAAAGTAACATCCGGATTCTTTTTGTTGAGGATGATCCCAACTTGAGCATGATTCTACAGGACTACCTTGAGATGATTGGCTACCAGATTGATCATGCGAAAGATGGTGATGAAGGATTGAAATTTTTTAATGCCAATTCTTATAATTTGGTCATCCTTGATATCATGATGCCGAAAAAGGATGGTTTTACACTGGCCTCAGAGATCAGAGAGACAAACGATAAAATACCCATCATCTTCCTCACCGCAAAAAACCTGAAAGAAGACCGAATAAAAGGCTTTCAGCATGGCTGTGACGACTATATTACCAAACCTTTCAGCACCGAAGAATTACGCCTGAGAATTACTGCAATCCTCAAAAGATGCATGCTGCAACAGGAACCTGATACTTCAGTTAAAGTGGAAACTTTCCAGTTGGGGCAATTTCATTTTGACAGTACCAATTTGCTGCTGAGTGGTTTTGGATCTGAGAGACGACTTACGCGTAAAGAGGCCAGCCTGTTGAAATTACTCTGTCATAATAAAAACAACCTTTTACCACGAGAAGTAGCCCTTGAAAAAGTATGGGGAGAAAACGATTACTTCATTGGCAGAAGCATGGACGTATTCATCACCAAACTAAGGAAATACCTTAAAGCTGATGAAAATATTCAAATCAACAATGTACACGGGATCGGTTTTAAGCTGGAAGTGAAAGAAGACTAAGTCCAGGCTCAGAGCATCACTACCAAAGCCACACTATTATACACTCATGGGATCTCATCCTTTAAATTTACTCCTCCGTTTTTTTCTTGAAATGGCTGCTTTATCTGTGGCGGCATACTGGGCGTGGCATATTAGTAGCACATGGGAGAAATACCTCTTCACAGCTGCTTTACCCCTCTTTCTTGCCATGGTTTGGGGCGTATTCGCTGTACCCAACGACCCAAGCCGTTCGGGCAAAACCGTGATAGCTGTTGCTGGTTACTTAAGACTTATCATAGAACTAGCCATATTTGGCTTTGCTGTATGGGCCTTGGTTGACCTTCAGATGGAAACAATTGCAATCATTTTTGGACTAACAATCGTTCTCCACTATTTCGCTTCCTACGATCGTATCAAATGGTTGATTAAACAGTAACCCTAGTTGTTTTCCTGCTATAATTATTCCTCAATACCAAGGAGCATTAACATAAAAGCATCTTCCAGAGCCGTTTCTTTATAGGTCTCAAAACGTCCGGATGCACCGCCATGACCAAAATCCATATTGGTTTTTAGCAATAGGATATTATCATCTGTCTTCATACCCCTTAGTTTAGCCACCCATTTGGCTGGCTCCCAATATTGCACCTGACTATCGTGCAGGCCTGTGGTTACCAGTAAATTGGTGTATTCTTTGGCTTCCACCTGATCGTATGGAGAATAGGATAATATATAATCGTAATATTCAGGGTCATTGGGATTTCCCCATTCATCATATTCACCTGTGGTGAGGGGGATGCTTTCGTCCATCATGGTGGTTACCACATCCACAAAAGGAACGGCAGCAATGGCACCTTTGAATAACAGAGGCTCATAATTAATGACCGCACCCACAAGCAGGCCACCGGCACTACCGCCCATAGCAAACATGCTTTCTGATGATGTATAGCCTTCTTCAATGAGGTATTTACCACAGTCAATGAAGTCGTAGAAGGTATTTTTCTTCTTTAACAATTTGCCATCTTCATACCATTGACGTCCCAGTTCCTGTCCTCCCCTCACGTGAGCAATGGCAAGGGCAAATCCGCGGTCCAGCAAGCTTAACCTTGATGAACGGAAGTTGGATCCAATACTGTAGCCATAGGACCCATAAGCATAAAGCAAAAGAGGCTGCTTGCCATCTTTTTCGAATCCTTTTTTATACACAATGGAAATGGGAACTTTTACACCATCACGTGCTTCCGCATAACGCCTTTCTGTTACATAATCATTTGCATTATAACCACCCAACACTTCATACTCTTTCAGAAAAGTTTTTTCCTGGCTTGCCACATCCATATCGTAAATGGTGGTTGGTGTTTTCAATGAGGTAAAGGCATAACGAATGTTACGGCTTGAATAATCATGATTTCCTGTGGTATAGGCATTGTAATCTTCTTCATCGAAAGGAAGCAGATAATCCTTTTGTAAACGCTGGTCGAGTATGCGAAGCTGTGGGAGTCCGTCCTTACGCTCGGAGAGTACATAAAAGTCTTCGAATACATCTACACCTTCCAGTAACACATCTTCACGATGGGCTATGACCTCTTTCCAATTCTCGATTCCTGTTTTATCATCAGGAGTTTCCATTAATTTGAAATTGGTAGCCTGATCGTTGGTAAGCACCAGAAAACGATCTCCCTGATGAGAAATGCTGTACTCAAGTGTTGGCTGCCTTTCATGAAAAACTTTAAATGTGGCTTTCTTCCCCTTTTTATCAGCATCCAGGATACGGTATTCATTACTCAGGGTACTGTGTGAACCAATCACAAGAAATTTATCAGAACCTGTTTTATATACGAAGGTGCTGAAGGTGGCATCCGATTCTTCATAAACCAATACATCATCCTTAGCCGGACTTCCTATGGTATGTTTATAGATCCGGTAAGGTCTTAAGGTTTCATCCCTTGTAGCATAATAAAGCGTTTTATTATCATTTGCCCAGGCCATATTTCCAGAAGTGTTTGGAATATTATCTTCCAATACCTTTCCAGACTTCAGATCCTTGAAATGGATGGTGTATTTGCGTCGGCTCACAGTATCGATACTATAGGCCAGCAATTGGTTGTTATGACTGATCTCCCAACCACCAATCTGGAAAAACGCATAGCCTTCGGCCATGGTATTACCATTCAACATAACCTCTTCTGTTTTCTTCTCTGGCAATTGCTTCCTACAATACAGTGGGTATTCTCCACCTTCTTCAAAACGCACATAATACTCGTATCCCTTATAATCATAGGGGACCGACATATCAGTTTGCTTTATTCTGCCGACAATTTCATTATAAATCTTTTCCTGTAGGGCTTCGGTTTTCTTTAATACAGCATCAGTATAAGCATTTTCAGCTTCCAGATAATCAATCACTTCCTGATCTTCTCTGTCGTTGAGCCAGTAATAATTGTCAATTCTGCTGTTGTTATGCTCGTTAAATTCTTTTTTAACCTTTTTAGCTACGGGGGGAGTCAATTTATTTTCCATAGGGGGATTACATGCTATAACAAAAACGGATAAGGCAAGCAATGCCACAGATCGTGCAAGCTTCCAGTTTAAATGAACCATTGGATTATTGTTTAAGGATTAAAAATATACACTGAGCCCCACACTCGGCATGAATGGGAGCTGATATACAACCTCATTGGTCACCAGGTCGACGTAAAAAACATTTTCCCGGTTGTACACATTAGTTACACTAACATTAAGAACCATTTTAGTTTTGGCACTTAAATAAAAGTTCTTTTTCATGTCAATATCCAACCTGTGATAGGTGGGTAGTCGGCCTCCAAAGAGTTCTCCATAAATCAAACCCAGTTGGCCATTCTCATCTTCATAACCGGTATTAAGACCGCCAGGGAAGGTCAGGTACTCATAGAATCCCTGAACCTGTGTAAATGGAAAGCCTGTACCAAAATTCCACCGGGCACTAAACTCCCATTGGCGTTTGGGTCCGGTAACATAGGATAGGATGACATTGATATTATGCCTTCTGTCGAAGTGAGGCGTGTAATGCTGGATTTCACCTTCTGTGTCTTCATAATATCTGTTGACATAGCCCAAAGAATAGACAAACCAGAAATACACTTTTTTATGCTCATACTTGGCAACCAGGTCGAAACCGTAGGCATTTCCCTTTTCAATAATAAAGTCTTTGGTTTCCACATCACTGGCACCAGGTGGTGCATCATCACCATAAATTTTAAATCGGTTGATATTGGTAAGCTGAGGGAAGTTTTTATAATAACCCTCAATATTCAGGCTTATGGAGTTGCTGATATCAATTTCAGTGCCCAGGATGGCATGTTGTGACCGTTGTAGTTTACTGGTCACTTCTTCACCGTCAAAAGTGGCTGGCAGGTTATCCGGTCCAGAGATAAAACCGTAGAAGAGATTCACCACATCACGATCGGAGGTAGCTGCAATAAAGTTTTGAGAATAATATCCACCGGCAAATTTAAAACGCAGCCAATCGGTAGCGTTATACTTCACAGCCAATCTGGGTTCTGGAAGAATTTCTGCCAGAGAAGCATACCATTGGACCCTTAAGCCAGGTTCAATTAAGAACTTACCTATGGTGGCTTTATACTTCAGATACAAACCCAGCTGGGTAGTATTCTCTGTTTGTTCAATTTTGCGGCCAATAAAATTCTGAAACTCATATTCTGTGCGATAGCCTTCAACTTCCACACCATATTTTAACTCATCCTTACCCAGGAAATAGGTAAAGTTCAGGCCTCCGTTAAACCCACCGATTTCACTGTAGCGATCGCTGAGTGTGGTGGAGTTGATTTCACTGTGGTATAAAGAATAGGCAAAATTACCTTCAATCAACACAGGAGATTTTCCAGGAATAACCACGAAATTGGCACCACCACCATAAGAATTCCATCCAAAGTCGGAGATGGCTTTATAGTTGTTCACCTTATCTGTGAAATTGAAACCGAAGAAACTCACCTTACTACCGTTGGCGGCATTTAATGATACTTTTCCATAAATATCGGTGAAGTTAAAGGGTAGTCCATCTTCATCAATATAATCATAGAAGATTTTTGAACTTTGCTCCAGGTAGCTGTTTTTAACCGAAAGAATAAAGGAAGAGCTTCCTTTGTCAACCGACTTTTGTTTAACAATAGGGCCTTCCAGCATGGCTCTCGCGCCGAATGTTGAGGCACCTACTACGCCTGACATTCTTTTTTTATTACCATCTTTGGTGGTAATATCCATTACAGATGATATCCTGCCACCATGTTCAGCATTATAGCCGCCAGTGTAGATATCGGCATTACGGATCATATCGGTTTCAAACACAGAAAACAATCCAATGGAGTGAAAAGGATTGTAGACCATCATACCGTCGAGCATCACTTTGTTCTGTATAGGTGAACCACCTCTGATATAAAACTGTCCTCCCTGGTCTCCAGTAAATACAACCCCGGGTACAACCTGCAGGTACTGAGCAATATCAGCCTGACCACCAATGGAGGGTATTTTTTTAATGTCTCGTGAAGTAACTTTCACAACTGAAGTTCGGGTTTCTGTTCTTGCTTCAGCTCTTTCAGCACTTACCGTTACAGTTTCAAGCCGAACCGATGACTTTTTCAGAAACAACTTCTTATCCTGTATGGCTCCTGCTGCTAATGTAATAGGCACCGCAATGGTATCAAAACCCAAATAGGTTGCCATAAGTGTATAATCTCCCGGAGGAACTTTTGAAATCAAAAAGTAGCCATTGACATCACTGGAGGCGCCAAAGTTGGTACCCTGCAAATAAACATTGGAGAAAATGGCAGGTTCTCCTGATTCTTCCTCATAAATAAATCCTCTGACCATTGCAGTCTGTGCCATGGCAAAGCCAAGACTTGTCAAGATGATGATGGTAACCAGTACCAGTTTATATATGCTATTCATGATCCTATTTTAACAGTTTTGCTTGCCTTGCTGTCCACCTGAATGGGCCGTAAGGCCAAACGAAAGTACTAACTTCCAGAAATAACGTGCAAAGTAATTAAAAAGTGTCCAATACAAGGCAGAAAAAGCCGAACAAATTCGGCTTTTTCTAGTGCATAATTGAGAAGTATTTCTTTGGTAAGACGAAGCAGGCACAAATGCTTTCAAATAAGCGAATTAAAAACCTTGCTTCGTCAGAATAAAAACCCTCTTACAGGTTTCATTTTAAGTGTCCTGCTAATATCTGATAATATTATAGCTTGACACAGCTGCATCCACATTCAGATAGATTTTGTTTTCAGCTTCCTCAAAATTGCTGGTTTGGTAATGCCCGTGGTCAATTTTATCAAAACCTGAAATATGTTTTCCTGATAATACGGTGCTAATCCTCAGGTCACAGCCCGATTCTTCCGGAACTTTAATATGTATTGAAGATGCACCAGCATCAATGCTCACCCTTGTTTCTGGGTTTTTATCACCTAATTTGATTTTGAAAGATGCGGCACCACCATCAATATCCAGTTCGCTGACTTTAAAGGGTGACAAATCGAAATCTACAGCAGCTGCACCCACATCCATATTTACTTCCCATACAGGATAGGGATTCAGACCCAGGTTGATTCTATTTCTGTTATTCTTGCGCAAATGGATACTCTCATCAGGTTCGATACGGATTTCGGTCTCACCTTCCACACGTTTTACACTATAAGTATAATCGATGGTGCTGCCTTTTCTTGAAAAGCTAAGCAGGTCTGCTGTTTGTTCGTCCATATAAAAGGCCCCGGCAGCTGCATCCATATTCAACACTACCGTCTCAACACTATCTTCCAGTGGTACTGTAAAATCCTGAAAAACATTTTTCATATCCCCAGCATCATAGTCATAGTCATCATTATCATGATAATACTCGAAAGTGTAACTTTTCCCTTCCCAATACACCGATTGATCAACTACCAGCATCACAGTTGCTCCAACAATAAGAACTACCAGACTCAGTTTGATCCAATCTTTTACAGGGATAATTGAAACACCCCAAAGAACAAGTACTACAGGCCATAGGCGCCAGATACTGTGCCAGGCAAAATCTACTATATCTAAATTATCTAGAATAAAGAGTGAACCCAATAAAATGAGTATTACACCCCAAAATACGTTACTGGTTTTCATGGTTCAATTTTTTTGATGGTTTAAACATATCAGGTTTCATAATGGCAATACCGGCAAAAATCAGCACAAGTGGCCAGAAATCATGGATATGATATAAAGGAATAAGTTTATCAAGGACAAGAATGGCTCCTATGGCAATGAGGATAATTCCAGCTATCAGGCTTGTATTTGCCCTTCGTCTGTCTTTTTCTCCATCAGGAACTTCATCCTCTTCCTCTTCAATAATTTCTGCTGTACCTACAAACAGGTTTTCAGCAGGCATAACGATCCACAATATGATATAGATCAATACACCACCACCACCAAACAAGGCTAATAATACGAAGGCAATTCGTATCAGAACGGTGTCTATGTCCAAATAATTGGATAAACCACCGCTGACACCTCCAATAACTTTGTCAGTGTTCGACCGGTGTAATGTTTTCGATTTCTTCATTTGAGTGCGTATTAAGTGTTAATTATGGAGCAAATATATCCCATCAATTCATGGCTGTAAACACAAAATCGGTGAACGGAGGTGTTTGGTCGGTAAAAGGGGAATCACTTTTCAGCTTTAGTTATGACAAGTACTGATCTACTGTGAATTAATAAACAATATGGCCTTATTTATACAATTTTATAAATTGAAATCGGTGGCATTTTTACTTCAAAAAAACCGCAATATTTCGTACATTTGCCTGCCTTATACCCCAACAGGAAAAAGTATTGAACCCAAATAAAAACTAAGAGACTTAACACCAATGAAGAAAATTCATGTAGCTAACCCGGTAGTTGAACTGGACGGAGATGAAATGACCAGAATCATCTGGGCAATGATTAAAGACAAACTAATCCTTCCTTATCTTGATATCGATATCAAATATTACGATCTCGGAATTGAAAAAAGGGATGAAACTGATGATCAGATTACGATCGATGCTGCCGAAGCCATTAAAAAATACAATGTGGGTATTAAATGTGCCACCATTACACCTGACGAAAACAGAGTAGAGGAATTTGGATTGAAACATATGTGGCGTTCGCCCAACGGAACCATCAGAAACATTATTGGAGGTACTGTATTCCGCGAACCCATATTAATGACAAATATACCCCGATTGGTTCCAGGATGGAAGAAACCCATTATCATTGGCCGTCATGCCTTTGGTGACCAATACAGAGCTACCGATTTTCTCACCAAAGGAAAAGGAAAACTAACCATATCATTTACTCCTGCTGACGGACGCCCTGAGGAATCTTATGAGGTACATGATTTTGATTCAAGTGGTGTGGCTATGGCCATGTATAATACAGATGAATCCATTCGTGGTTTTGCACACTCTTGCTTCAATATGGCGCTAGAAAAAGGATGGCCATTGTATATGTCTACCAAAAACACCATCTTGAAAAAATATGACGGACGCTTCAAAGACCTGTTCCAGGAGATATTTGATGCCGAATTCAAAGAGCGTTTCGAAGAAAAAGGCATTATTTATGAGCACCGTTTAATTGATGATATGGTCGCAGCCGCACTGAAATGGGATGGTGGATTTGTATGGGCCTGTAAAAACTATGATGGAGATGTTCAATCAGACACCCTCGCCCAGGGATTTGGTTCACTTGGTTTGATGACTTCGGTCCTGATGGCTCCCGATGGAAAAACCATTGAAGCTGAAGCTGCACATGGAACCGTTACCCGTCATTATCGTGAACACCAAAAGGGTAATCCTACCTCAACCAATCCAATAGCCTCCATTTTTGCCTGGACCAGAGGATTGGCACATCGTGGACAACTGGATAACAATCAGGAGCTCATTGACTTCGCAAACACACTGGAAGAAGTTTGTATCCAAACTGTAGAATCAGGAAAAATGACCAAGGACTTGGCCTTAATTCTTCATGAAAAAGATCTTAAACCTGAACACTACCTAAATACTGAGGATTTCCTTAGTGCCTTAGATTCAGGTTTACAAGAAAAACTGGCTTAATAAAAACCGGCATTAAAACATAAACATGGGACAATTAAAAGATAAAATATACGAGAAGATACAGGAACACCGCCCCAGAGTAAAGGCTTTATTGGCAGACCATGGCGAGAAAATTATAAGTGAGGTTACGGTTCAACAAGCCATCGGTGGGATGAGAGGAGTAAAAGCCCTCATCACCGACATTTCCTATCTTGATCCATATGAAGGTATCAGATATCGGGGCTTTACCCTTCCTGAACTATTTACCAAGTTACCCAAGGCTGAAAACTCTGACATGCCATGTGTTGAGGGGCTGATCTACTTACTGTTAACCGGAGATATTCCTACAGATGAACAGGTTTCTAATGTAAGATATACCATGCTCAACAGAAGGATGCTACCCAAATACGTTTATGAAGTTATTGATGCCTTCCCCAACCATAGCCACCCAATGGCCATTCTCTCAGCAGCTGTTATGTCGCTCCAGCGTGAATCTTTATTCAATATTAAGTATCACCAGGGCATGAGCAAGCTTGATTATTGGGATCCTACCTATGAGGACGCCATGAATCTACTGGCTAAGTTGCCTGTTTTAGGAGCATACATTTATAACAAGTTATACAAGGATGGAAAAAGCACCTATCAGGATCCCACATTGGATTTTGGTGGCAATTTTGCATCTATGATCGGACAGCCTTCACCCTATGATGATGTGGCCAGAATGTATTTTATCATCCATGCCGACCACGAAAGTGGTAATGTGAGTGCCCATGCCGGTCACCTGGTGGCCAGTTCACTTTCTGATGTATATTTTGCAATTTCCGGGATGATAAACGGTTTGGCTGGTCCATTACATGGACTCGCTAACCAGGAAGTATTGCGCTGGATACAGGAATTAAGAGAAAAGATGGGCGGCAAAGCTCCCGTTCGTGAGGAGATGGAAAAATTTGTATGGGACACACTGAATAATGGTCAGGTAATTCCTGGTTTTGGTCATGCAGTTCTTCGTAAAACGGATCCTCGTTATACTGTTCAGCGAGAATTTTGTTTGAAACAATTGCCAGACGATGATTTGTTCCAGTATGTGAACATGTTGTATGATGTGGTTCCACCCATTCTTAAGAAACACGGTCATGCCAAAAACCCATGGCCAAACCTTGATGCACAATCCGGAGTGATCCAATGGCATTATGGTGTAACCCAATATGATTTCTATACCGTTTTGTTCTCCATTGGAAGAGCCATTGGTGTACTTTCAAACATTATCTGGGACAGAGCCATCGGTTACCCAATCGAAAGGCCTAAATCCATTACCACGGATATGCTGGAACAAATTGTGGGTATCAAATAAGTTACAACCAATCAAATCAAAACCCGGATCATTGGATTCGGGTTTTTTTATGCCATCATTTTCCGTTATCTTCGTCCAAAGCAACCAACAGAATGATCATTCAGAAAGAAATACAACTCCCCTCCATGACCAAGGGGTTTCATATCATAGATCATGTGGTAGAAAGAGCTGTGGGCCCTTTACCGGAAGCAGGATTGATCAATATATTTGTCAAACACACTTCCGCAGCATTAATGATAAATGAGAATGCAGATCCTGATGTGCAAACAGATCTCCAAACCTTACTTGAGCGATTGGCACCAGAAGCTTTGCCAGAATACAGGCACACTATGGAAGGAAGGGATGATATGCCGGCTCACTTTAAATCGGCTGTATTCGGACCTTCTCTTACTATACCGGTCAGCAGGAACCGACTAAACCTGGGCACCTGGCAGAGCATTTATTTTTGTGAATTCAGAAATTACGGGGGTCAAAGAATACTGGTGGTCACTTTATACCATTAGATTCATCAAGTTCTCTCAAAGCTTCTGCAACATAAGCTCTTAGATCCGGATAATAGTCTTCAAAATCCTTTTGCAAGGTATCGTAATGAGCATATAACACATCAACAGCTGAGGCCATACCAGACTTGAACTGGGTTCGCCTGTCCATACCATAAAAAATCCGTTCCAGGTCCTTGGGATTGGCATAAGAATTCAGCCAGTTTTGTGCAATCAAAAAAGGCAACATCCTACGGGTTCTTGCGGGTAATATCAAAAAGCGTCTGGCAAGAATAGCATAAACCCTTACCGTGAAACTACTTAATTCAGAGGCATCATATTGTGGCCAGTTTGCAGCCAGAAAATGATCATAATAAATATCCACTGCTATACCCGCAAACTTGCCAAAATGCGCTCTGACCTTCTGTGTACTCTTTAGTACTATGGGATGTTTGTCGGTATAACTATCAATTTTCCTATGCAACAAAATACCTTTTCTGATGTCATCATCATACTTATTATATGAATTTCCTTTTACAGCATCTGCCACGAAATTACCGAACAAAAGATCGTCATTATCGCCTGAAAGCTGTGAGTGGGCCAGAAAATTCATGGCGCAAATGTAGGCGCTTTTCAGCCTCCTATTTAAATTCAATAAAGATAAGTTTCAACAAATCCCACCATGTCTATTTTTAATAATTTTGCCTCATAATTATGAGGTAACCTTAAATAGAGAAAAATGCAGCAATTATTATTATTAGGAGACGAAGCCATAGCGCAGGGGGCAATAGATGCAGGCATCTCAGGTGTGTACGCCTATCCGGGTACACCATCCACTGAAATTACCGAATATATTCAATCATCAAAAGAAGCTAGCAATAGAAATATCAGGTCATTGTGGTCGGCCAACGAAAAAACGGCCATGGAAAGTGCTATAGGAATGTCCTATGCTGGAAAAAAAGCACTGGTTTGTATGAAACACGTGGGACTCAATGTGGCTGCTGATGCCTTTGTAAATGCAGGTATCACCGGAGCCAACGGAGGACTGGTTGTGTTATCAGCCGATGACCCATCCATGCACTCTTCTCAAAATGAGCAGGATTCCAGGTTTTATGGTAAATTCTCGCTGATTCCTTGCATGGAACCATCCAACCAGCAGGAAGCCTATGACATGACTCGTTATGCTTTTGAGATATCTGAAAAATTTGGAACACCTGTTCTTATTAGAGTAACTACACGTCTGGCTCACTCAAGAGCTGGGGTAATCCGTAAAGAAATTCTGGATCAAAATGAGATGCACTTGCCATCCGATCTGAAGCAGTTTGTTTTACTGCCTGCCATAGCCAGGAAACAGTATAATAAACTATTGGGCAAACAGGACCAGTTTGAAGCTGATTCAGCCCAGTCGGGATACAATAAACTCATAGATGGTCCTGACAAAAGCAGGGGTATTATTGCCTGTGGAATTGCCTACAACTACCTTATGGAAAACTATGAGGATGGCATTATTCCTCATCCGGTATTTAAAGTGGGACAGTATCCCATCGATAGAAATATGTTAAGTAAGCTTTATGAAGCAGTAGACGAAATACTTGTTCTGGAAGATGGTTATCCCATCATTGAAGAACTGCTCAAAGGCATGCTTGATAAAGGTAAAACCGTAAGAGGAAGATTGGATGGAAGCATTCCAAGAGCCGGTGAGCTGAACCCAAATATTGTAGGGAAAGCATTGAAACTGGAGACTTCTGAAGGTTTTAACACACCTGAGATATTAGCTGGCAGACCACCCAGACTTTGTGATGGATGCTCGCATACCGATTCATTTCTGGCCTTGAACGAAGCCATGGAAGCCTATTCAAAAGGCCGGGTATTTTCAGATATTGGATGCTATACCTTAAGTGCGTTGGCACCACTGGAATCCATTAATAGTTGTGTTGATATGGGTGCTTCCATAACCATGGCTATTGGTGCTGCGGATGCAGGACTGGTTCCTTCGGTTGCTGCCATTGGCGATTCCACCTTCACCCACTCCGGAATTACCGGTTTGCTGGATGCGGTTAATTGCAACGCTCCCATCACCGTACTCATCATGGACAATTCCACCACAGGAATGACCGGTGGGCAAACCTCCTCGGCATTTGAGAAAGTTGATGCCATCGTTAGAGGTGTGGGTGTAGAAGAAGAGCATATCAAGGTCATAACCCCTTTGAAACGCAATCATGAGGAGAATTTGAAGATTTATAAAGAAGAACTGGCTTATGAGGGCGTATCAGTAATCATTGCACGCAGGGAGTGTATTCAAACCCTTGCCAGAAGAATGAAACAAAAAGCCATTCAAAAAAGGGAAGCCAAAAAGGCCTAGTGTTGAATCCGGGCTTTACACTTATTGTCACCTAAGTATCAGTAGTGAAAGCCCAAGCAAAAACGATCAAATGAAAAAAGATATCATATTAGGAGGTGTTGGAGGACAAGGAATCCTGACCATTGCCGCAACCATTGGAACTGCTGCCCTTATGGAAGGATTGCAATTGAAGCAGGCAGAAGTTCATGGTATGAGCCAGCGTGGTGGAGACGTGCAATCGAATCTGCGCCTGTCATCAAAACCCATTGCATCTGACTTGATTCCAGAAGGGAAAGCCGACCTTATTATTTCTGTGGAACCTATGGAATCATTGCGCTATATGAATATGCTCAATAAAGAATCCGGATGGATTATCTCGAGCATGAACCCGGTGAAGAATATCTCCAATTACCCTGATCTGGAAGAGGTATTGGCAGAAATCTGGAAACTACCAAAAAATGTAACCATAGATGCAGAAAATGTAGCCAAGGAACAGGGCTCAGTTAAAGCTGCCAATATTGTAATATTGGGTGCTGCTTCCCCCTTCCTCGGACTCAAAGTTGAATCTTTGGAAGCTGCCATTGAACAGATCTTTTCAAAAAAAGGAGAGGAAATGGTCAAGTTAAACCTGAAAGCCTTTAGAGCCGGTAGGGAATATGCAGAAAAAAGAACCTAGAAACACACATATTTATGGAAAACCGGGCCCGAAAAGCCCGGTTTTTTCGTTATAAGACCTGACATCTCAATTAAGCATGTATTTTTGCCGGCAAAATTTCTGGATTATATGAACATTCGATATATCTTCTTCTTGGTGACGCTGCTCATGATACTGACCTGGTCTTGTCAGCCACCTCAAACTCAAATCGAAGAGGAAGAACCTGAAATAGTTGTTGAACCTATGCTTGCCTACGGAATAAACATCGACAGTCTTCAATTGGTCAGAGGAACTGTAAAAAAGAACGAATTTCTGGCAGATATTCTGCTCAGACAGGATGTAGACTATGCAGTAATAGACTATATCGCAAAAAACACAAAATCGGTTTTTGATGTGAGAAAACTCAGAAGAGGTAATGACTATAGTTTTCTTCTGACACAGGACAGTCTGGCAAAGGCTTCTTACTTTATTTATGAGATTGACGCCACCGATTATGTGGTTTATCATCTACAGGATTCGGTGTATGCAAAGCGTGGCCGTAAGCTCGTTTGGACAGAAATGGCAGAGACTAGTGGTGTGATCGAATCCTCCCTGTGGAATGCGCTAATTGCCAGCGAAGCCGATGCTAACCTGGCCAATGAGCTTTCAGAGATATATGCCTGGACCATCGATTTTTTTGGATTACAAAAAGGGGATTCTTACAAGGTATTCTACGAGAAGAAATATGTAGATAGTACCTATATCGGACTGGGTAGTGTCATCGCTGCACAAATCCATCATGGAGGAACTGATTTATCTGCCTTTATTTTTGAACAGGACAGTGCCATTGACTATTTCGATGAAAAAGGAAACAGTCTGCAAAGAACTTTTTTAAAGGCACCTTTGCGCTTTACCCGCATCAGTTCAAAATTTTCACACAGCCGCATGCATCCTGTGTTAAAAATCAGACGCCCACACCATGGTGTAGATTATGCAGCCGCTACGGGAACACCAGTCTATACTGTAGGTGATGGTGTCGTTATTAAAAGAGGCTATCAGAAACGTGGGGGTGGGAATTATATTAAAATCAAGCACAATGGTACCTATTCCACAACCTATATGCATTTGAGCGGTTATGCCAAAGGCATGCAGGTGGGCAAGAGAGTAAAACAGGGTGATTTAATTGGTTATGTGGGGAAGACAGGTCTTGCTACTGGTCCTCACCTGGATTTCAGGTTTTACAGAAATGGCAAGGCAGTAGATCCGCTGAAGGTCGAATCACCACCCTCAAAACCCATTGACTCTGCTTATTTGCCAGCATTCGATTCTGTAGTTCAGCAGTATACCCGTATTCTGGATTCAATTCAGTAGAAAAGGGAAGTGTTATTGGTTACTAGTTATTGGATACTAGTTATTGGATACTAGTTATTGGTTATTAGTTATTATTTACTGGTTATTGGGTCTTTGTCATTTGAAATCAGTACCAACGCTGGTGCGCGAATTCTACCCCAACACTGGCGCGCGAATCCTTCGCGTGACCACTAATTGCGGTGATATGTTATAAGTTATTCGTTAATAGATGCCTGGTCAACAGATATATGTCGTTCATCGTTCTACATTCATCATTCATAGCATTTAATGGTTTATTTAGGGCCAGAGCCTGGTATAACGCAAGCCTGATAAGGTTGCAATTCATTTTATACCTTGATACAATTCCCTTTACACCTTGGTGTAAATCATCCAGCACCTTGGTACAAAAGCAATCTATGGTAGTGGTTAATAGTCATTGGTCATTAGCTATCGTTCTGCAGCTGACCCAGCTTAAATTTCGACAAGCTCAATATGGCCCTTGGGAAGTGTTTTCCAAATTTCCAATTGGTTCCAATAAAAAAAACCGCCCCTGAAACAGGAGCGGTTTTTTCTTTCAAAGCTTTATGCTTTTTTTCAGGGTTTAGTACTTATCCCAGAAAATACGTTGTCTATGATCATCTGGTCCGCCAAGGTTGGCAACAGCAGCGTCATAATTTGCTTTATTCCTGTTCTTTTCATTGTATGGATAAGGCATACGTTTTGGAATATCATTATATGTCATTCCTTCAGGAATATTGATGACAGGATAGTCGAGTCTTCTCCACTCGGCCCAGCCTTCAACACCTCTGTTATACAGAGCCATATACTTCTGAGTACCAATCTTCTGCTTCCAGTCACCAGGAGCTGTTCCATAAGCAACATCTTCCATGGCCAGGTAAGCATCAGCATCATCTTGTGAACCACCCCAATATAGGATAGAAGCAGTAACAGCATTGTTGTAATGCGTTTCAGCATCTCCCATTCCGTATCTTTCAGCAGCTTCTGCCAGTAAGAACTCAACTTCAATGTAGTCAATCATAATGGCTTCGAAAGTTGGCTCAAAGAAACGATCTGTGAAATTGGAGAAGTTGAAATATGACTGCGCACCGTCAAGACCGGCAACAGCACCTACATAATCCATTGTACCAACGGTATCAACTTCTACCTGTGTAAACAGATAAGGTAAACGTGGGTCATTCAATGATTTCATCAAGTCGATGATTGTATTAGTAGGTAAATAATCTTTCCTATTATCGGTAACAAATGCATTGTAAATGGCATTAACGTGAGGAGTTACACCTATATAAAACAGGTAACCGCTCTCATCCTGTGAAGTAAATACTCCAGAGGCAGCTTCAGTAACCGCTTTTTCAGATGCACCGGCATCATAATCAGCGATACGCATTCCGAGGCGAAGCTTCAGTGAGTTGGCAAACTTTTTCCATGAAGCCACATCACCATGATACATTACATCGGCTCCACCAAAGCTACCGGCATCAGTTTTCATCATACCTATAGCGATGGTCAGGCGGTTAATAATATCTGTATAGATGTCCTCAGCATTATCATAAACAGGAGTTGAGTTTTCGGCTCCCATTAATGCTTCTGTGTAAGGCATGTCACCGAAAGCATCAACAACACAATGCCATGCATATACTTCGAGCACCTCTGCAATAGCAATCATATTGGCTTGCTCCATAGCATCGCCACCATAATTTGGATCAGAAAGAAGATCTTTGGTGCGTTTGAAATCCATCATAGCATCACGATAGAACTCAGTGACATAGTTATCAGGAATCTGACGATCCTGGAACAAATAACGTGACTCATCAAAATAAGTCGTTTGCTGCCAATACTGAACAATCAAACGAACCGTATTACGGTTTACGTTTACATCGTCTACCTGGTTAACCAGTGCCACCTGTGCATTGGTAAACAAAGTAGGAATTGGTACTTCTGATGGTGCTTTAGGATTAACATTATCTGGCAACTTACATTGAGTGATGCCGATAACCAAAACAAGCACTAACGATATATACTTTATTATTTTCATATTCTTTGCTTTTTTAAGTTATACAATTTGATTAAATGCCCAATTTAATGTTAAATCCAAATGAACGAGCTGTTGGATAAGATCCGGTTTCGATACCTTGCTGGTTACCTGAGCTTAAGCTAGCTTCTGGGTCAAAGTGATCAGTATTCTTGTGAATGATCCATAGGTTACGAGCAATAAATGAGAAAGTTACGTTGGTAAATGGAGATTTTCCAATTACTGATTGAGGTAAGCTGTAGCTTAATGAAACCTCACGCAATTTCACATAAGAAGCATCAAATACGTATCTTGCTGTAGGACTGTTGTTGTAGTAGAAAGCTCTACCCCAACGATAAGCTTCCACATACTGGTCGTTAGGTGTACCGTCTTCGAAAACAGTGTTTTCAAACAGAATACCACCACCATCAGCTACGAGATCACGAATTGGGTTGCCCTTATCGTTCAAACCAGCGGTTTCTTCATATAAACCAGTGGCCTGACCATACTTAGTGTTAATTGAATAAATGTCACCACCTTGCTGGATGTCAACCAATGCATAGAGGCTGATACCTTTCCATGACAGGTTAGTGAAGATACCCATGTTCCAGTCAGGATTTACGTTACCAATAACGGTATCGTTGGCTGTACGCAGGTAGTATCCATTCTCATCAACAACTTTCTTGCCATCTTTATAAACGAAGTCTGTACCGCGGATGGAGTGTGTTTCTTCACCAACAGTGTGGTTAATTGAAACATCCCATGCTGAATAGATCTCCATATTATCTACGTTGTCATAAAGGCTTTCAACTTTAGATTTGTTGGTCCACCAGTTTACACCAAGATCCCAGTTCCAGTCTTTTGTTTTTACAGGAGTACCTGATGCAGCAATCTCCCAACCTTTGTTGTTGATTACACCACCATTAACCCATCTTCTTGTGATACCTGACATTGGAGATACAACTACGTCGAGAATCTGATTTTCTGAATCTCTGTCATATCTTGAAACGTCAAAGTTCAAACGGCTGTTGAAGAAACGAACATCCAAACCAAACTCAAGTCCCTTGGTTCTCTCAGGAATGAGTAATGGGTTTTGTGATGTTGAGTTCACTGAGAATAAAGCATTGTCTCCCCAGCTTGTATTCTGTGAATAGGTATTGTATATCCTGTAAGGACGAGTGTCATTACCTACTTCAGCATAACCTCCTCTAAGTTTCAGGTATGATAACCAGCTTACGTCGTTAAGACCATTAAGTTCGGTTAACAGGAAGCTTAAGGAAACTCCATAGTATCCAAAGCTGTTATCATCTTCAGGAAGTGTTGAAGACTGATCCCAACGATAGGTACCTTCCAGGTATGCAAAGTTTTTATACCCAACAGAAGCGTTACCGAATACTGAATTCATTCCCCATACTTCATCATGCTCAGTAATTCTGGCAGGAGAAACAGAGTTTTTAATTGAATAGAGATCAGGAACAACGAGTCCACCTACAGTTTCGCTAAGTTGTCTTTTGTAGGTATTCTGACGGAAAGTAGAACCTAACATAGCAGCCACTGAGAAGTCGCCGAATGTTTTGTTGAATCTTAAGTTCAGGTCATAGTTGAGCTCCATGAAAGTCCTTGTGAAGTTGGAGTAGTATGAAGGATCAACACTACCGACTGCAATACGCTCATCCTGGTTGTCACCGTAATAGTCAAGTGACATTCTACCATTCAGGCTTAAATAATCGGTGAATTTGTATTCAGCACCTACGAAACCAAAGAGACGGTTACGCTCATCAGTCTGATAGTTTTTGTGACGCACCCAGTATGGGTTGTCAAAATAAATTGGATGAAGGTCATCATAGTAAGATGAGTTCCATGAAAGCTGTGATCCGTCGGAACGCAACCAGCTATCTTCCAATCTTTTCATATCAACGTTACGCTGGAACCACTGACCTAATGACTGCATTGGGTTTAGTCCATCATAACCTGTACCTGCTCTACCTTTACCTTTTGTATTCACATAGGTCATGCTTGAGCTAACGGTAAATTTATCTGTGAAGTTGTAGCTACCACCAAAGTTAACGGTGTTTTTCTTCAGGCTACTGTTAACCAGCATACCTTTTTCATCAACATTGGTATAGGATAAACGGTAGTTACCTTTTTCGTTTGCACCGTCAAAAGCAACACTGTTGGTCCATTTCACACCATTCTGGAAGAAATAGCTCAAGTCGTTTTCACCAGCTACCCAAGGTCTTTTCTCAGCGTAGTTGTCTTTCAATGGGTCAAGAGCATCCCATTGGATAACCATCAGGTTAGGATCAAATTTAGCACCCCATGAAGCATCCTCTGAAGTAGGAGCAATAAGGTCCATATTACCATCACCTGTAAGGTCGGCATAGAAGAAGTTAGCTGTGGGATCTTCGTAGAAAGGTCCATAACCTCCACCATACTGATCCTGCCATTGTGGAGCAGTACTCATGTCAGCTGATAAAATCTGAACACCTGAGTTAATGGTGATACCAATACCTTTTTTACCAACACCTGCTTTACCTTTTTTGGTGGTAATCAAGATCACACCATTGGCAGCACGTGAACCATAAAGAGCGGTAGCAGCCGCACCCTTAAGTACAGATACATTCTCAATGTCATCAGGGTTGATGTCCATGGCATTGTTACCATAGTCATAACCACCCCAACCGTCATTCTGGTTAGTGGCTGTTGAGTTAGCAACAGGTCTGTCCATGTTAGAGTTTCCGTTGTCGACTGGCACACCGTCAACGACAAACAAAGCCTGGTTGTTACCAACCAAAGAAGTGGTACCACGAATAATCACGTTGGCAGATCCACCCATGCTTGCTGATTGGCGTACGTTCACACCTGCAACACGGCCTGACAGTGAGTTCACAAAGTTGGTCTCCCTAACTCTGCTCAATTCTTCACCATCAACTTCTTGCACCGCATATCCCAGTGTTTTCTTCTCACGTGAGATACCGAGGGCAGTAACAACTACCTCCTCGAGTGCTTCAGCGCTTGGCTCAAGGGTTACATTGATAACGCTCTGGTCACCGATTTGCGCTTCATAAGTATTCATACCCACGTATGAAAATACCAATGTCGCGTCATCTGCCTGAACGTCCATTGAAAAGTTACCATCGATGTCGGTGGTAGTACCCCTAGTGGTGTTCTTTACCTGAATTGTAACACCAGGAATACCCATGCCGTCCTCAGAACTGGTAACCTTACCACTAATGGTCCTTGTTTGGGCATTGGCTAACTGCGAGCCAATAAAAAACAAGAACGCCAGCAAAATTGTAATTTTTCTCATAATGATAATTTTTGGTTAATGAATTAGTTAAACATCTAATTTTCTATGTCAATACTACTTTAATGAGTAAATAGTAATTCTTAGTTACAAACTTAACAAAAAAATAACCTGAGTTTTTGGCTTTCGAACTAAAGTTAAGTCACTAAAAACAAGCCAAAAACTGATTATCCTTTCAATTTTTTAAGGTTTGGGATGGCAATTTAAGACAATTTTCAATTACCACAAGCATTTTAACGCATCTTTTTGACGTAAAACACTAATGGAATCAATATAAACAGACCAAATGACGAAGTAACAAATGGAGCATTACTCAATATGAAAGAATTGAGAATGATCAGACTTAACATTAAGCTAACAAATAAGTAAAATCCGCTTAACCTGAATTGGTACAATAAGACTCCGCTAATAAGCAAGCCCAGGTGCAAAAAAAGATTGGTATAGGTATACCATACCGCTGTGGAATCATGGCCCGACAAACCGAGTTCTTCCGGCAGGTAGTCCATGCTGGCTGAATCTGTAAACAGAATAAGAGAATAAAACAATATGCCCACCACGCTCTGGAAAAAAACTATGGTGTTTACCAGTCGGTATATCAATGGTTTGTGGATGGGTTCTGTTTGCATAGGCAATAGCCTTTTCATTGTATCATTCGGAAACTCGAAAAATATAAAAGTACAAAAGTTGCCGTTACCATAATCTGTACAAAGGGGAAAGGTAATACAGGTACAAATATTTCAGGCAGTATGAGTATACACATCTGTGCCAATGTATATATGTGCAATCCAATCTTTTGTAACTGCCACATCTTCAAAACACCGAAAAATGACAAAGCATAGAAGAAACTCTGAAGCAGATAAAAATAGATACTGGTGCCCATCAAAATATCGAGGTTCATTTCTGAGCCAAAGATATTTTCAAATGCTTCCAGGTTTTCAGGTGCTGTGAACTGATCGTAAAAGAGGAAGACAAAGCCATTGCTCAAGACTGATAATCCACTTCCGATAAAACTCAGAATACATAATATGGTGAGCAATTGTGGCCTCACCATCGGTTCGTTGGTATTGATTTCGTTCATCTCTTTCACTTTAAGCTTGTCTACACTTTACGGAATCAACTGCAATACTAATGAAAATAGACTTCTTTCAAAAGTACATGCTTTGCCTACACTTTAATTAAGGGCTCTACTTCATTTAATATTTCACAGGATTTGACCAAATCCTTCATGGTATTATGGTCGTTATACAAAGGACGGTCAATATCAAGGAACTCCACATGCCTTCTGATAACCTCATGGGCTTTAGTCGTACCTTTTCCAAAGGAATACTCTCTGAAATCAAGCGCTTGGGCAGCAGCCATAAATTCAATACCCAGAACACCATAAGCATTGTCCAGGATCTGAAAATTCTTAATGGCCGTGTTCATCCCCATGGAGACAAAATCTTCCTGGTCAGCAGCTGCCGGGATGGATTGTACCGATGCGGGAGCTGATAAGATCCGCTGCTCTACAATTTGCATATCTGCCGTGTACTGGCTGAGCATCAGTCCTGAAAACATACCGGCCCCTTTGGTTAAAAATGCGGGTAATCCAACGCTCAAAGCAGGGTTGTTCAGACGATTCATTCTTCTTTCCGACAATACACTTACCATGGTGATAGCTGTGCCTGCCATATCCATGGGCAGGGATACCGGAGTACCCTGGAAATTGGCACCTGAAAGCTGAAGGTTCTCCTCGGGGAAGAATATGGGATTATCACCCACACCATTCAATTCAATTTCAACCTGACTTCTGGCATAAGAAATGGCATCATGAGCAGCACCAATAACCTGTGGTGTGGAACGCATGGAATAGGCGTCCTGTACCTTGTGAGCCACTTTTCCCGATTTAAGGTCACCACCCTCAACCATTCGTCTGATGGCGTTGGCTGAACGAACCGCACCTGAAAATCCTCTTACCTCGTGCAATTTGGAGGTGTAAGGACCCATATTAGCCTTTAGTGCTTCCAGAGACATGGCAGCCGCCATCTCAGCCTGCTTAAGCCAATTATTGGCATCGTACAAAAACAATGCACTCATGGCCGTCAATACATTGGACCCATTAATGGTTCCCAAACCATCACGTGCCTTCAAACCTGGAACCGGAATTCCTGCCAAATCCATGGCTTCCTGACCTTCATAAAGCTCTCCCTTATAATAAGCTTTTCCCTCTCCCATCATCAACAGGGCTATTTGTGACATGGGCGCCAGGTCACCGGAAGCTCCAACGGATCCTTTTTCACACACAAAGGGTGTTACTCCCTTATTTAACATATCTACCAGGGTTTGTGTGATTTCCAAACGAATGCCTGAATTGCCATGGGCATGAACATTGATACGTCCCAGCATAGCTGCACGAACATAATCCAGATTCATAGCATCACCAATACCGGCGGCATGGTTATAAATAAGGTATTTCTGAAAATCCTTAACCTGATCATCATTTAATACTACTTCAGAAAACTCACCAATACCAGTATTGACACCATACATGATTTCGCCTGCTTCTATCTTGTCTTCCAACATGGCACGGCACTTATTGATGCGGTTCACTGCTTCAGCATCCAAAGCAACAGCTTCATGATTTCTGGCCACATTGACCACATCTTCTATGGTTAATCCTGATCCCTTAATTATATATGTCATCTGCTTTGAAAATTAAATTATTAACGATTAAATTTTTTGGGTCTTACGCAATAAAAAGTAGGCGAATTTATAGAAAAAACTGATAGGTATTGTTCAAAACGACTGTCCAAGATCTAAGAAATACGGGTTTTTTACCTGAGTGAGAAATCTTGATTTTCAGATACCTAAAAACCTGCCAAAGTCCATGCTTATTTCAAAATTAAACTACATTTGCCTCATCAAAAAAACCAAGTGTATGGAAGCCGGAAAAAAGGAATTCCAAACTGCAGAAGAAGTGAGTCATTTCGCTGAAAATCAAGATGCTGCCTTGATCTATTTTTACAATGACAACTGCGCGCCCTGTATGAGCCTACGACCCAAGGTAATTGATATGGTTTCCAATAGTTTTGAAAAGATGGAACTGGGTTTTGTTAACTCAGAATTATATCCGGACATTGCTGCTTCCTATAAGGCTTTTAACAACCCAACCCTCATTGTATTTTTTGAAGGCAATGAATACAAAAGAGCAAGCAAATATATCTCCATTCCACAACTTTGCAGAGATATTGAACGTCCGTATCGAATGTTATTTGAATAAAGCAGTTGAGAAGCTACACTCTGCAAGCGTCTAAATCCCCTGTATCAAGGCATCAGATAATTCATAATCAATTTCACCAAGGAAGCTGATGGTATGCTCAATATGATCATGCATGACCTGATCTTCTTCAATAAAGGGAACATGTTGGCGGTAAGCTTCAAAAAAACTCTCAATAAAAGATGAAGATTTTGCAGGCCTTCTGAACTCCAGTGCCTGTGCTGCATTGAACAATTCAATGGCCAGAATGCGTTCCAGATTGTACACCACCTTATAGGCTTTGGTAGCTGCATTGGCGCCCATACTTACATGGTCTTCCTGTCCCTGGGATGATTCAATGGAATCCACAGAAGCCGGTGTACACAATTGCTTGTTCTGACTTACGATGGAGGCAGAGGTATACTGTGGGATCATAAAGCCGGAGTTTAATCCTGGGTTGGCAACCAAAAATGGCGGTAAGCCTCTTTTTCCATGCAACAACTGATAGGTTCTTCTTTCAGAAATATTGCCCCATTCTGCTGCTGCGATGGCCATATTGTCCAGTGCCAATGCCAGCGGCTGCCCATGGAAATTACCACCTGAGACTATGACATCAATCTCAGGGAAAATTGTGGGGTTGTCAGTTACTGCATTTATTTCAGCTGAAAAAACGGTGGCCACATAATTAACTGAATCCTTTGAAGCACCATGAACTTGTGGTATGCAACGGAAAGAGTAGGGATCCTGGACATGTTCTTTTTCTCTGCAGATTAATTCACTGTCCTCAAGAAGCATGCGAAATCGGTCGGCAGTTTGGATCTGACCTTTGTGATGCCTGATTTGATGCAATTCATCCATAAAGGGTTCAATTCGACCATCAAACGCATCCAAGGATACCGCTCCTATGATATCAGCCAACTCAGATAATCTAAAGAGTTTCAATAAGCTGTGCACACCGTAAGCGCTCATAAATTGAGTGCCATTCAAAAGAGCAAGTCCTTCCTTGGATTGAAGCTTCACCGTTTCCCACCCATAATCCAATAGCACATCTTTGCTTGATTTCTTTTCTCCATGATGGTATACTTTTCCCATGCCCAGCAAGGGTAACGACATATGTGCAAGTGGTGACAAATCACCGGAGGCACCAAGGGAGCCCAATTGGTAAACCACTGGAATTATATCTTCATTGAAGAAATCGACCAAACGCTGGACAGTTATCAACTGAACACCTGAATGACCGTAGGAAACAGATTGGATTTTTAAGAGTATCATGAGTTTGACCACCTGCGAAGGCACCTCATCACCAGTACCACAGGCATGTGACATCACCAGATTTTCTTGCAAACGGCCAAGATCCTCAAAGGAGATGCTCTTATTATATAAGGCTCCAAAACCCGTGTTAATACCATACACAGCTTTATCTTCTTTTCTGGTCTTTTCATCCAGATACTGCCTGCATCTTATAATCCGCTCACTTGCCTCATCTGACAAGGTAATTTTCTTCCCCTTTTTCAGGATATCAAAGATGGTTTTGAAAGTTAACTTTTCAATACCCACCGCATAGGTCAACTCACCCATAAGTTTCCAGTTTTTACTGCTATTGTTTCATTAATAGCTGTACAATTTCTTCCAGTCCTAATTTTTGCTGTTCGCCAGTAAGCATATTCTTTAATGCGTAGCGCTCAGACTTCATCTCTTCATCACCAATCATCAACACAAAAGGAATCCCCTTCTGATCCGCATAGCGCATTTGTTTCTTCATTTTGGCAGCATCCGGAAACAACTCTGCCCTAATGCCTTGCTGCTGTAGCTTCTCCAAAATTCCAAGGGCATAGTTTCCTTCCTTCTCACCAAAATTTACCAACAACAATTGGGTGCTTTGCAGCACCTGTTGTGGAAATACATTCAATTCGTTCATCACATCATAGATGCGATCAGCGCCAAAAGATACACCTACTCCAGACACATCTGGCATGCCAAATATACCTGTGAGGTTGTCATAACGCCCACCTCCACAGATGGATCCAATGGCTACGTCTGCTGCCTTAACTTCAATAATGGCTCCAGTATAGTAATTGAGACCACGGGCCAATGACTGATCCAGTTCAACACTTGCTTTGATGTTAAGCTTGTTGAGTGTATGGGTAATGAATTCCAACTCTTCAACACCTTTGGCTCCTTCAGCAGTTGAACCGATGAGATTCTTCAGCGCTGCTATTCTTTCCTCGTTGCTTCCTGACAAGTCAATTATTGGTTTCAACAATTCGATTTTGTCTTCTGCCAATCCTTTGGTTCTTAGCTCTTCATATACTTTGTCGAGTCCTATTTTATCCAGCTTATCAATGGCTGTAGTAATTTCTGTTAGTTTTTCAGGAGCTTCCATTACCTCCGCAATACCACTCAATACTTTCCTGTTGTTGAGTTTGATAACCACATCCAGAGAAAGTTTACGAAACACCTCATCGATCATGCGAATGAGTTCTACTTCATTCAAAAGTGAATTCGATCCAATAACATCCACATCACACTGGTAAAACTCTCTGTAACGGCCTTTTTGTGGTTTGTCAGCACGCCAAACCGGTTGTATCTGGTATCTTTTGAATGGAAACACTAAATCGTTTCTGTTTTGTACCACAAATCGTGCAAAAGGGACAGTTAGATCATAACGCAATCCCTTTTCAGAAATCTTGGTGGTCAAGCGTCCCAGATTCTGATTATTAAGGTCTTCCGGAAGTGTCTTTTTTAAAAAATCTCCCGAGTTAAGAATCTTGAACAACAAGCGATCACCCTCTTCACCGTATTTTCCCATCAGTGTGGATAAATTTTCCATGGCGGGTGTTTCAATGGGCAGATAACCAAAATGTTGAAAAACCGTTTCTATGGTATTGAAGATATAGTTTCGTCTTACCATTACTTCTGGGGTGAAGTCACGGGTTCCTTTTGGTATGGAGGGTTTCTGTGCCATAATGAAAATTTATAAATCGCTGTTAAAAGCTGGCTGCAAAAATACAAATAAGCCTGACATGATTCCTCAGAAAAGAAATCAATAGTATGGCTTCCGTTAACTCAAGAAACTTAGGCTCTTTTGGCTGCTTGGGAATCAGATGATAATGTCGTCGAGGCTTCTTTTGGGCACGCAATGATGCCCCTGTTTATTGGTGAAATACTCAATGGACTCGTCTGCAGATATATCGGTCATACATACCTCCTGCATTGGATAGCCAAGAGCAAGAACCTGAACTACTTCATAATGGGATGGCAACTTAAAATGCCTGGATATGGCATAGGTATTCACCGTTCTAATTATGCAGCCACCCATTTGCTTCTCTACTGCGCCTAATAAAATAGTTTGTGAGGCTATGCCAACATCGATTAAGGCGTTGTCGTTGAGTTCAGTATCCAGGACCACCACAATATAGGCAGGAGGTCTTTCATCAACAGCAGGTCCGTTCCAATCCTTCAAATACCAGGCCCACCTCAATTGGTCAAACACAAAGTCTGCATCCTGCTGCTCATGGACGAGGAGGTATTTCAATGGTTGTTTGTTTTTTGAGGAAGGAGTTGTGCGTGCCAGATCAACCAATTGTCGTAAGGTATCAACTCCTACTTTTTGATTGGCATGAAACTTCCTATAGCTTCTGTTCTTTAACACCAGATCTTTAATCTCCATCACTATCCTCCTATTATATGTCAGTCATTAATTCACCCAGTTTTTCTGTGGCTTCTTTCCAACTGTATTGCTTATTCACAAACTCAAAACCACTGCTGGCAATTCTTGAGGCCAATGCTTCATTCCCCAATAAGGATATAATATGATTGGCTAGCTCGGCCGCTGTTTCTCCCACCAATATATCTTGCTGATGCTTGGCCTTTAGGGCATCATTGGCCAATGGTGTTGTAATACAGGGACGCCTCATCGACATAGCCTCCAGTAATTTGTTCTGCAAACCGGTACCTATCCTCATGGGTGCGATGAATATACTGGATTCAGCATAAGCATCTCTGATGTCGTCGAGCCATCCACTGACCATAATTTTATCCGATTGCAATTGTTGCACCTTGCGGTCGGGGCTCGCTCCAGCCAATAAGAGTCTGACTTCAGGCATTTGTTTCCATACCAGCGGCATTATTTCAGCAGCTAAAAATCCGGCAGCATCCACATTGGGGGGATAGGCCATATTACCTGTGAATACGAGATCAAATTTCTGTGGGGTTTCTCTGGGCTGGAAGAAATCATGATCCACGCCATTGGGAATCACCACAATTTGTTCACGATCGGGATGGGGTATCAACTCACGATCAGGATAGGAAATAATGGTTTTGTTATCGAACATGCTGAAAGCCATTGCTTCATATTTTTGTAAGCGCTCATACTCCATCTTCATAAATGGTTTCATGATAAAGGAGGCTGTGGCAATCCTACGCTTAATACCATAGGAAAATACATCCTGATAATCCAGCGTTTTGGGCAGGTCAATATCTTTGGCATACTCAGCAGTCCTAACCAACTGACAATAAACATGATCAGGTCTATATTCTGCAACCAGTGCCTGTATTTTTTTTGCTGTTGATTTTCTATAAAAATAACCTGTTTGAAGGGGCAGATCTTTCAGAAAGGCCATTCCCAAATTCCACAAACGGCCATACCAGGGAAGATCCAGAAAGTTAACGGAGCGACAATAAGGCTGTAAGGCACTAAAAGCTTTTTGCTTGTTGATGCGCTTCAATGGATTTAGGGCACAGAGAATTATTTCGTGCTTTTGTGACAAGATTCGAATCTGATGAAATGCCCGAAGTTTATCTCCCTTTTCCAATGGATAGGGTATACGGGAGAGTATGACAAATATCCTCATGCCCAAAAATTAATGGATTGTTAATGCTATCCGCTTGCAAAAATCACAAAATCTTACGATAAAATGCCACTAGGCCACTAATTATTTTTGAAGTCTGGTGCTGGGATCTAATTAATTGTTGAGCTTCCTTTCCTACAGACAAGGCAAGTGTCTTATTTCTATGGAGTTGAAGCACAGCAGCCGCAAAATCTTCAGCAGTATCAGCAAACAGCATATTCTTTTCATGGGTATAATTGATCCCTTCAGCTCCAATTCGTGTGGCCACTACCGCTTTTCCCTGTGCCATACTTTCAATAATTTTAATCCTGATACCACTACCGGATAATAATGGCGCTATAGAAATGGTTTTCGACTGGATGAACTGTTGGGCATTCTCCACCTCGCCCACCACTTCTACCTGTGGCAGATCAAGCCCGTACATCCATTCAGGCATTTCTCTTCCGGCAAGATAGAGTTTAATATCCTTTGACTCCTTTAGTATAAGTGGCCATACTTCATCCAGAAACCACTTCACACCTTCTTCATTGGGCATCCAGTTCATGGAGCCGATGTGGAAAACGGCATGCTCCGGATCTTTCTCCTGCTCATTTACCATAACCCTTCCATCAATACCAAATGAAACGGCATGAACGGGAGTGTTACTATGATTCTTGAAAAAGTTCCCATCCTTCTGTGTGATGGGAAGTATACCATCGTAAGCATCCAAAATACTTATTTCATATTGTTTTAAGGTGGATGTCAGATGGTTCAGATACCACTTTTTTAAGGGATTCCCACTTCGATCAGCCAGCCGCTGCCAGATCATATGTTCAATATTATGCGCCCGGAGAAATACCTTGGCCTCACTGTGTTTTCGGATAGCATCCAGATAAGGTGACATGAACAGGGTTTCAATCTGCACCACATCAAATGTTTGGGTTTTCAGTATTTTTTCCAGTTTGTTCTTCAAATGGGATGAAATGAACCGCTGAACATGATAAGATTTCTTGGTGAACAGGTTTAAAAAGGCATCCATAGGTTTGATGGACAAATCAACATAAACCAATTCCAAACCTGTTCGCTCTAAATATTCCGGTGGTACATCCTTTGGATCAGTAGCATATTTATTGGAATTGATGGCCAGCACCTTTACCTTATGGCCTGCTTCCAACAGACCTTCGATCAGGTTATTCATGGCAATGGGACCACCTTCCCTAGGGGGCCAGGGTGATTTGTTGCAGATGAAGAGGATGTTGAGGGCTTGATCCATGCTTGGGGTGCTTATCAACTCTAGTTTTTAGTTTTTACACTTATTTTAACAAACCTGGCTTTAAACCAGCTTATTACGGGATTTAGCCATTTGAAGCGTTCGAAAAATCGCTTCCAACTTTCAGAATCCAGCAATGGGGCATCTGTGGTGGCCTTATAGGTCAGAAACAATCCGATGGGTAAGATGACTGCCGTAGAAAGCCAGCTACCAAAAACAATATCCCATTCCCCGGCTTTGGCAGCTTTCTCTCCCGTCATGGAAACCACATGATACAGCACAAAGAAAATGACAGAAACAACCACCGGTAAGCCAAGTCCTCCTTTTCTTATAATAGCACCTAGTGGAGCTCCAATAAAAAAGAAAATCAGGCAGGCCAATGATAACTTGAATTTCTGATGCCAGACCACTTCATGCTTGGTTATGTTTAATTGTCGTGATTCCGACTCCTTTTTATAAAACAGGACTTTGTCCTTGGCATCACGGGCGATTCTCAAGGCCCTGGACATCACATCAATTTTAGCATCCAATTCAAAATTATCCAGCAGCGGATATTTAAGGGAGTCCACCGCAATACTGTCGAGTTGCATATAATCTTTCCGGTTGCTAGAGTCAATCTTCGACAGATAGTTGAATTTCTTTGTGATAAAGTCCTCCTTATACTTATTGTTCCTTTTGATTCGCTCTCGGCTTATGGAGTCAATGGAATAATTCAGCTGTTGGATGTTGAGCATGGAGTAATGAGAGCGGAAGAGGTCTTCATTGGTTCGGTTCAGTTGAAACTGATCGAGGTTAAAGGTCAACACCTGTTTTTCAAAATGTGTGATCTCAAAAGGTCGGGTGCGGCGGTAACCAGATGAACGGATGTCATCAGCATAACTACTGCCATTAAAAAGGGTAAATACAATCTTTCGCTTGTTGGGGGTCATTTCAATGATACCCTTACGTGCCGTGGTCACCTTTATATTACCAGAACGATCAGAATGATTGTAAATCTTTACATCATATATGGTTTTGTTATCCTTATCCTTCTCCCCTGCCCTGATTACAAAACCATCCAGTCCATTATAAAAGATGCCCTCGTTAAGGTTGAAGGCCAGCTTCTGCTGTCTGACATCATATAATAAGGAGCCAAATTTCAAATTGGCCACTGGCAAAACATAATTGGAAAAGAACAAAGCACTTAAGCTAATAAATACAGAAAGGATCACCAAAGGCTTCATGGCCTTTCTCAGGGATATGCCAGCTGATTTCATGGCCACCAACTCATAGTGCTCGCCCATATTCCCAAAGGTCATAATGGAAGACAACAAAATGGCCAGGGGTAGTGCCAAAGGCACAAAGGTGGAGGATGCGTAAAACATCAGTTTGCCGATGATATACCATTCCAGGCCTTTACCCACAAGGTCATCGATATATTTCCACAGAAATTGCAGGAGGAGAATAAACAGGGAAACGAAGAATGTAAAAACAAAAGGCCCCAAATAGGACTTGAGCATATAGATTTGGAGTTTCTTCATTCCTTCGTTTAATGTGTATGCAAATATACAGTTTTAGGTATTTAACGACTCTTGCGCCTTATTGTTATTCAAGCCTGTTGAAACCCTGATGTTTCGGCTGAATTAATCTGTCAGGAGCCTTGCTCATCCTCTAATGAAAAACGATGGAAGGCATGGCCAGAAATCAATTCTTGGTTTTAACAATTATTTAAGCCTTTAAAATGCAACCATTCTTACCCAAAGCTGTCTGTTTTCTTAGGAGGCCGGAATCGCATTTCGCTTTGATTTATAGAGAGAATTAAAGTATTGACAGTTGAATTTCTGTCTCATATATTTGTACCAAAGAAAAAGGTATAAATAATTTGTCAATTTGATTTTTGGCATATATTTGTAGGCTTAACTCGGATTTATTATAACTTCAATGTTTAATTAATATTAGAAAATCATGAAAAAACTATTACTTTTTGCATTAGCAGTTGGTATGGGATTATCGACAATCGCGCAGGTTCAACGCGTTGCCGTTAGCACCAAAGCACCAGCTACTGAGACTATTGTAGACGTTCCTCAAAATTCAGGCTCTACTATAGCACATGAAACCCCAACCAGAAAGACAGAAATGCTTAATGGCAGGGCAGTAACCTATGTACCAATAGGTATATCAGGAAACGCATACGGCATGTATGGCAATCCAAGAACTTACGTTTTTGCAGATCCAAGAATCAACAGTGTTGTATTTACTCACCGTATGGAAGGTGGTACAGATGTTGACGGTAACAGCCGTGTAGCTTATGACGTATCCACTGACGGTGGTGAAACATGGGTAAACAATGTGAAAGCTTATTCCCCATTAGGACCTGGTAGCCCTTATCCAGAAGCTGGTGGACGTTACCCACAAGGTGCTATTATCAGCGAAGAAGGAAATACTGATCCTGCTGCTGCTTATTACGTATATAACGTAGCTGCACTCGACCAAACCAACGGCGGAAGCTGGGGTGGTTGGGGATTAGGTGTTAACCCTCTTACTGCAACTGATCCTACTGAAGTTCAGCAAATGAACCTAACATCAGAAGATGGTATCTACCGTCTGATTCCTGATGGATTTACAACTACACAGCAAGGTAAATCATGGCATATGGATGCCAACCTTCCTGACGATGGTGGTACTTTCGTATACAATGGTGAGATTGTATTGGGACAAGGTGTGATTGAAGATGGTGATTTTGTTTACGAAGAAACTACAGTGGATGCTTTAGGTGACGCTGATGGTATCAATGACACTAAAATTGCTTTTGCTGCTGATGGAATGACTGGTTATATCCTTATTATGAGTGATTCTCCAAGTGATCCAATTGATTACACCAGCTACCACCCAATTCTTCTGAAAACTGAAGACGGTGGTGACACATGGTCAGATCCTATTCACATTCAATTAGGTGGTGCTGATGGTATTGAAAATATCAAAACTTACTGGCCTGATACAACCATCGAAAACCTCGATGCTTATGAAGTAGGTTTCGACCGCGACGAAGTATATTACAATATGGGATTTGCTGCTGACCTTATCGTTGATAACCAAGGCAACCCACACGTAACTGGTATCATTGCCTTAGGTTCTGCTGATGGCTGGTATCCTTATGAAAACACCATGGCCACATGGCATGTATTTTCAAAAGACGGTGGTATGACTTTTGACGCCAATGCGCTTTATAACAACAGATTCCTCGAAGGTGCTGTAGGTGACATTGTACAATACAACCGTCCTTACGCTGCTTCTACATTAGATGGACACTGGTTGTTCTTCTCATGGTTGGATACTGACAAAGCCAGTGCTACTGACCTGAACGATCCAAACATTTATGTAATTGGTTATGATGCAGAAGACGGAACTTACACAGAAGTAGAAAATGTAACTGCTTTTGGTGTATGGTGGTTTAACGCATATTATGGTTCTATGTCACAGTATGTATTCGAAAACGAAGCTGGTGGAACCATGACCTTCGAAATTCCATTTGTATTTGAAGAACTAACTGGTGGCGATGCCGATCCATGTAACTTCTGGTATATTGATGGATACGAATTGTCAATGCCTGTAGGTGTTGGTGACAATGTTTATGAAGATGCAAACTTTGCTGTATCTCAAAACATGCCAAACCCAGCAGTTGGAAACACGGAAGTTTTGGTTACTACCGAAGTACAAGGTGTTATCAACTTAAGCTTAAGCAATATGTTAGGACAGAAAGTATATGAAACCAGCGTTGACAACAATGCCAAAGTTCATTCTTTCAAATTTAACGTATCTGACTATGAAACAGGTGTTTATTTCTACACCATCACCATTGGTGATCGTTCAATCACTAAGAAAATGATTGTGAAATAATTTCACCTTTTTATCATATAGAAAGCCCGGGATTAAGTCCCGGGCTTTTTTTTGTGCTTGATTTTATCTATATTTGTGTCACTAACAAGGCCCTACATCAACATTTTTGTCTAATTAACACTTAATTTATTATGAAAAAATTATTACTCATTGTTTTGGCGGTTGGCCTTGGCTTCGCAACCATGGCACAGGTCCAACGCACTGCAATCAGCACCAAAGCTCCATTGGATAAGCTTTTCGTGGAGGCGCCTGCAAATTCAGGCTCAACGGCCGTTAACGAAACACCGACCAGGCATACTGACATGCTTAACGGAAGAGCCGTTACTTATGTACCTATAGGACAATCAGGAAATGCCTATGGCTTTTATTCCAATCCAAGGACCTATTTATGGGCAGATCCCAGTATCAATAGTGTCGTCTTTACCCACCGTATGACTGGTGGTACTGAAATTGATGGTAACAGCCGAGTGGCTTACGATGTATCAACAGATATGGGTGCCAACTGGGTAAATAATGTTCAGATTTATTCACCCTTAGGACCCGGTGCACAGTATCCAGATGCAGCCGGTAGATACCCACAGGGAGCCATCCTGAATCCTGAAGGAAACACCAGCGCTGATGATGCCTATTACGTATACAATGTAGTAGCCATGGACAACAGCAATGGTAACCTATGGGGTGGTATTGGATATGGATCCAATCCTTTAACAGAAACAGATCCTCCAAATCCAACACAAACCAACCTCACCTCAGAAGACGGCATGTACCGACAAATCCCTGATGCATTTGCAACCACCCAAATGGGGTACTCCATGCATCTGGAACCTAATGTACCTTATGATGGTGCTGCATGGGTTTATAATGGAGAACTCATTTTTGGTATGGGTCAGATCGAAGACGGTGAATTGGCCCTCGAAGAAGGAACCATAGATGCTCTTGGAGAAGGTGATGGTATCAATGATACCAAAATTGCCTTTGCCCCAGACGGAATGACAGGTTATATCCTGATCATGAGTGATTCAGAGTCAGATCCTCAGGATTATACCAACTACCACCCCATCTTCCTGAAAACTGAAGACGGAGGCGATACCTGGAGTGACCCTATTCATGTACAATTTGGCGGTGCCGACGGCATTGAAGCCATTAAATACTACTGGCCAGATACTACCATCGAAAACCTGGATGCTTATGAAGCAGGTTTCGATCGTGATGAAGTATGGTATAATATGGGATTCCAGTGTGACCTCATCGTAGATGGCATGGGCAATCCACACGTAACAGGTTTAATTACTCTGGCTTCCTCTGAAGGATGGTATCCTTACGAAAACACCATGGCCACCTGGCATGTGTATTCAAATGATGGCGGTATAACTTTTATGGCAGATCCATTGTATAACAACAGGTTTATGGAAGGTGCTGTGGGAGATATTGTACAATATAACCGACCTTATGCAGCTTCAACTTATGATGGACACTATCTGTTCTTCTCATGGCTGGATACCGACAAAGCAAGTGCCACTGATCTAAACGATCCAAACATTTATGTCATTGGATATGATTCAGAGGATGGTACTTATTCAGATGTTGAAAATGTAACTGCTTTTGGTGTGTGGTGGTTTAATGCCTATTATGGTTCCATGTCACAATATGTTTTTGCTGAGCAAAATGGTGATATGTGGGATTGTGAAATACCCTTTGTATTTGAAGAACTGACTGGTAGCGATGCCGATCCTGTGAATTTCTGGTATATCGATGACTACATATTGCAAATGCCTCTTGATATTGCTGATAATGTACTCGAAAACCAGGGGTTTACCGTATCACAAAACCAGCCTAATCCTGCCTCAGCTAACACAGAAGTATTGGTCACAACCAAAACCAATGGTGTTATAAACCTGACTGTAAGTAATATGCTTGGTCAGCAGATGTATGCCGAAAGTGTACAAAACAATGCACTGAGCCATTCATTTAAATTTAATGTTTCTGACTATGAAACCGGTGTTTATTTCTACACCATTACCATAGGTGAAAAATCAATAACCAAAAAAATGGTGGTGAACTAATTCACCTCCTTTCACAGAAAAAGCCTGAAAGATGCATCTTTCAGGCTTTTTTTTATGTCTATTCTTTTGTATATTTGGTTGACAGACAAAATATTGAGGTCTATTCTGCCTTTCAAACCACTCTCTGGCGCACAACTACTCCTGGTTTAAGATTGCATCTTAAACCTGAAGATTCCCCAACCTAAAGGATGGGGTAACTGATAAGAAATTAGATACACTAAAATAGTTCGAGTGTTATGCGAAGCGTCACTTGGAATAGTTCAATTAAACCGACACTGGTTTAAGATTGCATCTTAAACCCATATATCATCCAAGTGTTCAGCGAAGCGTCACTTGGACTATTTCAATTAAAACAACTTTCTTTTCTACCAATAGCAACGATCGCATTTCGACAAGCTCAATGTGACCGTACTGATAAACCATAATAGTTCGAGTGTTAAGCGAAGCGTCACTCGGACTTTAAAAATCACATCAAATTGAGATCGCTTCTGCTGACTTTCCTATCGTCAGTCAGTATCGCGATGACGATCTGCCATAATACTATACTGGTTTAAGATTCTATCTTAAACCAAGAAACCACCTAAATCCTAAACCTTTTTTCTAAAACATTACCTTTGCAAACGGATTTCCAAATCAGTTTTCAATGTCTATACGATTGCACACGTCACTTTTATTGTCAGCCCTGCTGCTGACAACCCATTTTCTCTGGTCTCAAACAACCGCTGACATCACCGTTCCTGAGCTAAAAGCCCATGTTGAATACCTGGCATCAGACGAACTTGAAGGCCGTAAACCAGGAACAAAAGGAGGTATGCTTGCTGCTACCTATATTCGTGACCACTTCCTGCAATATGGCATCAAAACCATAGGTGAAGATGGGTTTCAGTACTTCGATGTCATCATGAGTGTGGAGCCCGGCACCAACAATCAACTGGAGATCAATGACGATATGGGTCAGTTGGATTCTAATTATATAGTCATGCCCTTTTCCAACAACAGCAGCCTGAATACAACAGTTGTATTCGCTGGCTTCGGTATGGAAATAGAACACGACTCTCTGCAATGGAACGACTACCAGGACATTGACCCCACAGGAAAATGGGTGCTGGTATTGAGAGGGGATCCTGAACCGGATAATGATGAAAGTCTTTTCATATCCTATGGAGGTGATCGCGACAAAGCCATTCTGGCCAGAGATAAAGAAGCTGCAGGCATCATTTTTGTGAATGGCCCACAATTTGGAGACGAACACAGTCTGAGCAAGCCCACCTTCAACAGGGTAACCGCCAATGTGGGCATTCCCGCAGTGAATATCTCAGCTGCCCTTGCCAATAAATTGCTTGAAGAATCCGGCACAAGTATAAAAGAGTTAGAAGAGAAAATCATTGCTGAAATGAGTAACCAATCGTTTGAGATGGTGAAAACAATTACGGCCAACACAGAATTGACTAGGGTTGAGGTTAAAACACAAAACGTGGTTGGCTTATTGGAAGGAAACGATCCCCAATTAAAAAATGAATTTATCGTTATAGGTGCCCATTATGACCATCTGGGTTATGGTGGACCCGGATCAGGATCAAGAATGCCCGATACCGTGGCCATTCATAATGGCGCCGACGACAATGCATCCGGAGTTTCGGGCCTCATGGAGATTGCCCAGCGTTTGGCTGCCAACAAGAGTTCATTGAAACGATCCGTACTGTTCATGGCCTTCGGAGCCGAGGAAATGGGATTGTTGGGATCACAGTTTTTTAATGGCAGCCCATTGGTAGACCTCAAACAGATCAAAGCCATGATAAACCTGGATATGATTGGTCGGTTGGATCCTGAAGCAAAAGGTATTATGGTGGCAGGAACAGGAACTGCAGTGGAAATGGACTCACTTCTTCTGCAATATGAAAAGAACAGCAGCTTAAGTTTCAGCCATTCACCTGAAGGTTATGGCGCATCCGACCATGCCAGTTTTTATGCCAGTGGCGTACCTGTCTTGTTCTTTAGTACCGGTGCCCATCCCGATTACCACACACCCTTTGACGACACACACAAAATTAATTTTGAAGGAGAAAAGGAGATTTCTGATTATGCCTATGCAGTTACCCTGGATTTAATTAACCGCGACAAAGCACTCACTTTTAAAGAGGCAGGCCCCAAACAAAAGAAAACCAGGTATGGTCGTGGCTTAAAAGTTAAATTTGGCATTATGCCCGACTTTACTTCAAATGCCAACGATGGTTTAGGTGTCGGTGGCGTGACCAAGGGTGGCCCGGCATCCAAAGCCAATATGAAAAAAGGTGATAAGATTGTAGCCATAGAAGGTAAAGCTGTTACCAATATTTATGACTATATGAACCGCCTGAAAAAGTTAAAGCCCGGCCAAACCATAAGTGTTGATATTATAAGAGATGGCGAACCCATGGTGCTGGTCATAGTATTATAAAGCCCTTAACCCAAAAGCTTGTGAGCGAAATATTTTCCAAAGCATTTTTATTTAAATTCATCAAGTTTGGCCTGGTGGGTTTCACAGGATTATTCGTCGATTTTGGCATCACTTATCTGACTAAAGAGAAGCTGAAGATTCCTAAATTTATTGCCAATGCCATTGGTTTTTCCACAGCTGCCACATCCAACTACATATTGAACAGAATTTGGACCTTTCAAAGCACCAATCCGGAGGTAATGGTAGAGTTCACAGAGTTCTTTTTGATCTCAATGATAGGGCTAGCTATCAACACACTCATATTATGGTTGTTGGTAAGCAATACCCGACTCAACTTTTATATTGCCAAAGTATTTGCCATTGGGGTGGTTACCCTTTGGAATTTCTTTGCAAATGCCTTCATCACCTTTAGTCCGGATCAGATGGCAAGCTTGCCTTTTTACTAAGATAAAGATGCTATTTCATGATGGTCTGACTGCGGTCAGGTCCCACAGAAACCAACTTAATGGGTACTCCCACTTCCTTTTCTATATAAGAAATATAGTCATGAAGTTGTTGTGGGAATTGTGCCAACTCAGTCTTGGTAGTCAGGTCTTCGTTCCATCCTTGCAGGCTATTCAACACAGGCTCAATTTCACAAGCAGTTCCGTCATAAGGTAATTCTTCTGTAGTCATGCCGTTGTAAGTATAAGCTGTGGCTACCTGAATCTGTTGAAAATCGCTTAATACATCGGCTTTCATCATCATCAGTTCAGAAACACCATTTAGCATGATGGCATATTTCAGTGCAGGTAAGTCCAGCCATCCACAACGTCTTGGGCGACCTGTGGTAGAACCGTATTCTCGCCCCACATCTCTTAACAACTGTCCATCATCATCAAACAACTCGGTTGGGAACGGACCGCTACCCACTCTGGTACAATAGGCTTTAAATATTCCAAATATTTTACCTACTCGTGAAGGCGAAACACCCAGACCAGAGCAAACACCTGCAGTAGTGGTATTAGAGGAAGTTACAAAAGGATAGGATCCAAAGTCGATGTCAAGCAAGGTACCTTGTGCACCTTCTGCCAATACCTTTTTACCATTATCCAATGCCTGATTAATATAATATTCACTATTAACTTTTTTCAATGCCCTTAAGCTCTCCAAGGCTTCCATCCAGGCAGTTTCATAAGCCTCAAATGCCAAACCGTCAATGAGGATATTGTCATAGGCTGCATCATATTGTTTGATGATCTCTATATGACGTGCTTTAGCCTGGGCATATCTTTGTTCGAATTTTGAGCTTTCAATATCACCAACACGTATACCATTACGGCTGATTTTATCAGTGTAGGCAGGTCCGATTCCTTTTAGGGTAGAGCCAATTTTCTGATCTCCCTTGGCTTTTTCAAATACGGCATCCAGTAACCTGTGTGTAGGTAAAATGAGGTGGGCTTTTCGGGAAACCATCAAATTGTCTCCAATAACAATACCACCTTCTTTTAATTTGGCCAATTCTTTTTTGAGCACAAAAGGATCGATAATAACGCCATTACCTATGACGTTCTCTGTATTCTTATTAAAGATACCTGAGGGTATGGTGTGAAGTATAAATTTTTTGCCTTCAAATTCAATGGTATGACCGGCATTAGGACCACCCTGGAAACGTGCGATTATATCATACTTGGGTGTGAGTACATCCACCACTTTTCCTTTGCCCTCATCTCCCCACTGAAGACCCAATAAAACATCTACCTTCATTTGCATACTTTTAGGTTAAAACTTCCTTAATCCCTTGTTGTCAGTGCAGTACCTTATAATATTTACTATTGAACCACATGAACTCACAACAAAAAACCCTGATAGTTTTCAGGGTTTATCTGTATTCAAAAATAATTAAATATCAAGCTTTGTTGGAAGCGATACTTAAAATTTATTAACTGTTTTTTTCACCGTCTTTTTCTGTGGAGGCACACTTACCATAGAAAGTAAGCGAATGGTAGGCAACACTTACACCAAGCAATTCTTCTACCGATTTTTGAATTTCCTGAATGCGTGGATCACAGAACTCCAATACTTTTCCATCTTCCAGGCAAACAAAGTGATCATGCTGCTTGAATTTAAATGAACGCTCGAATTGTGCACAGTTGTTACCAAACTGATGTTTAGTAACCAGATTACAATCCAATAGTAATTCGATGGTGTTATATAATGTGGCCCGGCTCACCCGATACTTATTGTTTTTCATTCGGATGTACAGGGTTTCAATATCGAAGTGACCATCGGTTGCATAGATCTCTTTCAATATGGTATATCGCTCCGGAGTTTTACGATGTCCTCTGGATTCAAGGTATTCGGTAAAAATTTTCTTAACCGATTCGAAAGTGTCTTTCTTGTTGTTAGACTTCATTCCCACTGGTTTTAGTGCGGTAAAAATACTACAATTTTATTTTTAAGTGGTTTAATTACAAATAAAAAAGTGAAAAAGCGATTAAAATACGGGTTTTACGTAGTTCTGCTGGTGCCTTTGCGTAGTCGCCACTTTAGCTTAGACGAGAAAACATCTAATGCATTGTCCTGACTTCTAGACAAATCTATCAAGACGGGTAATTTTTATTACCTCTTTAATTTTCTTCAGTCTTTGTATCAATTTTTTAAGTCCATCTGTATCGCTTACATAAAGTGTGATGGTCAAATCGACTAAGCCTTCAACACTTTCAAGGTTAAACGTACGTATGTTTAATTGAAAATCATCTGCTATCCTGGCCGACACTTCCTGTATAAGACCAATCTTATCCACAGCTTTAATCTGTATACCAGCCAGGAAGGTTATGCCTTGTTTTTGCTTCCATTTAGCCTTCACGATATTCTTACCGTACTGTGCCATCAGTCCAATGGCTTTTTCACAATCGGTACGGTGAATCTGAATGGGTTCGTTGGGGAAAACAAGTCCGATTACATTATCACCCGGTATGGGGTTACAACATTTTGACACTGAATAATCAAGAGCTTTAAGATCTGAATCAACAGATTCTTCTGCAGGACTCGAGTCTACATTTTCATTTCCAGATTTGTCACCATTACTGGCTTCAGAAGCCTTGGGACGAGAAAATGGTAAACGCAAACCTCTGATCCAGCTACCTCTACCATCACTTGGGTTTACAGCTTCCTTTACATCTTTAAAATCAATCTTTCCCTTGGCAATATAATAGAACAAATCAACCTGTCCTCCCAGACTCTTGGCTTCGATAATGCTGTTGACCAGCGGTTTGGAATATTCAAGTTTTAGCTGAGCAAAATATTCTTCCAGTTTTTCTTTTCCTTCATCCCGAAACTTTTTCCGCTCCGCTTTTATGGCCAGCTTAATACGCGATTTTGCCCTGGCCGTAACTACATATTTGAACCAGTCTTCGTTGGGTTGTTGTATCCTAGATGTAATGATCTCAACCTGATCCCCTGATTTTACCTGATAATCCACAGGCACCAATTTGTGGTTGACATTAGCCCCGATACATTTGTTGCCAAGATCGGTATGAATGGAATAGGCAAAGTCGAGAACCGTTGCTGTTACCGGTAAATTCACCATGCGACCCTTTGGAGTAAAAACCACAATCTCATCGGAAAACAAATTGCTTTTAAAATCATCGATGAAACCAATGGTCTCTTCATCGCTTTCCTTCAACAATTCTCGTGTTTTTTTCAGCCATTCATCCAGTCCGGCATCTATCTTACTCTGATCCTTATATTTCCAGTAAGCGGCATAACCCTTCCGGGCAATTTCGTCCATACGCTTGCTGCGGATATGGACATCAACCCACTGACCACCATTACCCATGACTGTTATGTGGATAGCCTCATAGCCATTAGCTTTTGGTGAGCTCATCCAGTCGCGCAGGCTTTTAATATTGGGTTTATAGATGGAAGTTAAGGCAGCGTATGCCGACCAGCAATCTCTTTTTTCTCTTTTAGGGCTGGTATTCACCACCACATCCACTCCATAAGTGCCATAAACTTCTTCGAATGGGACACCATTTTCCTTCATCTTTTGCCAAATCGAAAAGGTGGTTTTGATATTACATTCAATATCATATTTAAGGCGGTTGGATTTTAACTCCTTTTCAAAGGGTTGCCTGAAAGCTTCGAAAAAACGCATGGTTTCATCATATCGCTCGTTTAGCTTTTCCTTTAGGTCGCGATAGATCTTAGGTTGTGAATATTTAAAGGATAATTCCTCCAACTCACTTTTCAGGGAATACAATCCAAGTCGGTGGGCCAAAGGTGCATAAATGAACAAGGTTTCAGAGGCCACCTTTAGTTGCTTTTCGCGCGGCATCACTTCCATGGTTCGCATATTGTGGAGGCGGTCAGCCAATTTCACAAGAATTACACGAACATCTTCTGAAAGAGTAAAGAGAATTTTCTTAAGTGTCTCTGCCTGAGCTGTGGAGGTGGTATCTGATATTTCATCAATTTTGGTGAGCCCGTCAATGATCCTTTCGACTTCAGAACCAAACATGGCCTTTACATCTGATAATCTGATGTCGGTATCTTCAACTGTATCGTGCAAAAGTCCGGCTATAATGGAAGTTCTGCCCAAGCCAATTTCTCCTGCGGCAATGGTGGCCACTGCCAGGGGATGGTAAATAAAAGGTTCCCCTGTCTTGCGCCGCATATCTTTATGGGCATCAGCGGCTAACCTGAATGCTTTTCGAACCATCCAGCGGTCGCTGGTCTCTTTCCGCGTATGCCATACCTCAATCAGCTGACGATACCGTCTGAGAATTTCCAAGCGTTCCTGTTCCAATGCCCTCTTATCCATAATAAGCTCTACAAAACTAATTAAATCCCGCCTTCTCTTATACATAAATAACAAGTTTTAGTTCCATTTCATAGGACTTTCAGCAAGCTTTTCTAAGCCAAGATACTTGGCACTTGATTTGCATAATATTTGTAGTTTTGATATTCCTTTAGTGAATTCCAATGAAGAAAACATATATAAACATCATTCTACTCTTATGCATGGTTAATGTTGCCTTCGCAACCCATCAAAGGGCAGCAGAGATCACTTACAACCATATTGAAGGCTTGACCTATGAGTTTACTGTGGTGATGTTTACCCGGACTTCAAGTCCTGCCGACGACACACGAGAGGTAATGCCCATTTACTGGGGTGATGGCTCGGGTGATGAAATTCCTAGGATGATTTGGGAAGAAGTACCGGGCGTTGAAGATATCTCCTATAACCTCTACAGAGGGACACACACCTTTCCAGCCCCGGGTAAATATATGATCTCGGTGGAAGACCCCAACCGGAATACGGGTGTCCAGAACATCCCCAACTCCATCAATGTACCCATGTTCATTGAAACAGAGCTTCTGATCAACCCTTTCCTTGGCTATAACAACTCCGTACAATTGTTAAACCCACCCATCGACAATGGTTGTGTAGGCAAATTGTTCATCCATAATCCCGGTGCATATGATGTGGATGGCGACAGCATTTCATACAAACTGGTGGTATGCAAGGGTGCCGGTGGTTTCGATATTCCCGGATACACCTATCCCAAAACGTCAGAAGTCTTCGAAATCGATTCCATTAGTGGTGACCTCACCTGGTTCACACCCATATTGCAGGGTGAATACAATGTGGCCTTTGTGGTTGAAGAATGGCGATATGGTATAAAAATAGGTAGTGTAAGAAGGGATATGCAAATCAATATTGTAAGCTGTAACCATGACCCACCAGAAATTATCGCCATAGATGATACCTGCATCGTAGCTGGTGACTTTCTGCATTTTGATGTATTGGCCTATGATCCTGATGGCACCGGCGTAACCCTTACTGCTGTGGGAGGACCACTGGAACTGGGCGCTTCCATGGTTCCCAATCCTGCTTCCAGCAGTGATACTGTTTTTGCGGACTTCAGCTGGCCCACTACATGTGCTCATGTAAAAGCCAATCCCTATACCGTTCTTTTTAAAGCAGTAGACAATGGTTCACCAGCCAATCTGGTAAACTTTAAAAGTGTAGCCATTAAGGTAATTGCCCCGGCACCAGAAAACCTCCAGGCAGAAGCACTGGGCAACGGAATTGATCTGAGTTGGGAAAAGAGTGTTTGCGACCACAATACCGGATATAAAATTTATAGGAGAAGTGGTCCTTCGGGATGGGATCCTGACTATTGTGAAACTGGTGTACCCATATATACCGGCTTCCAACTGATAGCAGAAGTAGCAGCTGCCTCCACGCTTAATTTCAGAGATGATAATTTAGGATTAGGATTAGTTCATGGTATCGATTATTGTTACCGTGTAACAGCGGTCTATCATGACAATGCCGAGAGTTATGCATCCAATGAGGACTGCGCTTATCTGAAACGTGATGTGCCCATAATTACTCACGTGAGTAATGATAGTACTGATCTTGAAAGTGGCGTAGTCAACCTGGTGTGGTCAAAACCCATAGAACTGGATACCATCACCTACCCTGGTCCTTACAACTATTTGGTTTACAGGAACAATGGTTTGTTATGGGATGCGCCTAGTCTCATCAAAACATTTAATAGCCTGGACGATACCATTTATTACGATGCAGCAGTAAACCTAAACACCAGTGGCATACCTTACAACTATCAAATCGACCTTGAGAGTGAAACAGTAGGCTATATTGGCAGTTCATCCAAAGCAGCATCCATATTTCTTAACACCCAGGCCCGAGATCGGGAAGTATATCTGACATGGGTACCTAAAGTTCCCTGGGTTAATGATGAATATATTATTTATAGGCAAGACCCCGGATCAGGCACCTTGGATTCCATCGGTCTCTCCAAATTTCTATTCTACAGAGACAGAGGCTTGGAAAATGACAAGGAGTATTGTTATTATATTAAATCTATTGGTCGCTACTCATTACCGGGATTGATGAGCCCTCTGGTGAACTATTCTCAAATTATCTGTGAAGTTCCCAACGATGTGATGCCACCCTGCGACCCGGTTTTAAATATTCAAACACACTGCGATAGCCTGGTCAACAAACTAAGCTGGACCCTGCCCTATGATTCCTGCAGTTATGATGTGGCCAAATACCATATTTATTATACCGCTCTGCAAGAGCAGCCTTTGGAACTCATCGACTCCATCACCAACCCTTACGATACCATCTATTACCATTTTAGCGATAGCAACTATGTGGGTTGTTATGCCGTGAAGGCCATCGATTCGGTTGGGAATACCAGTGCCTTCAGCAATGTGGTTTGTGTGAATTATGATGCATGCCCCAATACCATATACGACCTTCCCAATGTGTTTACTCCAAACAATGGTGACCAGTTCAACCCATTGTTTGTACCCAAAGTAAACCATATGGTGGAGCGTGTGGAAATGAGCATTTTTAACCGCTGGGGAAACATATTGTTTGAAACCAACGATCCCGAGATTAGGTGGGATGGGAAAAACTCCAAAACCAATCAGGATTGTGCTGAAGGGGTATATTATTATGTGTGTCAGGTCTACTTCCATACCATCAACGGACTGGAAACCATGACCCTTAAGGGCAGTGTGACCATTATCAGAGGTCCTTAATCAAACCTCTGGCCATAAAAAAAGCCACTCCAGAAACTGAAGTGGCTTCGCATTAAAAACCTACTACTAAAAATTAAATCTTTCGGCCAGGTCAACTACGCGAACAGAATATCCCCATTCGTTATCATACCATGCCAATACTTTTACAGTTTTGCCCTGTACCATAGTGCTATCTGCATCAAAAATGGATGAGTGCTCATTGTGGATGATATCCACAGATACAATCGGGTCTTCAGTATATTCTAAAATACCTTTCATCGGGCCTTCTGCAGCTTCTTTCATGGCTGCATTGATTTCCTCTTTGGTGGCTTCAGTCTTCAAATTCACAACCAGGTCAACCAATGAACCGGTTGGTGTAGGAATCCTAACTGCCATACCATCAAGTTTACCATTGAGGTCTGGAATCACCTTTCCCACTGCTTTTGCAGCTCCGGTAGTGGTTGGAATCTGTGAAACAGCCGCAGAACGTGCTCTTCTTAAATCAGAATGAGGAGCATCCAGAATTCTTTGATCGTTTGTATAGGCATGAATAGTAGTCATCAAGCCATTCTCAATACCAAAACGGTCATTCAATACTTTTGCTACTGGAGCCAAACAGTTGGTAGTACAAGATGCATTGGATACACACTGATCTTCATCGCGCAAATCATTATCGTTTACACCCAGAACAACCATTCTGTCGATGGCATCTTTTGAGGGAACAGTAAGAATTACCTTTTTGGCACCATTCTTCAGGTGGTCACCATATCCGCCTTTATTACTTTCTTTTGAGCGGAAAATACCAGTAGCTTCAACAACTACGTCAGGAGCTTGAATCCATTTAATATCAATGGGGCTGCGCTCAGCTGAAACAGGCACTTCCTGTCCGTTAACTATCAGGCTGGTTTCATTATAGCTCACCTGCCCATTAAATTTTCCCTGGGTGGAGTCATATTTTAGTAAATGTGCCAGTGTTTTTGTATCTGTTAGGTCGTTGATACCCACAACTTCCATGTTGTCTCTCTCCAGTGCAATTTTAAATACATTGCGACCGATGCGTCCAAAACCGTTGATTCCAATTTTAATTTTTGTCATAGTTCTAAATATTTATTCAATGATAGGGGATTTTAATCCATCCCAAATAGCTCTATCTTTGTAGTGAGTGATTCAATATTGGATTCAAAAGTATAAATAATACAATCTGCAAATACAAGGTTCGAAGACACCATGGAAGAAAAATTCATCTCAAAAGCACTGGAAGCTAATCTCGCAGAAACACGCTACAAGGACATAAAAATACCACCTGATTTTCAGGACTTTATAAATCTCTCAAAAAAGTACTTTGGAATCCACAAACGCGCAAACGATTGCATCATTGAATTCCAGCATCCCTTTTCCAATAAAAAATTTGTTGCAGAAGAGCTCAGAGAGATCCTTTTAACCGATTATTGGTTTTATATCGGTCTGGATGACCCCAACAAAGCCTTTGAAATACCCATCCTCCTCATGAAAAGGCTTCTTATGGATGATGAAAACCAGGATCTGGAGGTGTTAATCATAAGAACCAGCCTTGAATTCATCCAAAAGCTTGAAGCTGAAGATAGGGATATGAGCCCGAGCATCAATAAGTGTTGCGACACCATGGAAGAAGGCTTTAAGGCTTTCCCTAAAAGCTTCTATGTAGCCTCTCATTATTTCGAACGCCATTTGAAAAAACTGTCGGAGCACCAAACATTTGGACCAAGAGCATTTGACTTATTGAAAGCCATCAAAGGAGATGCCTTGAATTTCTGGAAAGAATCTTCATGCATTGAAAACTGGCTGGACGAAAAAGCTGAAGTTTTACAAGCCAAACCTGACACCATTGTTGCGGCTGTGGGTAAACCCTGGTTTAATAGCCAACTGGAAGCATTGAACCAAATTAGCAGTTGGGAAGCACTGGCGGAACAAATACCGGACTTCAATAAAATTGGAGAGCGCTTTTCAGAAAACGTGGACCTCTTTCCAACCTTCATCGAGAAATTCTACTATATCTTCTACCTCCTCAAATTGGAGGGCATGGAGACGCACAGAGAAAGACTTATCTGGAAGCTAAACAAAATGCTTGAGGATGCATTTGACGAAATTGAAGTATCCAAAAGAAAGGACTTCATCAATCTCATATTTGACTTTGCTGATGGTTTGAGATCGGATCATATGTCATCGGTACTCGATATGATGCTAACCCTGGGTAAAAAAGTTATTGATTCAGCCAATGGTCAGGCAAGCAAAACCATTGCCTATTTCGAAGAAAAACTCATTGAATTCGGATTTGAAATACCGGGCATTGTATTCGTCAATGAAGACTGGCAACTCTCGGTAAACACCAACCATATAAAGAACATCAGGGTCTGGCTCGAGCTCATAGAATACTCTCAGTCGGAAATGGAAAAATTGCTCTCCACTCTTATTGTCAACCTCAAATTGGGAGGCATTTTCATAAGCGATACCGACCTCTTTCAACGGGAAATTACCAAAATATTAAATTCCAATATTGCACCTTATTACAAAAAGGTGAAGCAACTTACCCGAATTTTCCCGGTATACTTTAACGAAATTGGTGCTGAAGGTGACATCAGAAAAGTGACCACCACCATGGATGAGATTGCGCATCGAAAGGACAAACTGATCCACTTTCTAAGAAAACAGGTACACACTGAAAGCAACAATACACTCATAGGTCTTACCCTTCGGATTTTTCGGTTTTGGAATGATGGCCAACTGGAGGCTCTAAAAAACGACTTACCTCAGAATGTCTACCAATCCATCGACAAGAAGAGCGAGTGGTATGCGCCTGTCCACCAAATGGTCACAGAAATGTGCAGGCTTAACAATAGCGGACCCGATGAACTCATCAAGCTGGATGAGAAAGAGTTTGAAGCGCTTTTGCAGCAGTTAGATCAAAGCAATGAAATGGATTGCGAACGCCTGCGTGATATGCGTCGGTTGTTCTCCTTTCTTAAAGAGAAATATTCCTTTGAATCCGTTGATATCATCAATCTGCTGAAGCGCTACTCCTATATTGAAGAGGATGAGATCAATCAGCTTAAAAAGGCATTGGAACAAGACGATTTTGAAAATTCTCTCAAACTCATCTATTCCTTTATGAGACGGCTAAAAGAGATCATTTTTAGCCCCAAACCCAGCCAAAGCTGGGAAAACATCTACCACAAACGTCATATTGCCATTGGCATACCTTCTATGTATGGGGTTTACAGGGAACCGAAATTCGAAGCGCTGGGCCTGACTTTCCGACTCGAAAATGTGGCCACGCGTCTCATGGAAAAGGTGGTCGATCAGATTAACCTCAATTATATTTCCGGCCAAACCCTAAAAAACATTTATGAAATTCTGGACTATTTTAGGGAAGGCCTGGAGCTGGATGGTATCTCCAACCAAAGCTTCAATTCCAATCTGTTGATGCTGAAATACAGCTTGCAGTCCCAGAGTTTTTCATTCAATCAATACATCAATATCTTCCAGTTTATTGCCGACGATGTCAAGCGGACCATAATCAAATATTTTCTAAAAACATATGAAATTCCGCTTCGTATTGTGATCCCACAACTGAAAGATAAGGAGGCCAAATTGAACGAGAATGAAGTAGTACAGTTGGTAAATAAAATATCAGAAGAGTTTTACCGGGATATCATTGCCGATGCTTTCCTGATGCAGCCCCTGGACAACTTTATTCTAAAAATACTGGAGTCTCTGCGAAAGATGGCAGACAACCTGCCAACCAATATGATCAAGCAGGTGATGTCGTACAATGCTGATCTGGCCGTTGCACGCCTGGGCAGTCCCAACCCCAACCTCGACAACCAGGTGTTTTTAGGCTCCAAAGCCTATCATTTAAAAAACCTTAGAATGGCTGGTTTTCCAATTCCTCCCGGTTTTGTGATTACCACCGAAGTATTCAGGCGCCACAAAGCCATTTTCGGACATCCCGAACTACGGAATGAGGTGTATACCCTGATCCGAAACCATTTGAAAAGGGTAGAACAGGCCTCCGGAATGGAGTTTGGCAATCCCGAAAACCCTTTATTGCTTTCCGTAAGATCAGGTACGGCCATTTCCATGCCTGGAGCCATGGATACCTTGCTCAATGTTGGAGTCAATGATGACATCATTGAATGTCTGGCCACAAAAACCCATTTCTCCTGGACAGCCTGGGATTCATACCGACGCTTGTTGCAGAGCTGGGGCATGGCCTACGGGCTGAGCAGAGATGTTTTTGATGAGGTCATCGAACGCTATAAAATCAAGTTTAAGGTGGATCATAAGGTAGCCTTCAGTCCACAAGCCATGAAGGAAACAGCCCTGGCCTATAAAGAAACCCTGGCCAAGAACGACATCCATTTTGAAGAGGATGTTTACAAACAATTGCATATGGCCATTAACCTGGTCTTTGAATCATGGTCATCTAACCGCGCAAAAGTCTACCGTGAACAACTGGAAATAGCAGACAAATGGGGTACTGCCGTAATTGTTCAGGAGATGAAATTTGGCAACCTGGGTCCCACTTCTGGTACTGGTGTTGTGTTCACCCAAAACCCTCAGAAAGAAGAAAGGGGTGTGCACTTGTATGGTGACTTTACCATGTGCAGCCAGGGGGAAGATATTGTTTCTGGTTTGGTGAAACCATTACCCGTTTCCAGAGATCAGAAAGATGGTACGCAAAAGCTTACTGATTCCCTACAGGATCAATACCCTAAAATTTATAAGCGCATCAGGGAGTTGGCTACTGAGCTTACCGAAAACCTCGGGTATAGCCCACAGGAGATTGAGTTTACTTTCGAATCTGAAAACCCGGATGACCTTTACATCCTGCAAACCCGGGACCAGGATATGGCCAATTTCGAATCCATGCAGGTCTTCAACAGCAGTCCTGAACTGATGACCCTGGTGGGCAGAGGCATTGGTGTGGGTGGTGGTGCGATGAACGCCAGAATGGCCATCGATGATGAGGATATCAAGAAACTAAGGAAAGCTTACCCTGATGAACATGTGATTCTGGTACGACCCGACACGGTACCCGATGACATTGGCATGATCTTCGCAACCGATGGTCTTCTGACCGCCAAGGGAGGAGCAACCTCCCATGCTGCGGTGACAGCCACTCGCCTGGGTAAAACCTCAGTGGTAAATTGTACCACACTGGAAGTAGATGAAAGTCAAAAGATCTGCACCCTTGGTAATGAAACATTTAAGGTTGGAGATGAAATTGCCATTGACGGTCACCGAGGCAATGTGTATAAAGGCCACTACCCCATTGTTGGGGAGCAACATTATGCTGCTTTTAAATTCTGACAGGCTCCCTTGCCAGGGCTCAAATGCCCTATGGTAAAAACTATTGAAATAAATTGTAATTTCGCAGCCCATGAAAAATATCAGAAACTTCTGTATCATAGCCCATATCGACCACGGTAAGAGCACCTTGGCCGATAGGCTGTTGGAATACACAGGAACTGTATCAGAACGCGACCTGCAAGCTCAGGTGCTTGATGATATGGACCTGGAAAGAGAAAGAGGGATTACCATTAAGAGTCATGCCATTCAGATGGACTATGAACATCATGGTGAAAAATTTGTCCTCAACCTCATCGACACACCGGGTCATGTGGATTTCTCCTATGAAGTTTCCCGTTCCATTGCTGCTTGTGAAGGAGCACTTCTGATAATCGACGCCACACAGGGTATTCAGGCCCAAACCATTTCGAATCTATATCTGGCCATTGAACACGATCTTGAGATCATACCGGTTATGAACAAAATGGATCTCGACAATGCCATGCCCGAAGAGGTAAGCGATCAGATTGTGGACATGTTGGGTTGCGATGCTGACGATATCATCCCTGCCAGTGGTAAAACAGGTTTTGGCATTGATAACATTCTGGATGCCATTATCAATAATATTCCGGCGCCAGAAGGCAATCCTGAAGCACCATTACAAGCCTTGATTTTTGATTCTGTTTTCAACCCCTTCCGTGGCATCATTGCTTATTTCAGAATATTTAATGGAAGCATAAGCAAAGGTGACCGCGTCAAATTTGTGAATACTGAAAAGGAATATGATGCGGATGAGGTGGGCGTACTAAGACTGAAACAAGAACCCCGTGACAGCCTGCATACTGGCGATGTGGGCTATATCATTTCCGGTATTAAAACCAGTAAAGAGGTAAAAGTAGGTGATACGGTAACCCATGTTTCCGAACCATGCGATTCAGCCATTGAAGGTTTTGAGGAAGTTAAACCCATGGTTTTTGCAGGTATTTATCCCATTGATGCCGACGATTATGAGGAATTGCGTACCTCCATGGAGAAACTGCAATTGAACGATGCTTCCCTTACCTGGGAACCCGAGTCCTCACAGGCTTTGGGTTTTGGATTCAGATGTGGCTTCCTCGGATTATTGCATATGGAAATCATTCAGGAACGACTCGATCGCGAGTTCAATATGAATGTGATCACTACCATGCCCAACGTTTCCTACCGACTGATTACCAACAAAAAGGAAGAAATTGAGGTACATAACCCATCCGGTTTACCGGAACAAAAGTATATCGACCATATCGAGGAACCTTTTATTAAAGCTCAAATCATAACCCGAACAGAATATATTGGTCCCATCATCAAACTTTGTCTGGATAAAAGAGGAGAACTGGGTAACCAAACCTATCTGACTACCAGCCGGGTAGAGTTGAATGTGGATATGCCACTGGGAGAAATTGTTTTTGACTTTTACGACAAACTCAAAAGCATCTCCAAAGGATATGCCTCCTTCGATTATCATATCTCTGGCTACCGTCCTGCCAAACTCATCAAGATGGACATATTGCTGAATGGTGAATCGGTGGATGCTTTATCTGCATTAATTCACCAGGATAATGCCTACGGACTGGGCAGACGCATCTGTGTCAAGCTAAAGGACCTGATTCCAAGACAGCAATTTGATATAGCCGTACAGGCTGCCATAGGAGCAAAAATCATTGCCCGTGAAACCATTAAAGCTGTTCGGAAGGATGTAACAGCCAAATGTTATGGTGGCGACATCACCCGTAAACGCAAGCTGTTGGAAAAGCAGAAAAAAGGGAAGAAACGCATGCGCCAGGTGGGTAATGTTGAAGTTCCCCAACAAGCCTTTTTGGTTGTGCTTAAGCTCAACGAGTAATTTACATCTCACTCCAAATTCTTTAAAAAGTTCCACCACATCCATGATGCACTGATTATCCGGCTGTTGCAAATGGATGAATATTCCATAACTTTGGTGTAACATTTTCCAGCTGCAGCCGTCTTAGTGTTGTAGGTTGAACTTTTTGCCGCTACATGACTACAAACGATTACAATCAATGTGTGGATGATTTCTCTGACGGGGTGTACCGCTTCCTTCTGAAAAATATCAGAAATGTGGAGCTGGCACGCGACCTCGTTCAGGAATCATTTATGAAGTTGTGGATAAAGAAGAAGGATATTGATGTGAATAAAAGCAAGTCCTATCTGTTTACCACAGCCTATCACACCATGATTGATCATATCAGGAAACATGAACGGATGATGGATATTGAACCCAACGAAAATCTATCGGGTAGTACAAGTAATGACTATTCAGACCTGGGTGAGATTTTAAATGAAGCGGTGAAAAGATTACCTGATATTCAGCGTTCAGTATTGCTGCTTCGCGATTACGAAGGCTATAACTATAAAGAAATCGGAGAAATTACCCACTTAAATGAATCACAGGTCAAGGTATATATCTACCGCGCCCGTTTGTTCCTGAAGAAATACCTGGTAAGTCCCGAAATGCTCGTGTAAGAATAATTAAATATATATAACCAATAACTAGTAACATATAACTCATAACAATAACTCCAATTCCTTGAACATCAACAGAAATAACTACGAAATCTGGCTCATCGATTACCTGGATGAGAAACTCAGCCCATCTGAGGTGGAAGATTTGCAGCTATTTCTCAGCCAAAACCCCGACATTCAGGAAGAGTTTGAAGATCTGGATGACATCCACCTAAAGGCTGAACCCTTGGTCTTTGAATCAAAATCCGAGCTTAGGAAAACAGAGGTAGCTGCCACAGCAAACATAAATGAAGACAATTATGAGGAACATTTTCTGGCTTCACATGAAAACGACTTAAGTGAACTGAAGGAAAAAGAACTCAAGAGTTTTTTGAAAAGGAATCCTGGTCTTCAAAAAGAATATGAGCTGCATGCTTCCCTGATACTGTCAGCCGACAACCAGATAAAATTTGAAGGTAAAAATCAGCTAAAGAAAAAGAGAGGTATAGCTGCTTACTGGATTACTCCATTGGCAACTGCTGCCACAATTGCACTCTTATTTGGCACCGGACTCATCCAATGGCCAGACACAGAAGCTACCATACGTCAGCATTACCAACTACAACAATTGACGACCATGCCACATGCAGACCTGCCATTGGCTTTGTCCATTCCACGACTCATTGATGTGCCCAAAACCAATATTTTGCTTCAACCTGAATTGCCCTTGGATGCTGATGCACTCCAATTGGAAAGCATACCGGTTCGCAGAATTAATTTCATGATCGCACAGGCACAGGAACCCACCGCCATCATGAATTTCCATTGGAATTCCGGCACATTGGTTGATGCTGAAATTCCTCAACAAAAAAAGAACAGCTTATTGGGTCGCATTATCCAACGCAATAGTTCGGAACTAGGCCAACGAATTAAACGCGCTGATCGTCGACAAAACAAAACTGATAAGAAAAAGGAACCTTTCCTCATTCGTTTCCTTGACAATAGTATTTTGGTATTTAATACCGTTACAGGCAATCAAACCACTCCGGTAAAAACCTACAACCAAGATGGGGAACTCTTACGTTATCAGGTAGCAGGTGAACTGGTTCGTCTGGACCGCTCCATCCCAAGCGCACCATCTTCTGAATAAGAGCCATTTATAAGTTTTTCACCCCGCTTCTGTAACAATAGCATAGCTTTCCCGTCATACTTTCAAAACCATTAATAAATCTAGAATCATGAAAAATAGAAATTTACACCTTATCATTTTAATACTCTTTTTTGCCACCTGGTCGGTTCAGGCTCAAACCATTGGCAAGGGAGAAATTGTAAAAAGGGAACATCAAGTGGCCGCTTTTCATAATGTCAATATCCATGGCGCACAGGAAGTGGTTCTCCTACAAGGCGATGTCCACAGTGTGGTCATTGAAACCCATGAAAACCTCATGCCCAATATAGAGCTCAGGATCAACAACAACACTTTGGATATCAAACTCAGCAAGATTAAAAAATACGACGAGATGAAGTTCTATATCACTTGTCCTGAGTACAAAAAGATCAGTGTTTCCGGAGCCTCAGATGTCAGAACACCCGAACAATTAACTGGCACAGCCCTGAGCATTAAAGGCTCAGGTGCCTCTGAAGCCAAACTCAACCTCAATTACAAAAGTATTGTGGCCCATGTGGGTGGTGCTTCTGAAGTGAAGCTAAGCGGTGAAGCCACTTCTTTAGTAGCAGAAGTCAGCGGGGCGTCCGAGCTAAAAGCAGGTGATCTGAAAACAACTTCAGCCGTGGCCAATGCCAGTGGTGCCAGTGAAGTCCTGGTTAATGCCAGCACCAATCTTACCTATCAGGTATCCGGTGCTTCAGAAGTGAAGTATATCGACAAACCTCAAACAGTAATCATTGAAAACAAAAAAGGCACCGAAAAAGTGGTTATTTCTGGTAACAGCAGTGTTTCTACCACTTACTCAAGTCATTCCTATGATGACACCACAACAGTAAATGTGGGTTCTTTGAATGTTCAGGTAATTGATGGCGATACCACCCGTGTGAGGGTTGGTAGTCATGTCCTCATTGTCAGTGATGATGGTGATGTGAAATGGAAGCGCTGCAAACCCGTTCGATTCAATGGCCACTGGGGTGGCGTTGAGCTTGGAATTAATGGTTATGTAACACCCGATTTTAATACCAACTGGGGTGCAGAATATGATTATCTAAACCTCAGGTATGAAAAATCCATTGCTGTAAACCTCAATATTTACGAGCAAAATATAGCCCTTAACAAAAACAAAACCATTGGTTTGGTCACTGGTATCGGTATGGCATGGAACAACTACCGCTTTACAAACAAAACCATGCTGACCCCCGACAGTTCAGTAATCGAAGGTTATTATATGGAAGGAGTTTCTGTAAGGAAAACAAAACTTACAGCCATGTATATCACAGTGCCTTTATTTATTGAATTCCAAACCAATCATTCAAAGAGAACCCGCCGCTTTCACTTTGCTGTAGGGGCTACCATGAGTGCTCGCGTAAGTACCCATACCAAAATATACTTTAACGATGCCAATCAGGAATACACATTGAAAGATCCCGCCACCGGACAAACCCTACCCTATACTTTTATAACTCCCAACGCCTCCGACCGGAATATCGTAAAGAATTTCAATAGTTTCCATCTGCGCCCCTTCCGCTTCGATGCAGGTGTACGCATGGGTTATGGTATCATCAACCTCTTCTTCAATTACTCCATGAATTCCATGTTCCAGGACAACCGCGGACCCGAATTATACCCCTGGTCTGCTGGTATTACATTGGTGGGTTGGTAAGCACACAACCAAAACATCAACATTGCATCCTTCATGCTTAGCGGCCATGGAGGATGTTTTTTTTTGGGCAGCCGGGCGGGCTATCCATTATAGCCGCCAGCAGACTGGCGGGCTGCCATTCCTATCCCTGCTGCAGCTCTGCTATTGTCTGGCTTCATAACCCATAAGTCAAGCTAATTAAGCCAACCAACAGCTTCTTTTTAATTATATTTACGGTAGAAACCAATCCCTTCAGCCATGTCAGGACATAGCAAATGGTCGACCATTAAGCGGAAGAAAGGCGCAGCAGACGCCAAAAGGTCCAAGATTTTTTCCAAACTAATCAAAGAAATAACCGTAGCCGTTAAAGAAGGTGGTCATGATCCCGATGGAAATCCTCGCCTGCGTGTGGCCATTGCCAATGCCAAAGGGCAAAGCATGCCCAAAGACAATATCGAGAGAGCCATCAGCAAAGGCAAGGACAAGGATGCGGCCAGCTTCGAAGAACTCACTTTCGAAGGCTACCTCCCCCACGGAATTGCCGCATATATCGAATGTACCACCGACAACCACCAACGTACTGTTTCAAGTGTGCGCTCAGTCTTTAATAAATATGAAGGCCATTTGGGCACCAATGGTTCGCTGAGTTTTTTATTCGATCGCAAAGGTATTTTTGTGGTTCCAAAAGGTGATATTGATCAGGAAGAGTTTGAACTGGAACTGATTGATGCCGGTGCTGAAGACCTGGAATTGGAAGAAGATGGTTTCTTCCATATCACCACGTCAATGGAAGATTTTGGCTCCATGATGAAGAAACTGGAAGAAATGCGTATCGAACCCGAGAGTGCTGAACTTCAACGACTTCCTGCTGACACCAAAACATTGGAAACCGGCGATGCCAAAAAAATTCTGAAAATAATCGACCTCTTCGAAGAAGATGATGATGTGCAGCAAGTCTTCCATAATATGGAACTCACCGATGAGCTGATGGAAGCAATGGAATGAGGAATGTACTATAGTCGATGTATGATGGTGTTGTAATGTATTATGGTCGATGTATTATATATTATGGAATAGATGCCCCATCTTCATTTTTATTCCGGCCTTCTGAAAAACAGGTGTTGGATGGCAAGCCTGCCTTAGTAAGACCGGGTAGTTGAGAACTTGTTCGAAAATCACCCGGCCGCAGTTGGGCAGGGTAATCAGACAATAGCTGTTTTTCAGGCAGCCTTGATTTTTTTCTACCCCTTTTTTATCAAGAAAAAAGGGGTATCGATACGCATTAGTGATATTTCTTAATCTCCTGTAAAATGTAAGCGTATCGAAAATCACAAGCAAATGGCATGAGGGCAAATAAATAATGAACCTTGATAATCTATAACAAATATCCTGTCTTAAAACAAGAGATCCCTGCCAGTGGCTTTGCTTTGCTGAAGCTACACGAAAGCGATGCTGTCTGGTTTCGCCATGCTCAGGATGACAAAATAGTGGAGACTTGTACAATTGTGAAACCAGTTCGTTAAAACCTAAAGATCATCCACAATCCTTAAGAGCACCGGCACCAACGATTCTCCCAACTTAATAGACCTTTCAGCTGACCAACCCAACAATTCATCAGGAATATTATCATTCTGCTTGAACGGCATCTCCAGCGTTTGGCTAAGACATTGAAACTCCTCACCCAAATTCTTAGAACAAATCATCAGATTGGCTTGACCTTTTTCATTTTTAGGATATCCATGAACATCCTGCATATCCGGATTAATGGCTTTCCAGTGATTCATAAAATCATCCGTTAGCTTACTCAGTTTCTCATCAAATGAAGGTATGCCTTCAATACCGGAAATGAAATTATATGGTAACCCTTCATCGCCATGGACATCCAGGTTGAAATCCATACCGATCTCTTTCATCTTTTCCTTTACATAATACACCTCCGGACTATCTTCAATGCTGGGGGTTTGCCATTCCCGGTTCAGATTAACTCCCTTGGCATTTACTCTCAAATTACCCAAAATACTTCCGTCCACATTCATATTGGGTACCATATACAGATTGGCTTTTTCCAGCAATGACACGGCCGAAGCATCCTCTTCATCCAGTATGCGGTCAATCAAACCGACCATAAACCATTCAGCCATGGTTTCCCCAGGATGTTGACGCGCAATCACCCACAATTTCTTTTTATCCTCATCACCATCACCAATTCTTAAAAAGTCTATGGGTCTTCCCTGGGTAGTATGTCCTATGGTTTCCAGACTGCATAAGGAGGAAAGCTGGGCATCATTCACCAAATCCAGGTGCTGTTCGTAGGAGAAGGGAGCAAAATAGGCGAAATACACACTGTCGAATTCTGGTATGAACTCCATGCTCAGCACACCATCTTCATATGTTGTTGGAATTTGAAACCAAACCACCCTGTCGTAGGAGGCTCTGGCCTGATAGTTTTCCCAGCCCTCAGGATAGGCAGCCTCTCCCGCATTCAGAATATTGAACTTGCAATGGATACCATTGGCCCCTTGCAGGTTAAAGTAAAACCATTGTAGGAATTCAGAATTCGAATCTTTTTCAATTTTAAGCTGGATGTTTTCTGGATGCTCCAGTGAAACCACTTCAATGTTACCTGCATCAAAGGAAGAGGATATACTCAATTTCATCATCGATAGTTTAAATGCGTCGAACAAAAATAGAATATTATGCAGGATGGCATGCCATGAATTGATGAAGGTTTTGAAAAAATATCCTTGTCGATATTTCAATTAAGTTCTATCTTCCGTTCGCGGAAATAACAGCATCAGAACCTCATGAGAAAAATCATTCATATTGACATGGATTCATTTTTTGCTTCTGTGGAACAACGGGATTTTCCTGAGCACAGAGGGAAACCACTGGCTGTGGGCCATCGTGGTCCCCGTTCAGTGGTTGCTGCTGCCAGTTATGAGGCCAGAAAGTATGGGGTGTTCTCTGCCATGCCCATGACCAGAGCCTTACAGAAATGCCCTCAACTCATTGTAGTCCCCCACCGCTTTGACGTGTATAGATCTGTCTCTGAAGACATACGTAACATCTTTAAGATGTATACCGATCTGGTGGAACCCCTTTCGCTGGATGAGGCTTACCTGGATGTTACCCAAGCAAAAAAAGGTCCTCCTTCTGCATCCCTGATCGCCATGGAGATTAAAAATGAAATTAAAAAGCAAACCGGTCTCATCGCTTCTGCTGGTGTTTCCTACAATAAGTTCCTGGCAAAAATTGCTTCAGATATGGATAAGCCGGATGGCTTTTACCTGATCAAACCCGAGCAAGGACCTGCTTTTCTGGAAGGCCTCGAAGTGGGTCGTTTCCATGGCGTAGGTAAGAAAACCGAGGAGAAAATGCACCGCATGCATATCTTCACGGGACACGATTTATTGCAATTATCAAGAAATGAAATGAGTACCCATTTTGGTAAGGCCGGGTCCTATTTTTATGATGCCGTTAGGGGAATTGATGAACGCGCTGTCAAACCCATCAGAAAAAGAAAATCTATTGGGGCAGAACGAACGTACGAGTGCGATTATTATTCATTAGGTGAGGTAAAGGAAAGGCTGGATGAGGTAATCAATATAATGTGGGAGCGATATGAATCAAAAAAGCTATCCGGAAAAACCATCACACTGAAGCTTCGGTTTGCAGATTTCACCACCATTACAAGAAGCCACACAGACTCAGCATCATTTACCAAAGCAGCGATAAGGCAAACACTTGCTGGCTTCTTACCTCAGGAGGAGATTGAGAGCAAAGGTGTCCGTCTTTTAGGCGCAACCATGTCGGGCTTTCCTTCTGAGCATTTGGGTGATTCAGGGCAGTTGAGAATTGAGTTTTAAGATTTACTCGATTCAGCTAGTAGGAGATTCTTCATTCTGTTCATAATGACAATGTGGCTATACCTCTGTTCCAAGACCTTCCCCATAGCCTTCGACAAGCCATTAGTTTAGCCAATAATTGGTATTCTATTAAATTTAAGAGTTATTTCTGAAGAACCAGAAAAGGTTAGGTGAACTAATTCGACAGTAAAGCTAGGGGCTTATCCTGAGTATCAGACCTAGCCTTTTCGAGAGTTCTTGAGCCATTTAGAATCTTAAGCATTACGGCTTATTAATGGTTTTAGCTTCGAACTCCAACCTGGTTCAAACAGAGTTGTATAAATTTAAATGTAAAGTTATGGATTATTTATTCTGCGGTATTGATGTGTCAAAAGATTCTTTGGATTATTCTGGATGTTTCGGCGCTAGCAAACAAATTCTTTTTACTTCCAAATTAGACAACTCAGTTGCTGGTATAAGTAAAATGATCAAGCATGTTGAGAAGCAGTGTAACGGCTCTCCAATCTGGTATTGTTTGGAGCACACTGGTAATTATGGTCTGCTATTAGCCCACATATTGCAAATCAAAAACTGTAATTATTCTATGATCTCTTCACTGGATATTATCAGGTCAAGTGGTCTGACTAGGGGGAAATCTGACGCGATAGATGCTCAACGAATAGCAATCTATTCTGCTACATTCTCTCACAAGTTAAAACAAACATCAATGCATGGACAGACAATACTTAAAATGAAAACATTGTTGACAATCCGTGACCAGTTTGTTAGAATAAGAACACAGTTGAAAAATGCCTATAAGTCACTTCTTATAAGCTCAAAAATCATTGATCTGAAGCATGAAGTCAATCAACACCGGAAGGAAATTAAAAGATTTGACACTAAAATAGACTCTCTTGAGAAAAAGATCCTTGAGCTTATAAATCATGATCCAGATCTTAAACAATCCTATACTAGGATCAGTAAAGTAACCGGTGTAGGATTGATTACTGCTTCTGCAGTACTGATATACACCAATAACTTTAAATCATTTGAAAACCCAAGAAAGTTCAATTGTTATTGTGGATTAGCGCCTTTTGAATATAGCTCAGGAACTAGTGTTAGGAGACAAAACAAAACCAGTAAATACAGAAACAAGGATATGAAAAAACTTCTGTTCAATGCAGCAAATACAGCAATTGTGCATGATCAGCAAATAAGAACATATTTTAATCGAAAGACCAAGGAAGGAAAACACAAGATGTCTGTAATTAATGCTGTGGCTTGCAAAATTGTATATCGAATTTTCGCAGTGGCTGCTAGAGAGGAGCCATATGTGCAATTATCTGTCTAAATACTTGACTTTACCTTAGAATACTTAGGGTGACCCAACAAAACCAACAACTAAATCCATAATAATCGACGATGTCATCCTGAACGAAGTGAAGGATCTATGTGTACATCCACATAGATATTTCGCTGCGCTCAATATGACAAAAAGGGTAATAAGGGAATAGAAGTATAGGGGTTGTTAAAGGCACAACTAATTAACAACAGTGGAACAATGAAACAATCGAACAGTGTAACAATAGCTGTCAACACTTGTCATCCTTTACGAAACAGGCCTTCCCTCACCTTTCGACGGACCTTATGCTTGCGCTGCTGCTTTTGCGAAGGAGCATGGTGTGAGCTCAGTCGAACACTCAGGGTGACCAATTGTGATGGTTACCGATAAATAGTCATGTCAGTCTGGCTTGTCTAATACTATTAAAGCAAGACAGCATGGGCAGCACATTCCAAAACCTCTTCATCTTTTTTACAAATCTCCTTCATACTTTTCCCAAATGTCCTTCATACTTTAGATAAATCTCCTTCATACTTTGTGTAAAACACCAGGGTGAAAAAATAGTTCATTCCATTTGTAGATAAATATTTTATGCGTGGTCCTTGTTAAAAGACTTGGATAATGAGTATAGGATCATCACAAACAGTGACTATTCAAATCCGCTCCCAGTCTTCTATGGGGCCATCGACCACCTGAAAAATGGGGTGTGGATCGAAGTGATCCAGCAGGCTGAGTGACTGGAATCTCCCTGGATCTCGCTTCTTCAGCTTAGCCAGTAAATGTCTGGCTTCAAATTGTATCTGACCCTTGGTCACAGCTAACCCCATGAATTCAAAATCCCAATTGATCTTTTCCCGGTTGAAGTTGTAATTCCTGCGTTTGGCTTCTTCGTATATATACGATAAGTAATGGTCGACTCCTCCTTCCGGATCAATCATTTCTTTAAACCTGTTCAACTGCGGGTGATTTCTGTATGCTTTGGTCTTGCCAGCCAGTACTTTCTTTGCTAAAAGGGTTTCCCTCCACAAAGCCACAAGTCCCTTTGTGTCAAGACACTTTGGATGTATGGACCATATCCTCATAGCTTTGAATTTCTCTGTATTAGTGTTTAGAGCTCAAGTTCCTCCTTTAAATCATAGTGTTGTGCACTTTCTTCATATCTTAACAATACCCTTTTTGCATTATCCGGTATGTAGGCTTTCTGATAATCTTCGCCAGCGAAACGCTTTACCGATTCGAGCGAATCAAACTGCAGCACCAGAAAGAACTCCACCTCATCTTCCTTCTCCGATGTGGAAATACTCACTTTTTCCAGACCTAAGACGCCTTTCTTTTTTACTTCGGGAAAAACTTCATGGATGAGCATATCCTCATAAACTGCGGCATTCTCCTTGCTTGTCCATCCCTTCCATGTTCTGATGATTTTTGTTTCCATAGGATCGAGGTTGCTTTTATATTATTATTGAAATGATCAGATTATTTCGTCTGTAAGATCTCATTTCTTCTGAATTGGACCATTCTTTTGATTAAATTTTTTGGTAAGGTTTTGTTATAGGGGAATTGTACCGAGCCTTTACCTTGTTTATAGTCCTTTAATTCCTCCGAAAACTCGGCCATAGTGCTTGGAAAAGGATAGAATCCAACAAACTTGGCATAGGCAGCCATCATGATCTGCTGGTCCTTTTTTCCTCCTGGCACCAGAGTAAAGGTGGGCACTTTATAATTCAGAATTTCCACAGCATCCGGTGCTGCCTCCATTATCAGGCATCTTAGCTCCTGTAAAAGTACTTGTGCTTCTTTCGATTGATTAGCAATATAATCGTCGATGGTTTCGTAATTGGGCATGGATCCTTTTTTTGCCATATGCTTAAGCTTTTTCGCCCAAGATAAAAAAAGTTCAGGATGTGGGTCCCCAATAAATCTGATGTCCTAAACACTAACTACAGCCTTTTCTCCATCCTAATGAATAGTGCAGGAAGCTTCAGGAAGTTTGGCCATTGAGAAACCTGTACCATGCCCATTTTTTTATAGGTGCGTATGGCTCTGTCATTTTTACCCGTCACATCCAATGACATGGTCGCCGCTCCTTTATTCTTAGCCTTTTCCTCGGCGAATTGCAACAATTTTTGGCCAAGTCCTTTCCCACGCATAGGATCATTTACAGCCAGTGCTTCCAGATAATAATCATTATCACCTCTGGGACCCAAATAACGTGACAGCAAGCGTCCAACCACTGAAAACATCATGATTTTCATCTTACTTCCTTTATTTGACTGAGATAGGATATTGGCGATAAAGCCTCGTTTTTCGATGGTGGTAAAGCCGGATATCATCCCGGCAATTGCACCCTCATACTCAATGATACTGACATGCTCATGAGAATAGGCATTGTTAGTTTTAGTAAATGCCTCGGCTATGAGTTCATAGGCGTTTGTCCCAAGCATGGATTTAAAAAAACCTTCAGCAGCTTCATCAAACAATCGGGCAATGATGAGTCCTTCAGCCAGGTCGGGCCTGGCATCCCTGATAAGCAGTTTATCTACCTGAAGGTAATTATCCTTAGCTATTTCTTTTTTTGCTGACATATCATTTTCTGGGTTTAGGTTTCTCTGACCAAGGAAATGGAGCGATAAACTTATGGTTTTCCCACGGCCATTAACACTTCCATTTTCTCATCATTTTCCATCATATGAAAAGGAATACAAATGGAATCTACTTTCAGGCCGACTGCGTCATAAGCCTCTTGGATCATTGACTCTGTGAATCCAAAATCGGAATCCTTCTCTGATCGTAACCAATCCCATTGAACGAACATCCCCTGTGGTTTCAACAAGGATTTAATGATGCCCAACACTTCTGTATAATTGGGCAAAAAGGCACAAACTGAAGCTGCAACTACCAAGTCGAAATGCTCTTGCAGTGCAGGATTTTCAGAAACAGTTTTCCTGTTTAACTCACCCACCAGGGTTTCTACATTTTCGTAATTTTTTCCATGCAATACTTCTATCATTTTCTTAGAAGAGTCCAGCGCAACAATTCTTTTAGCTTGTTCTCGCATATAGTCTGTCAGCAATCCTGTGCCACAACCAAAATCCAGAATGCTCAGGTTTTTCAGGTCTATTTGATTTGTTAAAAGTTTGAATATTTTCGAAGAATAATCCTTGGCTTCATCAAAATCATCCCAGTATCCAGCATGTTCATCCCAATCAATTGTTGTCGGTTCAATATCCTTTCTTTCAAGTTCTTTACTCATTTCTTTTCTTCCCTTAATATTTTCTCCATTTTACGACCTCTTGCCAATTCATCAATCAGCTTTTCCATACGTCTGCATTGTCTATACAAGTCAAATTCATCCTCTATTTCTTCAATTCGATAACCACAAACGACTCCTTTAATCAGGTGTGCATTTGGATGTATTTTAGCTTTTTGAAAAAATGTTCTATAAGTTGCCTTCTCATCAATAAGTGCTTGTAAAGCATCCTGATCAAAACCAGTTAACCATTCTATTACCTGGTTGAGTTCTTCTTTCGTTCTACCATTTTTCTCTAATCTATCCAGATAAAGTGGATAGATGGATGCGAATATCATATTGGCAAGCTTTTCATTTTTTTCGGTCGTAACTTTCATTTTTAATTGTTTTTAAATTGATTGGTGCTAAGAAACAAATATAATACATCCGCTTATCATTAAACATCTAGTTTCTATCATACTGTGAAAGCTGACTTCAATTTCATTATCATTTTTAAACGTTTACAAACGACTGTTAAACGTAAGTAAATACTTATTAACCAAATCGCTTGTTATTCCCAAGCTAGTTTTGCTTCATCAAACAAAAGCCCACGGGCCATTACTAATTAAATACTTGTATCATGACAACTTTAAGAAACTCTGTCCACCTCATCGGACATCTGGGAACAGACCCAAAAACCTTCACCTTTGACAATGGCAATATGAAAGTCAATTTTCCCATGGCCACCAACGACTACCGCAAAGATAAAGATGGCAACCGGGTGGAAGAAACCCAATGGCATAATGTGGTAGCCTTTGGCAATACCGCTAAAATTGCCTCTGACTATCTGAACAAAGGCAGTGAAATTGCCATTCAGGGTAAGCTCACCTACAATCAGTGGGATGACAAGGAAGGCAACAAACGTTACAGCACTGAGGTAATAGCCAATGAAATCCTGATGCTCGACAAGAAAGTCTGAAGCAGTGGATTTTATCTAAACAAAGAAGTGCGCAAACGAATGACTTCGCTTGCGCACTTAATGAGTTTAATAGGCCTCCTGACTCAGGAGGTTTGTGGTTAATGAATTCAGACTACAATCTCAAAGGTATCCTTGGCTATCATAAGTTCTTCATCGGTGGGTACAACCAACACTTTCACCTTGGAGTCGGCGGTACTCAGCATGGCTTCCTCACCTTTTACATCAGCAGTTGATGCGTCCAAAGTCACACCCAAGAATTCAAGGTCACCTAAAATTTGTTTTCTGATTTCAGGATCTCTTTCACCAATACCTCCGGTGAATACGATGGTGTCCACACCACCCATGGCAGCTGCATAGGAACCAATATATTTTTTCACACGGTAAGCGAACATATCACGTGCTACCTTAGCACGGTGGTTACCCTCTTCAGCGGCTTCTTCCAGATCACGCATATCAGATGACACACCAGAAATACCCATCATACCTGAAAACTTATTGAGTAAGGTATTGGTATAGGCGATACTGGTTTCTTCCTTATCTGCTATATACAGCAGGGCACCGGGATCAATATCACCGGAACGGGTACCCATAATCAAACCTTCTGTGGGAGTCATACCCATGGAGGTATCAAAGGACTGGCCGTCTTTAACCGCAGCCACAGAAGAACCATTACCCAGATGGCAGGTGATAATTTTCTGCCCATCAGCAGCGACTTTTAAAATCTCACATGCGCGGCCTGAAACATACTTATGGCTGGTGCCATGAAAGCCATAGCGGCGGATCTTGTATTTTTCGTATAGGATATAGGGAATGGCATACAAATACACATGCTCGGGCATGGTTTGGTGGAAAGCGGTATCAAATACCCCTACCTGTTTCACTTCCGGAAGTAACTGTTGCATGGCATAGATACCCCTTAAATTAGGTGGGTTATGCAGGGGAGCCAGTTCGGAAGATTTTTCAAGTGCCTCCACCACCTCATCGGTTATTAGTACACTTCCGCTGAAAGCTTCCGCCCCATGGACCACACGATGTCCCACGGCTTCTATCTCTTCAAGCTTACTCATACATCCATGCGATTTACTGATCAGAATACCCAACAGATATTCAATACCTTGCTGGTGATCCAGAATCTCTCCTTCCAATGTGGTTTTCTCACCGGCTTCATTGGTATGTTTAATGGCAGAGCCTTTAAGTCCGATTTTATCCACAAGTCCTTTGGCAATAACCCTGGCGGTGGGCATGTCGAACAGTTGATATTTAATGGAAGAACTGCCGCAATTCAATACTATTATTTTCATCTCTTTGTTTTTTTCTGCTTTACTATTCAACAACTACGCATGTGATGGTATTCCCCACAGGTTTCCCGTTTTCATAATTATAAAAACCTTTACCAGTGTGACGACCCAAATAATTGGCCCTTACCAATCGCTTAATTACTGGTGAAGCCTTGTATTTCTTCTCACCAAACTCCGCATACAAATTGTCCATATACTTGAGTATTTTATCCAGACCAATCTTATCGGCCAATTCAAAAGGACCTACAAAGTGGCCAGAGGCTTCACGCATGGTTTCGTCAATATCCTGAACCGAGGCCACACCTTCCATTAAGATCTCACAGGCTTCGTTAATCATGGATATGATCATACGGGTACTGATATTCCCCGGCGACTCATGTATGCTGATTACTTTTCTGCTGATCATACCACAAAAACGGCTCAGTTTGTCAAAGGCTTCATCGGAAGAATCCACACCTTTCACTACTTCCACAATATGTGTTTTATCAATGGGTTCGATGAAATGCAAACCGATGGCACGCTCGGGCTTTTTCAAATTACTGGCCAGATTCGAAATCATCAAAGTAGAAAGGTTTGAAGAGATAATAGTATCATCCGCTACTACTTCTTCGATCTTATGAAACAGTTCTATCCGTTGTTCAATCATGGTACCCGGACGCCTGGAGCTGATGGTTTCAATAACCACCTCGCAATGACTCAATTCCTCAATCTTAGTGCTCCCTTTTATTCTGGATAACACCAATCTCTTTTCAGAACCGGTAAGACCCCAGTGACGGATCATATCATCCAGCTTCTCTTCCATGCTTTTGAATATTTCAGCAATTCGCTCCTCTGAAACATCCACAAATACCACATCCAATCCGGCACGTGAAACCAACAAACAGATTTCCTGCCCTACGCTTCCACATCCTACGATACCTACATTCTGTATCTTTCCTTGAGATTTTAATTTTTCGCCTAATCCGAAGGCTGATAGTTGACTCATAACTAATGTCAATTGATTATTTAAGTATTATGTTTACGCTAGTAATCATCCAAATATAACAAAGCTCCCAAAGCCGACATCACTTCTGTGGCTTTCCCATTGAGGAAAATATCGGTAATGGACTCTGTAAACTGGGATGGTTCAATATTAATTTCAATTATTTTGGCTCCGGTTTCCTTGGCCTTTACCGGGATGGTGTTGGCCGGAAAGACCTCAGCATTGGTTCCGATGATAATAAACACATCTGCCTTTTCTGCTTGCTCAAAAGAGCGTTTTTTAGCAAAATGAGGGATGGGTTCATTAAAAAACACCATATCAGGTTTGAGGATGCCCTTGCACACATAACATGTGGGTGGCAAAAAGTCAAAATTGGCAAAATTCAGATCAAATTCCGACTGGCATTCAATACAAACCAATTGTTTATAGGTGCCGTGCAATTCATAAACAGGCTTACTACCTGCCTTACTATGCAAATGATCAATATTCTGGGTGATCACTGATTCTATGAATCCCCTTTCGCCCATTTTCGCGAGCATGTGATGGGAGATATTGGGTTCAGCATCAGACAGCTTATCGTAAAATATCTCTTTTATCACCTTCCATGATTGGTAGGGTTTTTTCCGGAAAAAATCGATTTCAAAATAGATGGGATCCACCTTATTCCAAAGGCCATCCGCCCCCCTAAAGGCCGGGATTCCACTTTCCACGGAAATACCAGCACCTGTAAAGGCCACTCCATATCTGGAATGCCGTATCAGCTCTGCCGCTTCACGTATCAGTTTGGAATCCAACATCTACCTATCTTTCTACAATACTAAACAAATCTGAACCTATTCGGTTTCCTCAAGATCTTTAATAACAGTAACCGTGGTGTCTTCATTAAAATGAACTTTATAGTTCAGTTTTCTAAAGACATTAATCATGGCTTTATTGTCTTTGGTGGTTTCAGCCGCAATACGTTTAATTCCTGCAGTCCTTGCAATTTCTTCACAATAATTGGTGAGAGTTAAACCCAGCTCACGGTGCTGCCACTGGTCCGTGACCAACACAGCATATTCTGCCATTTCAACATCAGGATCAGCAATTAACCTGCCCACTCCGATCAGGCGTTTACGATTTTCATAATCGATTTCCGCAACAATCCCCATCTCACGATCATAATCAATATAACAGAACTGTGTGGCCACCTCATGTGAATTGAAATGGAAGTCATATCTGAAACGATGATAGATGGACTCTTTGGAGCAGCTTCCAAGCATTTCCAACCAAAGACTCTCATCTTCAGGCTTAATGGGTCGTAAGACAGCTTCCGTACCATCTTTCAATGTGGTTTTCTTGATGAGTCGCTCTGGATACGGACGAAGGATCAAGTGTGAGAAATCGATGTGATATTGTTTAGGGCCTCCTTCGGTAACCACCCTGGCATCAAGTGCCAATACATCAGTTGGTGTCACGATCAGAGGGTTGATGTCCAATTCAACAATTTCAGGATAGTCTGCCGCCAAATAGGACAGGCGGATCAGTACTTCGATAAGCTTATCGATATTCACTGGTTTGCTACCCCTATAACCCTCCAGGAGAGGATAAATCTTTAGGGACTTCAACATTTGTCTGGCCAGCTGCTCATTCAGTGGCGGAAACTCAAGCCTGCGGTCTTTGAATAACTCGGCTTTGGTTCCACCCATGCCTACGAGCATAACGGTTCCAAACATTTTATCTTTCTTAATCCCGAGGATCATTTCGACACCTTCACGTGTTTCTGCCATAATCTGGACGGTCACTCCCCTAAGTTCAGCATTGGGAGCTTTTTGGGCTACTGTTTCCAGCATATTGCGGAAGGTAAGTCTCACCATTTCTTCATTTTCCAGATTCAGGGCCACACCACCCACATCAGATTTATGTGTGATATCAGGGGAATTGATTTTCAAGACCACAGGGTAACCTTTACGATCGGCAATGGTTACAGCTTCATCCTCGGTAAGTGCTACTTCGGGATGGGTGGATGGAATGCCATAATCATTGATGAGCATTTTGGAATCATCTTCCGTAAGGGTAATGGATTTTGGGAAGATGTCATCCAGGTATTTCTTCCTTAGAGTTTCTCTGTCCACACTAAATGAAACCGGAAAATCTTTGGGTGTTTCATACAGCAAATTCAGGTTTTTCGAATAGTTGGAAAGTGTCATAAAGGCGCGAATAGCCTGTTCGGGCGTAGTATATACGGCAATGCCTTCATCGATAAATACCTTCACCCCATCGCGCATGCTACTGCCACCCAACCAGGCTGCCATAATCAACTTAGAGGTTTCTCTGGAAAGCTTGGCAATTTCCTTTGCTGTAGCTGTGGGATCGGTCATGGCCTGAGGAGTAAGTATGACCAGAACCGCATCCACCTGTTTGTCTTCCAGAACAATCTGGGTAGCTCTTGCAAATCTTCCAGGGGTGGCATCTCCCAAAACATCCACAGGATTGCCATGTGACCAGTAATCCGGTAAAAAGTCATCCAGCTTCTTGATGGTTTCATCTTCCAGCTTTATCAGCCTGCCATGCATGGCAATGAGTGTGTCCGTAGCCATCACACCGGGACCTCCGGCATTGGTTACTATGGCCAAGCCAGAACCTTTGGGGATGCGTTTACGGCCAATGAGGTCGGTGAAGTCAAATATGTCACCAATATCATATACCCTTGCCAATCCTGCTCTTCTGAATACTGCATCGAATATGGTATCTTCTGAAGTCATGGCTCCCGTATGAGAAGCGGCAGCAGCTGCCGATTCAGGAAAGCGACCAGATTTATAAACGATAATGGGTTTCTTACGTGCAAATGCCCTGGCAGCACTCATGAATGAGCGTGCATCAGCCAGTGATTCCACATACAGCACAATGGATTTGGTGTTAGAATCCTGTCCAAAATAATCAATCACATCACCAAAGGTGACGTCCATGGCATTACCAATGGAAACAAAATATGAAAATCCAATTTTTGCCTCTTTGGCCCAGTCAAGAACCGAGGTACACAAAGCACCTGATTGTGAAATAAAAGCCACATGACCCTTGCGCGGCATGCTATTGGCAAAACTCACATTTAGTCGTTGCGCCGGATTGATGATCCCCAAACAGTTGGGTCCTATCACCCGCATTTCGGGATAGGCTTTAACAATGTCTTTCAGCTGGTTTTCCAGTTTCTTGCCTTCAGCACCTGTTTCCTTAAACCCGGCAGACATAATAATGATGCCGGTGATGCCAGCTTCCCCACATTCTTTCATCACTCCCGGAATCAGATTGGCAGGCGTCATGATCACTGCCAGGTCGGGTTGTTTGGGTAAACTCTTTACATCAGGATAGCAGGGTATGCCCATAACAGCTTCCCTTCTTGGGTTTACCGGGTATACAACTCCTCTAAAACCACCACTTACAAGGTTTCGTAAAGTGATACCCCCCACACTGTTGGGGTCATTGGATACCCCAATCAGGGCGATACGTTTGGGTCGGAATATGCTGTCAAGTTTCTTAATGGGCATAGCAAACTAGATTTATATATCTGATTATTATATACTTACAAATTAAAATTTGATTGTTAAATCATTCACAAAAGTAGTTAATCTCAGGTGATAAATGTCATATTTTACGTATTTTTTACATTTTAATAATATGGTGTATAATGATCGGATGGCTGCAGTCATCCGATCACTTATGGCAAAAAAAAAGCGCCTTGAAAAACAAGGCGCTTGAATAATAGTCATGAATACTATTTTTTAGCAGGTTTCACCATAAAGGTTAATATTGTTCCTAATAATACTGCAATCCCTGAAATGGTAAATGCCATGGGGAAATTCCCCACATCACCCATTATTCCTCCCAAAATAGGACCGGCGATACCGCCCACACCATAGGCAAGAAATACGAAGGGATAGTTTTGTCCCACATTTTTGGCACCGAAGGTATCCGCTGTAATGGTTGGGAATAAGGCGAAGTTACCACCGAAGTTAAAGCCAATGAGAGTGGCTCCCAAATACAATAACATTTCGCTACCAGCCATATAGGTGAACATAATCACCAATACACCCTGGGTTGCTGTCATAATGAGAATAGAAGTTTTTCGCCCCAGTTTATCACTTAAGGTTCCCCAGATGATTCTACCCAGTCCGTTGGCAAGACTGAAAAATACGGCCATTGCAGTACCAGCGATGGCACTGGCTTCAGCCATGGTAAATCCATTGGCCTGAAGGGCTTCCATGGGATAGAGTTTCATCAATCCGATGGACATCAATCCTGCACCTGCACTAAAGACAAAGGTGAGGAAAATCAGATAAAATTGAACTTTACCGAGCATTTCACTGCTTGTAAACTCCTTATCATCGGCACTGCCTGCTGCTGCAGCTGCAGCTTCCTCATAGCCTTCAGGTTTCCATCCGGCAGGTGGGAATCGCATCCACAGACCACCGATAATAACCATAGCGGCAAAGGCAATACCATATACCATAAAGGTGGTGGACAGACCCATATTCTCAATGAGATGACCCCAGGAACCTGCAAGTTTCACCCAGAGCATGGCTCCAAATCCGAAACCAGCAACGGCAAGACCGGTAATCATTCCTTTTTTATCAGGAAACCAGCGCATACCCACTGCAATGGGTACCACATAAGCCAAACCAATACCGGCACCTCCAATGAGTCCGATAAGCAGGGTCAGGGCCCAAAAACTGGTTCCGCCAATCAAACCGGCAAGTATATATCCAATTCCCAGAACAATACCACCAATCCAGGCTAATTTTTGAGGTCCCCAGCTGGCCAGTTTTCTTCCGGCAACAACCATAAACACAGCAAATGAAGCCAGCCCGATGGCAAATACCCACTGGGTATCAGCTTTGGCCCAGCCTTCAGATGTTAGCGAGGGTGTAAATACCGACCAGGCATAGATAGCACCCAAGGCCAGCTGTATGAGGATAGCACCTACAACAACCAATCCCCGGTTCATCACTTTATTATTTTCCATAGCAAATTCTTTAAATTTTATGTTTTCAACAATCGAAAAAGACACCCTGATGTCAGGATGTCTTTTCGATGATTTTGGGTTGACTTAGCGTTTCACCTCCACTTTGGCGCCTTCGATAATTTCTTCGACTACACCTGGGTCAAGTAATGTAGAGGTATCACCAAGATTGGAAGCATCACCTTCACCAATCTTACGCAGGATACGTCTCATAATTTTACCTGATCTTGTTTTTGGAAGACCGCTAACAATCTGGATCATATCCGGCTTGGCTATAGGCCCGATAAATTTGGTCACAGTTGCCCTGATTTCTTTCTCAATGGTTTCCATTTCTACACTGGAAAGCTCATCACAGATCACATAAGCATATATACCGGAACCTTTAATTTCATGTGGATAACCAACCACAGCACTCTCATTTACTTTAGGATGCTGGTTGATGGCATCTTCCACCTCGGCAGTACCAATACGGTGTCCAGATACATTGATCACATCATCAATACGACCAATAATTCTGTAATAGCCTTCTTCATCACGTTTGGCTCCGTCACCTGTTAGGTATAAACCCTTGAACATGGAGAAATAGGTATCAAAACATCTTTTATGGTCGCCATAAGTAGTTCTAAGCATGCCCGGCCATGGATGTTTGATACAAAGGATACCTTCAACGCTGTTGCCTTTGAGTTCATTTCCTTCTGGGTCTACCAGTATGGGTTGAACACCAGGCAATGGTAAGGTGGCCAGTGATGGTTTGGTAGGTGTGATACCTGCCAATGGAGTAATCATAATACCACCGGTTTCGGTTTGCCACCAGGTATCAACAATTGGGCATCTGCCCTGTCCTACCAGGTCGTGGTACCAACGCCAGGCTTCCTCGTTAATAGGCTCTCCAACTGTTCCTAGCACCGTAAGCGAACTCAGGTCGTGTTTGGTTACCCACTCGTCGCCTTGTGCAACCAGGGCACGAATAGCAGTAGGAGCAGTATAAAACTGGTTGACTTTGTATTTGTCAACTACTTCCCAGAACCTGCCGGCATCTGGCCATGTAGGTACACCTTCAAACATAATACTTGTAGCACCTGTTAACAACGGTCCGTAAACAATATAGGAGTGACCGGTTACCCAGCCAATATCAGCTGTACACCAGTAGATATCGCCATCATTGTATTGGAATACATTTTTGAAAGTATATTCCGCATATACCATATAACCACCTGTGGTGTGGAGTACACCTTTTGGTTTTCCTGTGGAACCTGAAGTATAAAGAATGAAGAGGGTATCTTCAGCATCCATAACCTCAGCAACGTTATCAGTGTTTACACCTTCAATCAGGTCGTGCCACCAGATATCGCGACCATCTACCATATTTACATCCTCACCAGTACGGTTTAATACGATGGTATTTTTTACCGTAGGACAGTTTTCTACAGCATCATCAACAATCCCTTTCAGAGGAATGGTTTTGGTTCCACGGTAACCACCATCAGCAGTAATAATAACATTTGATTCAGCATCATTTACCCTGTCAGCCAAGGCAGTTGCTGAGAATCCTGCGAAAACGATGGAGTGGATGGCTCCAATACGGGCACAGGCAAGCATAGCCACAGTTAACTCGGGTACCATGGGCAAGTAAATGGCCACACGATCGCCTTTTTTAACACCCAATTTAAGCAGGGCATTGGCGAATTGCTTTACTTTATCGAAAAGCTCACCATAGGTTAATCTGATTTCTTTTTCACTTGGGTCGTTGGGTTCCCAGATCAGGGCTACCTGATCCTTGCGGGTGAACATATTTCTTTCGAAAATATTTTCGGTGATATTAAGTTTTCCGTTAACGAACCAGTTCACATCTGGTGCATCAGGACCATCAAAGCGCCAGTCCAGCACACGATCCCATTTTTTTCTCCAAAAATGGCTCTCTGCGATATCTGCCCAAAAGCCTTCTGGGTCTGCAACACTTTCTTTGTACTTCTGCAGATATTCTGCCAAACTTGTGATTTTATTTACCATAGCAATTTATAATTTAATTATTTGACAATAAATGATTTGTAATTTCTGTATTGGTTTAAAAGAAATAATAGAATCCCATGATGAATCTAAAATTTCCAACGGTATTGGCATCGGTTATTTTGCCATATTCGTCATAGCTGCTGCTGTTTTTGGCATAGGCAGCTACTGTATACTCTAATTCTGGTGCTGCTCTGAATTTCCCATTATTATAAATCAAGCGGGCTGATGTCCTGTACACATGGTCGATATTACTGCCGCGACTATAAAAAGTCATGTCCGAATAATCAAACTGTGCAGGTACGACCATTTGATCGACTGTACCTAAATTCTTGGTATATCCTCCAAAGACACCTACCTGCCACTTCTTACCATTGGTATGAACATCCAACCACATTGATTGGGTTTTTACTGGTGTATAGGCAACTTCACCTGTAATTTTATTAGTTATCTCTTTTACCGCATAACCTCCAAGCATAGTCAGGTTGCAAGCATCCAATCCATGAAACCCATAGAGTTTTACAGTTACAGGTTTCCATTGCATTTTCAGGTAACTTGCAAAAGACAGACTACTAATTTTGGTATCTGTGGCATAGCCATTGCTGGTTTCAAGCTGAGGAACAAGGCTTTTATAATTCGCACTGACACCTAAAAGGAAGGAACGCCCGGCCTCTTTATTGGTGCTCTCATACTCAAACCTTAAATTCAAGGCTGGAATACTGCTGTTTCTCAAATAAGTTGAACTGGGACCTATGGGGCCCGTGCTTTGGAAATCGCGCTGCGACATGGCTGTAAGAATCAGATTAAAGGCTCCTAGATTCTGAGTAATCCTGATCTGCGGGTTTCTGGCAAAAGGCTGAAATGGGCTACCTGTATTAAAGGAAACAGTTCCAGGATAACTTTTGGTAACAAATAAGGGATGCCAATATTGCCCCACCAAAAATTGGGTAGTTTTCCATTGCAACTTAATAAAGGCGTGGCGCAAGCGAAAACCATTGATGTCGGCATTGGTGGTTCCGAAAAACTCACCTTCAATATAGGCTGAGGATTTGGCTCCCAACAAATCAGGACCTGTAATAAAGCCTTTTAATCGTGTTTGTATGGATAGCAGGTTAAAACTCGACTGGGCATTGACATCGGTTCCGTTGGGATCGAGATCTTCGTTTTTAGGATACAGTAAAAAATGGCCTTCGCGAACGTTGACGGTTTCGCGTGAATCGAAAAGCAAATCACTCTTCACAAACCCATGGAATTTAATTCCAAATTGTTGCTTTTCCTGTGCTAATCCAATCAGAGGCAAAAAAGCCAAAAAAAACAGTAAATTTTTCTTCATTTCAAATTTTTGGTTTCAATATTTCTAAGATGCTGTTAATTGCTTAACAATGCTAACAAAATTACATTTTTTTCACCCCTGAAATGCCCACTACGCACTATTTATCAGTAATCTAAATAAAAATGAATGGTATATAAATCAGGAAGAAATGCAGGCTAATAAATTGTTTAGGTGGCAGTTGTACAGCTTAGAAAATTATGTAATAAAAAGCTCGTGTTATTTACGGGGTTTTTCTATTGAAAATTATAAGCAAACTGAATCCATTTAAAATTTTTTAATGGTCGGATCAGCTATACTGAGCCTGATTTTAGTATTACATATTTTGAGCGTAACTTTGCTTAATGTTCCGTGTGATGGTCCCCAACAATAAAGATGCGCTCAACCATAGTATTCAAGATACGATTGAAGCTGACTATGGTAGTCTGATCGAGGTGGGTAAAAGTGCTTTTGAACCACAACTTCACGAGGCAAATCCCTATCATTGGATGGTTTACAGCATATTATTTCTGTTGGCAGGAATAGCAGCCATAGTGTATCTTTTTCCGGAACGGATAGTTTCTCTGTTTTCCTTATCACCCAAAACCAACAGATTAAAAACAGCCTCCAGTACCTTTAAGGCACCGGGTCTACTGATTGGTTTTTTCTTTTTTTTGAATTACCTGGCAGCTTTTTGTTTCTTCCTGATACTTTTTATAAAACGAACCTACCTCAGCCTCAGGATCAATGAAACTGACCTTTGGCTCTTGGTTTATGTGGTGGTTTTCGTAGGTGGTTTTTATATCTACCGTTTGTTGTCCATTCGTTTTATAGGTTTCTTGTTCAACACCCAATCCAATGCAAAGCAGCAAGCCAAATTATTCACCAATACAGATAATGCCATGGGGGTAATGTTGATACCCATGATTCTTCTGATGGTTTATAATGATTCGTTTATTTTGTTGGTAATAGCTGCTGTTCTGATACTTGTGTTCCACTTTATCAAATGGTTCCAAACGGTTGTCATTGGGATTTCTAACACTAATTTTTCAGTGTTTCATTTAATTTTATACCTTTGCACCCTCGAAATTATTCCGTTACTGATCCTGTTTAGGACGCTGGAAAACGGGATAAATTAAAAGAAAAAAAGGCATTTTTGAAAGATTATGCCGACAAGTAGGGACCAAAAAAAGCTGGCAAATTGAAGGTAAAAAACATTCTGGTTTCACAACCCCAACCTGCTGATTTAGAGAGATCGCCATATGGAGAACTTTGCAAAAAGTTTAACCTGAATATTGATTTCCATAAATTCATCAAAGTTGAAGGCATTAGTGCAAAAGAATTTCGCAGATCCAAGGGAAGCTTCCAGGACCATACTGCAATTATATTGACCAGTCGTCATGCTGTTGATCATTTTTTCAGAATGGCAAAGGAGTTGCGATTTGAAATTCCTGATTCATTGAAATATTTCTGTATTTCAGAATCCACAGCCTATTATCTGCAAAAATATGTCCAGTACAGGAAAAGGAAAATCTTCTACGGCAAGCAAAATTTTGCCGATTTGATGGACGTCATCAAAAAACACAAAGACGAGACTTTCCTGGTACCTTCTTCAGATATTCACAAGCAGACCATGTTTAATTTGTTGGAAGCTGACAAAATCAATTATACCAAAGCTGTCATTTATAAGACGGTTGCCAGCAACCTTTCCCATGTGGAAATCGACAAATATGATATGATGATATTTTTCAGCCCCGCCGGGATTAAATCACTGCAAACCAATTTCCCTGAATATCAGCAAGGAGAGAAATTAATTGCAGCTTTTGGCCCCACTACTGCTAAAGCGGTAAAAGAGGCTGGCATGAAGCTGAATATCCCTGCTCCCACACATTCTTCACCTTCTATGACTATGGCCATAGAGGAGTTCCTGACCAAAATGGCAAAGGAAAACAGAAGAAACGGCAGAAAATAAGAGACTCACCTTCTATTTACATTCTGAATTTACTAACTGCAGCTTTGGTAGTATGAGATTTCATTGATCTTGTAATGAAATTCCGAATGCTTGTTATTCCTTGTCTTTGGTGTCCATTAAAATGGTTACAGGACCATCGTTGACGAGTGCGACCTCCATCATGGCACCAAAACTACCGGTACCCACTTTTTTAGCTAACAAATGTTCAAAACGGTTAACAAAGGCCTCGTACAAGGGGATGGCAATTTCAGGGCGTGCAGCCCGGATATATGATGGCCTGTTGCCTTTTTTGGTGGATGCAAACAGGGTAAACTGACTCACCACTATGGCATCACCGGATACACTTCCAAGGTCCAGGTTCATGACCCCATCACTATCATCAAATATCCTAAGTCGTGCAATTTTTCCTGCCAGCCATTCCACATCTTCATGTGTATCTTCTGACTCAATACCCAGTAAGATCAAAAGACCTTTTCCAATGCTTGCAGAGCTTATTCCTTCAATACTTACTGATGCTTGCGAAACACGTTGAATTACGGCTCTCATATGAGCTGCAAATTACTAATTTTGCATCAAAACCGAAAGCTATGACTCGTTTGAGTGTGAACATCAATAAAATTGCTACCATCCGCAATGCAAGAGGTGGTAACATCCCTGATTTATTACAAATTGCAATCGATTGCGAGCGCTATGGAGCTCAGGGCATTACAGTCCATCCACGACCCGATGAAAGACATATCAGATATGCTGATGTGGAGCAATTAAGACCTTCGATTAGCACTGAGTTTAATATTGAAGGAAATCCTTCAGAATATTTCATGGATCTGGTATTGAGATTCAAGCCAGAGCAGGTTACCCTGGTTCCTGATGGGCCGGATCAACTCACCTCAGACCATGGTTGGGATACCATCACCCACAAAAGTTTTCTTGTGGATGTCATCGCCCGTTTTAAGGAAGCCGGGATACGTACATCTATTTTTGTTGATCCTGTACCAGAAATGGTTGAGGGGGCATCCCACACAGGCACCGATCGCATCGAATTATATACCGAACAATATGCTGAAGCTTATGCTACAGGAAAAGAAAGAGCTTTGGCACCCTTTCTTCAAGCCGCTAATGTAGCCAGAGAAGTTGGCCTGGGGTTAAATGCCGGACATGATCTAAACCTGGATAACCTGAACTATTTTGCCCGAAACATACCCTGGCTGGATGAGGTATCCATAGGACATGCCTTAATATCCGATGCCCTTTATTACGGTCTCGACAATACCATAAATATGTATTTACGAGAGCTTAGAATAGATTAAACAGCCTAATTAGCCTGATTGATCTTAAATCTACTACTGTTTTGCTTTGAAGATAACTGTAGTTATCAATTCTATCAGGAATCCATAAATTAGACCCATCACCACCGTTGAAATGGCTATCATCATGGGGGACATGGCAGGATCTTCAGGACCCATCATGGCTCCCAGAGCAGCTGGAATACTAAATATCAGTCCCATAACTATACCATGTATGGCCCAATGTTTCATGGGGAAACGGCTGATACCAATTCCAAAACCAAGGAGCGTACGCCCAGCGATAATAGTCAGGCCTAGCCATTCCTCAATTTCATTACCTCCACTGCATGCAAATCCAAAACAGACAAATCCGAAAAGCAAGCCACTAAGGGTTGCTATTATTAATCTTTTCATAACACTGATATTTAGTTAAGGGGAAAGTAAAAATAGAAATTATTTGAACTCACAAATAACTGGGAAAAGTATTAAGAGCTCATATCCAATATCCAAGGACAAGATTCCAAAATGGCTACCTATTTCATTTTGAATATCTTAAGCATTTTTTTCTTGCTGTTAAGATCTATCTGTCCATAATACAATCCATTGGCTACATCCATATGGTTCTGATCTTTGCCATCCCATTGTATACACTGTGAACCTTTTCCCCAATATTCAGTTTGCAGTTGTCTGATCTGTCGTCCTTCTGCATCCAGGATAGTCAGCTTACCAAAACCAGGAGTCTGGATATCGAATACCACCTGGGTATAGGTATCAAAGGGGATGGGATAAACTTTGAAGTTTTTAAAATGAACAGGCCATTGTCCCGACGACATTCCGGTGATCAATTCGTTGTTATACCATTTGATCATATTGGCATCGTTGCCTCCACATACCAAATCCATATCACCGTCTCCATCCAAATCACCATAATCCAGTGGCCAGGCACCTGAAAAGAATTCAATGCGTTTGTAATGCCAATTCAGGCTGTTGTTGTCCAGATTTTCCCATCGTCCGACAAACCCACCTCCCTGTGCAGTACCGGCAATATCCAGATCGCCATCTTTGTCAAGGTCGACAGCCAGGGCAATAACAGCAGAGTTTATGGTTGAAACTACCGATTCTGACCAATTCGAGCCATCTCCATTCTCATTGTTGAACCAACTGATACCTGCCTGATAAGCGGTACCCAATATATCCATATCCCCATCAAGGTCCATATCGATGATCTGCACTTTATGTGCCAATTCAAACTGGTTGGTGATTAAGATTTTCGTCCAGACCAGCGGTTGTCCTCCTTCATTGCGCCACCAGCAAATTTCATTATCGTCCAGTGATGCCCCACAAATATCAATATCTCCATCAGCATCCATGTCTTTGGCATCAACCGATCTGGCGCCTCCAAAACCAGTTCCCACGATATGTTCAGTCCATTCTACAGGCAGACCTCCCTTGTTTTCGAACCAACTGATTCGGTGATAACCGGCAGAAGCTGCCAGTACATCCATATCTCCATCCTGATCCACATCAAAGGACATGACTTCATGGGCTTGATGAAAATCTGAAGTCACAGCTTGTTTGGTCCACAGAATGGGATTACCTCCTTCATTCTTCCACCAGGCTACTTCATGACCATAATAAGAAGCCCCCAGAATGTCCATAAGGCTATCTCCATCCACATCAGCCGAGCTAACATAAATAGCGCCATCAAAGGAGGTGTCAATAATTTGTTTCTCCCAAACAACAGGATATTCGCCATTGTTTAGCCAGGCTATTACACTGTTATCTTCAATGGAAGCAGCGAGGACATCCAAATGCCCATCACCGTTAATATCCTCCATACAAATGCCTCCCGGATCCTTACAATCATCATCAATAATTATGGGTATAAAGGATATGGGTTGTGCCTGCATAAGAAGGCTGCAGGTTAACATAAGTACACTAATGAAAAATATAGGAGGTTTCATAACATTCGTTTTAATTTGAAGTAACTGATGACAAGCCTGAGCCCTCCCCTGTCAGAGCGAAAGACAAGGGAAGCTCAAGGCAAAACAAAAATTGAATTCCTGATTTCCTTCTATTGTTCCACATCAACCAGAGCCTTCACACGCTTCAGGTTTTGTTCATATACAGGAAGGTTGGGGTGCTTGGTTTTGGAGGCAATCTGCACAGCCTTTTTATAGTAGGTCAATGCCTTTTCATACTTTTTTGCCATCTCCAGGGCCTCTCCCATACTATCATACACATTGGATGATTCCGGATAGCGTCTGATGTTCTCCTTAAAGACTTTTATCGCCTTGTCAATTTCATTATTTTGCAAGTGAACATAACCCAACATATTCATGGTATATTCAGGGGCCACAATGCTATAGTTGTATTTATTTGACAATCCCTGAAAATGTTTATCCACTGCACTGATACCTTTTTCATATGAAGGTTTTGGGAGCTTCCAATCCTTGTAAATAAACTCAAGTCCACGGTAAATACTGAGATGGGGTACAGATCCATGATTTTCTTGCTCCATTTTAACATATTTGAAATCCATCCCCTTACCGGCCTTGCTCTGCATTAATTCCGAAAATATCTTCAGACTGGCTTCATAGGTAGGTTCATCACCCAGAGTCATATAGAACCAGTGGGGGTTGGTGCTGGATTTTAACTGGTTGGCAGTCATTTTTACCAAAGCATCATCATCATACATCAAATACGGACTGATGGCAATATAGGCCTGAAACATTTCTGGCTTGTTCAGGAGGGCATAGACAGCAAATGCACCTCCAAAGGAATGCCCCACCAATATTTTGAACTCCTGTGACCGATAATTGCGATCAACGAAGGGTCGCAATTCATCCGATAAAAAGGATAAAAAAGCATCAGCACCCCCCGATTTAGGCAGGCGGTCGACCTTAGTTGGGGAGAAATCACGGTTTCTGTTGGTGTTCTTTATGGCCACCACAATCATTTCAGGGATAAGGCCCTGTTTTGATAAAAACTGGACAATACCCGATGCATGATGAAAATGCGAGCCACCGTCCAGCAGATACATCACCGGATAGGATTCTTTTGTGTGACTGTAGGAGGCCGGAAGATAGACCATTATACTTCTTTCCTCCTGGAGAATTTCGGATTGCAGCTGCACCTCAGTCCCAATACCTACGGTTTGAGACTTCAGCTGAGCTGATAATACTACACCGCAAAGCAGTGCTACTACAATTGATAATTTATTCATGGTTGCGATTCTTATGAATTATTTAAGCCTTAGCTTCATTTAATTTCTTCCATTTTACTTTCTAGGTTCTTTATCTGTTCCAATAGTTCCTGTTTAGTCTTCCTGAGTTGTATACGAAGACTGAATAGCTGAAATATCAAAGGCACCAGCAAAATGATTACTATGGTTATTCCTGTATGCATCTCTGAGGATTTATATCGTTTTGATTAGTTAATATTCGAGTTTTCGATATGGCTAGCGCTTCAATATCTTTTTATACTTCACCTCTCCTTTGTTTACTATTTTCAATAAATAGATTCCAGGTTCAAGTACTCCCATATCTTCGGCATGCTGTTTCCCCGACCACATGAAATGCATCATTTCTTTCCCTTGTTGGTTAAAAACCTGAACCGATTTCTCAATTTTATCATCTTTTTCCTGATCTAGATACATCAAATAATCCACCGGATTGGGATAGACCTTTAAACCAAGGGAAGTTGTTTTATCAATTCCGAGCGATTGGTCTTTTACACAACGGACTGAATAGAGAAAGCTTTTATAATAACTATAGGGATGCATGGCTCCGTCATCGTAGGACAGATACCTGTATTTAGCAAAATTGGCATTGCTCTGGGTTGAACTCCAGGCCACAAAATATTCATTCAGTAATTGAAAATGGGTATCGTCATATTCACCTGAGGCAAGGGCGTTAAAGCCACTTTCGTTGGTGGCCGCCGTATTGGGAGCCTTCCAGTGTTCCAATCCGACTTGTTTCATTTTACCTCCTGCCACGCTAGACCCTCCAAGATAATCAGCCAATTGGCTCCATTCATCATCTGAGGGAATATGCCAGCCATTGGGACAAACCCCCTGGGCCTGTTCGACCACAGAATAATTCATGGCTGCATCCCAATCATACAATCGCCCGTAAATATCGGCCAGGCTATCGTCATTGTTGTATGATAAGGCATTACTAATGGGGCTTCCATCAGCATAATGGAGGCTTTTCAAATTTTCCTGCATCCAATGCTGCTCTCCAATTTTCACTACTTCATAGGTATTGCCATCATAATCCATCAGGGTCTGACCGCTTAGGTTAAAGCAGAGAATAAGCATCAGACAGCCTGATATTCTCATTTTTTGTGTGCAGGATGAATTAAATATCTTCATGACCTAATTGTATTGGCAGTACTAAAATCTATACATCCTATTGCCTATCAAAATTTACTATACATATTCCAGAAAGTACTAGACCAAAGCAAACAAGTAGGCGACCAAACAGAACTGAAGCGATCAGATACGCATTCATCTATTAAATCCTCTCATTGGTCGATTATCCATTCGAAAATACCCATACACCATATTTATAGCTTAAATTTGTGAGATATGAAAACCCTTTTGGAACATAATCCATCCGTCAAGCAACGCATTTTGCTGCATCTTTTATTCTGGGTTGCCTATTTCTTGTTTTTCGTTTTCCAGTACAAACTAATCTATACCAGTTACCAGGATTGGCAATGGGCTGTGAGCTTATCCATTACCATATGGCCTGATATTCTGGCCTCTTATTTTACCACCTATTTTCTACTACCCAAACTCCTTTTTAAGAAGAAACCTGTGTTCTTTATCATCGGGCTTTTGGTTTCCGCAGTAGGTTTCATACTGTTGCAGCGGGTTTTGATTGTATATGTCGATTATCCCATCATAGCTCCTGAAAAGGCTGCGAAAATGCAGTTCTGGAAACTAAACCCCTTCTATACCCTGGTGAACATCTACTCTGTAGTAGCCTTGTTTACCGTTATCAAATTGATGAAGTACTGGTATCAAAGTCAGCAAAGCCGTACCGAGCTTGAGAACCAAAACAAAACCAGTGAACTGGCATTGCTGCGATCACAAATCAACCCACATTTTCTATTCAATACTCTGAACAATATCGATGCCTTGATACTTTCAGATCAGGACAAAGCCTCCGATGCCATAATCCGACTTTCGGATATCATGCGCTATATGTTATATGATACCAATTCGGATAATGTTCTGCTTGAAAAGGAAATAAATTACTTAAGCAGTTATATTGAGTTGCAACGCATCAGAACGAAAAATCCTGACAGTATTAAATTTGAACTTAATGGGAATTGCAGTGGTAAAACCATAGCCCCAATGCTGTTCATTCCCTTTGTTGAAAATGCTTTTAAGCATGGTAAGAAAAACCTACAGGAATCGGCCATCAATATCCGGTTAAGCTGTGAAAACAATATGATTCTTTTTGCAGTGGAAAATTATTTTGACAGCAAGGAAGACCTGGTTAAAGATAAGACAACGGGAATTGGATTGGCTAATGTTAAAAGAAGACTAAAACTCCTATACCCAGAAAAACACAAGATTTCCATAGCCTCTACCAATGGCCTGTACGCTGTACATCTTGAAATACAACTACAGAACTGATGAAAATTACATGTATTGCCATAGATGATGAGCCGCTGGCATTGGATAAAATCCGGGCCTATATTGAAAGGGTTGGCTATTTGCAGTTACTGGCCTCATTCGACAATGGCATTGATGCCATTCCCTTTCTTAAAGAAAACAAAGTTGACCTGGTTTTTTTAGATGTTCAAATGGAGCAGCTCACGGGGATACAATTATTGGAAAGTCTGACCACCAAACCAAAGGTGGTTTTAACAACAGCCTATGATGAGTATGCCTTAAAAGGCTATGAATTGGAAGTGAGCGATTATTTGTTAAAACCCATATCCTTCCAGCGCTTTCTAAAAGCCTGCGAAAGAGTCTATGAAAGCCTGCAAGGTACTGATAAAGAAACTGAATTTCCTATGGTTGAGGAAGAGGTCAGAAGCATCAGGCATTTTTTCGTTAAATCCGGCAATAGCACCAAAAAAATCAATCTGGATGATATTTTATTTGTGGAAGGCATGAAGGATTATTTGAGAATATGGACGAAGGATGAAAAGATCATGACCTTGCTGAGTTTTAAAAAACTGGAAGATGTATTGCCTGGTAGTGAGTTCATACGAATCCATAAATCCTATATGATAGCCATTGATAAGATCGACTCCATTGAACGAAACCGCGTCAGTATTGGAGGAGAATTGCTTCCGGTGAGTGATAGTTATCGCCGCGAATTTCAGGGGTGCATCGACAAGCAGAAACTATCCTGATGCTAATCTAATGTCTTAGGCCCCTCAGTGGCATTCCAGGGACTTCTATTCAAAGCCTTTCCGTTAGCCCCTTTTTGTATATTTACCACTCACTTGTAAACCTCTTCATGAAGAAAACCAAACGCAAACAGGCCGAAACCCTTTATTTGGTATTGGCCGCTTTGTTTATTACTTCTCTGGTAACCAGTAATCTGATTTTTCAGAAATTCTTCCACTGGAATCCATTCGGGCTCTACAATTTTGAGCTTTCCGTGGGTATTATTGCCTATCCCATTACTTTTCTGGTGACCGATATCATCTCAGAAATCTATGGTCGAAAACATGCTAACCGAGTGGTAAAAGCAGGTGTTTTTGCCAGTGCCTTTGCCTTACTTATCGTGGTGGTAAGCACTGAAGCTCCCGCCACATCCTGGTCGCCCATTAATGATGATGTTTTTAAAGATGTGTTCGGCTTTACTTTTGTGGCAGTTGGAGCCTCTTTGGCCGCGTATTTACTGGCACAATTTCTTGATGTTCAGGTATTTCATTTCTGGAAACGGCTCACCAACGGTAAGCATTTGTGGCTGAGAAACAATTTTTCCACCTTTAGTTCACAGTTGGTGGATACAGGAACTGTTTTGGCATTGCTCTGCAGCTTTGGTGTGATCGAATGGAAACTATTTGGCATTTTACTACTGAATGGCTACCTCTTCAAAGTGATGTTTGCCCTGGTGGATACGCCGATTATCTATGGTTTGGTGTATTTGGTCAGAAGACATTTTGGCCTCAAAAACACAGGAGAGGAATTGAAGATATAAATGTGGCACAAGTTAGGCTATACCTAAAAGGTATCGATTAGATTCTTCGAACTACAGCTGATAATTCCTTTCTGATTTTATTTCGTTTTTTCTGAAACCCCTTTCTTGGATAGCCCAGAGGCGTAATACAAAACACTGATTCATCCTCTCCCAGTCCCAAAGCACTTGTTAGGGTATCCTTGTCATAGGCCACTATCCAACATGTTCCCACACCCTCATTTTCAGCAGCAAGTATCATATGATCCATGGCGATGGTGGCATCGGTTTCCATGGAATTGTATCCATCATAGGAACGTTCCCAGGCTTGTGATGGGTGGCCCACCAACACCAGGATATGGGGTGCATCTTTGAACCAGTCCTTATGATAACACTTCCTTACTTCCTTGAGTTTTTCAGATGATGACACCAATACAAAAGTCCAAGGCTGACGATTGGATGCTGAAGGCGCCACGCGGCCAGCATCCAGTATACGATTGAGTATGTCTTCTTCAACAGTCCTTGCGGGATCATAATTTCTGATGCTTTCCCTTTCTCTTATGAGCGTAGTGAATTCCATAGTTTTAGGTTTTAGGCAAAGTTACTAATCCTAAACTCTTGTTTACAGAATAGAAGGCTTCTGAGTAAAGTCATATTGATACAAACGAAATGCCCATATTATTAAAATAACATTTCATTTGGCCTTTTTTAATCAATTCCTGAATAAAAGCGCCTTATTTACGACATTCAAATTATTAATCCCACAAAGTATCTTCCAAAAAAAAGCTTAGTACTATGGTAGACTGTCTTATCCTTCTTCCAAAGTATTTTCCATGTCATTTGTTTACCTTTGCCTCATGCAACTGTTTCACCGAGTTTATGGCGAAGAAGGCCAACAGCCCATCATCATATTGCATGGTTTATTCGGCATTTCAGACAATTGGGCAAGCTATGCCAGACGCATTGCCATGGAAGGCTTTCGGGTATTTGTTCTGGACCAAAGAAACCACGGGCAATCACCTCAAAGCGAGAATTTTAATTACCTGGCACTCACCGACGACCTCTTTGATTTCATTGATGAACAAGAAATCGAAGATCCCATAATCATTGGCCATTCCATGGGTGGAAAAGTAGCCATGCGATTTGCCCTGGAAAACCCACATTTGATAAAAAAGTTGGTGGTTGTGGATATCAGCCTGAAAGCTTATGGGCCACGCGAACACCACAAAAAAATAATTGCGGCCATGCGCTCGGTGGATTTCTCAACAGTCAGGACCAGGCAGGATGTTGAAGCACAAATCAGCACAGGCATTCCTGATATGAGGATCAGGCAATTCATTATGAAAAACCTGCATCGAATCGACAAAGAAAGCTTTGAATGGCGCATCTACCTAGATGGTCTGGAAGGGAATATCGATGAAATGTTTGATGCCATTGATACCATTACCAAGTTTGAGAAACCCACATTGTTTATCAAAGGAGGTGCCTCCGACTACATCTTACTGGAGGATTTTGATCACATCAGATACAATTTCCCCCATGCCGAAATTATCACCATAGAAGGAGCCTCACACTGGGTACATGTGGAGGCGATGGAAAGATTTTATTTATTGACTTCGGGATTTGCTCTGGGAACGCCTTCCTGGTATAAGGCTTAGTTGGCAGCCTCCATTTGCGCTTTTCGGTACATTCGTTTGGACACCCCGATACTGAATTCATACAAACCTATAAGTGGGAAAACCACCAAAACCTGACTGAACATATCAGGAGGTGTGATAATGGCTGATAACAGCAAAAGCCCCACATACATATATTTTCTGTTCTTCATCATAAACTGTGGTGTCAGGATGCCAATTTTTGTCAAGAAATACACCAGAATAGGTAATTCGAAAACAATACCAACGGCAAAAGTTACCGATACCACTGTACTGATGTATGAGCTCAGGGAAATCTGATTGAATACGCTTTCACTCACATGATAGGTCCCAAGAAAGTTGACCGTTAAAGGAACGATTAAATAATAGCTAAAAAGGATACCCATCAGAAACAACAAGGTGCTGATAAAAACCCCACCCTGTGAATATTTCTTCTCGTTGGCATGCATGGCTGGACGTATGAACCGCCATATTTCCCACAATACATAAGGAAATGCGAAGATAAAACCGGCCACAATGGAGATATACATATGGGTAAGAAACTGTCCGGACATTTTAATATTAATGATCTGCAGCTTCATTTCACCAATACAAATGGCTGGTAAGGACAGCAATTCCCCAAGCCAGCACAAGGCCCGGTTGGTGGCAAAGTCAGAGGTACTGGGGGCCAGTATTACCTGATCGAAAATAAACTCACGATTCAGGAAAGCAACGATGGCCAATACGATCACCGCTAGAATTGAGCGCACAATATGCATTCTCAACTCTGCCAGATGATCCCAAAAACTCATGGTTTTTTCAGGACTACTATCCTTTTTCGACTTTACGCTTTCTTCCATATTTTTAATCCAGCCCAAAAATAAACAAACCTCCCCAATAAGGAGAGGTTTGAATAAATAATCGAATTGATTTGGTTTTCGATTGTCGGGTATCACCCCAATTCCCAAAAACCAAGGCTTTATTTTATGACTAGGTAAACACGATTTGTGTTCCGGGACCGTCACACATCTCATAAAGATCGCCAACGGTGATCACATCTTTTACCTCTTCGTGTAAATCATCAAGGGTCAGCTTGAACATATCCATGGCCAGCTTACAGGCATAGATCTCTCCCCCACCAGCAGTGATGAGCTCCAAAAACTCATCAGTGGGAGGAATGTCCAGTTTTTCCATTTGTGAACGCATCATAGCAGAAACACCAGCTTCTACTCCTGGCAATCCACCCAACATGGTTGGGAAAGGAAGGCCACCGGGCATACGCATACCAGGATTTCCAGTAGTGGCAGTGTGCAGCTTATTCATGGTTTTCTTTGTAATGGCATCAAGGCCAAAGAAAGTAAAGAACAATTTGGTTTCTATTCCTTCCATTACGGCTCCGTTACCCATTACCAATGCGGCATATACATCCTCAATACTTGCTTTTGAACAGATTAACAATATCTTCTTCAAGGGTACTTTTTCTTCTTTCTCCATGATTCCGGGTCTTAGGTTAAATACAAGAGGTTGGTTTTGGAACACCTGAAATTTTGGTGGCTTTTTTCAAAGGAGCTCCTGGAAACAACTGATAGAATTCTTTGGCATTTACGACACCTGATTTACCAATGCCACGAATGGTAAGTGTGTCGCCAGAGGCTACTTTGTTTCTTATAAAATCAATAAGTTCATAATGCTTATCGGTTAACTCAATTCCTTCTTCTGTAGCAATAGCGGCTGCTACTTCTTTGGTCCATTGACCGGCATCAGTCATATAACCTTCGTCATTAAGGTCGATGCTTACTCCTGCTAATGTTTTTACTGCCATCGTTATAAAATTTATATGTTATTAAAGTGATTGATTTATGGTTTCTCTATTTCTCTTGAGATATTTTTAAGGAAGGTGATCATAAAGCCGAGGCCTCTTTTCATCTCCTTGGAATTCATTTCTTTAATTGCTTTAAACATGGAATATTCAGGAACATCATTCACATCGATACTCTTATAAACTACCAGGCCGCTGTTGATGGCCTTGAGCATATCGGGCTGTGTTAATTCCTTCACGGTCTCCATGATGGTGACTATACTGTCAGCCAGGGATCGGACATCATCCACAGAAAAATGAGTGACAATATTGTCGACAATCTTTCCGCTTTCCTTGATGAAATCTATGTATCCTTTTTGTTCAAATTCATGCATCATTTTAATGCCATCAAGTCCCATCTGGTGTAAAATAGGTGAAATGTCCTTAAGGAAATCACTGGCGCTTTCCAGCATCTCAAACATTTCACTGATGGTATCGATATTGCGAAGCAGTTTCATCAAAAGAAGTTTTACCGCTTCACCATCAATTTCAACACCGGCATTATCGAGTTCAGTAACTGTTGACTTAAACATATCGGTTCCGATAATCGTCAGGTCACTGGTCAGGTCCTCAACTGATTGACGCATTTCGCGCTGAGCCATTACCTCTTCAAGCACAAGATCCATCTTGTGATTGAGAGCGTCTATCTGCTCTTGTATATGTGTATTATCCATTGATCTGCTATTTTGAATCACTATAACTTTTTACCAGCCATTTGCATTTCTGAATCAATGGGCATCTCCTTACCTTTTAACAGGATATGCCAGTAAATCCAACGGAATAGTAATTTTCCATAGTGATTGGTTCTGGTAACTTTAAGCAAACCAAAGGGACCCAGGCCGGGAAAAGGAAAGGATCCAGCCAATGGCTCGGTATCATAGTTAAAATCAATGAGGGTTCCTTTACCGTAACCGGTTTCGATGTAACAGTTGGCATGTCCATCAAATCTGGCTGTTAATGGTCTGCCTTCAATGGCACACATAAGGTTTTCTTCAATGATTTCAGCTGCAAAGTGGGCCACAGAACCAGCTTTGGAAGTGGGGATATTGGAAGCATCTCCAATCACAAAAATATTCTCATGATCCTTTTGCTGCAGGGTAAATTTATCGGTGGGAACAAAATTCATATCATCACCCAGACCGCTTCTTTCAATCATATCATCACCCAGGTTGGTAGGGACGGATACCAAACAATCAAAAGGGACTTCGGTTCCGCCGTAATCCACTATCTTCTTTTCCTCATTGTTCACTTCCATGATGTTGAAATCCGGAACAATGTTAATGTTCTTCTGCTCTAACAATTCACCCAGCATTTTTGTTGCCCGGGGTTTCGTAAATGCTCCTGGGAGCGGAGTAACATAGGTGATATTTACCTTATCACGGATCCCTCTTTCGGTAAAGAAGGCATCTGCAAAAAACACAAACTCCAAGGGAGCTACCGGACATTTATAGGGTAATTCGGCAATATTTACTACCAATTCTCCTCCCTTCCAGGTCTTAAAATAGTCCGCCAAAGCCACGGCTCCTTCTATGGTATAGAAATCGAAGATGTCTTTGTACCATAATGGTCCCTTGAGGCCATCGGTTTCTTCAGGAGCAGTACGGGTTCCTGTGGCAATAATGAGGTAATCATAATTGACTACCACACCATCTTCAAGCAATACCTGATTGTTGTCAGCTTCTATTTTATCAATCTTAGAAAATATAACCTTGACACCCACAGGGAAAAAATCACTTTTGGGTTTGAT
>JAERTD010000031.1 GCA_016845175.1 Bacteroidota bacterium | reverse complement strand
TAGGTAAACTTCGCCAGTAACATCACTCATCAAATCAACTGTTAAATCAGTAACCGGTGACAATGGATCGCCATTGATAATCATGGTTACAGGTACAGTAGTTTGGGATACGTTGGGCTGTGCAGAGAATACAATATCAGCGGTATAAACCTCTCCTGGCTGGGTGCCGGAAGCATTTAAAGTAGCGCCAATGGTTTGTGTACCACCGTTGGCAGCCACATTGCCTTCATATTCACTTAAAGTTAACCAGCCGCCTACACCAGCAGCACCTTCAATACATACAGCTAATGGTGTACCTGCTGTTGAGTTTCCGGTTCCCGTTGGTGACTGCAACCAATACATCTGTGAAGTAGCCTGACAGCTAATCCAGAAATCAGTTTCTGTCTGTGGGTCAATGGTTCCAATCCACTGATAAATAGGATATGATCCTAACAATACTTCACCAGTTGCAATTGGGTCCAATGGTTGGGTTAAGCCATAGAGTTCAGCTCCTGGAGCGGAACCACCATCGGCAAATACACCAATATAATGATCTTCTGTTACAGGTGTTCCTGAAAGGAATACACCCCAATAGGTTACAGTTGCCCATGTGTCACTCAAACCGTTCACCTGCTGATATTGCTGATAGGTTCCGTTAATTTGTGACCAGTTGGCATTGTCAGAACCTACAGGTGAGTTAGCAAAATAGCTGCCTGCATTACATTCAAACAAATCGCGTGTTGATTCAACACCGCGGCCACCTGTTTCAGAAATAGCACCATTGTCAAATCCAGTTCCCATGGTTACAACAGGAGTATAACCTGTGGTTACATTGGTTCCGGATACATTATGGGCCATCACTGGGTACACTACTTCAGCAGTCCAGTAAAGATCACCATTACCTACGTTTTGAATACCAATATATTTGGTCAACACCTCTTCAGGATTCAATGTTTCCTGAATAAACAATGGGTTGATCACCATAATTGGTGGGGATAGGTTAATGTCAAGTTGATTTTGCTGACCTGGAATAATGGTACCAGTTACTTCAACATAGTTATAACCATCTTTAAAGGCATACATATCATAGTCACCAGCTTCAAGAGCCAGGATTTCATAGTTTCCATTGGCATCGGTATGAACCACGATGGATCCATCCAACATACCAACTTCTGCATTGTCAACAGGAGTTCCATTGGAGGTAACAGTACCTACAAAATCACCAATCTGGAGGTAATACAATTGAAGGTTATCAACCAAACCTAGATCACCGTCATTATAATAACCAAAGTTGTATTTAGCTGAATTTTCGAGGGTAAGCTCGAAACTAGCAAGTCCTTGATAAGCAGAAAGATCATACTGAAGCTCTACAAAAGGATCACCAGTTGCGGATCCAGCCTGATGATATAAATTACCATTCATATCAGGAATAGGTGTTCCGTCAACAGAAACTCTAAACCATTCGTAATTAGCGTTAAATGAATAACGGCCGGCGAAATCAAATTTCAGGGTTAATAAACCTGGGTCACCTGAAGGGACAACAGTCATATTAATTGAAGAAACATGATCGGTATAAGCAAAAGCAGCTGCTACAGTGCTTGGAGTAGATCCCCATGAAGAAGGACCACCTTCAAACATGGCACCTAGGCTTGAGTTGTTAGCAGCATAACCATCAATGGTAATATCGGCTTGTGCACCTGCCAAAGGCATCATTGTTGTAGGGAATGCGCCACTTTCAAAATCTTCAGTATAAGGAAATACTGTGATAGGATCTGCAGCTGGAGGAGGAAGTACACCTGTAATGTTTAAGGTATAGTTACCTGATGAGGTACTATAACCATAAACTTTTACATACTGTGTAGTACCACCAATAAATGGTATACCAGTAATTTCTGACTGGGTACCACAGGCGTCATCATTGTAAAATGCATAAGTTGCATCATTACAATCGTTCCAAACTTCAAGTTTGGTGTCATAACCCGATCCGCAAAGTGAAACGGTTACGGTCATATCATCGGCACCTGTAAAGGCATACCATTGCTCACCTAAACTCACAATGGAGCCAGTTTGAGCTGGGTCGTTGATATTTCCATAGGCATAAGGATCGGTGCAATCATCACCCATAGCGCGACTAGCGCCAGGTTCAGCTACGGTTACAGTCCCGAGGGACGCATCCTTTTGCATCAACACCTTCTTGTGGAAAGTAATCTCTTCAGGTGTCATCCCCTTATAGCTTTGGGTATTTTGACCCATCACTGCTGAGGTTGCCACAAAGAAGACCAATAATAGTAAAGTTGTAATTTTCTTCATACTACTATACAATTTGTGTTAATTAATAAATAAGTGAATAATTCTGTTTATCTAATTGGTATGTTTTTTTTTCAAAAACATGGCCAGTTTCATTGTTAAAAACCCATATATTGGAAAGGCTTGCAGGTGATATTGAAAGAGATTTGAGGTGTGAATCGATGGTCTCAACCCATATCCTCATATGCTTGTTTATTATTAACATATTCACTGTCAACACCCTATGTATTTTCATATAGTTTAGCCCCATTCAATCGGCTTTTAATTAATGAAAGGAAGACAAGATTAAAGGCCTTTACCCCTACTCCAATTGCAATTTTATTTTTATTTAAATAACAGGCAGCATCAGAAAATCGGTTTTGAAAAAGAAATTTTTATGGGTGATGAGTATAAAATAAAGGAAGGGAAAGATAGGATTATGGAGCTTCAATAAACAACAAAAGGGAGCAGCCAGTGGCTGCTCCCTTTTCTATTAGGATTGCGTGAGTATTCAATTACTCAAGGTCCATCACTATCTTGCAATAGTAACTCTCTTGGTAATCACTCCGCTTTCGGTATCAATCTGTACTACATAAACACCTGCTTCGTAATTTGAAGTGTTCAACTCGATAGCTTTGTCACCACTCAAGTCTGCATCATACATTACCTGACCAACATAGTTGATTACAGTAATACGTGTCATAGGCTGTGTGGATGTTACATTTACCAAGTCGGTAGCTGGGTTAGGATACAAGTTGCTCATAGCATCTTCCATATGATCTTCAACATCGGTAATCAGAATGTGTACAAAATCATTCAATGGGAAGCTGGCATCTAAGGCCCAGTCAGATTCACAGTAATCTGTGTCACTTTCCCAAACACCATTCAAACGATAATATACATCGTATGGATAGCTGCCTGGATATGGATCCTCATCATAGTAACTGTACTCAGTTACGCCATCTTCGTAAGCTAC
>JAERTD010000030.1 GCA_016845175.1 Bacteroidota bacterium | reverse complement strand
GGATGGCCCATGGTAAGTTGTTGGCTGTTTTATAATATCTGCCGGAACCTGCATCACTGTCATCATCAAATGTGGTAAAGTAAGCTGGATCGGCAAGATCTGTTGGTTCGTAATCCGGAAGGTGAACTTCTACACCACGGTTCTGATTAACCATGATAAAAGGGTTGAAGTTGGCAATATCCAGTTGGTTGAGTGTGTAAATGGTCTGTCCCAAGCCCATATGGATATTTACAGTTACAGGTTCTACATAAGGAGCACCCAGTGTGGTGTTCACACCTATACCTTGTCCTGGATGAGGCATGAGATCAAAGGCATTGTCATAGACAATTACCGTTGGTTTCGACTGACCATCTTCCAGTCCGTTTGGATCCATGGAAACATAGGAACCATTAATCACTGCACCTGTGACCGTAAGATCGGTTTGTGCAATTTGGTCGTTGGCCAACTGGAATCCGAATCCGTTTTCGTAACCGGCACCAAAGGCCCTGACGGTAAAGTTCCCAAATACTTCTACAATCTTGTTATCACCATTGGTTACCGCATTGAATCGGTAATCCAAAACCAAATCATTAAAGTCATAGTCACCTTTTCCTGGCCATAGATCCTCGTAGGCAAGGGTTCCATCACCAGCGGCGGGATACCAGTTGTCGAAACACCGGGTAGGATCATTTGGATAATCATCCACATCATCATTACAGCCATCACCATCGGTATCAGTACCTGTTTCTATGATATTTACAGTAATGGTGGCTGTTGCACAAAGGGCATTATCATCACATACCTCATAATCAATATCAACCACTCCTGTATAATCTTCAACAGGCGTAAAGGTTACCAATCCGGAGGTTGGGTGAACAGTAAACACACCTTCTGTTGCAGGATCTGGGGCTGTGGTTGGATCGAAGGTAACTGTGCTAGGATCCAGGGGTGCCGCTCCAGGGGTATCATTGCTCAAAGCATTTATATCTACAGGAGTATTGATGGATGTTGAAGCCTGGTCGTCAACAGCTGTTGGTCCGGCAACTGTGGTAACATCTACTGTTATTGTTGCTGTGCTGCATAAGGCATTCACGTCACAAATCTGGTAATCTATGGTCACCTGACCGGTAAATCCACTTACTGGGGTGAAAGTCACCAATCCTGTGGTTGGATCTGCTGTAAAACTACCCTCTGTGGTTGGGTTAGGTTCAGTACCACCTACAAAAGTTACTGTGGTTGGATCTAATGCGCCATCACCAGGAGTATCATTTGCTAAAACATCAATATCCACAGGAGTATTCATTGGTGTACTTGCAATGTCATCTACTGCTGTAGGTCCATTAAGCTGGGCTACAGTAACTGCTGTTGATTCATAAGTAAATCTTCCACAGTTGTCAGTAATTTTTACAGTAATAACACAGGTAGTAGGAGTGTTTACATTGGGTGCGTTATAAGTAGTAGAAGCTGCATTTGGATCACCAAAGCTTCCTCCATTACAAGTGCTGCTCCACTCATAGGTATAGGGTGCTGAACCATCTGAGCCCTGAGCACTGATGTTGATGCTTTGTCCGGATGGAACAGTTGCTGGTACAGTTGAGGTGGCTGTGATTTCTTTATCAGAAGCGGCCATCAATACAAAGTTAAAATAGGCTCTTTGGGCAGATACCATTTCTGTTGTTATCGGATCACCAGCTTTTTTTCTGTTGTGTCTGTGCCCCGCCATATACATAATCATACCATTGCTTGTATTTCCAAAGGCATGACCATAGGCTAGTATGGATCCGTAATCATTATTTGGGTTTTGTGAGTGGTCTGGATCATAAATTGCATTGGTGGTGCTTGACCTCCAGGTCATATTAGCAAAAGGAATAAATACCTGCTCCGAACCATTCTGGGTTGCTCCATCAATCTTACCGATAAACTGCATGATAGGATCACCTGAAGCTGAAGGGTCATAGGAATAAGGAGGTGTGCCATCTGAATGATCATCCCATTCAATGAGCTTCTCATCACTCAGGAAATTACAGTCAGGGTTGCCATCATTGTTAAAGTCAACTAAGGTTTCAAGAGCACTTACAGCATGGCAGGCTGCCCATAGGTAACCTCCATCGTTAACAATGAAATTATATAGTGCTTGTCCTTCACTATCATCCCATTTGTGTGGGTCAGCGTGAGGCATGACATAGATGTCACCACAGCCTGTTAGGTCACTAGGCTTTCCAGCCAACTGATAGGAAGAGCTTGGTATTTCTGCATTGTCGTAATAGCCTGCAACAATGTCACCATTCTTTTGATCCAATACGGCTCTTGGCCAACTAGTTAGCTCAGTATAAACAGGAGCTGAAAATGTAGCGGAAACAGGCCCGTCAACTTTTACTCCTTTAGCTTTCCAGGTATTGATGGTGGCGATAACACTGGTAGAAACGTATTCCACGGGTATAATAAATGAGCCACCTCGGTAACTATTACCATTGGCACTAAAATCATTGCCATCTTTGGCTTTATTAGGTTCAATTGCCCATCTGACAGGCACATTTTCATTCATGATCAGGTCATAAACCAAGCCGTAAGGTTTCAGTCCTTTGGCAACGGTTTGATTTGAGCTACCCATATCGATAATATAGGCACCAGAGTTAAAGTTTTCGGTGGTGGTTGCATAAAGTCCCAGTGCACCAAATACCAGTGTAATTATTACAATCAGCTTTAAACTGATAGTTTTCTCCAGTAGATATAAAAGTTTTTTCATGGCTAAAAGTTTTTTGTTTCAGTTTTGAGTGCAACACATTAATTAAATGTATACTCAACCAAATTGTTAGAAATTGGAGTGGGTACTGACATACCGTTACTTGCAAAAACAATTTCATCCACATAGGATGGGACTGTTATGGTTGTCTCGTAAGTTTGCCCAGGTGTCAGCATGGCTTTTTGATACACATTTCCGTCTGCTCCTTTTATCAGAACTGCAGCAGCAAGTTTACCTTCCACTTTTACTGAAACGTCTTTGGTTGTTTTCCAGTCGAAATCTTTGTCGATCTGGAGGTCATTCATTTCTGTAATTTCAGTTTCTGGCGCCTCAACTTCATCATTGATTATGTCAGGTTTCTGACACGCGCCAAACAACAAGGCTACAGAAAGAATACAGATTAGTGATTTTAAAGTTTTCATGACCTAATGGTTTAATTGGTTCGTGCCAATGATTAGTCAATTAAAGTGCCATAAACAGGAGGGTGTTGTTAAGTGACTGAAAAACAAGCATTAATATGTTGTGGAATATTTCCGAATATTCACATTGAGTACGCAATATGGAACTTATTCCAAATATTGGAAAATACATCTGCTTGGGAATTGTGCTAAAATGAAGGCGTTTTGCTCTGTAAAAGGCACAAAAAAAGCCCGCCGATAAATCGACGAGCCCCCTTAGTATATATTAAGTTCAGGGTATTCTATTCGTGTGTATAAATCAGACCATTGTTTCTGTACCCTGGCTCATCTTTATACCAGTCCTGGAAGTCTACCCCATTACTTTGTGCCCATTCGGCAAATTTGAGGTGTACCCAGATGATGTCCTGCTTTTCGATAGGATAATCGAAGGACTCTGGAATATGGATGGCCCATGGTAAGTTGTTGGCTGTTTTATAATATCTGCCGGAACCTGCATCACTGTCATCATCAAATGTGGTAAAGTAAGCTGGATCGGCAAGATCTGTTGGTTCGTAATCCGGAAGGTGAACTTCTA
>JAERTD010000029.1 GCA_016845175.1 Bacteroidota bacterium | reverse complement strand
GTGTTAAATTCGCCGCATACAGGACAAAGAAATCTGAAGACCCCCTCAGTTGTGCGAGCCGGTATCTTCAATTCGTTTTCAATCAATCCGGAGATCGGAATATCATTTCGCATGCTGTAAAGCTCCTGTTCCGAAAAAAGTTTTGTCATGTCTCTGAAACCTCATCAAGTCGCGGCCTTAAGCTGATACAGTTTTTCATGTTGATGACATGACTGCTTTCGGTCAATCGGTCTATCAGGGCGGCTGCAAGATGGTCATTTTTAAGAAACGAAGTCCATTTTCCAAATCCGAGGTTTGATGTGATTAGGGTCGTTTTGTTTTTATGTCTTTTCTGCATCAGATTGAAAAACAGGCCCACTTGAACCGATTCTATTTCAATGTATCCAAGTTCATCGATCAGCAAACAATCATAGGACAATAGCTTTTTAACGGTCTTCGCCTGAGTATTATCCGCGATGGAGTTGTAAAGACGTTCCACAAGTTCCGGAAAAGTGATAAACAGCCCGTTATGGCCCTGGTTGATAGCGTGGATCAGAAACGAGGTAGCCAGCCCGGTTTTGCCCGTACCCGTCGGTCCAATAAAGATGATATTGCGGGATTGAGTCATATAATCAAAGCCATCGTATATGGCCTCGATTCTCTTTTTATTCAGTTTTGACTGGCGCTTAAACGGAAAGGTTTCAAGAACGAATTTTTCTGGAATCGCGGCCCGTTTGACCCTCATTTCCCGGGCGTTTTCCTTTTTAATTTGATATTGCTCGGAAACAACATATTCCAACAGTCGTGCATGTGAAAAATTCCCTTTGGCGGCGATTTTAAGATAGCGATCCCAGTTTTCAATCAACGCACTGAGCCTCAGGTATTTAAGCATCTTGATTAACTCATCCGTCATCTTCATCCTCATAAATGGAAAGGTCCGGATCATCGCTGAAACAGCCCTCAATGTAGGTATCCCTTTTTGTAAAATCCGGCTCAATTTCGGGCGCCACCAGTTCAATACTGCTGTCCCTCAAAATCAAAACAAGTATGTTTTCAATGACTTTGATATCTGTGATGCGATATTTCAAGGCCCTTTGAACGGCTTTTATAAAAACAGAAGGGGCGGTTTTCCGGTATAGACTGAAAAGCGCACGGATGAAGTGATGCCTGGCCTTACCACTTTTGGGTAAGACGAAATTCAAATAATCATTAATGGCCTTATCTGATCGCAGGATGTTTTCTTCCCGCGCCGTTGGTTTTTTTCGATGCGCGGGCCTGTGAGGCGGCTTTGTTACCCCATCGGGAGTAATAACGTCATTCCTGACGCCGTCAGGCGGCAACGTATACCGCCCTAAGAGCTTTCTTTGGTGATAGATATTCAAATGATCGGCATATTCCAACACTTTGACGTCATGACGCCGTGTTCCCGAAATCCAATAGTAGTTTCCATTTACCGGAGCGTAGCCGTACTGATCGGTTTTTCTTTTATGGACAAGGTAGGGTGGTTCAACATATGGCTGCAATTTTTTGAGATACGGTTTTTCAAATTCAAAAGCCGCGGAAGGGATCAGTCGGGCTTTTCCGATGGGCCTGTTGGCCGATCGATCCGTCGCCCATATGTGAGCCTGATAATTCATGTCTTCAAGGTCTTCAAAAGAGCGGCCTGGAAAAAAATTGGTTTCCACCGTATAAAAACCCCGTTCATTACCGGCTTTTCGGTTGGCATGACCTTTTTCATGGCATACAAATTCGAAACCGTACTGTTTGGCGAACCGTTCCATTTCCGGAACAATGACGGCATTCTTACCGGTCCCCCGCAAACGGGCTAAATTGGTGTTGTCGATGATACATTTCCCTGCCGCGTATTCCCAATAAGAAAGGGCTTCATGAAGAAAGCATTTCATTTTAAACCGATTGAAGGAACGATAGAATTTCAGGTAACGAATTTTGCAATACCGAAAATATAAAAGGCTTCCTTGAACCAACACTATTTGTTTTCCCAGCTTTATACGGTAAGGCGATGTGTCATGCTGCATCTCAGCTCCGGGTTTATCCGGAACTTGTTCACATCGACTGGATGATTTGTGACTCAAACCCTGTTCTCTCAGCATTCGGGTCAAGGTTGAATAGCCAACATCAATCCCTTCTTCTTCGGTCAGTTTTTCATACACCCTCTGCGCACGACCCTGGCATGTTTCGTAGAGGTTTTCCAAAACAGACAAATCAATCTGGATTTTGTCTTTACGTACGGTTTCCGGCATCTCGCCCTTTTGCGCGATAATGTCCATTACGGTGGTGGGACTGATGGCCATATTGCGAGCAATATCCCGTACGCCCATACCCTGCAGGTGGAGCAGAAAAACTGCTTTACGTTTGTCCTGTCCGATCATGAAATGCTTCCATTGCTGTTTTAAAGGCATCAAAAAGGTTTAAAATATTGCCGGATAACATGTTGGCCTGAGCTGCAAACCCATTGCTCATGGATTCGGCATCGTGTTGTTCAATAAATTGCTGGATGTTTCTCAAAATGATTTCGATGGTTTTCAGTTGGCTTTTTTCTCGCGCATTCAACCCATTGCCTATTGCGGCATTATGTTTTAATCGCTCAAGTCCCCAGGAAAGATTCCCGGTTTCGATTTGTGCACGGAATTCATCTGAACCTTTAAAATAGGCATTTGCCAGCAGCTTAATATCCCGGATGCTCAGCCTTTTACCGGATACGGATCGAACAAATTGATCAATTTCACTTTTCTTAATGGTGTTCATACGTATGAACGG
>JAERTD010000028.1 GCA_016845175.1 Bacteroidota bacterium | reverse complement strand
ACAGCCTCTTCCACCGAATCCACCACCTGAAACAAATCCATATCTTCAGGACTGATTTTCTTTTCTTCCAACATCCGTTCGGTGATCCAGTCCACAAGACCACCCCAATAGGATTTACTCACAAAAACAATGGGGAAAGTTACCAGTTTATGGGTTTGAATCAGGGTGATGGCTTCAAAAACCTCATCCAGGGTACCAAATCCACCGGGTAGCGCCACATAACCCTGGGAATAGCGCATAAACATCAGTTTTCGAGTAAAGAAATAGTCGAAATCGATAAGCTTATCGGCATCGATATAATCATTGGCCTTTTGCTCAAAAGGCAGGTTAATATTTAGACCTACGGATTTACCTCCCGCAATATGGGCCCCCTTATTAGCAGCCTCCATTACTCCAGGTCCACCGCCTGTAATGATCCCAAACCCACGTTTGGTTAGTAAATAAGCAAGTTCTTCAGCACTCTGATAGCAACTGTCACCACTGGTGGTCCGGGCCGAACCAAAGATGGCCACACAGGGACCAATTTTAGAAAGCTTCTCATAGCCTTCGACAATTTCCGACATGATCTTGAATACCGACCATGAATCATTGGCCTTGGTTTGCGTCCATGTTTTGGATGTAAACTTCCGTTTTATCCTCTCAGAATCTTTTCTGTTCATGACAACTCTTTCTTTAAATAATGGGCGGTATGGCCCTGGTTCTTTTTAACTACTTGTTCGGGACTTCCTTCACATACCAACAAGCCACCACTGTCTCCTCCTTCAGGCCCCAGATCGATGATGTGGTCAGCTACTTTGATAACCTCCATATTGTGCTCAATAATAATAACCGTATTGCCCTTGTTCACCAACTTATTGAGCACCTCCAATAATACGTGTACATCTTCGAAATGCAGTCCTGTGGTAGGCTCATCCAGAATGTACAAGGTATTTCCGGTATCTTTTTTGGATAGTTCTGCCGCCAGTTTTACCCTCTGGGCTTCACCGCCGGAAATGGTGGTGGATGACTGACCCAAATGAAGATAGCCAAGCCCTACATCCTGCAAGGTTCTCATCTTATGCACGATGGATGGTATATTTTCAAAGAATTCCACTGCCTGATTGATGGTCATATTGAGTACATCATTAATGGATTTTCCCTTATAACGGACCTCCAGAGTCTCTCGGTTATATCTCTTCCCCTGGCAGTCTTCACATAACACATGAACATCAGGTAAGAAATTCATCTCGATGACCTCCACGCCTGCACCTTTGCACTTTTCACAACGTCCACCTTTTACATTAAATGAAAAGCGACCAGGTTTATAGCCTCTGATTTTAGCCTCAGGGAGAATACCAAACAGCTTTCTGATTTCATCAAAAACCTTGGTATAAGTGGCCGGATTCGATCTGGGTGTTCTACCAATGGGTGATTGGTCGATTTCAATGACTTTATCTATGTTTTTAAGGCCATCAAGATCTGCATAGGGTAATGGCTCTTTCAGGGAACGGAAAAAGTGACTGCTCAGGATGGGATATAAGGTTCTGTTGATCAAAGTAGATTTACCACTACCGGATACTCCTGTAACACAAATGAGCATACCCAGAGGAAAACTCACATCCAGATTTTTCAGGTTATTTCCGTTGGCCCCTTTAAGCACAATGGATTTGCCATTGCCTTTACGACGAGACCTGGGAATGGCAATACTTTTCTCACCATTCAGATATTGAGCTGTCAGCGTATCCGATGCTAAAATCTTTTGGGGTGATCCGGTGGCTACGATCTCACCACCATGCCTTCCTGCACCCGGACCTATATCCACAATGTGATCCGCAGCTAATATGGTATCCTTATCATGCTCCACCACAATTACTGAATTTCCTATATCCCTTAGGTCTTTTAAAGCATATATGAGTTTGTGATTGTCGCGTTGGTGGAGTCCGATGCTGGGTTCATCGAGGATATACAGGACTCCTGTCAGCTGAGAGCCAATTTGAGTGGCCAGTCGGATTCGTTGGGACTCTCCACCCGACAAACTTCTTGCCGGTCGGTTAAGATGCAGATAATCGATACCTACCTCCAATAAAAAGCCCAGCCTTGTACCAATCTCTCTAAGTATTTCATGAGCTATTCGTGCCTGATTCTCTGGCATCTCCTGTTCTATATTATTGATCCAATCGTTCAGATTGTTCAGGTCCATGACTGACAGCTCGGCAATATTTTTTTCTCCAATCTTAAAATGCAGGGATTCTTTCTTTAGGCGCGATCCATTACATTCAGGACAATTGTGCCTGTTCATGAATTGATCTGCCCAGCGCTTGGAACTTTCAGAGGCGTTTGCAGTCTGGTAATTCTTAATATAATTGATCACCCCTTCGAAGGACAGGGAATAGGTGGAAGTAATTCCCAAATATTCCTTTTTTACTTCAAAGGTTTCATTGGAGCCGTACAAAATCATATCGATGGCCTCTTGTGGGATCTCTTTTATGGGCGTTGACAGATCAAAATCAAACTTGTACCCAATGGCCTCCAGTTGGTTAAACACCCAATTGTTTTTATGCTCACCCAAAGGTTTGAAACCTCCTCTTTTAATGGAAAGCATTTCATCGGGCATGACTTTCTTCAGATCCACTTCATTCACCAACCCAAGTCCGTTGCAGTTAGGACAAGCACCATATGGGGAATTGAATGAGAAGGTATTGGGTTCCGGCTCATCATATGATATCCCTGAGCTGGGGCACATCAATTTTCTACTGAAATGCCTAACATTCTGATCTTCACCGGCAACTACCATCAAGGTGCCTTTCCCATGTTTCAGTGCCGACTGAACTGTTCTTTTAATCCTGTCGGTATTGGCCTCTTTAATTTTAATGGTATCCACCACAACTTCAATATCATGTACTTTATAACGATCCAGTTGCAACCCAAAGGCGATCTCTCTGATCTCACCATCAACCCTTACCCTTAAAAAGCCTTGTTGTCTAACCTGATCAAATAATTCACGGTAGTGACCTTTCCTTCCCTTAACAAGCGAAGCTAGTACTGATATGGTCTGATCTTCAAACTCCTCCATGATTAAGGAGGTTATTTGTTGTTCGGAGTACTGGACCATTTTTTCTCCCGTATGCAGGGAATAAGCATCCGATGCTCTGGCAAACAATAAGCGCAAAAAGTCATATACTTCTGTTATCGTGCCCACAGTGGATCTTGGGTTTCGATTGACTGATTTTTGTTCGATGGAGATTACCGGACTGAGACCATCTATCTTGTCCACATCAGGTCGTTCCATATGGCCAATAAACTGCCTCGCATAAGCAGAAAAAGTTTCCATATACCTGCGTTGCCCCTCTGCATAAATGGTATCAAAAGCCAGGGAAGATTTACCACTGCCGCTTAAACCGGTAACTACCACCAGCTGATCCCTCGGGATTTGCAGATCAATATTCTTCAGGTTATGCACTCTTGCACCAAGCACCTCAAGATTTTCATCCTGCCTTTCGCTCTCCTGTGCTACTTTCTTCTCCTTCAATGCTTCTACTTCTTTAGTTTTTCATTATTCCATTTTCACTGAGTATTAACTCCTCGTGGGTTCTGTCAAAGGGTGATTCGGGAATAAGAATATGGTAGGTTTTTTTCTTTTTATTTTTCAAATAAACTTGTCTCAACCAAGGATTAAAATACTTTAAGACCTTATAAGAAATCCCATGGGTGACAGAGAAGTCTGCCCAGCTTTCCACCGGCCCATCCACAACAACTGTTCGGGTGGGTATTTGTGGATACAATGCTTCTTCTTCAACATAGAATCCATAATTGGTCGGGTTCTCAAAGATAAGTTTCATGGCCAGAATCCGATACACATAGCGTGCTGTTTCTTCATTGAGAAGCAAATCATAATAGGAGGCTGATTTCTGCCTGTCCATCTGTCGTGTGACGCCTTTGTTTCCTGCATTATAGGCTGCTGCGGTCAGGGTCCAGTTACCGAATTTTGCATAACTCTCCATCAAATAGTCACATGCAGCTTTGGTAGACTTCTGTACATGGTACCTCTCATCAACTTCCTTATTGACTTCCAATCCAAAATCTTTGGCAGTTCCTTTCAGAAATTGCCAATAGCCAACAGCTCCTGCAGGAGACCTTACATTGGCCAAACCACTTTCAATCAGAGCCAGGTATTTAAAATCATCAGGTATCTGATTCTCAGCCAGGGTTTTCTCGATCATGGGGAACCAGCGGTTAGACTTTTTAATCAGCTGTAAAGTAGACGAATGCCAATAGGTATTCACAGATAATTCCCTATCGAGGGCCTCTCTCACATAAAAGAGGTCCAAAGGAACCATTTCTCCTGAAAACTCAAGGCTATCAGGCAAATTCAGGGGGACAATCTTATAATACTGCTCATTGGTTCCCGGCAAACTTCTGTGTTGCTGCTGACGCCATTGGTCCAAACCAAAAATCAGGGCAACAACTACCAAAAGTAACAGTATATAACTTACTGTTTTCTTCATATTCTACAAGCATTTTTTAGATTAAAAAGGACTGACAAAATCCTTGAATAAGGGTGCTTCAACATCTTTGGGTGAGAGCAGGGGTTGATCAATGTTCCAATCGATATTCAGGTCAGGGTCATTCCATAGGATAGCCCCTTCAGATTCCTTATTGTAAACATTGGTGCATTTATAAAAGAATACTGTATTATCTTCCAGTGTAACAAAACCATGAGCAAATCCCGGAGGAACCCAATACATCCATTTGTTATCTTGTGTAAGTTCCACGGAAGCCCATTTGCCGTAGGTAGGAGACGATTTTCTTAAATCAACGGCTACATCCAACACTGCCCCTCTCATCACACGAACCAGTTTTCCCTGGGCAAAGGGTGGTTTTTGAAAGTGCAAGCCTCTCAGAACACCTTTACCCGATTTGGATTCATTGTCCTGAACAAAGTTCTGGTCAATTCCTGACCTGAGAAAAGATTCCTTGTTGTATGATTCAAAAAAGTAACCCCTTGGATCTTCAAAAACCTTCGGTTTAATGATGCAGAGGTCGGGTATCTTTGTTTCTACAATTTCCATGAACAAACTGTTTTTAAGCCGTAAAAATAGCAATAAATTCTGCGCCAAAAAAGATGGGCTCCTAATTCACAAACCGATGTTGTAATATTCATTCGAGCCTTAAAAATAATCTTACAGAGTGTCCAGATTCGTTCACTTTTGTCATGTGGTGAACAGTATCAAACACTGGCTTTTCACTCCCAAATTATTAATCATTTGAAGATGAATAAATGGGTATATTTGGCACGGTTTCTGATCAGAAAAACCTACCAAAATACAACGTTCAAAATATTAAGTGGCCAATGCCATCACATTATACTTTCAAAAGGTTTGCATTTACGCTTTTTGCGTTCATTCTGATGGCATCACTCAGCGCTCAGGATAAGATCTACACCACCTCAAGAATTATCGGAGAAGCACCAGTAATTGACGGAAAGATGACCGAAACTGTCTGGGAATCCGTTCCATGGGAAAGTGATTTTACTCAGCAGGAACCCTATGAGTATGCTGAACCATCACAGAAAACTGCCTTTAAGGTTCTTTTCGACGACAACAACCTCTATATGCTAGTCAGGTCTTATGACACCGAACCTGAGAAAATTGAACGCCGTTTGGGAAGGCGTGATAATACGGATGGTGATTGGGTGGGTATTGGCATCAGCAGCTATAATGACAAGCTGACAGCCTTTGCCTTTGCTGTAAATGCCTCCGGTGTAAAATGGGACGGTGTGGTAACAGAGGACACCGAATATGATGACACGCCCAACCCGGTTTGGTATGTTAAAACAAGTATTGATGGAGAAGGTTGGTTGGCTGAGTTGAAAATCCCTTATAGCCAGCTTCGTTTTGCAGATATGGAAAATCACATCTGGGGTTTTCAGGTCATGAGGCATTTGTTTAGAAAAGAGGAGTTTTCCATTTGGCAGATGATCCCTCAGGAGTCCAACCAATGGGTCAGTGCCTGGGGTGAACTGCATGGCATCAATAACATCAAACCCAAGAAAGAAATTGAGTTGATACCCTATGTGATGGGTAAGCTCGAAACCTTTGAAAAGGAAGAAGGCAATCCTTTTGAAAGTTCAGGTTCGAAATGGGGTTATAATGCAGGTCTTGATGGCAAGGTGGCCATTTCCAATGATTTCACCCTTAACTTTACCGTTAACCCTGACTTCGGGCAGGTGGAAGCGGATCCATCAGAAGTCAATTTAAGTGCTTTTGAGAGTTATTTCCCTGAAAAGCGTCCCTTCTTTGTTGAAGGAAGTAATATTTTCAATTACCCATTAGCCAGTGGTGACGGTCCTTTTGGTCGCGATAACCTGTTTTATTCCAGGCGCATTGGACGTTCTCCTCAATATGACCCTGATCTGAGTGATGATGAGTATGCCGAATACCCTGAGAATACAACTATTCTTGGTGCAGTGAAACTCTCCGGAAAAACCAAAAACGGGTGGTCCATTGGGGTATTGGAAAGCCTTACCAATGAAGAAACTGCGCTTATCGACTCACTGGGCAATCGTAGAGAAGATCCGGTGGAGCCCATGACCAATTATTTCAATACCCGTGTCCAAAAAGACATTAACAAAGGAAAAACAAGTATTGGAGGTATGATAACCGCCACCAATCGTTTTACCGACCATAGTAATTTTAGTAGTCTGCCCACAGCAGCCTATACCGGCGGTGTCGACTTCGTACATTTCTGGAAAGACAAGTCCTATCGTCTGGGATTCAAAACCACAGTAAGTCATGTGCAAGGGAGTCAGGAGGCTATTTTAGATTTACAGGAAGCGCCACAACGCTACTTCCAACGTCCTGACAGCCACATGAGTGTAGATAGTACCTTAAAGACCTTAAATGGATATAGTGGCTCCCTGAATTTTGGTAAAATTGGTGGTGGACACTGGCGTTTTGGCGGTTCCGCAGCATGGAATTCACCAGGTCTGGAATTGAATGACCAGGGTTATTTACGTATGGCAGACTTTATTAAACAAAACGCATGGGTCAGCTACCGCATTTGGGAGCCCTTTAGTATTTTCAGGAGTTTGAATATTAACATGAACCAGTGGTCGGGTTGGGACTTTTCAGGCTTGAACACTTATTCTGGCATGAACATCAATACCAGGCTACAGTTTAAAAACTATTGGCATTTCGGCACTGGTTATAACCTTTCATTTCGTGAGATTCATCGATTTGAGCTGAGGGGCGGTCCTGCTTACTGGAGTCCTGGCAACCAAAACATCTGGATAAACATAGAATCAGATGAAAGAAAAAAACTGGAGGTTGAATGGAGTGGGTCTCATCGCTGGGGCAATCAGGATTATTTAACCCGATATCATACCGGTTTGGAGATCACCTATCGGCCCATACAATTTCTGGAGTTATCGCTTGAACCTTCCTATAGTTTTTCTGAAAAAGAAATCCAATACGTGGAACACATTGAATTTGAAAACGACCAGCGGTATCTAACTTCCAGAATAAAACAAGAAATGATTAGTGCCGACATTCGGATAAACTTGTCTCTGACTCCTGACCTCAGTATACAATACTGGGGACAGCCCTTTGTTTTCTCAGGCGATTATTCGGAATTCAAGCATATGGTTGATCCCATGAACTCAGTGTATAAAGATCAGTTTCATATTTATACTGATGATGAAATTAGTTTTGACGCCACCAATGATGAATATACTGTGGATGAAGGTGGCCAGGGAACTACAACCTTTAGCTTTGACAATCCCGACTTTAGCTTTTATGAATTCCGATCCAATCTGGTCATCAGATGGGAGTATATTCCTGGATCTACTGCCTATCTCGTATGGTCACAGGGACGTACCGGGGATCATCCTGACGGTCGTTTCAGCTTGTCGGAAAACATTGATCGCCTGATAGATATTACACCAACCAATGTGTTTCTACTCAAGCTTTCTTACCGTTTAAGTTTCTAAATAACTTCATTCTGTTATATAGATTAAATATTGATTGAACCTTAGACATGTATGGTCTTTAGCATTATTGACTACCCATGGTTAGGTTTTATATCTTTATGTCATACAACACTTTGATACATTCAAAATGAGAAAGCAATACTTATTGTTAGTCATCACTTTTCTAGTAATTCTTGGATCATGTACTAAAGATAGTGACGATCCAGGCAATCCAAACAATGAAGAACCAACTCCCCAGATTAATTACAGATTGACAGAGATGTCTGTGCTTCGTCCAAATAGCGGCTTCAACCAGACAGCTAATTATCAGTATAATGGCGAACAGGTTTCCACAATCTCATATGAGAGAGATGGTATTCTCTATTTAAAAGACAAATACAATTATTTGCATGCAGATACAGTTGAGGTTATACAATCAGGACTTTATTATGATGATTGGATTCTTTTGGAAAAGAACATATTCATTTACGAGAATAACTATATCAAGACCCATTCAACCTATAAATATTTAAAGGACAGCAATAGGTACGAGTTGAGTATAAAGTGGAGCTTCTTACACGATGAAAATGGAAATATGACTGAGTGGAAGAATTCTATTTTTGACAATGGCAATGAATTTCTTTATTCTAAAAACAGCTATCAGTACCAGAATAATAAACCCATTAAGGACAAATATTACTATTTCTATAATGGCACCAACGACTGGGTACACTCATCTACTACTATATACAGATATGATAAGGGCAAAATACAGACAACCACAGTATATAATGCCCTCAATAACTCAGGAGAGAATTGGCTATCGCAATTCAAATTCAATTATAATGAGTACAACCAGGTATATTCGATTGGTTTATATCAAATTGACACGACTTCCCTACCTGAGTATGAATATACCTTTTCATTCAACGACCAGGGAAATATAACAAAGAACATGTTTTACAAATTACCTGTTGACACCAATTATGTTTGCACCTATTCTTATGAATCACTAAAAGGCAATTTATCACGGTTTAATGTGTATGATGATATAAATTATGGTCACCCTGACCCATATTACATACCAAAACATGGGCTCTCTGGTGACGAGCTGTTAATTAACAGAATGACCAGATAGTTGTTCATATGCATCGAAGCTGTTCTTACATATTCAAATTAGCCATAAGAATTCGCCTATATTTGCGTTCTTGTTTATATTCATTCAAAATAAGATCGTGAAACATTTCCCCCTTACCATCACCCTGGTCGCCCTGCTAAGCCTAAGCATTTCATGTACAAAAGAGTCAGAAGAAGAAACTACCAGCCTCTATTTTGAATTCACCCACAGCATGGGTTCACAAGCCCTGATTTTTGACACCATCCAGTATACCAATACCTTTGGAAATGAATATAGTGTGGCCACCCTACAGTATTTCGTATCCGAAATCGAACTCACCCATTCGGATGGCCATATGATCAATCTCGACCATGCTTATTACCTGGATGCCAGAAATGAGGAAGGACTGTCCTTCAAGGCACTTGATGAAATTCCAACAGGCTCCTATACCAAGCTGTCCTTTGTCTTTGGTTTAAGTGAAGAGAAAAACACCAATGGTGCCTATGTTAATCCTCCGGAAAGCTTGATGGAGTGGCCCTTACCCATGGGAGGAGGCTATCATTATATGAAACTGGAAGGCAAACATGATTCTTTGAATACCATTAAGAACTTTCAGGCTCATACGGGTCGTCTGATGGAAACATCACACACCATTAGGGTTGATTTGAACCTTCAGGCCCAAGCTACGGATGGGAATCCACTTACCCTGGTATTTAATATGGACATCAACCAGTGGTGGGAAGAGCCAAACATTCTGGATTTGAATGCCATGAGCGGTATTATGGGTAATGAAAACATGCAGCAACGTCTGCAGGAGAATGGCGCAACAGTATTTAGCACCAGTGTAAAATAATCAACCACATGATCAGGATACGGTATATAGCTATTCTTTCTCTGCTGCTATTATTAGCACACTGCAAGGAAGAGGACACAGTTCAGCCACCCGGCATGGTTTTCGATCCCACACCCTACGAACTGATCATCCCGGAAGGATTTCCTGATATGATGATTCCGGATGATAACCCAATGACAGAAGAAGGGGTTGCTTTGGGCCGTATGTTGTTTTACGATCCCATTCTCTCTGGCGATGATAGTCAATCCTGTGCCAGTTGCCATAACCAGGCTTATTCGTTTTCCGATAATGAGAAACGTTTTAGCGAAGGAATTGATGGTTTAAAAGGCATCAGGAATGCTCAGGCCGTTATAAATATCGGATGGATGGATGAACTTTTTTGGGATGGTAGAGCGCTCTCTGTTGAGACTCAGGCATTAGAACCGGTGCCCAACCCCATAGAAATGCATCTGAGTTGGTCTGAAGCCATGGACAAACTCAAAGCACACCCACTCTATCCTGATCTATTCTTTTATGCTTTTGGACAGGAAAGCATTGATTCAAATCAGGTCGCTATGGCCATTGCACAATTCGAACGCACGCTGATATCAGCCGAATCAAAATGGGATAAGTATTTGAGAGGGGAAGCTAGCTTATCTCAGGCCGAAGCACAAGGTTTTGAGATATTTTTCACTGAAAAGGGAGATTGTTTCCATTGCCATAGCACCATCTTATTCACCGATAATCTATTCCGGAATAATGGATTGGATTCCATCTTCAAAGACCCGGGCAGGGAAATCATCACCCAAGATCCCAATGACCACGGAAAATTTAAAACACCGGGGTTACGCAACCTGAGCTACACTGCACCCTATATGCATGATGGACGTTTTGCCACCCTGGAAGAGGTTGTTGATTTCTATAGTGAAGGTGTCCGATGGTCCCCTACCATTGATCCACTGATGAAACAGGTACACCAGGGTGGAGTGCAATTAAACCCACAGGAGAAATCCAACCTGATCGCCTTCCTGAAAACACTCAACGACAGCAGCTTTATTAACAACTTATCTCATGGCAATCCTTTTACCAATGAATAACAAAGGTGTTCATAAAAAGCTTGGTTTTGGGCTCTCTTTTATGCTTTGCCTGTTGCTGCATACTCAGGTAGCAGAAGCCCAACTTCCATGGATCAGGTATGACAGCATCAAAGTCATCACGGATGATTATGAGCTTCAAAACCCCTGGACCGGTGGCTTAAAAAACCCACAGTTTTCGGTGATTGATATTGATGGTGATGGCCAAAAAGATTTATTTGTTTTTGAACGTGATTACAATGGTCGCATCAAAATATTTATCAATGAAGGCACTTCTGGTGAAGTGGCCTATACCCATGCTCCTCAGTATGAGCATTTGTTTCCTGAAATGCACAACTGGTGCTTGTTGGCTGATTATAATTGCGATGGAAAAGAGGATATTTTCACCAGCGTTCCTGCGGGAATAGCAGTGTATAGGAATACCACTGAAAACCAAGTGCTGAGTTTCCAACTGTCTGACCCCATACTCCTTTCCCAAACATCAGACGGGATGGCTCCTTTGTATGTAAGTCCTCCGGATATACCCGCCATCACTGATGTAGATAATGATGGAGATATCGATATTCTATCCTTTGGTGTTCTGGGTAAATACGTTAAATACCACAAGAATTTGTCCTTGGAGCATTACGGTCACTGCGACAGCTTACTATTTGAGGAAGCCAGTTCCTGCTGGGGTTATTTTTCGGAAAGCTCTCAGGACAATAGCATAACACTATATGATAGTTGCCAGGATATTTCAGTCACTGGAACCAGAGAAGGTCGGCATGCAGGTTCAGCATTGCTTGCCCTGGATCTGAACGACAATGGTTTAAAAGACTTGCTTTTGGGTGACATTTCCTACAACAATACCACCGCCTTATTTAATGAAGGCAGTCTGGAAACAGCCAGTATGCTATCGGTTGACACAGCCTACCCATCCCAAACTGTTGGGGTTAATCTAAGTATATTCCCAGCAGCTTACCATCTGGACGTTAACAACGATTCAATGAAGGATTTATTGATAAGCCCAAATAACCCAAATGATTCAGAGAATTTTGAAAACATCTGGTATTACCAGAATATCAGTGAGGATGCCAGGCCCCGGTTTGAGCTCATTCAAACCAACTTTTTGCAGGATGAGATGCTTGATTTTGGAGAAGGAGCAGCTCCTGTCTTCTTTGATGCCAATGCTGATGGTTTACAGGATCTGGTGGTAGGGAATTATGGTTATTTCATCAATAGCAGCAATTATGAGAGCAGACTTGCTTTGTTATTAAATACCGGAACAGAGGAGACTCCTGAATTCCAACTCATCAACAGAGACTATTCAAACTTATCCGCATTTCATTTTGATGGTATTTACCCTGCCCTTGGAGATTTGGATGCTGATGGTGATCAGGATTTGATTACTGGTGACAATGAAGGAAACCTTCATTATTTTGTAAATACTGCTGGCCCTGGCAATGCTGCAACATTCGCCTTAGCCCAACCCCTCTACATGGATATTGATGTGGGAGAGTTTTCCACACCACAATTAGTTGACGTAAACCGTGACGGCACCCTTGATTTACTTGTGGGCGAAAAAGGAGGAACCATTAATTATTTTGAAAATACAGGCAGTCACACGGAGGCATTTTTCAACCCCTCCCCGACCAATGATTTCTTCGGCGGCATCGATGTAATGACAGAATGTTGCGGAGGGCACAGTACACCCTTCTTAACTGAGGATTCTTTGGGCAATTATCAGTTGTATACAGGCACTGAAACAGGTCTTTTGTATTTGTTTAACCATATCGAAGACAATATCAACGGAATCTTCAATAAGATGGACTCCTTGTCTTTGCAGAGTTTAAGAACTACCATCTCATTAGCAGACCTAAACCATGACGGAAATCAGGAAATGGTTTTTGGATCTTATGCCGGAGGTATCAGTTTGCTGAAAAAAGGGCAACCACAATGGATTGACATACCAACTATGAGCCTGGGAGAAAGTCAAATTCAGATATTCCCAAATCCCTCCAGCGATGAGGTGACAGTTTCTATTGGGAGTAAAGAGAAGGAAAACTTTGAAGCCATTTCTATACTGAACACAATGGGTCAGGTTGTAGTGCAGGAGAAAGCCATCGGGAACAAAGCAAACATTGATGTGCGTATACTGAAGCCTGGTGTCTATTTTCTACAACTCAAAGGCCATAGCAGTCAGATACAGCGAAAGATTGTGATTAACTAGACCCAACATATTCCTGGGTTATTTAGCTTGTTCATAGGCCTCTTCAAGCCAGCTTAGCAATTCATTATCAATCTGATTCAAATCGCTTAGCTTTACTCTGTGCGTGCACATGCTTCCAAAGGGTCCTGAATTTTCCAGCCTATCGGTTGTAGGATGTCCTTTCAGTTTCAATCCCAAATCTATTCTTGTTTTGGTGGAGGGACGAATGACAGCAAATTTCCTCTTTCGGTCCAAACTGACTTCAGTCTTTTTTGGAGTGATTATAACATCGTCACCAAAGGCTTCGACAGCTTTACTTAGCTTTTGATACAGAGGGAATAAGCTTTCCTTACCCTTGTATTGGTTTTCCGTTAGCTCATCAGGTGTCTTATGTTCATCTTTTGATAAGACAACGATAGTATTCGCAAAACCATGGGTTAACTGATGTTCATTTTTCAAAAACTGTAAAGCCTCCGAATGCTTTGTAAAAGCTTTGGTTTTTAATACAGCCTTCCATTGTTCCAGAGACTTGCCTGTTTTCTCAGGCATATTGTTGATCATTGTTTGTAAATACTTATCCATCACAAAATAATTTATGGAAAATGTATGCTATAAAATTAATCTAGCCCATTTATTACAAGCAAATGATATGACCTAGAGTTTACTAATAAGCATGGGTTTAAGGCTTTTGGTACCACTGAAAACCCTCACTATATAAAGGCCTGGCTTTAAATCTTCACCGAGGCTTAGCTGACCACTAGCAGCAGTGATTTTTATTTCAGATAACACCTGACCATTTATGGTGCTTAGCTGGACTATTACTTCCTGATCATCCCATTGTTCAAATTCAAAATGCACTTGTGTACTTGTATGGAAGGGATTGGGGCCTATTTTCATTTGTCCGGCTGACCCGTATTCATCAACTGAGGTAAACCATCCCGACAGACTCACCTCCAAATCAGTCAATATGCCGTTTTCCAGCATCACATTTTCAATGACTGTTGTATTGTAGGCCTCATGGGAAACAATAACATTATAGCTACCAGCTTCTGGTGTGCCAAAGGCAAATTCCCCTGAAATATCAGTAACATCATTATATGCTGTATTCACAATGGCAATTACAGCATCATTGATGGGTAAACCACTGGCGCTATCTGTAACCACTCCTTCCAGGTAACAGGCCCGGGTATAGCTTGGTTCCAGAATATATAAACCTTCCTCAATATCCGATGCCAATACGTTTCCCGATGGAAGAAAAGGATATGCTCCCCAACAGCCGTGGAAACCAGGACCAGGAAAATTTGGAGAGGTATCATAATTTCCCACTTCGATGAGATTATGAGGACGTTCAGCATCATGTATGGTCACACCATCACTATAATAGGAGGTCACCAGATAATCATTCAACACATGAACATTATGAGGAATCACATTGTTTCCAGGGCTGGACTGAATGCGATCTGTTTCCTGAATATTTCCAAAATCTGACACATCATAGGCTGCAATGAATGCATCATCCTTTTCGTCGGTGGTGAACAGGTGCTGCCCATTGTCTGAAATCCAGGCGTTGTGCGTAAAGGCAGAGGGTGTTGTTTTGGTCGCCATAGCTACAGGATTGGCAGGGTCAGAGACATCAATGGCAGCAAAAAAGCCTGCATAAACGGCTCCACCCCAAAGGGTATCACCCCTGGCCATGCCATCATGTAAATAATAATCATCAAACCTTCCCAGTTCTACAGGGTTCATGGGATCAACCGTCAAATCACATATGATGGCGCCACCTGAACCGCTATTGGCTCCAAAAATATAGAGCTTCCCAGTTTCATCAATATACAGGTTATGCACAGTGGTAAAGGGATAGGCATCTCCTGTAAATGTGGTGGTGGTGGTGATACTCCCAGGTAATGGACTCAGGTCAACAATATATAGTCCTCCTCCACCTTCTGTAGATACATAAGCATAATCGCCCCAGGTTTTAATATCCCGCCATATGGATGGAATCCCTGATCCAAAAAACACTTCGGCAGGGTTTGCAGGGTCAGTAACATCTACGACTGAAAAACCGGTGTATGCACCAACCAGTGCATATTCATTACCTTCTGCGTCGACATAACCCCAAACGTCACTGAGGGGGTCGCTATAATTCAAAAACCCAAGTTCGGTCATATTTAGTTGGGCAAGGGCTGGTAGAAATAATAAAAGATAAAGTTGGCTTAAGAGTAATTTTTTCATAGAAATTTATGGTATTTGAATAGGTTACGATCTGTTGGAAGTCCAAACCTCTACATTTAAGACAGATTTACAATATATAAGTTGTCTATTAACAGTTTTTTAACGCCCACTGAATCTGCAGGGCTGTTGATAACCGATCATTGTAACCTATAATGGAGATTCCATTAGGGAGTAAAGTGTTCCACCTTATTGCTCACCGGTTTTTGTGTCATTAAAAAAGCATAAATAGCCTTTAAGTCATCTTCTTTCATGCTGGCATACATAACCCAGGGCATTACCGTATTAAACTCACCTCTCTGAACACGGGGAGGCGAATAGGTACTGTCTGTATAATACTTAAACTTTTGAACAAACTGATCTTCCGTCCATTTCCCGATGCCAGTTTCCATGTCTGGTGTAATATTGGAGGATCGAACCACACCTCCCGTATATAGAGGAAATTCAAATCCACCGGCAAGTTCCATACCAGGAATGGGTTGCCCCTTCTCGGTTTTGGTGTGACAATCTGCACATGAAGCGGCTGTAAACAGATAGGATCCGTAAGCTTCTTTGTTTTTCGGATTGGGCATATAGCTTATCTCAGCCTTCCTTGGAATGGTATTAATGATAATACTCATGGGAAAATCGGAAACGGATTCAGGCACCTCATTGTCGATGGACTTTAAGGAACGCAAGTAGGCTATAATGGAAAAAAGATCCTCCCGGTCCATCTTACCATAATTGGGATGAGGCATGATGGGGAATAATGCTTTGCCATCCCTGTCAACCCCCGAAGCTATGGCCCGTAAGAGCTCTCCATCCGACCAGTCTCCAATACCCGAAGGTGTAATATTCTTAGCATAATAAGCTCCCGGAAAACCAATGGTCTGATCGAAAACTTCACCACCCTGTCCAATGGTCCCTTCCACCGGTGGACCTGAAAAGCGGTTCCAGTCACGGGTAGAATGACAATCCATACAAACAGCTACACTGTGGGCCAGGTATTTACCTCTTTTTAAACGATCTTCTGTCAACTCAATGCTGATGTTCTGGGGATCACCCACATCAGGAAGCATAATGACAACGTAGCTTATCAATCCGCCGATGCCAAAAACCAAGGCAAAAACCAATAGAATGAACAATCGAATGACTTTCTTTTTCATGATAATTTATTTGGACATATTCTAAATAGGCTGCTAATATACTTAAATATCAACAGCATACAAAACCATAAAGTGCATAACACCTTCCAATATGAATAGGAATCAACACCTGGAAAATCATCCTCCACAACAAAGAGGCGGCTTAGCTTTTTACTTAAATACCGGGTAGTCGGTATAGCCCTTAGGTCCGGTGGTATAATAAGTGGAGCGGTCAGCTTCTGCCAATGGCAGTCCTTCCTGGAAACGTCTGACCAAATCAGGATTACCAATAAATGGAGCCCCATAGGCCACCATATCGGCTTCTCCGGAATCAATTATGGCATTACCCGAATCAAACCCAAAGCCTTTATTGATCATCAGATTGCCTTGATATAAGGGACAAAAGCGCCTGCAAATTTGAGTCTCTGCATAGGGAACATCGCTAACATCAGTAAATGGTTCTGACAGGTGAAGGTAAGCCAGGTCGTAAGCATTGAGCTTTTTTACCAAATAGTCGAAGGTTGGTAAGGTATCCTCAGCAATATGCATCCCATGATAATCGTGGGCGGACGGGTTCAATCGTAAGCCAATACGGTTTTCCGGAATGCGTTTTTTCATCTCATCCAACACTTCGAAAAGGAAGCGAGTGCGGTTTTCCATGGAGCCCCCATAGGCATCAGTCCTGGTATTTGAACATGAAGCAAAAAACTGATGAAATAAATAGCCATTGGATGAATGAATTTCCACCCCATCAAAACCAGCCTCCAAGGCATTGGCAGCAGCCTGAGCAAAGTCAATGACAATGTCCTTAATCTCGCCAACACTAAGTTCTCTGGGTGTAACCGAAGGTTTTCTGCCGCTGGGAGTATTCACATCAATATTGGGGTTGATGGCCGATGGTGCCACAGGTAAAGCGCCATCCAAATGGTCTGGGTGCGACATCCGGCCCACATGCCATAGTTGAATGAAAATCAAACCACCTTCCTCATGCACTGCCTGGGTTACCTGCTTCCAGGCTTCCGTTTGTTCTTTGGAATAACAACCAGGTGTATGTTGGTAACCCACCGCTTGTTTGGAGACCTGTGAGCCTTCCGAAATAATCAAACCTGCAGAGGCCCTTTGACGGTAATATTCAGCCATAAGTTCAGTGGCACATTTCCCGGAATTATCTGCCCGGCTACGGGTTAGTGGTGCCATAACTATTCGGTTTTTTAAGCGCAAATCACCCATGGCCAGGCTTTGAAATAAAGGATCTTTTTTCATCTAAGGCATATGAATTATTGTATAAAACAAAATCCCACCCCAATAAGGATAGGATTTTGTTAAACTGTATATCTGTTTTTAAAGGTGAATCACCTCATCATAGGCATGGGCCACGGCTTCCATAATGGCTTCCGACATGGTGGGATGGGGGTGCACAGATTTGATAATCTCATGACCCGTGGTTTCCAGTTTTCTGGCGGCTACCACTTCCGCTACCATCTCAGTAACATTGTCGCCAATCATGTGGCAACCTAACCATTCACCGTATTTGGCATCAAAAACAACCTTTACAAAACCTTCTTTCTTGCCGGCAGCACTGGCTTTTCCGGAGGCAGTAAACGGGAATTTACCCACTTTCACCTCATAGCCTGCTTCTTTGGCCTGTTTCTCGGTCATACCCACCGAAGCCACTTCAGGATTGGTATAGGTACAGGCCGGTATATTTCCATAATCGATGGGTTCCACATCCATACCCGCAATTTTCTCTACACAGGTAATCCCTTCATGAGAAGCCACGTGAGCTAATGCAGGTCCATGGACGATATCACCGATGGCGTAATAACCATCAACGGTGGTTTTATAGTAATCATCCACCTTAATTTTACCATTTTCAACTGCAATACCAACATCTTCCAGGCCGATGCCTTCTACGTTTGTACTGATACCCACAGCGGACAAAACCATATCTACATCCAGGACTTCCTCACCTTTTTTAGTTTTAACTGTAACTTTACATCCGCTTCCACTGGTATCCACCTTCTCCACCGATGAACTCAGCATCACTTTCATTTTGGCTTTTTTGAATTCCCTGGCCAGGGTTTTGGATACTTCTTCATCCTCCAAAGGCACCACATGGGGCAAGAACTCGACCAAGGTCACTTCAACACCCACTGAGTTAAAGAAATAGGCAAATTCAGACCCAATAGCACCAGATCCTACCACTACCATTTTCTTTGGCATTTTTTTCAACACCAAAGCATCGCGATAACCAATAATCTTCTTCCCATCCTGAGGGAGATTGGGTAATTCGCGTGAACGGGCACCTGTGGCAATAATAATGGCCTCTGCCGCATAGTCTGTGGTTTTTCCTTTAACATCTTTAACCTCGACTTTCTTACCGGCCTTCACTTTGCCAAAACCCGAAATCACATCAATTTTATTCTTTTTCAGCAAGAACTGAACACCCTTACTCATACCATCAGCCACGCCTCTGCTTCGCTTAACCATCTCAGCCAAATCAGCGTTAACACTGCCTTCAATGGATACACCATAGGATGCTGCATGCTTAGCATAATTGAAAACCTGGGCACTTTTAAGAAGTGATTTTGTAGGGATACAACCCCAGTTCAGACAGATGCCACCAAGTTCTGCCTTTTCCACAACAGCTACTTTTTTTCCCAGCTGAGAAGCTCTGATTGCAGCCACATAACCTCCTGGCCCACTGCCAAGTACTATAATATCGTAATTCATTGTCGTATTATTTGGTCAAATAAAGCACAAAAATAAGCATTCAAATCAATCCACAACCATAAACCCGGCCATAGTTTTAAAATCATTCTAAATAAGATGTGTGATTTGGGCAGCCGGGCGTGCTATCCGCTGTAGCTGTCTGTTTGACAGATTTTAAATTCATGCTTCTGACTCTACCACCATGCTCTAATAATTGTCCTTATAAGATCTTAGCCAATCAAACAGTCAGGCTGCCGCTCCTATCACTGCTGCGGGCTTGTGGAATCCATCAAATTCCTAGCTTTGCTTCAGCGAACATTAGCACTAGCAATATTTGGAACTCATGTGTAACCAAACATCATAATACACCCAATGAATAGTATAATTGATAAAACAGAAGCATATGTGAAGGCCACCCTCCGTGATGCCGAGGGTGGTCATGACTGGTGGCATATCCATAGGGTGAGGAATATTGCCCTTCGCATCGCCAAAGAAGAATCAGCCGATTTGTTCATCATTGAATTAGGGGCCCTTCTTCATGATATTGCCGACGCCAAATTTCATGGAGGTAATGAAGAGATCGGCCCTCAAAAAGCCAGACAATTTCTCAAGTCCATTGAAGTTCCCGAAGAAACAGTTGAGCACATCGATGGTATTATCAGAAATATATCTTTTAAAAACAGTTTCGACGAAACTAGCTTCAGTTCATTGGAATTAAGCATACTGCAGGATGCAGACCGTCTTGATGCCATTGGGGCCATTGGCATTGCACGTGCCTTCAGCTATGGGGGTTTGAAAGGCAGAGCATTCTATGATCCTGATATCCCACCCCTATCTTCACAAACAAAGGACCAGTACAAAAGCAACCAGGCGCCTACTATCAATCATTTTTATGAGAAATTACTCCGACTTAAAGATATGATGCATACGCAAACAGCTAAGAATCTGGCTGAGGAAAGGCATCAGTATATGGAGCATTATCTTGAACAGTTTTATAGCGAGTGGGCAGGCGATAAATAGGGAACTAAAGGAATCAGGTTTGAAACATCATCTAAGGCTCATAACCAGCTACCTTTTCATGTGGCGGTCCATTTCTCGCTTATGATCTTTGTCTTTCAGACTGTTGCGCTTGTCATAAAAATGTTTTCCTTTGGCCAGTGCAATTTCCAGTTTAGCCAGGCCTTTCTCATTGACAAACAATACCACTGGTACTATGGTCATGCTTTTTTCTTTCACCTTAATATTAAACTTCTTCAGCTCCTTGCGGTTTAACAGCAGTTTTCTGTCACGCTTGGCCAGGTGATTGTTATAAGTGCCATAGGAATACTCTGCGATATGCATATTTCTCACAAAAAGTTCGCCACCGTCAAACACACAGAAAGCATCAGCAAGATTGGCTTTTCCTTCCCTTATGGATTTGATCTCCGTACCGGTTAATACGATACCGGCCACGAGTTTTTCAATGAGAAAATACTCCCAGGAAATCCTTTTGTTTTTTATGCGAATGTGGGTACTCATGTGAATTTTTGCGCTTGCAAAGTTAAAAAAGAGATGTTGTGATTAACAATTTGCCTGAAGAATGCTTAGAAGCGGCATGAAATGTACAATTGTGCCCAGCGGTTCCAAAGACCTGTGGGAAATTCAGGTGAGCGAACTTCCTGTGCAATTTCCACTTGAATACTCTTATACACCAGTGCGCCTCCAAATTTTAAATGCATAAGGTTTTTGTTGATGGTATAGAGGACATGCACATTGTCTGTATTGTAAGTACCTCCCTGTAGAGCGGCATTATAGTTGACCACATAATACTGCCCACTGCAAAATACCCACACCTGAAAGTCGGAATTCCCATCCACTGCTTTTCCCTGAAAATAATCATCAAAAATCCCCCAACGCATATAGGTTCCCACACGAGCCTCTGTATGGGGCACACCCAATCGTGCACCCATAAATGCATTGGCCTCAAACCATGACAGGTTTATCAGGCCCTTTTCAATTTCAGCGGTGTATTGAATGCAGACATCATTTTGAATCTGACTGTCCCATCCCTTGGCAGGATCTGCAAAGTCTACATTCTCGTGAATCGTGGTTTGAATATGCTCACCTCCGGTAATGGGTCCCATCAAACCCAATTGAAACTCAGAAAATAGCTTCAATCGCTTTTTACTGTTGTATGAATGCTTACTGCTTCCTAACAGCAGATAACTCAGGTAAGGATGATCCAGCACAGGAACTCTGGTATAAAAAATCTTAAGGGGGGTGTATAAGTTATGTACCATACTCAAACCATAGTACACCTTCGATTCTTCATTATGGGGTAGTAAAAGCTTGTTTAGCGGTGATTTTTTAAAGTGTGTAGAGTGTACCGTTAGCTTCACCCCACTGGAATAATAGCGGTCGGTGAAGAAAGTCATATCGTTATCAACCCTTAAATCAATAATGATTGGTGATTGTCCATGACTATTCATCACACTGACAGCAAGCAATAAAAAGGACATCACAAAAAAACGAATATGGGTCTTAAGACACATGACGGACACGCATTGGATGAATAAATATACGGTCTTTTGAAAAACCTGTGGCTAATCCATTGTAAAACTTAATAAAGAAAGCAGGGTTCGACTCGTTTTTCAGCTTATCAAAATATACAATTAAAACAGTCCACCAATGGAGATTTTGATCTCGACCAGGCTACCAGGACCACCCAAAAACCACCAGGTATTGTTATGCTCAAGTACGGTTCCATGTTCATTAGTTACCGACACAGGATATCGTGGTGGCAAATACTGAAATCCTATATTTATATCCAAAGCAACACCGCTCATCTTTACAATATCTTCAATACCCGTGGCAAAGCCAAAGCCTCCTGTCCAGAAAAATGCAGGCACACTTGTATTTAATTTGTTGGAGTAATTGTACTCCAGATTAGTAAAGTCAAAATAGCCAATGATTGCCCCCAATTGAATATAGGCTCCAAAGCTTTTGTTCCGTTCATAGTAATACCGATAATAAGGTGTTGCCTTCAGAGCAGTAAACCTTTCATTACCAAAATACTGTCTTCCATTATAATACCATGTAACATAAGCACCCAAAGCGTGTTCGGTCTTAATGAAGTAAGCTACCCGTAAGCTTAAAGCACCAGTGATAAACTTTAAGGGAAGGAATGACACGCTTGTTTTAGCATTGGGTAGATCTGCAGCATCAGGAATCAGCCGGGTCATTTCCGTGTCAAGGACTCTATGGTGTTTCTTCTTAATTCTGACTACTTTGGTTGCAAACAAAGGATGTTGAAACAACAGAGAATCCACAGTTTTAGGTATGCGAATGGAGTAGCCACCATAGCCATTGGTTTTAGCCATCTGCTTAAAATCCAGTGTGCTCACCACAACTTCTTTGATTCCCAAACCACTGACAGTGTTGAGTACCTCGCCCCTAATCAATTTTGTGGTTGATTGTGAGAAAGCATGCTTCCCACAAGACAGCATACTCATCATGATCAATAAACTCAGCAATAAAATCCGAGGGAATTGGGCCGGATTGATTCTCAATTTTTGGGCATTAAGTTTATGTAGATAAATATACGACAATATCATAAAGCTTTGACAAAAAAAACCCTGCTGAAGTTCATCAGCAGGGTTGAATATATGATCAATAATCTTTATTTGGTATCTCCCAGTATCAATGGTAGACCATCTTTCCCACTGCCGACTATCACCACTTTGGAATTAGGTGATTTGGCCAGCTCCAGTGTGGCGCTGATTCCTTTTTCTCTCAGAATCTTATCTGTCAAACTTGCACTTAGGATTTCATTGGCTTTGGCTTTACCAGAAGCATCAATACGCTGACGTTCCGCCTCCTTCTGAGCTTTTTCAAGCTTAAATTCATACTCCAGAGATTCCTGCTCCTGCTTAAGTTTACTCTCAATGGCCGATTTAATGGTTGGTGGCAGCACTATGGATCTTATCAAAATCTGTGTCAGGTCAACATATCTACCTTCCAGAATAAGGGTAGCCTCTTCAAAGATTTCATCCTGAATAGCATCTCTTTTTGTTGAGTAAATCTGTTCAGGGGTATACCTTCCAATCACACTTCTAGCAGATGAACGAAGTGAAGGGATAACTATCCGTCTCAAATAATCCTTACCGATTTTAGAGTGTAGTGAACCCAGGTTTTTGTATTCGGGTTTGTACCAGGCTGATACATCAACCTTAATTTCCAGTCCATTAGATGACAACACATTCATATCTTCAGCAATTTCCTGCTGTCGTGTTTCATATACGATCATCTTATTTAATGGGGACATAAAATGAAAACCTTCCCCATAGGTTTGGGTGGTATCCACACCACCGCTTAAGAGACGAAACATTACGCCTGCGTGCCCTGCTTCGATGGTTACTGTCATCCGACTCCAGAATACAATGATGAATATGAAAGCCAGTACGATCAGACCGGTGGGCAGGATTTTCTTAATATTAACTTCTTGTTGTGCCATAATACGTGGTTTAAATTTCTAACAAAGATAGTCTATAAAAGGGGTTTTGGTTCAACTGAATCAAAAATCATTCAGGGGGATGATTACCAGGTCAAAGTCTTTTCCCTTTTTTACAGCAAGGGCCAGAAATTGAGCATCAGGTGATACCATCGGATGGCTGATTTCATAGGGATCAAAGGTATGCTGTGTTAGATGTGTTTGGTCAATCCACTGGCTGTATAATTCTCCATCCTGATCCTTTTCATAGGACACATACAATATTTTTAAACCTTCAGGATGCCAACTGGGATCTTCAATGGTTGAGGCATCCTGTCTTTTTTTAACCTGACCGTACCAATTGGTCTCTACCATCATTTTTGCATTTGAACCAGGCTGTAATTCTTCGAATAAGAGGCTCTTCCCATCAGGAGAAAGTATTGGTGTGTGGCCATATGTCCTTGGCCCATTAAGGGGGTTCAGGTTATCATATTTGAAATCATAGCTGTAAATCTGCCACCGCTCGTGAACTTCATTATAACCAGTAAAAAACACCTGTTGCCCACTGGCGGAGAAACAGGCCTCCTGCCCTTGAATATCACGATGAAATAAGGGTGTGATATTACCTGATTGCAGGTCGAGTTTGCAGAGTTTAAATTTCCCTTGTCGCTCCAGGTCAAATACTATATGGATGTTGTCGGGATGCCAAACCGGATGTTTGGCCTTGCCCAGTCCATGGGTAAGTTGGAAAGTAGTATCGGCATCCAAATCATAAATAAACACATCAGTATTGCCGTTGACAGCGGAATGAAAAAGCAGTTTTCTACTGTCTGAAGACCAGCTCGGATGTGATTCATCGGAAGTTTCTAAAACTATCCAATGGCCTGCATCTAAATCAATAAGCTGTGCCAATCCATAGAGCGGAAGCTGCAGAATGATCATCAGGATCACATTGAAAAAGGTCCGGAAGTCCTTCAAGATATTGGATGAGTTAGCTTACAAAAATAAAAAAAGGGAAGCTTGAATACAGCTTCCCTTCAAATTACCAAAAACAATCAATTAGAGTCTCAAACGGGCTCCCAGGTTTACCCATATTGAGCTTACCTTAATATCATTTTTATAGCCATCTTCATCATAGGAATAAGTATTGGTAAAGCCGTATTCGTATCCAACATCAAGAAAAACAAACCAAACGGCTACACCAATACCTGCATTGGCAGACCAAGCCACAGCCTTCATATAATCCTTATTGTAGCCTTGCTCATCATCCTTCATATTTACAAAAATGTTGGCAGAAGGTCCTACAAATACTGAAAGATTTAGTAGTGACTTATCATTATTACCCAGAATGTTTAAGCCCAGCATTGCAGGAATCCTAATGGTATTGTATTCCAGTGGATGACCCTCATCCTCTTCAAACATGACAATTTTATTGGCATAACTTGTCCAGAAGATTCCGGGTTCCACATAAAACTTATTTCCCAACTGGACACTACCACCAATTTGGAAACCAGTTCCGGTCATGTGATTAAAGTCATTATCAGTAACTCTGGGAGATGAAAAATTAACACCTATAGCAGGTTTTATTCCTAATTGGGCCATACCAGCCAGTATAAAGCCAACGGAAAACAACAAACTCAATACAATCTTTTTCATAACAGTTTTCTATTTTAAATAACAATTGGGTTTCGAATTAAATGCTATTCAAAAATAGTACTATCCTATCCCAAAGTAAACCCGGATGAGCAAACTCAGGCAGTCATTGAATATTCGCAGGCTAGGATCTATTATTTGTGATCCTTAAAATTGCACAGTAATGCCTCCCATTACATTGATGGGAGCCATGGGGAAATAACCGTCCATCACTTTTTGCTCTCCTCCATAGGAATAATTATATGCCCAGCCATAGGTTTCATATTCTTCACTGAGGACATTGCTGATCAGCAGATCGAAGGTTATGGCCTTAACAAAACCAGGTTCTATGCGAAAGGCAAACTTGAGGTCATTCACAAAATAAGGATCTATACTGTTGTATTTGTTGGAAGTATTATCAATATACTGGCGGCCCACATACTTTGAAATTAATGATGCCTCAAAGCCTTCCATAATGGTGTAGGTGAGTATACTTGCACCTATATGATCGGGAGACAATACCAGGTTTGTGGTTCCCAGGGATATGGAGTCCTGCCCCCAGGTATCCCAATTGTCGATATGTTGTACAAAATCAAGGATTTTATTCTGTGAGTAGGTATAGTTCATGTCCCACCTTAGTTTCTTCACTATCTGAACGCCTGCAGATAACTCAATCCCCATACGATAACTGTTATCCACATTGGTCATAATGGCATCTCCCACATTGTTTATTTTTCCTGTGGCCACCAACTGATCCTTGTATGACATATAATAGGCATTCAGGGCAAAGGTGTAGGTTTTACCTTTTCGTTTGTATCCCAGCTCATAATCATAAAGTCTTTCGGGTTTGGGCTGATAGTTTTCGTCCGCATCACGATAGTTTGAACGGCTGGGTTCGCGATTGGCAATGGCAAAGGTGGCATACAATTGGTTGGATTTGTTCAACTGATAAAGAACACCTGCTTTTGGATTGACAAAATCAAAGCTATGTTGCTGTGTAATATCCTCCAAATTATCATGTATTCCCTTGATTTCATAATCAATATGACGGTATTGCAAATCACCATAAATTGAAAATTCTTCGGAGAGCTTATAATTCAGTTTGGCATAGATATTATAATCCGTTTTCAAACCGTCATTTTCATACCAGCGGTGACGAATTTCACCATCACTTGCATATTGTGCCCAGATCACTTCACCATAATGTCCACCATCATATTGGTTCCAACCACCACCAGTATTCAATTCTAGTCTGCTATTGGTATAATTTAATGAGGCTACGAATCCATAAAAATGATTATCCAACCATTTTCTTTGGATTAAGTCAGTTTTGGTGATGGTATCACCACCGATAATTACATCTTCCAATCCATAGTCTTCAAATTTCCTGTCCTTTTTGTATTGCTCATAATAGCCTTTACCCCGTGTATAGAACAGGGCGGTATTCAGGTTTAAGTTTTCATGAAACGCATGAGAATAGTGCAGCTGATAATAGTCTTGCTGATAATCATCCACCTCATTATCATAGGTATAGAAGTTGTAGGTACGGCTATCAGAATTCAACAGATGGTCGGTGGTTTCCTGATCCCACCAGTTATCAGCTGCCAAATCTAGCATGCCTTCCACATCATCATTTAGTCTAACCTTCGGTACACCATTCCAGGCCTGGTAGGTGTTTTCCTTTCCACTTAATAAGCTGAATTTGACGATGTCTTTTTTCCCATAGTAACCTCCAGCAAAGTAGAGTGATTTCAGATCACTGGTAGCCCGATCGATATATCCGTCAGAAGTTATTTTGGATAGTCGTCCGTCAAAGGCCAATTTGTTTTTCATCAATCCCGTTCCGAATTGTACCGAATTTCTGATGGTATTAAATGATCCCACGCCACCCTGGTACGTAGCATAAGGATCTTGTTCGAGAGTTTTTGTTTGCAAATTCACACTACCACCAAAGGCAGCTGCTCCATTGGCAGAAGTCCCTACTCCTCTTTGGATTTGAATGTTATCCAAAGAACTGGCCAGATCAGGAAGGTCAACGAAGTAAACTGAATGAGACTCGGCATCATTCATAGGTACTCCATTGAGGGTAACATTGATTCTTGATACATCGGTTCCACGGATACTAAAATTGGTGTATCCAATTCCGGTTCCGGCATCGGAGGTAACTACTACCGAAGGACTTAAGCCAATAACGAAAGGCAGGTCCTGACCAGTATTTCTATCCTGGATTTGAGTTTTGTCCATATCCGAAAAAGTTGCTGGTTTGGCATCACTCACTCTGGTGGCATAAACCACAAACTCTTCGCTAACGATGGCAGCTGGTTTCAAAGCTATATCAAGAATGATCTTAGCATTCATCTCAACGTCCAATTGACTCGTTTGATAACCGACATAGGAAATCTGCAACTGATAGCTTCCAGCGGTCAGGTTAGGCAGTAAATAAGCTCCATTGTCATCACTAATAACTGACAAATCACCTGGTTTTAGCACTATATGAGCTCCTGGGAGTATTTGGCCGGTTTCCTGGTCAGTGACGGTTCCACTTAAGTCCCACTGGGAAAACGACAGCATGGGTATGAGTACCCAACACATTGATAATAGAATAATTTTACGCATAACTCTTTTGATTTTATTGGTTCGACAAAAAAATCAATAGAGGGAAGTCTGGGATTTAATAACTCTTTTCCCTACGCCGGCATTACCCGTTCAGGTTCAGAGGGTGTGATCTCAGCCCTTATTTATTCTGCTTTTGGCAGAAAGGCACCCCTATTGTTGTGTGAGGCAAAAATAACTAAAAAGAATACAACAGTTCTCTAAAAGCAAATAAAGATTGACAATAAATTCCCAGGGAATCCCCAGCCATGAATTATTATCTTTGTCGTACAACACTTTTGATATGAAAATTACAATCATCAATGGTCCAAACCTTAATATGTTAGGAAAAAGAGAACCTGAAATATATGGTTCACAATCTTTTACCGAATACTTTAAGGATATACAGACACAATTTACTGATCATGAATTAGTGTATTTCCAAAACAATGTGGAAGGTGAGATCATTAATGCCCTGCAGCAAGCCAATGAGGATTCAGATGCCATCGTATTAAATGCCGGTGGATACACACACACTTCCGTTGCCATTGGTGATGCGGTTAAAAGCATGGGAATTCCTGTAATTGAAGTGCATATTTCGAATGTATTCTCAAGAGAAGAGTTTCGGCACATTTCACATATTGCACCCTATTGCCAGGGGTCTATCATCGGTCTAGGTCTGGATGTTTACAGATTGGCCATTAGCCACTTAAGCCTATCAACTAAATAGATCCTGATCCAATTCTGAGAATTTTTTCTTTCTTCCCAGATAATGGTCCATCGCTATATTACCCTGATATATCCGGCTCACATGGTTTTGTGAAAGTTCCTTGCGTTTCTTTTTTAATTTTCCAAGATTACGATAGAAGTACAGATGGGCTTCAATAACAGCAATAAAATCCTGAAATCCTCCTTGCAACAGAAACTTTAGTCCTGCAGCCCCATCTAATATGAGCCTTATAAGAAAGGTTTTCAGCAGTCTGTCTTCTGGCAAATTTTTATAGAGTAATGAAAAGTTGTTTCTGAAGTTTAAATAGGTTTTTCTGGCTGAGGATTTAGGAAGTGTTCCTCCCCCAACATGATAAACAGTAGAATCCGGACAATACATCACCTTATAACCCTTATTCTTCAATCGCCAACATAAATCTATTTCTTCCATATGGGCGAAGAAATCTGCGTCCAGACCACCTGCCTTATGGTATATATCAGCCTTGATAAACATACAGGCTCCGGAGGCCCAAAACACTTCTGTTGGGGAATCATATTGCGCTTCATCATTCTCCAGAGACAGAAACAAACGGCCTCTACAAAAAGGGTAACCATATTTATCTATGAAACCACCTCCAGCACCTGCATACTCAAAGGATTTCTGATCGTGATAGGATAGAATTTTTGGCTGACAAGCTGCGATGGATTCATCAGTTTCCATTAACTCAATGACAGGCTTGATCCAATTGTCAGAAACTTCGATATCAGAGTTTAGGAGCACATAATAATCAGCATCAATGCGCTCCAGAGCAAGATTATAACCCAAGGCAAAACCACCATTGTAAGGATTGACAATGGTTTTAACCTCTGGGAAAGACTCAGCTAGTAATTCTGTTGAGCCATCAAGTGAGTTGTTATCGGCAACCCAAATCTCTGCGTCTTCCCCTGTCTTCGCAATGACACCTGGAAGGAATTTATTAAGAAACGCTTTTCCGTTATAATTTAAGATGACTACAGCAACCTTTTTCAATTGTTTAATCTTTTTTGAGCCTGTGACTACTATCGGGTATGGATTCTACACTTCTTCTGCTTCACAGAAACAGGCAAAGGTACTGTTATTTTATACTTAGCTGAAATTATCTGGGTTGATAGTAATAGTCAGAGGCCTTATTTCCCCAGCTTTGGTTGGGTGCAATCTGATCAACACTGTAGAATGCATCTGCCCTCCTGTAGATCTCAGCCTGCCAGCGGTAATTAGGTAATTCACCAATGGCATTGGAATGAATTAAATGAAAATCGTTGGTAGCGAGATCATGTGTGAAAAACACAAACTTCTTATCACGCTGGCCATTCAATACATAATAGTGCCAGATCTCATACGGATAGGCACCGGGTTCATTATGCTGTTCTGACATCACATCAGGGGATCCATATTGCAGGTATACCCTCCCTCTATCGGTGGCATATCCCTGGATAGAAGGTGTTTTAAAGGTTACATTTACCTGATCCACTCTGAGCTTATAATCCAACCAGGCTTGCTGTGGATTCATCTGATCCCTCTCCAGCCAGAAATTAAGGAAGTACTTTTGAAGGCTCTCTAAATCGGCTGTTTCTACCTGAGTTTTGGCATAGTTTCTTTCAATATCTGTGGAAATGGGAACCAAATAATCAATGTATTGAACCAGAGTATCCCTACTGGTCATTTTTCCAACAAAGGTATTTTCAACATTCAGCACTATCAGATTATTCAAACTAAATTCTGCAGTAGGATTATAGCGTTGAAAGAACAATTGTTGCTGGGTGAGTATTTCATTTTTTCTGTCACGGGCTTCAAGAACTAATAAATAGTTCCCACTAGGAAGGTTTGATATATCAATGGAGGTAAGCAGGGGATTAACCGCACTTGCTTTTCTTTTTTTATTGAAATAGTACTGATCCATTTTTTTATCCACTTCAAAGGGTCGGATATAATAGCTGAGGAGAAAATCATCATCTCCCAACACCTTATTGCTGTTGTAGAGCTCAGCATAGAAATTGAGTTTCGAATTTGATTGTGGATAATAATTAAAAACATAGGGAAACATGGAATACCCGTTTTTCACAAACACACCCGTTTCCTCTGTTTTTTCAAAAGAGGTAAGGAATTCAATATCTGAGAAAGCAACGGCTTCTTCTGAAAAATCAATGGTAAAGGCATCCATATTTACAAAAGGGTCCTTACTGCTGTTGCGGTCTTTTATCGAAAACTCAAGATCATAGGAGCCAATGGGAAGACCAAAGCGTTGCACATCCAGAAAATTCATGCTAATGTCATTGGTATCCTTCACTGTAGGACCCAGCAATTCGTATTTAGCAAAATTGACAATACTGTCGGTACCACTTATCTTAAATATCATCTGAATATCGATCATTCCCTGGTAGCTACCATCTGTTTGTAATGAATGATTCACACTGGAGCCTTTTACGGTGAGATAGGTTTCAACATAAGGCTGGTTGTCAGGTGTATTAAAAATAGAATAGGAAAGGTAGGCTTGCAGATTACCTGCCTGTAGATTTAAGGCAGAAAAAAGCAATACCCATAGAGCGAGTAAGAGTTTAGTTGATTTTTTCATGGTATTAGAGTTTAGTTGCGACTTCTGCAAAGGTACTTGAAATGGGATAATTTATCAAGGAAAAACGCTGTCTGGAAAATTTACACATTATCATTTCTATTTTAACAAAATATATTACTTTTGCGCCCGGAGAGTTGGCAGAGTGGTCGAATGCGGCGGTCTTGAAAACCGTTGACCTTCACGGGTCCAGGGGTTCGAATCCCTTACTCTCCGCAAAGGAAACCCTAACGCTTGCGTTAGGGTTTTGTGTTTTCTGCGAGCAGGACAGTCTACTGTCGCTGTAAGAAGGAAACACAAAACCTAAGAATCCTCAAAGAGGATTCGGGTTTCCGAATGAGTCCTTAAACCCCAATCAGGGATCACTGAAAGTAATCCTAATGTAAACAAAGGAATGAAGCTGTAACAATTTGCCCAATTGGTTTGATTGTGACTAACCCTCTGTTTCAACAGCCGTTCTCCTATGTATGAGACGCAATCAGTTGCTGCTTTGTTGCCTTTTATTTCCATAAAATAAGCTCAGATAACCGGTTGCCGAATGTCCTATTTACTAATTTTGCTCCCGGAGAGTTGCCGGAGTGGTCGAACGGGGCGGTCTCGAAAACCGTTGTGCCTTCGCAGGCACCAAGGGTTCGAATCCCTTACTCTCCGCAGAGGAAACCCTAACGCTTGCGTTAGGGTTTTGTGTTTTCTGCGAGCAGGACAGTGTACTGTCGCTGTGAGAAGGAAACACAAAACCTAAGAATCCTCAAAGAGGATTCGGGTTTCCGAATGAGTCCTTAAACCCCAATCAGGGATCACTGAAAGTAATCCTCAAAAACCATCAAGATGTTCTGTTCAGTCGGTAATCCGATCCTCAAAGAGGATTCGGGTTTCCGAATGAGCCCATAACCCCAATCAGAGATCATCGACAGGTCATTCCGAATTGGAATTACAAGGTAATATCTCTTAAAAAAAATTCTAAGTCTTGCTAAGGATTGACCTATCCCACAGACATATCTGTATCATATAGGTTTTTCCTTGGACGACCACCCACATTTACACCATCCACAAAGGTTTCCACACACTCCAACAGATCCTCATGATAACCACCTTCCAATACAGCAAACAACCTTGGAAAGGCCCGTCTCCATCTGAAGCCACATTCATAAAAAGCTTTTTGGGTGATATCCAGACTCAGCAAACTATCTTTTTCATAGGCATCAAAACCGGCGGAAATGGCAATCATATCAGGCTTAAACGTCTTAGCTGCTGCAATGGCCTGATCCACAGCTTTCAAAAATTTATCATCACCACTTCCTGCTAATAAAGGAAGATTCAAGGTATACCCCTGCCCCTTGCCGCTTCCTGTTTCAGTAATAAAACCTGTAAATGGATAGGCATACAATTGATGTACAGAACAATAAAAAACCTGATCAGACTCATAGAAAATGGCCTGGGTTCCATCACCATGATGACCATCGAAATCAAATATAAAAACCCTTTTACCCTGGTCGACCAGGCGTTGTGATGCGATGGCAATATTATTGAAAAAACAAAATCCGGCTGCATGTGAAACACCAGCATGATGTCCCGGTGGTCGCACTACCGCAAAACCAGATTGCTGAGAAGCTTTGACAGTCAGCCCCACTGCTTCAATAGCCGCTTGATAGCTATCTCTGTTCAGAGCTACTTCTGCAACGATTTCCTCCTGTTCACAAGCTGCTTTTATGCTTTCCCTATATCTTTCAGAATGAATAAGGTTGATCCATTTCTCTCCATCCAGACTTTGATTCTTATAGCGTGATGGAAATTTCTTAATCCGGTAGGCTCCTTCTGCCAGACTATCCTTATTGTGATTAAGGAATACTTCGTTGAAAAGGATGTTCATTGCTTTTTGCCGTAAAGTTAGTGAAACATGCGAAAGAACCCAGCAAAATCAACAGAATCAGGATGCAATTTTTATGCATCCAGTCAGGCTTTCTCAACAATTGTTTGATTAGTAGAAAACGGTCTCTGTTTGGTTTTTCTTCATAAAAGATTTGATTATCTGCCGGACCTCTTTGTTGTCTTTCATAGGTTGTATGCAATCATGGAAATTCTGGAGGTTACCGTTATTCAATTCGATATCGGCAAATCCATAACCTATATATCTGCCATGCTCTACTTTAACCACAGAACGTTCTCGTTCGTTGCGACCCACATCCAGCAAAAAGAAATTTTGCTGTTCAAAATGATAATTGTCCAATGCATCTATCACTCTTGAATTATAAGCTTCGCTATCCTCTTTACCAATGCAGGCTCCTTCGCATTGGTGGATTTGATAATGAAAACAGGCCCCCTGAGTATCATAAAGCCCACAAAGTTTTTGGCACAGCTGATAGGTTTCTGACAGTCGTTCCACATGGGTTCTTCCTTCCTGAGCAGAACTATAGGTATATACAGGGCTTCGATTATCTATGAGACGCATGACTTTCAGATTGATGTAACCTTTTTCATCTTTAAAATCATACAGACCGTAATTGAAAAATGTACGTCGTTGAGCCCTGTTATAAAAAGGTTGATGCTTTTTGATTTCAGAGGATTCCAGTAGTAATGCCACCAGTTCGCTGCCAGTCAGTTCTACACCTACATCGGCGATGGCTTCCTTCATTTCAACAGCCTTTTTATGTAGGTTGTTATTTAAATGTGACAGGACCCGATCGTGGATATTCACTGATTTGCCTACATAAATCAAATCCTGATTTTTGTTATAAAAATAGTAGACACCAGTGGTCTTGGGAAGGTCTTTCAATAGTGATTTGCTCACATCAGATTGAACACCACGAACATTCACACTGTCTAAATCTTCTTCGATTGATCTAAGCAGTTCAAACAGCTTAAGTGTTGCCATGGCATCTCCGGCAGCTCTGTGTCGGGCTGTATTCTCGATGCCCAGATCTTTACATAGTTTACCCAATCCATAGGATGGCCGACCAGGTATCAGTTTACGACTCAGCTTAATGGTGTCGAGGGTAGGACTGTGAAAATCATAACCTAGGCTCTTGAATTCGTTTCTAATAAAACCATAGTCGAAGCGTACATTATGGCCAACAATAATGCAATCCTTTGTGATCTCTACAATTTTCTTCGCTACTTCATAGAACTTGGGTGCCTGCTCAACCATTTGATTGTTTATTCCGGTCATTTGAATGATACGATAGGGTATCTTCTTTTCAGGATTGATCAGGCTTACAAACTCATCGACCAACTGCTGACCATCATGAATGAAAATGGCAATTTCAGTAATTTTTTCAGCAGCTGGACTCAGGCCGGTAGTTTCGATATCGATAATGGCGTAACGCGGCATGGGATATTAATTCAGAGGATCAGACTTTCAGTAGTCTTACAATCATATTTACAGGTTCAACTTCATCTGTATGGCCTGCACCTGTCGTTTCAGCATTTTAACTTCATCCACAAGCTGATCTTTTTCTTTATTTGGCTCAGGCATTTCAGAACTGATAAAGTTCACAAACTTCCAGATTTCTTTGACCTCAGCAATGGCGATGTCATAGGGTTCATACAGTGGGTTCAAAGAATGCAGTGTCAACTTGGCTTCACTGTCGATTTTGTTCTCTATCACTTTAAACACAATACCATCATCACGGGTAAGCAAAATATAGGCATGGTGGTTGCGCAGAAAATTCCAATCCTGTAAGAACTCACCGGTTACATAAGAGGCATCGGGTATGGGAAGCATCGAATCGCCGGATATCTGGAAACTCCTGTATTTTTTTTGTTTTGAGAGAAAGGGGAGTTTAAATGTTGGCAGTATTCTGATATACTCAGGGTCTGCAAATCCGGTGGCATAACCCGCACTTGCTTTTTCATTTACCAATTCGATATTCTCCTCATTATCACTATCGACAGTAGTTGCCAGCACACGAAGCTTACTTCCTTTTATATAGGTGTCGTAACCCCGTTCCAACTGCGACAGTTGACTTTCAGTCAAGGAAGACAGGTCTACCTTTACAAGGGTATCAATGGCTACACCAAAATACTCTGAAAATTTAATGAGCAGTTCAATGGCCGGGTGGCCTACTCCATTCTCATAGCCACTCAAAGTGGACCTTTTCAATTCCAGAGCAAAAGCCACCTCATCCTGAGTGCGGCCACGTCGTTTTCGTAGTAATTTGATATTCTCTTTAAAGTGCATATCTCCTGGTTTTTATTATTTATTTTTCGTTGCAAATCTTTTATCCCTGGCTTCTGTCCCCGGCCTCAAGGCCGGGGTAACTGAGAAACCACCCCTTCTTCACAAAACATTGTCTCCATAAGTTTCCCTGTCCTTCAGGGCAGGGTGATAGACAAATCCTCCGAACCTTCTATTCTCTTCCATCCCTGGCCTGAAGGCCGGGGTAACTGATAAACCTATCTTTCTTCACAACAATCTGAATCCCTTAAATCTCCCTGTCTTTTAGGTAGGGAAATAAACAATTCAGTTATTTATTTCCTTTTTCCCCTTGGATTTCTAAACAAGTTGTGATTATATTGTAGTCGTTTATTTGATTATATTCTAATCAAAGATACAGTATATATTTTGAATGTCAAGTATTCTGTCAAATAATTTTTAATGTATTCCAACGACCGGACCATAGTACATCTTGATTTAGATACCTTTTTTGTATCTGTAGAGCGACTGATAAACAGCAGCCTCATGGGCAAACCTATTATTATTGGGGGGATGTCTGACCGTGGTGTTGTGGCAGGCTGCAGCTACGAAGCCCGTCGGTTTGGTGTTCATTCGGCCATGCCCATGCGTATGGCCAAACAATTGTGCGGAGATGCGATTTTTATTCGTGGCGACCAGGAAGCCTATGGCAAATACTCGAAAATGGTTACCGACATTATTGCCGAAAGCGCTCCGTTATACGAGAAAGCATCCATTGATGAGCACTACCTCGACATCACCGGTATGGATCGTTTCTTCGGAAGCTTAAAATGGTCGCACGAACTCCGTGAACGCATCATAAAAAATACGGGCCTCCCCATCTCCTTCGGTCTGTCTACCAACAAAACCGTATCCAAAATTGCCACCGGAGAAGCCAAACCAAACGGGGAGCTTTATGTGCCCCAAAAAAATGTAAAACCTTTCCTCTTTCCTTTATCCATAAAGAAGATACCCATGGTTGGAAAGAAAAGCTATCAGTTGCTGAGATCCATGGGGGTCTCCACCATTCGGACCCTGAGCATGATCCCTCCGGAAATGATTACTCAGGTAATGGGAAAAAATGGAATCAGCATCTGGAAAAAGGCCAATGGCATTGATATGACACCGGTGGTACAGTACTCGGAACGAAAGTCAATCAGTACTGAGCGCACCTTCGACCGCGACACCACCGACATGGTTTATCTCAAAAGTCTGCTGATCACCATGGTGGAAAAAATCGCTTACGAGCTACGAAAAAAGCAAAAACTAACTGCCTGCATCACTGTCAAGATCCGGTATTCCAATTTTGACACCCACACCCTGCAAAAACACCTCAGCTACACTTCTTTCGATCATGTCCTCATACAGACAGCCCTGGAACTATTCGAGCGTCTATACAGCAGGCGCATGCTTATCCGCCTCATTGGCGTCAGGTTCAGTCATCTGGTGGGCGGCAACCAGCAACTCGACCTTTTTGAAGATACGCCTGAAATGACCAGCCTCTACCAGGCCATGGATAGCATCAGGATGCGCTTTGGAAAAAAGGCTGTAAAAAGAGCAGTGGGGGTCTGAGATGGATTATGGATTATCGATTATGGATTATGGGCAATGCATTATGTTTTATGTAAAGGTGTTATCACCTAAACCTCAGAAGAAGTCTTGTATTTAAACACCCATTCATATTATAGCTTACGCTACGGCACTTTCTCGATAGATGCACTTACAGAAAAAGCTGCCAGCATGGGTATAAGGGCCATGGCTCTCACCGATATCAACAATTCATCGGGGATGATAGACTTTGTAAAAGCCTGTAAATCTCAGAATATCAAGCCCATCGGAGGCATGGAATTCAGAGATGGCGACACCCTGATGTTCACAGCAATTGCCAGAAACAACGAAGGTTTCAGAGAAATCAACGAGTATATGAGTGTCATCAATCTGGGGGAAAAAGAGCAACAAGCTGTGGCACCTGATTTCATGCATACCTACATCATTTACCCTTTTGAAAAAAAACTTCCACAGCCCTTAAAGGAGCATGAGTTCGTTGGCATAAAAGCATCACAAATACACAAACTAATCACTCAATCGAAAAAGGCCATCTCAAAAATGGTGATTCAGCAGCCGGTGAGTTTTCTGGACAAAAAGACTTTCTACCTGCATCAAAACCTACGCGCCATAGACCACAACTTACTCCTGAGCCACTTAAAACCAGGTATGTATGCTGAGTCTGATGAGTATCTCATCCCACAGGAGTACATAATAAAAGCCTTCGAGGCCTATCCCCGCATCCTGCAAAACACCCAACGCATCATCAATAACTGCAGCATCGATTTTGATTACACTTCCTTCAAAAACAAACAGCTGTTTACCGGAAACCGCTACGACGACAGGGTATTGTTGGAAAAGCTAGCCTATGACGGTTTGGTATACAGATACGGGAAAAATAACAAGATCGCCATTTCGAGGGTTCGCAATGAGCTGGCTATCATCGACAAATTGAATTTCTCTTCCTACTTTCTCATCACCTGGGACATCATCCGCTACAGTATGTCGCGAGGCTTTTACCATGTGGGGCGAGGGAGTGGTGCCAACAGTGTGGTGGCCTACTGTTTGAAAATCACCGATGTGGATCCCATTGAACTGGATTTGTATTTTGAGCGCTTCATCAATCCCAGGCGTTCAAGTCCTCCGGACTTCGACATCGACTATTCGTGGAAAGACCGTGAAGAAGTCCAGGACTATATCTTCAAACGTTATGGGCGGAAACACACGGCTTTACTGGGTACTTCCGTAAGCTTCAAGGGCAAATCTATTTATCGCGAGTTGGGCAAGGTCCATGGTTTACCCAAAGCAGAAATTGATGTTCTGACCCGCAATCCCATGGGTGAAGTTGGTAAAAGCAATATCACACGCCACATCCATTCCATCGCACAAATGATGACTGACTTCCCCAACCTCAGAAGTATTCATGCCGGTGGCATCCTGATTTCCGAAGAACCCATCAATTGTTATACTGCTCTGGATCTGCCTCCCAAGGGTTTCCCCACCACACAGTGGGATATGTATGTGGCAGAAGACATCGGCTTCGAAAAACTCGATATCCTGAGCCAGCGGGGCATCGGTCACATTAACGATGCCACCGAACTCATCAGCCAGAATCAGGGTGTGCGGGTGGATGTACATCAGGTTGAAATGTTTAAAAAAGACCCCAAGGTGAAGGCCCAGCTAAAAAGAGCTGAAACCAACGGCTGTTTTTATATTGAAAGCCCTGCCACCAGGGGTTTACTTAAGAAGCTGGAATGCGATGACTACCTGACTCTGGTGGCTGCCAGCTCCATTATCAGGCCGGGAGTGGCCCGCTCAGGCATGATGAGGGAATATATACACCGCTTCCACAATCCCACTACCTTCGAATACATCCATCCTGTGATGCGGGAACAACTGCAAGAAACTTATGGGGTAATGGTATACCAGGAAGATGTGCTCAAGGTTTGCCATCACTTTGCAGGGCTTGACCTTGCTGATGCCGATGTGCTCCGACGTGCCATGAGCGGAAAGTACAGGGGCAAAAAAGAGTTTCAAGCCATCGTGGACAAATTCTTTTCCAATTGTAAGGAAAGGGGCTACCCTGATCATATCACCAAAGAGGTATGGCGGCAAATCGAGTCCTTTGCCGGCTACTCTTTTTCCAAGGCACATTCAGCCTCTTATGCTGTGGAGAGCTTCCAGAGCCTCTACCTTAAAGCTCATTACCCACTTGAGTTCCAGGTGGCTGTCATTAACAATTTTGGAGGATTTTACCATTCGTGGGTGTATTTCTATGAGGCACGGCGTCAGGGTGGACAACTGCATCTGCCCTGTGTAAACAACAGCGATTACACAACCAGTATTACGGGAAGCGATATTTACACCGGCTTCATCCATATTGCGCGACTGGAGAAAAAAACAGCCCACAAGATTACTGACAAACGTCTTGAAGAAGGTGCTTTCAAAAACTTGGAGGACTTTATCCGTAGAGTAGATCCGGGTATTGAGCAACTGATTATTCTCATTCGCGTTGATGCTTTTCGCTTCACCAAGAAAAACAAATCGCAACTCCTCTGGGAGGCCCACCTCTTGCTAAAAACCAGTAAAAATCAGGTGAAAACAAAAGCGCTCTTCGAAAGCCAGAGCAAACAGTATACACTCCCCAAACTGGAGCATAACCCACTTGAAGACGCATATGATGAGATAGAATTGCTCGACTTTCCGCTGAGCATGAGCTATTTTGACATGCTCAAAACAGCCTTCCGGGGTGAAGTAATGGCTACTGATCTTGATCAGAAACTGGGTCAGTGGGTACGCGTGATGGGATTATTGGTCACCATTAAATATGTGCGTACTGTAAAGCATGAGATGATGCATTTTGCAACCTTTACCGACCATCAAGGGGAATTCTTTGACACCACTCACTTCCCTGACACTTTAAAAGCATATCCGTTCAGGGGGCATGGCGTCTATCTCATCCTGGGAAAAGTAGTCTCGGAATTCGGCTATGCCAGCATTGAAGTAATGAAAATGGCGAAAATGCCCTTTCAAAATGATCCTAGAGAATAGCTTATGAAAACCTGAATTATTTCTTGCGCCAGACACCTTGTAGAACATTCCTTCTGGCAGAGCATTCTTCGCTGGCCACTACAAGGTTCAAACGTGCTGTATCCGCAGAAAACTGATAGATTCCTGAACCACTACAATCCTCATCACTGAACTCGATGGTATTGGAGGTAACAAAATAGCCTCCCTGAGTATTGCTGTGGGAGGTTCCGGTATCCAACACAATAAAATCGAAGGTATTGTTTGAATTAAAACTCAATTCAGCCATAAAAGCAGTGCTATCAGTATCAGGAATCATTCTTTCCCACAAACCAATGGGTGAGCCTGTATGGATTTCATTATCTATCTCATCACAAGCTGACAGCATAAAGGCCATAAAACTCGTAAGCAATAATATAACGGTAAGCAAACGCATATGCAGAAGAATTGGGTGAGAAAGTTACAAAAAGATGATACACAATCGTATCAACCTTAGGTTTTATGTCGCAACTAAGGCAGTGGATATATGAATTCCGTATTGCGATAGCCATTTACATCCAAATACCAATCAGGATATTGGTCACCTCCCGACTCAGCCCAGGCAACAAATCTCAAAAAAGCTGTTTCTATGGACGCAGATTCAATGGGATAATCAAAGTCAACGGGAATATGAATGGCCCAAGGCAGATTAATAGTGGTTTGATAATATTTCGAAAGGCTTATCTGTGTATCATCATCTTCCGTGCCGAAAAGAGTAGCATCAGCAAGTGCTGTATTGGCATAGCCTGGTAAGTGGACTTCAAAAGATCGTTCCTGGTTGGCAACAATAAAAGGATTGTATGGTGCCGTCCCCAAGTCTGAGATTTCAAAGCTGCCATCAAAGACAACCTGAATATCCAATTCAACAGGCTCAATATAGTCCAGGCTAGGGTCTGTATTGATAAAGCCTTCCGCTCCGAACAAAGTGTGTGCATCATCGAAAAAAGCAATAACTGCATTGGTTTGGCCCGCTTCAGTCCCGTTGGCATTTAAGGAAAAGGTACCTCCTGAAAATTGCTGACCGCTCACAGCTGTTACTGTAGATTGAGCAACCGGAAGCTCCATAGCGAATCCATTCAGATAGCCCGCTCCTGTGGCTTTCAACAAGAAATCACCATCCATTTCTACTACCTTATTACTGGCATTAGTTATGATATTAATGGAATAATCGATGACCACATCATTGAAATCATAATCACCCTTTCTAGGCCAGAGGTCTTCATAAGCAAGACTGGCGTAAATTCCTTCACCCGGACTGAAATTATTGTAAGCTTTATTGGGATCATTGGGGTAATCATCAGTATCATCAGGAACGCCATCATTGTCAGCATCATTAGGGGTTTGGCCTTGCTGGATAACCGGAAATGTAGTCAAGTCATTAACCACACCTACTTTTCCGAGGCATATAAATTCGGGCCCGTTGCTTGAATAGTAACCCACCTGATATTCAGGAGCTATCAAAATACCTGTCACATTCTGTAAAATTTGTTGTACCTGAGCATTAGTTGCTGAAGTTGATGGCGTTGAACGACTACCGTTACCCGTAGTCCATGTACTCATATTACCAATGCGCCAACCGCTGCCAGAAACTTCTGTTTCGTCTAGTTTAGCATAAATGGTTTGCCAACCGGCATTCACCTCATGCTGAAATGTACTGGCCAGATCAATGGCCAACACCTGATTACCATCTGTAATCCTGATGTCAGCGATATTATTAGCAACGGGCCTAACAGCTACCGTATTTCCCAGATAATAGTGATAGGCCAGGTAATTTCCATAAAGATCTCCGCTAAATTTTGCAGGGGCCTGAAATGATCTAAGACCTCCACGTGTATCAAAACCCCAGATAAATTTATCAGTTGCCCCCATGGGGCCATCTGTGATAGGAGTATTTCCCGCATCTGAGGTATTTATTGAATTATCACGGTATGGGGTCCATCCATCCAAGCCATTTTCAAAGTCGCTGATGATATCAGCTGAAGCCATGGAGCGATTAACAGAAGTTGGTATATTAACTGGGTCAATAGTGAAAGTATGGATAACTGCTGCACTCTCAATGGCTACCATACCCAAACTTATTCCTGTTATATTTGAAGAAACAAAGAGGCTGTCATGTATCAGTGGCAATGAGACATAGGTCTCATAGACACCAGAATTATTGACACCACCTGAAGTTAAAAGCACACCCATATCCTCTGGGTTTCCGGAATACACAAAAAACTTCATACGATCATACTTTGCACTTCCATCACCTTCGACGGTCAAATGTATATGCACATCTCCACTGGTTTCAAATTCAAAGCCATCAGGAATATTAATTTCCTCTAACCCACCTCCTGAAGGAGGCTCAGGATCGTTTTTGGTATTGCAGGAGCTCATAGTCATTACAACAACAGTTAGTAATAAGACAATCCCTATCGTATATTTTTTCATTTTGTTCTTATTAGTTAACCAAATGCCTAACAAAAATGCGGCCTTAATATTTAAATTTTAACAACATTCAATAAATGAGCGTGTTGCATATGAAGTCATACGAAAAGGCATTGCTATGGTTTCCATAAATTGGAACAGATGATCAGAAAAGACACTTTTTGACCATACTCAGTTTCAGGCTTCTATCCTATCAATCTCTATTCCGGCTCTTTCCAAAAGGTCAAGGCCTTCAGTAATGCGGTATTTCCTGGAGTAGACCACTCTGGTGATTCCTGATTGAATAATCAGCTTGGCACATTCAATACATGGTGAGTCAGTGATATACAGAGTAGACCCATCGCTACTATTGTTTGACTTGGCCACCTTTGTTATGGCATTGGCCTCAGCATGGAGTACATAGGCTTTGGTCTGCCCGGTATCATCCTCGCATACATTCTCAAATCCAGAGGGTGTACCATTGTAGCCATCAGAAATAATCATGCGGTTCTTTACGATTAAGGCCCCAACTTTTCTTCGGTCACAATAGGAATTCTTTGCCCAGACATGGGCCATCTCAATATAGCTTTTGTCGAATTTCTTATCTTTCATCGGAGCAAAGTAAGTGAATTTATTAAACAGTTATGGAAGATTACTGATCCTGAGTAAATCAACTGAACCATAGTCAAAGTTATTCCGTTTCAAAACCCGTGATCCGCCCCTTCATGATGGCTGGTACACCTTCACTTAACCAAAGAGGTTCGGGCGCACCTTTGAGGTGGTGGTCAAAATATTGTTGCATTCTTTTGGTAAGGTCATTCATATCTGCCCTTCTCTTCAAATTGTGTGGTGCACCATTATATACCAGCATCCATACAGGTTTATTCAGTCGGCGCATGGCATTAAACAATTCAATTCCCTGATACCATGGCACAGCTCCATCTTTGTCGTTATGCATAATCAACAATGGGGTTTCAATGCGATCCACATAAAACAAGGGTGAATTCTCAAGATACAAGGGTAACTTTTCCCATAAAGTCCCTCCTATCCTGCTTTGTGTTTCTTCATACTGAAAGGCCCTGCTTTTACCACTACCCCATCGTATGCCTCCATAGGCACTGGTCATATTACTGACAGGCGCACCAGCCATGGCTGCCTTGAACATATTGGTCTGGGTAATGATATATGCAGTTTGGTAACCACCCCAACTTTGGCCCTGGATACCTAAGCGATTTCTGTCGATGAATGGATATCTCTCACAAATGCTTTGGGTACCACTGAGCACACAATCCAAGGCATTTGGACCTGGGTGGCCTTCGGTATATATTATATCCGGTACAAAAATAAAGTAGTCGTTGCTTGTATAATAGCTGAAGTTAATTACCGATCGTATGGGTTTTGGTTTATGATGAGCATGTAGGCGGTCTGCATAACGCTCGTAGAAATACACCAGCATCGGATAGGATTTATCAGGGTCATAGTTGTGAGGTTTATACAGCAGTCCTTGCATGCTATCACCTTTAAAAGACACCCAGTCTACCAGCTCAACAGAACCCCATGTATATGATTGCTGCTGAGGATTGGCATCAGTTACTTTAATCAGTGAATTAAAACTTCTATCGCTTAGGTAGAAATCAGGAAACAATTGGAAGCTCTCCTTTGACCATAACAACTGCTCAGCCTTTTTAGCCTTTTTGGGAGTTCCATATTTATAAGGACCTTCTACCAATACCGCCAAAGAAGCCTGATCACCTTTGAATTCCATATTATAAAAACCAGCATCTTTGGTTTTAAGATTAAAGGACCTCAGCAGCATTTGTTCTGGAAGATATTGCAGGTCAGGATCAAGTTTGACATAACGGAACCTTCTGTTCTGTGACCTGCCCATGTCCTGTGTCAGGTTCACAGCCTCATTGGCTTTTTCAGGATCAATTAACCAGAGGTCATACTTATCATAAATGACTATATGTTCGTTTTTCGTCCAACCTGCCATCCCATAGGGTCCGGCTTCATTTGGCACATCATTCCTCTCATTAAACACAGGTACTGGAAGACCAGAGGTTATTTTGATGGAGTTCCCTGTAGAAGTGGTAATCATATTCCAACTGCTATCGGCTATATTATACCATGCTATGTATTTCTGATTGGGTGACAGACTAATGGAGGAGGCTGCAGCTTCGAGTATCTTTTTTCTGTTGCCCGTTGTCCTGTCAATCAAATAATAATCCCTGTAGTAACTTCCATTCCAGGAAGTTAATTTGCGATAGGGTTTATGTGTATTCGCCAATGCATACTTTCCTTTGGCATGCTTCAATAATCGGATTGATTCCACTTCTTCATCTGCAAGCTGAATCATTTTGTCTTCCTTAGGAAAATACACAGCGGAATAGGCCCTTTTCTTTTCCCGGTCAAGTCTCTTCAACTGCTCGGTTTGAAGCAAGGGATCCTTCCAATTCCAAATATCAACACTCACTTTTTCATCAGCCGTCAATGTATCTTTTGGTTTGTTGTATGGTTTTGGGGCTGTTCCGAAATACAATTCGGTTCCCTCATCATGAAATCCAATGTTTGCATGTTCACTAACCGACCATCCCTCTTTCAGGTGTTGTAAATCATTACCTGACACATTGGTTAGAAACGCTTTTTCGTAATTATAATAGATCAAGCCGAAAGCTTTATTCTTATTGGTATCCGTAGTTTGGGTAAAAGCCAATTGCATACCCTTTTTATCTACAGCAATATTTTTAGAAAAACCCGGCATGGCCGTTATCTCTCTCTGAAGGCTTTTCTTCACCTGAAAGCTACCCACTCTTATGGAATCCAGACTATCGGAAAATTGCTGAACATAAACCAGAAGCTGACCATTATCAGATACATTATACTGGCTTACATTCTTGTAGGATAGACTGTCAAAATTGCTTGTATTCAATAAAAGGAGGTTACCAATTTCCTTTGAAGACTTAGATTTCTTTCCTGAATCCTTATTCTCTTTTTTATCTTCTTTTTTCTTTTGGTTTTCGAGAAGGGCCATGAGCCAATAACCTGAATCTTTAGGAGCCTTAAAGCTTTTGAGTCCGGCAAACCGTATTTCCTCCCTGGTTTCGAGATTATAAACACCCAATGAATCCTTGGGTAGTTTATCTTTCTTAGTACCCTTTATTTTCAGTTTTCTGACACTGTCATAGGCTGGTTTTATTCTATAGATCAGCGCATTGGATCCAGGCATGAACCTTGGGCGAGAGGCCCGAAATATTGAGTCCGTTATTTCTCCTTTTCCATCATAGATAAAGACCTTGCCATCACCAAGTTGAGGTGCTATTTCATGGGCCACCCATTGCCCATCATTGGAGATAATACTGGTCTTAATATCTTTCCAGTTATCATAAACTGAATGATCCAGAGCTTTTAAATTCTGACTATAAGCAATATCGCCACCGCTGATTAATACCATCAGGATAAGCACCAGGTAGTTGTTCTTCATAAACAGGATGATAGAGGTTTAGAGCAAAGTTACATATTTTAAGGAATTATTAATTTTTGTAAAAGTTTAGCTAAATCACTAAATTGCAGTAGTTTTGCACATTCAAAACTACACCTCCAACATCTGCATAAAGTATAGGTTATGAGTTATATAGACTTCGACAAAAACCAATTGATCAACTTGAATTATTCTCTGGACAGGGAATTGTTAAGGACCAATCGTGCAGGCGCCTATGCCAGCTCGACGATTATCTTTACCAATACCAGAAAATATCATGGTCTGTTGGCAGTACCCCAACCGCTCATTGATAACAACAATCACATATTGCTGTCAACACTAGACGAAACTTTAAGCATTAATAATTTCGACTTTCATCTGAGCATGCAAATGTATCCCGGGGGTGTATTAAACCCAAAAGGGCATAAATACATTCGGGATTTTAGCACGGAGCCTAATCCCAAACTGGTTTATCGACTTGGGAAAACCATCTTTTCCAAGGAATATATTTTTGCCAAAAGAGAAAACCGAATCCTGATCCGTTATACACTTGAAGATGCCAGCGAATCAGTGGTACTTAAACTAAAGCCTTTTTTAGCATACAGAAGTATACATTCATTATCTAAAGCCAATGTGTTTGTGGAAAACAAATACAGGGAAGCTGAAAATGGTGCCAGTTGGCAGATGTATAAAGGCTATTCGAGGGTGTATATGCAGTTTTCGAAGAAGGCAAACTACTATCACAGCCCCGATTGGTATTATAATATAGAGTATATCAGAGAGAAAGAAAGGGGATATGACTTTAAAGAAGACCTTTATGTTCCCGGTTTTTTTGAACTAAATCTTAAGAAGGGCGAATCAGTTGTGATTTCTGCAGGACTTGAAGAGAAAAAAGCTGCTGGTTTTAAAAGACAATTTAATGCTGAAGTAAAAAAACGTGTACCGCGCGACGGATTTCTGAATTGCCTCACCAATGCAGGAGAAGAGTTTATCGTTAAGATTAATAACAAATCAGAGATTATTGCAGGTTACCCCTGGTTTGGAAGATGGGGAAGAGATACATTTATTGCTTTGCCCGGCCTCACCCTTACGCGTCCGGACCACAAAAAATTCAAGGATGTAGTCAAAACCATGCTGGGTGAATTGAAAGATGGTCTATTCCCCAATGTGGGACATGGTAAAGAGCGGGCTTACAATTCGGTGGATTCTTCCTTATGGTTTTTCTGGGCCATGCAACAATATGCCAGGCAAGTGAAGGACAAAAAAAGCATCTGGAAAGAATACGGCAGCAAAATGAAGGGCATACTGGATCATTTTAGAAAAGGTACGCACTACAACATTAAAATGCATGATAACGGTCTCGTTTGGGCAGGTGAACATGGTAAGGCGCTTACCTGGATGGATGCCATAGTTCATGGTAAACCCGTGACTCCAAGAATTGGCTATGCAGTTGAAATAAATGCCTTATGGTATAATGCCATTATGTTTAGTCTGGAATTAGCCGCAGCTGCAGATGACAAGACTTTCATTAAGAAATGGGAGAAATGGCCTGGCATTATTGAGCAATCCTACGAAGAAGTTTTCTGGGATGCAAACAAACGCTATTTGGCAGATTATGTGGATGGTGAATACAAAGATTGGTCAGTAAGGCCCAATATGATCTTTGCGGTTTCGATGCCTCATAGTCCCATCAGTGAGAACAAACAACATGGTGTCATCGACAAGGTACAGAGTGAATTACTTACTTCCAGAGGCTTGAGATCCCTATCACCCAAAAACGCATTGTACAAAGGAAAATATGAAGGGGATCAGAGTCAGCGTGACAATGCCTACCATCAGGGCACCGTATGGACCTGGTTGCTGGGAGCATTCGCTGAAGCCTATCTAAAACTTCACGGAACACAAGGCGCAGATTTCATCCGGTCATTGCACACTGGTTTTGAAGAAGAAATGAATATCAAAGGGATAGGAACCATATCTGAAATATATAACGGGGATCCACCTTATAGCGGAGGGGGTGCCATTTCACAGGCTTGGAGTGTCGCCGAACTATTAAGAATTGACAGTATGTTAAAGGAAGCTGCTGAGCCTCAAACAAAAGGAAAATCAAAGAAAACAACCCTCAAAAGAAAGGTCAAGTCATGAGGATATTAATGTTCGGGTGGGAATTTCCACCACATATTACCGGGGGATTGGGAACAGCATGTTTTGGATTAACCAAAGGATTATCCAAGCATGATGTTGAAATGATCTTTGTGGTACCTAAGGCCTATGGTGATGAAGACCAGTCGGCTTTAAGGCTTGTTAATGCGAGTGATATCCAATTTGACTTCAAGGACGAGTCCTTTGCCGAGTACTGGAGTAAAATAAAATATATGGAGGTTGGCTCCAATGTGATTCCTTATGTTGATCCGGAGGAATTCTCTAATGTTATTGAAAAGAATAAGAAAACCGGAGAATCTTATACCAGCAATGTATTTTCAAAGAATTATGTTTTTTCAGGAAAATATGGGGTAAACCTAATGGAAGAAGTGAGTCGTCTGGCACTCATAGGTTCTGGATTGGCTGCCAAAGAAGATTTCGATCTTATCCATGCCCACGACTGGTTGACTTATCCTGCAGGTATTGCCGCCAAGAAAACATCAGGAAAACCTTTGGTGGTTCATATGCATGCTACAGAATATGACAGAACCGGTGAAAACGTGAATACCCTGGTTTTTGATATAGAAAAGCAAGGGATGGAAGCTGCCGACCGGGTAATTACCGTAAGTGATCTGACCCGTCGCATTGTCATTGAAAAATATGGTATTGATGCCGGTAAGGTAATCACTGTTCACAATGCTGTTGATCAGAATGTAACCAGTGAAATTGCCGATATCAAAAAGAATCTGAAAGAAAAAGTGGTCACCTTTCTTGGCAGGGTTACCTTCCAAAAAGGACCTGAATACTTCATCGAGGCTGCCCATAAAATCCTGCAAAGGGATAGAAATGTAAGGTTTGTTATGGCCGGTTCAGGTGATATGCTCAATAAAATGATCGATCGTGTGGCACAACTTCGAATTGCTGACCGTTTTCATTTTACAGGCTTCTTGAAAGGCAATGACGTGACCAATATGTTTGCTCTGAGTGATGTATTTGTCATGCCATCGGTTTCTGAACCTTTTGGCATAGTGCCTCTGGAAGCCATGCGGTCTAATGTTCCGGTGGTCATATCTAAACAATCAGGAGTAGCTGAGATACTTGAACATGCCTTAAAAATTGATTTTTGGGATGTGGATGCCATGGCGGATTCCATTTATGGCTTATGTCATTACGATGCGCTCTCATCCATGTTTAAAAAGCATGGTAAGGTAGAAGTTGAAAATCTTAAATGGGAAAAAGCGGCTCTTAAAGTCAAACAAGTGTATGAACCACTGATGAGTAAATAATCCCAAACCAAAATAACCTAAATTAAAGTCTATAACAACAACACATATGAAATCTATTTGTTTCTATTTCCAGGTTCACCAACCCTTTCGTTTAAGAACCTATCGTTTTTTCGACATTGCCAACAAACATGACTATTTTGACAGTTACAACAACAGCTTTATCATGAGAAGGGTAGCCGAAAAGAGCTATTTACCCATGAACAAGCTTCTGCTGGAATTGATTCGTGAATATGGATCTGCTTTTAAAGTAAGCTTTTCAATATCCGGCATGGCATTGGAGCAATTCGAAGCCTATGCGCCCTCTGTAATCGATAGCTTCAAGGAGCTGGCAGCCACAGGAAACGTCGAATTTTTGGCTGAAACTTACGCCCATTCTTTGGTATCTCTTAAAAACGAGGCAGAGTTTAAGCAGCAGGTAGAAATGCATGCGAATAAAATCGAAAACACTTTTGGCCAGAAACCAACAACCTTTAGAAATACAGAGCTGATCTATTCTGATGAAATTGGCGCCTCTGTAGCCGACATGGGATATAAAGTAATGCTCACTGAGGGAGCCAAACATGTGCTTGGGTGGAGAAGTCCAAATTTCATGTATACCAATGCCATCAACCCTAAGTTAAAGCTATTGCTCAAAAACTTCAGGTTAAGTGATGATATCGCATTCCGTTTCTCACAACAAAGCTGGGAAGGTTGGCCATTAACTCCTGATAAGTTTACCGACTGGCTCAATCAAGTTGATGAAAAAGAAGAAGTGGTTAATCTTTTCATGGATTACGAAACTTTTGGTGAACATCAGTGGAAAGAAACGGGAATCTTTGATTTCATGAAGAAATTACCGGAAGCAGTATTTTCCAATACGGGATTTACTTTTGCAACTCCTGCTGAACTGGGTGAAAAGCTACAGCCAGTCTCCTCCATACAAGTACCCAATCCCATTTCCTGGGCTGATGAAGAACGAGATCTTACAGCCTGGCTTGGTAATGATCTTCAGGATGAAGCCTTTGGCAAATTGTACGATCTGAATAGCTTGATCACAAAATGTGATGATGCAGAGATTATGAAAGATTGGATGTATCTACAGACCTCAGACCATTTTTATTATATGTGTACAAAATGGTTCTCAGATGGTGATGTGCATCGATATTTTAATCCCTACAGCACACCATATGACGCATTTATCAATTATATGAATGTATTGTCCGATTTCATCATCAGGGTTGAGCAAGCCAGTGGTTCATCAAAACCAGAAATAGAAGGATTGAAAAGTGCTTTTTCAGATTTAACTGACCAGGCAGAGAAATTGGCAAGAAAACAAGCCACTTCCACTGCCAGAAAGGTTAAAAAGACCCTTTCGAAGAGTAAGGACCTGAAATTTGAGGATATCAAAGATCTTTCCAATACTGCTGTTAAAAAACTCATCAAAGACATCCCCATTGATGAATTAACCATTGCCATGAAAGATGCCGAAACAGAAATCAGGGAAAAGGTGATCCCAAATCTTGGTAAAAGAGCAAAAGCTCAGTATGACAGCATTGAGTCGGAATTAAAAAAAGTTAAAAAGAGCGATATCAAAAAGTACAGACAACAAATTGAAAACAAATTCAAAAATATGTTCGGGTAGTACCTCTAGAGCACTTAAACAAGAATGGTGATCCGAACTAAACTTTTGATATTTTCAGTAAACAATTATCCTTTGCTAGACTAGCAACAATAGACGCATACACCTGTTGTTCTGTCGATTAGCGGCACAATATAGTTATTCACGGGACATTTCAATCGGGCTTTGAAATGAAACCAATGAATTTGTATGTTTGCCACTTCCTTTTTCAAGAATTATAAGAATTAAAACACTAGAATAGATGAATAATTTACCAGACTTTGTATTTGAAACCAGCTGGGAAATCTGTAATAAAATTGGTGGAATCTACACCGTATTATCAACGAAAGCGAAAAGCATAGTCAACGAATACGACAACAACTATATATTAGTGGGTCCTGATGTCTGGAAAGGCACGTCAGAGAATCCGGACTTCATAGAAGATACCACCTTGTTCAGAGAATGGGTAGCTGAAGCCAATGTGAAAGGATTAAAACTCAGGGTTGGAAGATGGAATATTGAAGGCAAACCTTTGGTGATATTGGTTGACTTCACACCTTTATTCAGCAAAAAAGATGAAATTTTTACCAAATTATGGGAAACCCACAAACTTGACTCCCTGAGTGGCGAATGGGACTATATTGAATCCGCCATGTTTGGCTATGCTGCTGGTCAGCTCATTGAAGATTTCACTTCCTACTATCTAAGCGACAAAAATGTTGTAGCCCATTTTCATGAATGGATGACGGGGACAGGAGTACTTTATCTGAATCATAAGGCACCTCACATTGGAACCGCCTTTACCACCCACGCCACTGTGTTGGGGCGCTCCATTGCAGGTAATGGTTTTGCACTTTATGAGAATCTGGAAACCTACAATCCAGACCATCTGGCCAGAGAATTTAATGTGGTTAGCAAAAACTCCCTTGAATCCCTGGCTGCACAACATGCTGATGCTTTCACCACAGTGAGCAGCATCACAGCCAAAGAATGTAAACAGTTCCTAGGTAAAGAGCCTGATGTGATTACCATCAATGGATTTGAAAAAGGATTTGTTCCTAAGGGAAGAACTTTTGGCGCAAAACGGAAGAAGGCAAGAAAGCAAGCCCTTTTGGTAGCACAGAAGGTAACGGGAACTACTTACGCAGATGACAGTTTACTGGTCATCAACAGTGGCCGCTATGAGTTTCGCAATAAAGGCATTGATTTGTTCATCAAAGCCCTTGGAAAGCTTAATAAAAGCTATACTTCCGATAAAAAGCTGGTGGCATTTATTGCTGTTCCTTCCGGACATAGCGGACCGATTAATGGATACCACGAGGATATTAGTTACGGCAGCCATTCAACCCATATTTTACAGAATCCTGATTACGACCCTGTGTTAAAAGCCGCGATTGAGAATGGCCTAATGAACCGTCCTGAGGATTCTGTTCATCTATTGTTCGTTCCTGCCTATCTTAATGAAGAGGATGGGGTAATTAATTTATCCTATTATGATTTTCTGATTGGGTTTGACCTCAGTGTGTTCCCATCCTATTATGAGCCCTGGGGCTATACACCATTGGAAAGTATTGCTTTTAAAATTCCAACCTTAACAACTTCAGTCGCTGGATTTGGCGCATGGGTAAATAGCAACTCTAGCATCAAACACCATGCTGTAGATGTCATTGAGAGGCTAGAGCACAATGATGAGGATGCCATTAATCGCATTGAACAGCGCATGAGCATACTCATTAATGAACAGGACAATCTGGATAAAACCATCGCAGAAACCCAGGAAGTTTATCTGGAGTTGCTCTGGGAAAAATTGTCCGATTTCTATTTTGAATCCTGGAGTTTATCCAATAAAAAATTAAGCGATCGAAAGTCATTAATTCCTAGTCTGCACATCCCATCCACCACAAGAGTGGGTGCTCAAATCAGGGATGACCGACCCGACTGGAAAAAGATTCTTGTACAACCAAAATTACCTGAGAATCTTGAACCTCTGAAAGAATTGGCTTTTAATCTATGGTGGTCGTGGAATGATGAAGCCACACAGCTGTTTTCAAGTATTGATCCCAAGAGGTGGGCAGAGTATGAGCAGAATCCTGTGAGACTCATTGAATCATTCTCATCGAAAGATATTAAAAGGCTGCTGGAGGATAAGGTTTTTATGAATTTGTTGGAAAAGGTATATGGCAATTTTAAAGCCTATATGAAACAAGCCGACGATAAACCAGCAGATAAAGTGGCCTATTTCAGCATGGAGTATGGCTTACATACCAGTCTAAAAATTTACTCAGGTGGCTTGGGCATATTGGCCGGCGACTACCTCAAACAAGCCAGCGACTCCAATAAAAATTTGTTCGGTATTGGCCTATTATACCGTCATGGTTACTTCAAACAATCTCTTTCCTATCATGGGGATCAGGTGTCAGAATACCATGTTCAGAAATTCACACAAATTCCTGTATTACCCGTCAGAGATGAAAACGGCGAGTGGGTTAGTGTTAAAATAGCTTTACCAGGGAGAACTGTGAAAGCCAAAGCATGGCAGGTTAATGTGGGCCGTATTCCATTATTTTTGCTGGATACAGATTTAGATGACAACAACCATGAAGATCGCTATATCACTCATCAGCTCTACGGAGGAGACAATGAAAACCGACTCAAACAGGAAATGGTTCTGGGTCTTGGTGGTGTGCGACTCATTAAAGAACTGGCACTGAATCCTGATATTTTTCACAGCAATGAAGGGCATTCAGCTTTCAGTGGACTCGAGCGCATTAAAAATCTCATGGAAGATGAGAAGATGGACTTTGATTTGGCATCAGAAGTTGTACGTGCCACTTCACTTTTCACCACTCACACGCCTGTACCCGCTGGTCATGACAGTTTCGAAGAGCACTACATAAGGGCTTATCTGTCACATTTTAGCAATATATTCTCTTTATCATGGGAAAATTTTATTGGTCTGGGAAGATTTCATCCAAATAATAACTCTGAAAAATTTTCAATGAGCGTGCTGGCCGCCAAACTATCACGTGAAGTAAATGGGGTTAGCCGAATTCATGGGCGTGTGTCCAGAGAAATGTTTCAGGGGCTCTACCCGGGTTACTTTATGGATGAACTTCATATTGGACATGTTACCAATGGCGTTCATTATTTCACATGGACGGACCCCATATGGCAGAAACTATATCGTGAAACCTTTGGAAAAGGATTTGAAGAGAATCAACCCAATTCTGATTTCTGGAAAAGAATTTATGAGGTTCCGGATAAAACCATCTGGCAACACAGGTTGTTGCTTAAGGCGAAACTAGTCAAGCAGATAAAAGAAAAACTCAAAACAGATCTTACGGTCAGGCAGGAAAACCCAAAGTTTATATTGGAGTCTTTGAGAAAACTGAAAAAAGAGGCCTTAATCATTGGTTTTGCCAGGCGATTTGCCACCTATAAGAGGGCTCATCTGCTATTTACCAATCTAGGACGCTTAGAAAAGATTATCAACAAGTCCAAAAGACCCATTTTCTTCGTTTTCGCCGGAAAAGCCCATCCAAACGACAAAGCTGGTCAGGACTTAATCAAGAGAATTATTGAAGTTTCTAAGATGCCTGCTTTTGCAGGTAAAATTCTGTTTCTGGAAAACTACGACATGACTCTGGGCAAACTCCTCACCAGTGGTGTAGATATCTGGCTGAACACCCCTACCCGACCTCTTGAAGCTTCAGGTACCAGTGGAGAAAAGGCTGTGATGAATGGAGTAGCTAACTTTAGTGTACTTGACGGTTGGTGGGCGGAAGGTTACCTACCTGGCGCGGGATGGGCCATAGACGAAGCCCGATCATATACCAACCAGCAGTATCAGGATGAGTTGGATGCAGAGATCATCTACAACACCTTAGAAGGTGAGATTGCCAAATCTTATTACAATCAAAATGAGGACGCAGTTCCCGTAAAATGGGTTTCTCACATTAAAAAAACCATTGCCGAAATTGCCCCACACTTTACCATGCAGCGCATGGTTGATGACTACTACCGCCTGTTTTACCAAAAGCTATTTGACAACAAGAAGCAATTCTATTCCAATGCCTATTTAAAAGCCAGGGAACTTGTAGCCTGGAAGAAGAAAGTTAGTGATGCATGGGATGCCATTGGTGTCGCATCACTTATCATTCCTGATGTTGAAACAGGTGCCATCGAATACGGTAATCTATTTCTGGCTGAGGTAAACCTCAACATCCCCGGCCTGGTAATTGATGATTTGGGAGTAGAAATACTGATGGGCAATAAGGTAGATGGAGAAGTAAAAGAAGTTGTTTTCAAACAGGAACTTCAACCACAGGGTTATAAGGATGGAGCAGCTTCATTCTCCTGTAGTTTCCCACTTCAGAATTCAGGCGTCTTTGACTATACTTTCAGGATATTTCCTAAAAGTGATATGTTGTCGCATCGCATGGACTTCCCATTGATTAAGTGGGTTTAAGATTGTGTTTCAGCTGCCAGATTTGGAGGAAGCAAACGCGAAAGACAGTTCCTGGCTGGCATATGGACAATTTCTGTAATTTTCGTAAATTGGCAGAGGTGTTTTCATTATCACTTTTTACACCTTTAGATCAATGATGCGAAGGCGGCTTGCAATTTATTTTCTTTTTTTAGCATTCTCATGGTTATGTAATCCTATGGTAGGATTTGCTGAGACTCGCACATCTGTAATTTCCGACAGCATCACCGAAGGGCAACAACAATTGCATAATGACTCTGTGAAAAGGTCTGCTTTTATCAAGATGAGCCTTAAGCTTTTGGATACAGAAATTAACACCTCTGATGATTTAAACTCCGAAGATTATTTTGACAAAGCTTATAACAATGCTATTAAGTCGGACCAATTGTCAAAGTTTGCGTATCGCATTGATAATCTTGGGGTAAAATACAGAAACAATGGCGCTTACAAAAAATCGTTGTTTCTGCATAAAAAGGGCTACGCATTATCAGACACCCTGAACGATCTTAAATTAAAATCGATCAGTTGTAACAATATTGGTGTTGTATACCGAAGAATTGGAGACTACCAGCAGGCAATGACCTATCATATTCAGGGCCTGAAAATTGCCGAGAATCGAGAAGATTCAATTAGCATGGCTATTTCTATCAATAGTATTGGAAATATCCATATGGCTCTGGGAAATCTGGATGGGGCCATGAATTACTTCAAACAAAGCCTGGTATTGGAGCAGCAGCTCAACAATATGCTGGGCATCGCTATTAACCTGAATAATGTGGGCAATGTATTTAAAGAGCAGAAGGAATTAAACAAAGCTCAGGAATACTATACATTATCGCTTAATGTGAATAAAGATATAGGCTCAGAAAAGGGGATTGCCATTTGCTACAATGATTTAGGCACCATATCAAAACTTAAAGGTGATTATACCACTGCCCTGGAATACTATAAACAAGCCATGGCCATCAACAAGCAGTTGGGCGATAGAAGCTTTTTGTCCTATTCTATGTTAAGAATTGGAGAAGCTTATCTTTTATTACAAAAACATGATAGCGCGCTCCATTATATTGAACCTGCTTTAGAAATGAGTAAAAGTATCGGCAGTAAAAATAATATCATGGAAGCCTATACTTTTCTTTATAGAATAAATGAATCTCAGGGAAATTATAAAGAAGCACTCAACTTTTTTTTGAGAGCGCATGATTATCATGATACCATTTTAAGCAATAATATCAAAAGCGATGTTGCCAAATTACGGATTCGATACGAATCTGAGAAGAAGGAGAATCAGATCACCTTATTGCAAAAAAATGCGGAGTTGAGTGACCTTAAAATAAAACGACAAAATTTTCTCGGACTGCTAACTTTAAGTGCTTTCATAATAGCCTTGGGTGCCCTTACTTTTCTTTCGTTCTACCTCTACTCCAAAAACAAACGAAATAAAATACTTTTGGAGAAGAACCAATTGATTGAACAAGCCCAGAAAGAGCTTAAAGAATATGCGAATAAATTATTGATCGCCAAACAAGAAGCAGAGATTAACAGCAAAACGAAAAGTGAATTTCTGGCCAATATCAGTCATGAAATAAGAACACCTTTAAACTCGGTAATTGGCTTTGCTGATTTAATTGCTGAGCAGGTTGATGGACAGGTGGAACTTGGATACTTGAATTCCATCAAAAGCAGTGGCAAAAGCTTGCTTACTCTTATAAATGACATTCTGGATCTTTCCAAAATTGAGTCTGGTCGTTTTGATATCTTCTTCGAAACAGTTCAGCTTGATAAGGTAATGGAAGACCTTGAGAATGTTTTTTCACTTATTCTGGATGAGAAGAATCTGGAATTACGAATGGAGATTCACCCCAGTGTACCTAAGAGTATTGTTTTCAGCGAAATCAGGCTTCGGCAAATTTTATTTAACCTGGTGGGAAACGCCATTAAGTTTACCAAGAAGGGCTTTATTGAAATTGGCATGCATGCAAGTCCTAAAACCTCGAGTTATGTCGAGCTTAAGATATGGGTGAAGGACACAGGGAAAGGCATAGCACCCGACATGCAACAAAGCATTTTTGAACCATTTCAGCAAGAAGAAAAAACCTCCAATGAGGTAGGAACTGGTTTGGGACTTACCATTAGTAAAAGACTAGTGGAGGCCCTTGATGGTCAAATTGAGTTGGAAAGTGAAGAAAACGAGGGCAGTACATTCACCATTCTCTTTGATGCTGTGAAGCTGGCAAGTGGTATCAGAACATCTGAGGAAAATAGTGATGACTCCTTGTCTTCATTGGAAGATATCAATACTCTTGTTTTTCTTAATAATGAAGAAGATGGTAATAGTTGTCTTGGCGCTCTGGAAAGTCTCGGACTTCAGCTTGAAGTGGTTATAGCAGATTTACAACAGGCAAAAGTCATGATCGGAGGAAAACAACTTGTGATTATTTGCATCCCTGAATACCGTGAAGCCAGCAATGCATTAACTGTTCTCCGTCAGCATTGCGATCCGGAATACATACAATTTCTGGTCTTTTCAAAATCAACCAATGAAAGCCAGGAAGAGTACAGGAATGTAGCATGGAAGTCTGGTTTTTCCGATGCATCAGATTTTGTGAACAGCATCCTTCCCTATACTCAGAAACTTAGACATCTATGGCTATTTCATTGTATGGTAGAGGAAAGGAGTATCATTTCCAAAGATGACATGCTTGTTTCCTTGTTGAAAAGCATTTTTCAAACGCTGTTTACAACGGCACAAGAGAGTAAAATACTCAACAACATTAAAGTCTTTGCCAATGAGCTATCCAGTTTAGGCCAAAGACACGAGTTAAATGGCATTATATTATTTTGTGACGAACTAACACTCAAAGCTGAGCAATTTGACACGGAGAGTATTGACCTGCTTATGAATCTTTTTGAAGAAGCTTTTAAAGGACTTTTTACGAATCCAACTGATTCAAAAACAACACCCTAACCCATGAGAACCCAACTAACAAACATAGGATTAAAAACTCGCTTGACGACTGCTCTGCGTGTTTCTTTTGTGTTGTTAAGTTGTGTACTTATGTCGCAAGCCAATGCTGAAAAGGAAATCGAAGGTGATATCAATAAGTTATTATATGGGGACACCTTACTTTCACAACATGAACGGCTATCGTTAACACTCAACCTGGCGGAACTTTTTTCCGCGAAAAACCCAGAGAAATCAATTCGATATTGTGAAGCTGTTCTTAAATTCTCCGAATCATTGGAAAAAGATGATGCGGAACTGTATGTTAAGGCTAAGCTAATATTGGCCAGTCTTCAAAACCGACTTTGTTATTATCCTCAAGCAGATGAAACCTATCAGTCAGTAATGGAACTGGTTGTAAACTCAGATAATGCTCAAAGGAAGGCTGAGTATTATTTTAAACTAGCTCAGAATTATTATGATTGGAGCTTGTATACTGAATCACTGGATTATTTTGACCTCGCATTGACAACCTATACTGAAATCAACAACCCGCAGGGGCAAGCTGCCTCATTAAAAGGATTGGGAACAGTGGTTTCAAACTGGGGAAATTATGAACTTGCCCTGGCCTATATGCAGAAGTCGAGGGAAATATATCAGCAATTGGGTGATAATGAAGGCATGGCTTCCATTACCCTAAGCCTGGGTGTTATGATGGAGATGTGGGGCAAATATGACAGATCTCTGGACTATTTCTCACAATCCTTGCACTACTTCAAGCTTAATAAGAATAAGATACAGCAAATCAATCTGTTGCTCCATACAGGTGACATCCACCTGAAGCAACAGCAATACGAACTTGCGCTGAGTAAGTATTATGAAGCGGAAAACCTCGAGAAGCTCACACCTCATAAAAAACTAAAATCCATTGCCATAAGCAATATCGGAGAGGCTTATTATCTGATGGGGCGCTACGATTCGGCCCGAATTTTCCAGGAACAGGCTTTGGTGTTAAAATATGAAGTTGGAGACAAGAAGCGTGTAGCCATTTCTTTGATTCTACTGGGTAAGATATATTATGAAAAAGGAGACCTCATAACTGCAGACAGCATCATAAGAGATGGCTTATTACACTCACATGCAATTAACTACAAGGAAATGGAGATGGAAGCCCTACAACTTCTTTCCATGATAAATGCGAAACAAAAAAACTACCAGAATGCTTATGCCTACCTTCAGGATTATTTGGCATTAAAAGATATTGTCTTCGATGAGCGCAGCCAGAATCTGATCTATGAGCTTGATGCCAAATATGAATCCCGGAAAAAGGAAAAAGAAAACGAGAGTCTGAGACAGCAAAACGACATAAACGCGCTCAGGATTACTCAAGAAAAAAACTCCAGAATATTCACAGTAATCTTTGCAGCATTCCTAATTTTGATTGCTTTTATTATTGTCTTCTTCTTTAATTCCCGTCGACTTGAAAGCCGCCGTTCCTTCGCCATTCTAGCTAAGAAGAATAAGGAAATTACCGGGCAAAAGGAAAAACTAAGTAGCCTCAACCGCGAACTCATTAAAAGCAGGGAACAATATCGAAGCATAGTTGAGAATGCAACCATAGGCATGTATCAGACCGATATGAATGGGCGCATTATTTTCTGCAACAATGCCATTGTGAATATGCTTGGTTTCCCGAGTTTAGAAAAGATCAAAGAAGTCAACATAAATGAATCCAACCCTTCCAGACATGACTTTATAGAGTTGATAAACAAACAAAACATTATCACTGGTCGCGAGGATGTTTGGACGAAGTATGATGGCTCGGAGATGTACGTCAGTGAAAGTGCATGGACCGTCAGAAATCGTCATGGTCAGTTACTGTACTATGAAGGTATTGTTGAAGATATCACCAAACGTAAAGAGGCTGAGCAAGCACTGGATAGTTTTCAGGAGCGCTTAAAAAAAACCAATAAGAAACTTCGTAAGAAAAACAAAGAAATAGAGTTGGCCCAGCGAAAGGCTGAGGATGCAGATCAGGCAAAATCTGAATTTTTGGCAAATATCAGTCACGAAATCCGAACACCTATGAATTCAATATTGGGTTTTGCTGATATTCTGTTACGAGAACTCAAAAATAAAAATCAGCAATCACATATTGCAGCCATCAAATCAAGTGGGCAGAGTTTATTGATATTGATCAATGATATTCTGGATATGTCAAAAATTAAGGCTGGCGAACTTGAGTTGGTAAAAGAGCCCATATCCATATTACCCATACTAAATGATGTGAAGCATGTATTCTCAATAGATGTTGAACGAAAAGGGTTGGAACTCAATATTGAAATATCAGATGAGTTCCCATCACAGCTATTTCTGGACGGGAAGCGTATCAAGCAGATATTGTTTAATCTCATAAGCAACTCCATTAAGTTTACAGAGGAAGGAGTGATTAATCTGATTGTTAAGACGCAAAACCCGAAGAAGAAAAAAGATCTGGTAGATCTACAAATTGTTGTTGAAGACACAGGAATTGGCATTCCTGAACATGAGCAAGCCATCATATTTGATGCCTTTAAACAAAGTAAAACAGCTACACAGTCGGAACCTTCAGGAACAGGTCTCGGGTTAAGCATCACAAAATCCCTTGTGGAAGCGATGGATGGCAGTATCAGCCTTGAAAGTCAGAAAGGGAAAGGCAGTCGCTTCTTGGTAAAGTTACCCAACATCCAAACCAACGTAAAGGATCAAGGTGAAAAAACATCAACTACTATTTACAACAAGCATTTACAACAATATCAAGAAAATGGGGGGTCTGTTGATTCTACAACTCCTAATGCCAGTATCAAACTTCATCCCTATAACAAAAATGAACAAAGCATTTTTCAGTCCCGGTTTTATAATTCCTTTAAAGAATTACAAAACAGACATATGATTAATGATATTGTTAACTTTACAAGCGCATTATTGAATTTCACAAAGGAATACAAGCACCCTGCTTTAGCTCAATATGCGAGTGATTTGCAATTTGCGGCCAATAATTTCGAAATTGAAGAAATTGAAAAGCTACTTCCCCTGCTGAATTCAATGTTTGAAAAAAGCAATTAACCGATGAATACAACAAAAAGCCCCTACACCATCTTAATTGTCGATGATGTTTCTAAAAACATTCAGATTCTCGGCAATATATTGTCAAGGGAAGACTATCAAATTGCCTATGCCAAAAATGGCGAACAGGCATTGAAGATAGCTTTCCAGCAGGAATTTGACCTTATCCTTCTGGACATCATGATGCCAGGCATGGATGGATATGAAGTATGCATCAAACTGAAGAAGAACGAATCAACCAAAGACATTCCTATCATTTTCCTCACAGCTAAGGCTGATATGGAAAGTATTGTAAAAGGCTTCGAAATTGGTGGTCAGGATTATATCACCAAACCTTTTAATTCGGCAGAACTTCTGTCAAGAGTCAGAACTCATATTCTGCTGCAGAAGCAAAGCAAGCTATTAAAAAATATCAACCATCAACTGGAGGAAAAGGTGGCTGAACGCACCCAGCAACTTGAAAATGCCAACCAACGTTTGAGTATACTCGATAAAGCTAAAAGTGATTTTCTATCGATAATCAGTCATGAATTAAGAACACCATTGAATGGTTTAATTGGGCTTACCAAGTTACTGGATGATTCGAGCATTGACAATGAACAGAAGGAATATCTGAGCTATTTAAAGGATGTATCCGCACGCCTTGTTAACTTTTCTGACACAGCCCTGCTCATAACCAGTTTAAGGATTAACCAATATGAACCTGATCTTCTACCGGTATCAACCCAACACCTGATAGAATCAGCTATTGATGAATTTAAGGGAGGGAAGCAGGATCATATCCTTAATATCACAAGTGAAACCCAGCATCCGCAGGAAATGATCCTTGCTGACTCAGACCTCATCAGACGCAGTTGTTGTATGATTATCGACAACAGCAATAAATATTGCGGAACAGATAGCAAGCTGCATATTTTCACCAAGCTTACCCCATTAAAGGTCTGCATTATCTTTGAAGATAATGGACCTGGATTTTCCAAAGAAGCCCTGGAACAATTATTCAAACTCTTTTCAACCACAGATCTTATGCATGCTGAAGGAACCGGATTATCGCTGGCGGCCATCAAGCTAATTATGGACGCCCACAATGCAAACATATCAGTTGAAAACAAGGATGGAGGGGGTGCGAGGGTGAGCCTTGAGTTTGACTTTATTATTACTTAGGCTGAGTGCTGTCTGATAGTCTTTTGACTGCCATTACCCAATTTTTCTATCTTTGGCCTCACAAAATTATAAACATAAACACATGAAACTATTAGAAGGAAAAGTAGCGCTGATCACAGGTGCAGCAAGAGGAATCGGAAAAGCAATTGCAGTTAGATTTGCTCAGGAAGGTGCTTCTGTTGCCTTTACCGACCTGAATTATGATGAATTCATGCAGGAAACTGAAAAGGAGATTCTTGCCCTCGGAGTAAAAGCTAAAGGCTATGCATCCAACGCTGCTTCCTTTGAGGAAAGTGAATCATTAATTGCCCAGGTTGTTGAGGACTTTGGCAGGATTGACACCTTAATAAATAATGCCGGAATCACCCGCGACAACCTGCTCATGAGAATGCAGGAGAAAGATTGGGATATGGTTTTAACCGTGAACCTGAAATCTGCCTTTAACCTCACTAAAGCTGTCCAACGCACCATGATGAAACAAAGGGTTGGTTCAATTATAAATATGAGTTCTGTTGTCGGTGTTAATGGAAATGCAGGGCAATCTAATTACTCTGCCTCTAAGGCTGGTATGATTGGATTCACAAAATCCATCGCTCAGGAATTGGGATCAAGAAATATACGCTGCAATGCCATTGCTCCCGGTTTTATAGAAACTGAAATGACTCATAAACTCAAAGAAGATGTCAGAGATGCCTGGATTCAAACCATTCCTCTCAGACGATCAGGAAAACCTGATGATGTTGCAGATGTTGCTACTTTTCTCGCTTCAGATATGTCATCCTATGTATCCGGACAGGTAATCAGTGTATGTGGTGGCATGAGCACCTAGTGAATTGATTATAATCTCGAAAACATATGAGCGCAGGGAAACAAATAATATTTTCCTGCGTTTTTTCCATGAGCCCTTTACCCTATCTTTGCGCGTAAACACTCCAAGCCTTGATAACAAAACTCATTATAGCATATTCCTGGTGGTTTTTTGGCCTTATCGTACTGTTGGCACTGTTGTACGCAGCTTTACTCTATGTCAGGAATAAGCGTAGTAAAATCAATGGCCTCTGGGTTTATGTGCTATTTGGCCTACGGTTCTTGTCAATAAGCTTGATAGGTTTTCTCTTGTTGTCACCCTATATCTTAAGCAAGATCAAGCATACGCAAAAGCCCATTATCATTCTAGGCATCGACAACTCTTCATCAATGGCACGATATACTGATTCCACCTATCTTAGAACTAAATTCCTAAGTGAGCTTGATAGTATCAGTACAAACCTGAGTACTCTTTATGATGTGGAACGTTATTCCTTTGGTGAGGAGATCGTATATAACGGACAATTGAGTTTTAAAGATGAATCCTCAGATTATGCCAGTTTTCTTGCCCATCTAAGAGATAACTATGGGGGCTTTAATGTTGGAGCTCTCATAATGGCCGGAGATGGTGTATACAACACTGGTATTGATCCCATATTCATGTCGTCGGGTCTTGACTTTCCAATTTATACCATTGCGCTCGGAGACACCAATTTAAAAGCCCAAATTAGAATCGCAGACATTCGGTATAATAGTATTGCCTATCTGGATGACCTAATTCCTTTGGAGATTACACTGGCTGCAGAAAAACTGAAAGGCTCCAGCATTAAGTTGCGACTAAAAGGTTTTGGCACTACAGATATTCAGGAAACCATAAGCATTGAAGACGATGTTTTTGTGGATGAAATAACCTATATGCTTGAGGCAGGTAAAACAGGGAAACAACGCATTAGCATATCCATAGAATCAACAGACAACAATGGGAAACAATACGTGGAGTATGAATCTGTTTTCGTTGACGTATTGGATACAAGGCAAAAAATACTATTACTGGCCAATGGCCCACATCCCGATATTGGGGCCATTAGATCAGCTTTGCAACAAAGTGCCCGTTATGATCTCGATGTAGCCTATGCTAATCATGCACCTTCAAATCTAAGGGATTATGATTTGGTCATCCTTCACCAATTACCTTCTAAAAAATACCGTATTCCCATTTTCTTAAACCAATTGAGGGATTCTGAACTGGCTGTATTGTATTGTATCGGTCCTGAAAATAGTTTGCCAGCTACAAATGTGGCTATGAGTGGCCTGAATATGCAAGTAAATTCTACTACCTATGGTGCTGCACGGTTTTCCTATAACCCGGAGTTCACTGCTTTCAAACTAGACTCAGAATTGAGCTCACAACTGGAGAACTTGCCACCGCTAAAAGTCCCATTGGGCAACCATATATCTGCTAATGGCATGGCGTTTATTGCTTTCCAGAGAATCAACAATATGAACACAAGTTTTCCGCTGATCTCTTTTTATAATGGAGTGAATCATAAGGAAGGTATTATCCTAGGGGAAGGCTTATGGATGTGGCGCCTGCACAACTTCCTGCAAAACGGACAACATAAAGCTTTTGATCAATTAATAAGTAAGTCCATACAATACCTGCTTTCGCGCAAAGACAAAAGATTTTTTCGTGTTTCTTCAGAAGGCACCTACAATAGCCATCAGAGGGTAAACTTAAGCGCTGAATTGTACAATCCTACTTATGAGAGCATAGGCGATGCTGACATAGCGTTTAGCCTGATCAATGAAGATGGAGATCATTTTAACTATCAAATGACCCCCGCTGGAACAAATTATTCTTTGGATCTGGCTTATCTGAGACCCGGGCTTTATAATTATGAAGCCAGCACAACATACGGGAATAAAAATCATATGGTCAGAGGTGAATTTGTGGTTCGATTTAGCTCACTTGAGACCAAGCAATCTGAAGCCGATCACGCCTTACTCCATAGGATGGCCACACAAAATGGCGGCCAACTAATTTATCCTGAGAGCATTAGCAGCATCCCTTCCATATTAAAACAAGATGAGAAAATCAGAAACCTTGTGTACTATGAATCTCTATTTTCAGGATTACACACCTCTTATCTTGTGCTCACTCTTATCCTGTCCTTCCTTTGTCTGGAGTGGTTTCTAAGAAAATACCTGGGCGATTATTAATATCTCTGAGGATGGCTCTGGGTTAATTCATGCAGTATTGGGTACGATTAGCATTTAAACAGTCTGTTTTACGTACTTTTACAATCCCGGTTTTACATTAGAACTGGCACAACAATACACTTTTATGTTTTTTGTCGTTTCAAAAATACTTGGTTATTTTCTTTCTCCAGTGTTATGGGTATTTCTTCTGTTGCTCTATGGCATGTTCAACCGAAATCGAAAACGGAGAAAAATTGCACTGATTTCTTCAGTAGTAGTCCTGTATCTATTTTCAAATTCATTTATTGTTGGTCATTTGGTTAAAGCCTGGGATGTTGATGGAATCAGTTACAGCCAGTTAGATGCGTCTTATGAAGTGGGAATTGTTTTGGGAGGAACTACTATTTCGTATGAAAAGACCATTGACAGGAAAATTTATCATGGCAATATCGACCGATTGCTCCAGGCTGTTGAATTATACAAAAGTGGACGCATATCAAAGATCATGGTTACCGGAGGATCAGGAAACCTGATTTACAGAGATGTCAACGAGTCGGCACTGCTCCATGAATTTCTAAAGATTATCGATGTTCCCGAAGAAGATATCATAGTGGAGGCTTTTGCCGACAATACCCACGAAAATGCCGAGTTCTGCAAAAACATCCTCAAGCAAAATGATTATGGTGATAAAGTTTTGCTCATTACCTCCTCCCTGCATATGAGAAGAGCGAAAGCTTGTTTTGACAAAGAAGGACTTGAGGTAACTGCATTTTCCACCAATCTTATTTCACACGATATCAGATGGAATGTGGAGTATTTATTACTGCCTGATGTCATCAATTTTAAGATATGGGAGGCTATGATGCATGAAACCATCGGGTATATGGCCTACCGAATGGCTGGCTATGTGTAAGCCAATAAAGAAAGACAATTTCACCCAATCCCATCTAATCAATTCAAAGTTCATTCAACTAATTAAGCAGTGAGTATGGCACAGACAGTCCTTATCATTATTATACTAATTGTATGTGTAGATTTTATTTTCGAGCGGGTACTTGATTATCTAAACTATCGCAACCTAAAGGAAGATTTGCCCACCGATCTTGGGGATGTTTATGATACTGATGCCTATAAAAAATCGCAAGCTTATGAAAAAGTGAAAACCAGGTTTTCAATAATCAGCAGCAGCTTTTCTATTCTTTTGATCCTGGCTTTACTTGCAGGAGGAGGTTTCGGAATCCTGGATGAATTTGTCAGTAGCATAACCGATAATACTTACCTACAAACCCTTTGCTTTTTCGGGCTGTTGGGACTCGGTTTCGACTTAATCAGCCTTCCCTTTCAGGTCTACAGTACTTTTGTAATTGAAGATCGGTTTGGATTCAACAAAACAACGCCTCTTTTATTCATTAGTGATAAGTTAAAAGGCTGGATACTGGGCCTTTTAATTGGAGGAGGTATTCTTAGCTTTCTTTTATGGTCCTGGTTAGCTACCGGACAATGGTTTTGGGTCATTGTAGTGGGTGGAATCACTGGTTTTTCCTTGTTTATGGCTATGTTTTATTCACGGCTAATAGTACCCTTGTTCAATAAACAAAGTCCGCTTGAGGAAGGTGAACTGAAAGATGCCATCAATGGCTTTGCTGAAAAATCAGGTTTTGAACTGGATCATATCTTCGTATTGGATGGCTCCAAGAGAAGCTCAAAAGCAAATGCCTATATCAGTGGTTTAGGAAAGAAAAAGCGGATTGTTTTGTACGATACCCTAATTAGTGATTTGAATACAGAAGAAATTGTGAGTGTGTTGGCTCACGAAGTGGGTCATAATAAAAAGAAACATATATGGAAAGGTATGTTGATGTCGATGTTACAAACAGGCTTGATGGTATGGCTGCTATCGATTGCCGTTGAAAAACCTGAATTATCACTGGCTTTGGGCGGAACACAGGCATCCTTCTATTTAGGATTGCTTGCCTTTGGTTTATTATATAGCCCAATCTCCTTTTTTAGCGGTATCATATCCAATATTTTTTCAAGAAAATATGAATATGAAGCCGACCGCTATGCTTCCGATCACTATAAGGGTGAAGCACTTATTCAAGCTTTAAAGAAACTTTCAAGGAATAATCTAAGCAACCTTAGCCCACATCCGGCTTACGTTTTCTTCCACTATTCTCACCCAACACTTCTGCAGCGCAAGAGAGCAATTGAGGCAATTAGTAAGTAGATTTCCTGATTTTGAATATGGAAGGAATGGTCTTTAGGACAATCTTCAGGTCTGATAAAGGCGTTGAAATCATAGCATATTGATTATCCAGGCGGATTCGTTCTTCTGCTTCGATCATTTTATCGGAATTGATCTGCCATAAACCGGTAATACCAGCTGGAGCCATGAAACGATAGGCCCATTCATCAGTGGTAAGTTTAGCAGCCTCATATAATGGTAATGGTCTGTTACCTACAATGGACATATCACCCATCAGTACATTAAAAAACTGAGGCAGCTCATCCAAATGAGTAGATCTAATAATCCTGCCCACCCTGGTAATCCTGGGATCATCTTTCACTTTAAAGAAAGCTGTTTCCAACAAAACTTCTTTCTTCTTCTTAAGGTATAGACGTTCACAAATTTCAACGCCCTCAATATAGAGAATGGGTGAACAGGGCTCTCCTTTCTTCTTACAATCAGGGCATTCACTTAGATTCTGGAATAAATGCTCATGATGTTTATGTGAAATCAAGTACTCATTAAGGCTGGATAATTTAGAACGCTGCGCATCAGCATCCTTGACCATGGAGCGAAACTTGTAGAATTTAAAAATATCGTAACCTGTTCCTACCCGCTTGGAGATGTACATAATGGGTCCGGGAGAGTCGATTTTAATTGCAATAGCTATCAAAATCAAAACTGGTGAGAAGAGTAGGATGGACACAAGTGAGAAGGCAATATCAAAAACCCGTTTCCCAAATCTAATACGGTATTCTTTAAAGCTTTCCTCGTGATAGGCTTTATAGTTTTTTCCCACTAATAAAATGTTGTGTTAGTAATTGGTTAGCGCTTTTGGAAAAAATAGTCTACGTTAAAACCAGCAGCCGAAACCTTTTTATCATTATTGGCAATAAAAGTAAGAATTTCTTCGATAGAAACAGAATATGAAATCCCATAATTTATTGACTTTTTTTTGTCGATAAGTATTTCACCTGTAAAGACTTCCCCCTGAACCATAGCCTTCGCATCAAGTACTTCTGGCTCAAGAACATACTCCAATGATGCTGAAGCTGAGCTGGCCATGCCCACCCATTCCATATGATCCACACCATCACGTAGGGCAAAAACCGGACTACCGCTGATTCCCTGATTATACAAACCATCGGTCAGGAAAAACCCTGAATTCTTCTTTACAGGCTTACTGACAATGGATTGAGTAACCATCAGATTACCAAGCGGGTAACCAAGTGTATACACTACTGTACCCCAGTCCATTTGCTTTGATTTTCCATGAGGGTAATCCATCACATCAATGCGCTCTTCATGAGGTTCAAGAACCTTTTTAAGTATGGCAATGTCTTTTTTATCATCCATAACCACCACTTCCACAGGCTCGCCTTCAGGGAGACCGCTTACAAAATTCTGTTGCTTTATTTTTACAGATACTGAGCGGAGTCCCATCTGACCCCGACTATATCTTGTGACCAATGTATCAGGAAAATCAACCACATGCGCACAGGTTAGCATACCCACCAGGCGGGGCTCATTATACAATACTATTGCCGTTCCGGAAACTGACTCATTGGTAACCATTGAATGATAGGCCATGGAGTCGAGATTGTACTTACCATAGTTGTATTGTGTCAGTGGGTTGTCCGGATCAAAAAAATAGGTCATATAAAAAGCTACACAATTCATTTGCCTGACACTGGAAGAAATACGGTCCAGCTCCTTTGAAATACTTTGTTGTGGAAATTCGCTGTCATATCTACCATCCGCTTGCCTGACATTTTGGTCCAGTTCTGTTGTTGTTGAACACTGGATAGTCAGCAGGCAAATACTTAAAATTAGAATGCTTAATTGAAGAAGGCGCATCGGTATTAAAGATCTTTGTTACGCAAAATCAAATATACGATTCCAATGAATACCATACTATATAGGGAACACAAATAAACATCAGGCATGGAAACAAACTCTCTGAAGTTAACTCCAAACATCTTCATCAATGAAGAGTTGGGAACATCAATCAGGTTTCCCATGGATTTGAGTGGCAGATAAGCAGCAATATTCTCTGGCAGCCTATAGGACAAAATTGGCTCAAAAGCGTAATAGTACAACGCTAATAAAGCAATCGAAAGACCTGTCTTCCTTAACAAAAAGCCAACGAGCAATGCCAAACTGGAGAAGGTGAACAACTCCAGGAAATAGGCAGGAATAAAACCAATTTTCTGTATAAATAAAGCAAAACTCACTTCATTTGTGTGTGCATATCCAAGGAAGAGGCCAGTCACAAACATCAGAAGTGTTGCTGCAAAACTTAATACAAACACAAAAATTACTTTGGAAAACAAAAACTGCTCCCGACCCATTCCATTCATGATATTCTGGCGAATGGTTTTGTAGCTGAATTCGTTGGTAATGAATATGATTACGATAAGCGCCAATACTATTTTGAAAAAACCTCCCAGATAGCTCAGGTTATGCCAAACCAGTGGAAAACTATACAATGAAAATCCTGGAATCTCAAGTGGTGTACTGCTGCCTGCATTCTGAACGATCTCATTTACAAATTTTTCAGCACCGGTAAACACCAACAAATTCAGCAATACATATATCAGAAACAGCACCCAAAACGATCGGTTATAGAAGTATTTCCGAAAATCTATTTTTAATAATCTAATCATGGTTTTCTTCTAAAAGTTCAAGAAAATATTTTTCCAGGCTCTGCTTTCTCATACTCAGATGACTTAGAAAAACACCTTTGTTACATACGTACTCATTAATCTGATTTGCTTGTACCTCTTCAGAGGCTGTTAGCAATAGAATCGATCCTTCATGCTTCACTTCTTTCACAAAGGGAGCATCTTCCAATAGTTGTTTCAGTTGATCCAAATCATCTGAAGCCAATTCAAATTTGGTGGCAGTATTCAAGACTTGATTTACCGGTCCAGAATGTAATTTCTTTCCTTTTTCAAGAACAACAACATGGGTACACACCTTTTGCACTTCATCAAGTAAGTGGCTGGCCAATACTATGGTCAATCCACGGGAGGCAATGGAGACGATCAGATCGCGAATCTCTGCTATACCCTGAGGGTCAAGGCCATTGGTAGGTTCATCCAGTATCAGTACCTCAGGATCTCCTATAAGAGCTGCAGCAATAGCTAGCCTCTGTTTCATTCCCAATGAGTAGGTTTTGTATTTGCTGTGCTTTCTTTCCGTGAGCCCAACAGTTTCCAACACATTGGCGATCTGTGCTTTAGATGCGTTTTTAATATCACAAATGACTCGCAAATTTTGCACCGCTGACAGATAAGGGTAAAAGAGGGGTTGCTCAAGCAATGCTCCTACCCGTTTTCTAGAATTGCTATCGGGTGCTTTACCAAACCATTTGAAAGAGCCACTATCTGCTCTAATAATATCCAGTAGGATACCCAGTGTCGTGGTCTTACCCGAACCATTGGGCCCCAACATACCACAGATCTCTCCTGCGCCCACTTCCAAAGAAAAATTGTACAGGGCGATAAGATTGCCATAAGTTTTTGTTAATCCATTTATTTCAAGTACCTGATTCTCCAACATTTTTATAGGGTAGATTGTATGATTAGCTGATAGATGTAAACTAGCTTATCCAGTTGCCATGTAAGAGCCGTTTTTGTAACACACAATATTACAGAAAAATAGCCAGTGTTTATAAATTACTTACTTTTGCCGCTCAATTGAATTAACCCGCTAAAATACTACTCATGAAAATTGGGAAAAATAAGGTGGTAACCTTAACATACACACTACGTGTAAACGACGACAAAGGAGAAATAATCCAAAAAGTAGATGAGAAGAAACCTTTTGTACACCTGTTTGGTGTTGGTTCTTTACTGCCTGCATTTGAGGAAAACCTGTCAGGATTAGAAGTAGGTGAAACATTTGGATTTCCTCTGGATTCTGAATCAGCCTATGGTAACCCTTCGGATGAAGCCATCCTCGAACTGGATAAAAAACTGTTTGAAATTGACGGCAAGATAGACGAAAGCATTGTTACTGTTGGTAATATGATTACCATGGAAGATCAAGACGGCAACCCTGTTGAAGGTCGTGTTCTTGCGATTAAAGAAGATATTGTCATTATGGATTTCAATCACCCGCTTGCTGGTGAAAACCTGCATTTTTCTGGAGAAGTTATTGATATTCGTGAAGCAACTGAAGAAGAAACCGCACACGGTCATGTACATGGTGTTGGTGGTCACCAGCACTAAATAGCTGTTTGGCCCAGATGCCAAAAGTTTCTAATTAACGATAAAGCAAGAAAACAGTGGGTCTCTTATGGAGGTTCACTGTTTCTTTTTTCCACTCTGAGCACTTCAATGTTTTGACATATTCCTGAGGCATACTTAAGTCGCATGCTACACAAACTGGGGTGCTGGGACCACAGGTTTGAACCAAGGTCTCCAACAATTTATTATTCCGATAAGGTGCCTCAATAAAAATCTGTGTTTGATCCAAGCGTCTGGCCTGGGATTCCATTTCCTTTACTTTTCTGATCAGTGTATTTTTATCCACAGGCAGGTAACCATGGAATACAAATGATTGGCCATTAAATCCTGATGCCATTAAAGACAAGATAATTGCATTGGCTCCTACCAATGGAACAACCGGAATGTTCTTTTCATGTGCCATCTTCACAATGACGGCCCCGGGATCTGCTATACATGGTGTTCCGGCTTCGGATAACAAACCAATGGATTTACCTTGTTGTGCATACTTAAGATAGGTAGCGATTTGTTCTGGTTTCGTGTGCTTGTTTAGCTCGAGAAAAGTCATCTTATCAATGGCCGTGGGATGGCCTGTTTTGCTAAGAAAACGCCTTGCTGTTCGAACTTGTTCTACAATAAATATATCGAGGGCATGAATGACAGACTCGTTATAAATGGGCTGACTTTTATCAATCGTACTAAGATCTCCAATGGGAGTAGGTATCAAGTAAAGTGTGGCTTTCATAATCGATCATCATCAAAGTTAAGGCTTAATATTGGCAAGACAGTTTTTTTCATACTAATTAAAAAGGAAGTTTTTTAAGGTCCACATTACCTCCTGACAAAATCAATCCAATCTGCTTTGCATTTATAGGTATGCCATGCTCCAACAGCAGTGCCAGGGGAACTACAGCTGAAGATTCAACAACAATTTTAAGTCTCTCATACAACAATTTCATAGCCTGTATTATGGTAGCCTCTTTCACAGTAATAATATCCGTAACCAGTTCTTTTATGATGGGGAAATTCCTTTCACCCAAAGAGGTTAACAAACCATCGGCTATGGTATTTGGTTGAACACTAGGTATGATATGGCCTGCCTTAAAGGATCTGCAGGCGTCATCAGCACCCTTGGGTTCTGCTGCTATAACCTTGCATTTTGAGGAAAAGTAATGTACCGATAATGCGGTACCACTTAATAAACCACCTCCCCCAACCGGGCATATGATCAGATCCAATTCAGGATGGTCTTCCAAGAGTTCTTTTGCAGCTGTCGCTTGACCGGCGATGATTGTATAGTTGTCGTAGGGATGGATTTCTGTGGCCTTGGTTTTGGCCACGACCTCCTTAAGTTTTTGCTCTCTTGCCTCTAGTGTCGGCTTACAGAAATAAATTTTTCCTCCATATTGCTCCACTGCACTGATCTTAACTTCCGGAGCGTTTTCAGGCATCACGATATGAGCTGGCAAACCTTTAATCTTCGCTGCTCTAGCTAGAGCCTGAGCATGGTTTCCTGAAGAATGTGTCGCCACTCCGTGGGCTGATTGACTAGTGTCCAGCGACAATACAGCATTCATGGCTCCCCTCGATTTAAATGCCCCGGCCTTTTGAAAATTCTCGCATTTAAAATATAAAGAAACACCCAATGCCTCATCAATTAATTGTGAGGTCATGACAGGTGTACGGTGTATATGATTTTGAATACGGGTGGCTGCTTGTTCAATGTTTGCCTGGCTAATATGTAACATACTTATATTTTCTTTTTGGCCATCTTCAATATTTCGTCAGTTGCCTGATCAATCAAACTGAGAATCTTGGAACTGTCTTTTCCACCCTGAATAAAAGGGTCAGCAATTGGTCCCTTTTTCTTGGGGTGTAGCAGATGCATCAAATAATCGACTTTTTCCAGATCATCATCACTCCTTGCAAGGTCACGAATATCGGTATAACTCTGCATATCCATAACATAGATCTTATCAAAGTTATCAAAATCTGATTTCAGGAAAAGGCGAGCCTTCCCCTCAAGTGAAATACCATAAGTTTTGGCAAGCTCATTGGCTTTTTCATCCGGAGGTTCATTGATATTGAAGGATTCAAAACCCGCCGAATCGACCCTTGATTCTATATTATGATCTTGATATTTCCTTTTTAAGAAGGCTTCGGCAAGAGGCGAACGACAGATATTTCCAAGGCAAACAAAGAGTACATTCATGGCTCAAAAATGTTAGATGAACCCATAAAGTTAATGAAAAACACAAATTTTTCCAAAATTTTCCAACATGGAAACACTAAAAAAGCCCTTCAACAGTCTTGCTAAAGGGCTTTTGTTATTGATATGGTTTTTCTTTTAAAGCTTGAGTTTTTTATCAATTTCCTCAACATATACCCGAAACTGCTTGTCGGTTTCCAATAAGTTGTTTACCGTTCTGCAAGCATGCAAAACAGTTGCATGATCTTTGTTTCCACAATGCAATCCGATGGTTGCCAAAGAGCTTTTGGTATGTTTCTTAGAAAAGAACATGGCCAACTGTCTGGCTTGTACGATTTCCCTTTTTCTGGTTTTGGAATTTATAGTCTCCAGTGGCAAACTGAAATAATCACATACCACTTTCTGGATATAGTCGATGGAAATTTCTCTGGTAGTGTTTTTAACAAACTTATCGATCATTTGTTTTGCCAACTCCAGGGTGATTGCTTTTTTATTCAGGGTTGACTGGGCCAAAATAGAAATTAAGGCTCCTTCCATCTCCCTGATGTTAGTGGTAATACTATAAGCAAGATATTCTAACACATCATATGGCATTTCAATACCATCTTTGTATAGTTTGTTTTGCAGTATGGCAATTCTGGTTTCGAGATCCGGTACTTGTAAGTCTGCTGCCAATCCCCATTTAAAGCGTGACAATAGTCGGGGTTCCATTCCTTTCAATTCAACAGGTGGCTTATCTGATGTCAGCACCAATTGTTTGTTATTTTGATGGAGGTGGTTGAAGATATGGAAAAACACATCCTGGGTTTTTTCCTTACCGGCAATAAACTGGATATCATCCATGATCAGCACATCGATCATTTGATAGAAATGGATGAAGTCGTTTTGGTTGTTGTTACGAACAGAGTCGATGTATTGATTAATGAACTGATCCGTTTTTACATAAAGTACAGTTTTGCCCGGATAGTTGTTTTTTACTTGCAGGCCAATGGCGTGGGCTAAGTGGGTTTTACCCAATCCCACACTACTGTATATTAGTAGTGGATTAAAAGCAGTTTTGCCTGGATTTTCAGCAATAGCCCATCCAGCTGATCTTGCCAGGCGGTTACATTCTCCTTCCACAAAATTATCGAAGGAATATGTTTCAACCAATTGTGACTCTACCTTGATCTTTTTTAATCCAGGGATGATGAATGGGTTGGGAATATCCCGCACATTGCCTTTATTTAAATCAAGAGGCATAGAAACAGGTTTATTTTTGGTTGCTTTTTTATTGGTTGTGGGATAATTTACCGAGAGGGGGCTGGCATCATGATAGGAACTATCCATTATCACGCTATACTCAAGTCGACCACCACTCCCTAATTCTTTTCTGATGGTTTTCTTTAGCAGATTAATATAATGTTCTTCCAACCATTCATAAAAAAACTGGCTGGGCACTTGAATTGTAAGAACATTACCATCAATTTTTACGGGTTGAATAGGTTCGAACCAAGTTTTGAAACTTTGATATGGGATATTATCCCTAATGACCTTTAAGCATTTTTCCCAAACCTCAACATGCTTTTTCTTCATTTTTTAACGTAGCCTTTTAATCGATACATTCAGTTTTTGGTGTCAAATCGACTTAACAAATTAGTAATCAAACAAATCAAAAATTAATACAGGATCCCCGAAAGAGTTGAACAAATGTCGATTAAAAAAAGTGAAAAAAAAACAAGATTTTTAATTGACTTTTAACTTTTTTTATCGTATCTAGGGTTTAATCTGAATGCACTTATCTAGCTGTTTTCCAAAGTCTTTACAGTTAATCCTCTAAGTTTAGAACTTCTAAATTGTACTTTCTCCAAATCATTCAATCTCACTTCAATCTTAATAACACATTGGTTATCGAAGCCTTGCTCAAGGATCTTCAGCTTTTCCTCTTTTATCATGCGCATCACACTGTTCATCAGAGGATATTCGAAATAGAGTTCTAAGTTCTTGGTCAGATAGTGTGTAACAATATTGGCTTCCTGAATGGCATCTTTGGCTGCCACTTTATAGGCATTAATCAGTCCACTTACCCCCAATTTAGTTCCACCGAAGTATCTAACCACTACGATAAGCACATTAAATAGTTCTGCTGAATAAATCTGATTTAATATAGGTTTACCTGCAGTTCCTGACGGCTCGCCATCATCGCTGCTTCTGTAAGCAACATCCAAGGGATTGATCCGATATGCATAGCAATGATGACGCGCATCATAAAACTCCTTTCGAAGCATATCCTGAATTTGCTTTACCTTTGCCTCTGTTTCCACATAGTAAAGTCGGGAAATAAATTTACTCCCCTTATCCTTAAAGAATCCTTCAGCTGTATTGTTTATGGTTTTATAATGATCTTCCATGCAGTATTACATTACATACGCCAACTGATCAATAGAATGGCAAATATTGCTAAAATAATCCCAATCCAATTAATCCATTTTAAACGTTCTCCAAAAACAAACAATCCGATAAGGGTGGACAGACTCACAATGCTCACGTTGACTATGGGAAACAAAACAGATGATTGAAAATAGGCCATACTTTTAATTAGGAAATAACCATTACCAAAATTAAATGAACCAAGTAATATACCCATCATCATGGATGGGACAGACAATTTTGTCTTCTTCGTGATCAACTTATAGCCCAGTAATAACACGCCAATAACCAGAGCAGTTGAAAAAACCATGGTTAAGAAAACATGGGTATCATTTTGTAAGAAATGGTGTTCTGCGAATTTCAAAAAGGTGTCATTAATACCACTCCCCAGAAACAACAAGAGAGGTAATATGATAAATTTCATCCTGATACTTGTTTTTCCATCTGTCTTGAAAATCAAATAAAAGGACGCAATGGCCAGCAGAATTCCAAGTACTTTGGTCCAATAGACAGTATCACTAAATAAAAGAAAACCAGCCATTACCGGAATTAAAACAGACATCTTACTGGCTACTGCGGTGATGGTGACACCTGCTTTGTCCGCCGATAAGGCAAATAAGAAAAAGACCAGTATAAAGAATAATCCAGTGAGTAAGCTTAGGTTAAACCATGGCTTATCCATCATTTCAGGAAATGAGGGAATATCAGACCACAATAGTAAACCATAGGCCGCAGCCACTAAGTAGTTAATAGTGATGGCCTGCAATTCATCCAATTTTCGTAAGCCAATAATTTTGAAACTTACGATAATCAGTGTGGAGGAAAGTATGCTTAAGATTAAATAAACCATGTTTTTCTGAAAACACAAATTTACATGTAAATCGCTTCCAACAATGTTTTACCAGGTATTATCCCTTAAAAAAATAATACGTAGGGAGGCTTTGATATACTAATCATATGCCTACTTTTGCAAAAGCCAGATGGCCAGCGACTAACAATTATAACACAATGACTATGAGATATTTATCAATCTCCCTCCTGCTCCTATTCACGGGGGTACTCAGCGCACAACAGACGAGTCCCAAAACACATAATTATTTGAGGTTTGAAGGTCAGGCAGGTGATCAAATAATGATAACCGCCAATATTCTTCAATTGTTTGGGTCACTTTCAGGTAATTATAATTACCATTCTGGAAGCGATGCACCTAGTTTCAGCAATACTTTCGAATTTCAAGGCAAGTTGGCAGATGATGGTACCACTGATCTTTTTGAGTTTGGTAAAAAGGACGCTAGCTTTTCTGGTAGTATATCAAACAAGAGTTTTAGTGGGAAGTGGCAGAATGAAGATGGAAAATTGCTTGCTTTCGACATGACAGAAACCTATCCGGAAGGCAGTATGGCATTTGATATTTATTATTTGAGATCTGAAACAGAGCTCGCTCCATCCGAAAACAACTCACCTGTTGCCGAAGTAGAACTGGTTCTCTTCTACCCAACCGATAGCCACATCGATAGCGCTGTCAGTCAATCTGTGAAACAAATTATACGTGGTCATTTTTTTGGCAAACAATATGATCAGACACATCCCGATAGTATGATGAGTTTTTATGAGGCTGAATACATGAGTACCTATCTCAAACAAAACCAAAACTGGCACGACGGTGGCGCCTCTTTCAGTTGGGAGAAAATGAACTCCATGCAGGTAGTTTTCAACGCGGATTATTTATTATGCCTGGAGTATATGACCTATGCCTATACCGGTGGAGCCCATGGCATGACCCACACCAGTTTTGATATCCTATCCCTTCAAGATGGCAGCCCTTTGACATATGAGGATATTTTTATTCCGGAATCAGAAGATAGCATTAGTGTACTTCTCTCCGATAAGATTAGGCAAATCAAAGGAATTCCTCCAGAGGTCAAACTCTCTGAAGCTGGTTTTTTTGTTGACAGTATTCCTGTAAATAAGAATATCTATATCAGCAATACAGGACTGGGATTCCTGTATAACAACTATGAAATAGCACCCTATTCCAGTGGTCAAAGCAGGATTTTCCTTGAGTATGATACTATTCAAGGATTATTAAAGGAAGACAGTCCGGTTTATAAGCTCAGCCGCAGATAAGTCTTACACCTAAACCAGGATTTTCAAAGCTTAGACAAGTTCCATCGCCTGGTTCATAAAATCGTTCAAGGGTTTCATTTTTTTGAATATTTCCACGGCCTTTTCTGGAAAGTTGGGTTTAAATAAATCAGCATCACTAATTTTGCAGAATATTGTATAATCCTTAAACTTCAGTAATTCAACATGTTCAAATTCCTTCGGGAAGCCCACCGGAGGTCTTTTTAGTTTACTGCCTTCAATGCCACCAAATAATTTATTGAAATCCTTGTCATTTATAATGTCTAGAAAGGTATCGCTGTTGTAGTAAATTTCAGAGCGTATCATTTTCAGTTTTTCAGTTGGTGGTCCATAGGCACCACCTGCCAGAAAGGAAGCACCAGGTTCGATATGCAAATAGTATCCGGCATGCTGTGATTTCCTTCCACCAGCTGCCATATATGACCCCATGGTTGATTTATAGGGTGTTTTATCCTTTGAAAAACGGATGTCTCTATAGATTCTGAATAAAGTATCTTTCGATGTAATATTTCCAACTTGTGGATCGAATGTAGCAATTTGAGGTATCAAATAATCCACGAACTGAGCCACTTCTTTTCTTGCCTCTTCATACCATTTCTTATTGGCATTAAACCAATCACGGTTGTTATTTTCCTTTAGTGTGCTTAGAAATTCCAGTACTGTTTTATCCATATTTACTTGATTTAGCTTTCGATTTGTATTAGTTTTATGGGATAAAGATAAAGAGAATATCTCTTTTGAATCACGACAGAACAAGCACTCTCATGATTCATTTGAATTTGTTCAACATAGTTATTCTATGGCTATGCTTATTCCCTATGGTTGCAAATGCCGATAATGGCATCAATGGTGTTGGAGCCAGAAGGTCCGGTATGGGAGGAGTTTCCGTGGCTCTAAGTGATTTTTGGAGTTGCAATTCCAATCAGTCAGGATTGGCATTACTCGAGAAAGCCGGAATAGGGATAAACTATAGCAACTCATTTGGGATGAAAGAACTCTCCAGCAAGACCATTGGCGGTATCTGGCCAGGAAAATTTGGAATCCTGGGTTTCACCGTCATTCAATATGGCTACCCACAATACAATGAAATTAAAGCAGGTATAATCTATGCCCGGTCTTTTGGACCAAAATTCCGATTGGGTCTTCAACTGGATTACCTTCAGACCAATCTGGGAGAAGGCTATGGCTCCAGCCAGCATATTAGTTTTGAACTGGGCATACAAGCCGATCTAAGTGAAAGAATAAGTTTAGGGGTCTGGACCTTTAACCCATTGTGGCTAACACTTTCCGACTACAACCATGAGAAAAGAAAGACCCTAATACGAATGGGATTGGCCTGGCATATTTCCAATGGCTTTGATTCATCTGTTGAAATAGAAAAGGATATTTCCTATCCGGGTCTTATCATACGAGCAGGTGCTGAGTATATCATCAGGAAAAGTCTTTTTGTCAGAATGGGCGTTTCAAATTATCAAAACTTCCTAAGCCTAGGCTTTGGCTTTCAGTACCGATTTATTCGATTCGATATCGCAGCATCCATGCATCACATACTGAGTATATCCCCTCAGGGATCACTAATATTAAGTTTCTAATCCAAAATGTTGCACATACTCAAAACCACCATATCACAACTGCGTTTCATTCTCATCTTAAGTATGATATCGGTTTATGCCAGTACACAAGGACAAACAGAAGAAGTCATAAGCCTTTCCAGGTCAGAAATCCTAACAGACAGAATTGAATCCATAGTTCAGTCGGAAAACACCGCCTATGACTACTCATCTTTAATCGCTGATTTACAGCATTATCATGAAAACCCGATTAACCTGAATGGAGAAAATTTAGAAGCACTTCGTGATCTTATGCTGCTGTCAGACCATCAACTGAGTAATATCAAAAGTTACAGGACCCTGGTGGGAGGGTTTCTATCGGTTTACGAATTACGAAAGGTGCCAGGAATGGATCTGGGCAGCATACAGCTGATCTTACCTTTTATTAATATTTCGGAACCACCTGAAGCAAAAAAGAGAAGCGTTGGAGAAATGTTTAAATATGCTCGACAGAGCCTGCAAATCAGGTACAAACAAAATCTGGAAAAGGCTAAGGGTTTTGAAATATCACCAGATTCCGCTCAATATTATCCCGGCAGTATCTATCTTGGCAAACCGCAACAATGGAATATAAAGTATGGATTTCAGTCTGGAAACACTATAAGGCTGGGTTTCAATGTGGAAAAAGATGCGGGAGAACCCTGGCCGTGGTCAACTTATAACGACAGCATCTCCGTGCTGATAGGTGATGCCAAAAATTATACTCCCGATTACTTGTCATTTTTTGCCCAGCTATCAAATGTTGGTATCATAAAGACGCTGATTATCGGTGATTATAAGTTGGAATTTGGTCAGGGGCTGACCTTATGGTCGGGTCTGTCATTTGGTAAATCTGCCGAAACTGTTAATATTCAACGTTTTGGTCGTGGGGTACGGCCTAACACCTCTACAGATGAAAACAGTTTTTTCAGAGGAGTTGCTCTTTGTCTTCAATGGAAAGGACTTGAACTCAGCTCATTTGCGTCCAAACAACGTATTGATGGAAAGCTGATTATCCTTGAGGATTCTTCGGTACTACTCAGCTCCCTGCCAGAAACCGGCATGCACAGAACCCTAAACGAGCTGAAGGCTAAAGATGCTGCAGAGCTTACTGCCTATGGTGGGAATTTGAAAGCGGTTTGGGGATTGTTTCAACTGGGAATAACTACTCACTATATAGAACTATCCTTTGCTCTGAAGCCAGGTAACAGCCTGTATCAAAAGCATCAGTTTTCGGGTATCCGGAATATGGTAAATGGCATGGACTTCAATTTGAGATTACAACAAATCAGTATGTACGGTGAATTTTCCGTTTCAGCTAATGGTGCTTATGCCTATTTGATGGGCCTCAACACTTATCTGGATGATCGAATAAGCCTGAGCGCCCTCTACCATTCCTATCAAATGAATTACCAAAACATCTTTTCTAATCCTTTCGCTCAGGGAAGTGGAGCCGCCAACGAAAGAGGTTTCTACCTGGGAATTAAAGCGCTATTGAATAAAAACTGGATTTTGTCTGCCTATATAGACAGTTATCGCTTCCCCTGGCTAAAATATCAGGTTGCCGCCCCCAGTATGGCCAAAGATGTATTGATTCAAGTGGATCATAACTTTTCACAAAAGTCTCATGCCTATTTTAAATACCGCTATAAGTTTAAAGAATCCAATGTGAGTGAAAATACTGAGTATATGCCTAAAATATTCAGCCTACATCGGCATGAATTCAGGTTATTTTTTAGCTATCAGGTGACAGCATATTTACTTCTAAAGAACAGACTGGATTATGTATGGCTGAACAATACCCAGGACGATAGTGAGCAAGGATTTTTGTTTTATCAGGATATTCTCTATCGCCCTTCTTCTTCCCGAATTCAGGCCACTTTCAGATATGCAATATTTCAAACTGACTCTTACCATAGTCGGATTTATGCGTATGAAAACGATGTATTATATGCCTTCAGCATACCTGCTTTCTATGATAGTGGCCAGCGCATCTACCTAATGATTAAATATGCTGCATGTGATTGGTTGAACCTTTGGATACGATTGGCCAGGTTAAGCTACTTCAACAGAGAAAGCATCGGAACAGGCTCAGAAATGACTAAGGGAAATAGTCGAACAGAAATAAAATGTCAACTACAAATTAAACTATAGGATAACCATTTTATCCGAGCAATTTGCTGGTTTACTAAGGCATCAATATCAGCGAAGTTTGAATCAGAAGATTACTTTCTTTCCCAGATATACTCCAATGCAGCGGCTCTTGGCTCACAATCATCGTGTTGAGCTATCATAGAAAGTTTGTTAGAGTTCACAGTAATATAGTACTGACCAGTCCCACTACAATCAGCATCAGAAACTATGGTTAACACACTAGCATTCATAGTGAACTCAGCATGAGAATTTGAATGTGTGGGAACAGTATCGAGCAACAACCAGTCATAGGTATTGTTGGTATTGAATCGCAACTCCACATGAAATTGGAGGCCTTCGGAATCTGTTTGCAGCACAGTCCAGGAACCATAAATGTCAGGTACTGGTTCATCTTCATCTTTGGTACATGAACCTGCCAGAAGCAGGCAAATTGATAAGGTGAGCATGGGGAATAACAAGGACTTGGTCATAGCGCAGGATTTTAGGAAATGAGGAACAATACCAAAGTACTAGTTCAAATATAATCAATAATTCCGGGCATAGGCTTAGCCTACTATAGAATCATCTAAATGGCCGTCAGGTGTTTGAGGAAGATATACGAATTAATAGAGCTTGCTTCTCTTCATAAGGTAAGGCAAGAGAATGCCTTCGAAACCCTGATTGATATCTGCCTCCACATAATCGATCTGGTAGCGCCCACACCGTAGTTCCAGTTCCTTTTTCTGAGCTGCAAAGGCTTCATGGTATTTTTCTCTGACCTCTATGGGGTTGAGCTTGATCACCTCATGGTTTTCCATGTCGACAAACTTAAAGGGCCTGTCATCCAGATTCAGGTTTTCTTCCAATTCCTTATCCACCACATGAAACAAGACTACCTCATGATTGTAATGCTTAAAATGCTGCAAAGCAGAAAAGACCTGATCCAGACGGTCAGTTTGATCCATCATATCACTGAAAATAATCACCAGTGATCTTTTATGAAGCATTTCTGCTATTCTGTGAAGTGATTCAGTGATATCGGTGCTTAATTTGGATCCGGCAGCTTTCTGATCCAGTAGTTTTTCCATTTCACCATACAAATACTTTTGATGTAGAGAGCTGGAGCGCACTGCCGTATGCAATTCTACCTGATCAGTAAAGGTGCTTATACCCACAGCATCTCTTTGTTTTTTCATCAAAGAAATAAGCGAAGCCGCAGCATAAATGGAAAAAGTAATTTTGTTGGGGTGTTCAATGGAAACCTGATCACTTACAGGAAAATACATGGAAGATGATCGGTCAATAATAATCCGACAACGCAAATTGGTTTCTTCCTCAAAGCGTTTTACAAACATCTTATCGGTTCTACCATAGAGTTTCCAGTCGATAAATCGGGTTGATTCTCCCGGATTGTACAGGCGATGCTCTGCAAATTCAACAGAAAAACCATGAAAAGGGCTTTTGTGAAGACCGGTAATAAAACCTTCCACTACCTGCCTGGCATAAAACTCCAGGGAGTTAAACTGTTGCAATCGGTCTTTATCAATTGAATGTGGCACTGCTTTGACTTCTTAAAATAATATCAGGCTACTAAATACTCGAAAAGGCTGTCTCTCAACAGCCTTTCCTGATTTAAAACTTCCATTAAACTGATTAAAGAAGTGAGTCGAGTTTGCCTGCCAAAACTGCTTTTGGAACAGCACCCACTTGTTTATCAACTACTTCTCCATTTTTGAAAAACAAAATGGTAGGGATATTTCTAATACTATATTTACGAGCTGTTTCAGGGTTATGGTCTACATCCAATTTACCTACAACAGCCTTTTCACCGTATTCTTCACCTATTTCCTGAACGATAGGACCAACCATTCTACAGGGTCCGCACCATACTGCCCAGAAATCAACTATTACAGGTTTATCAGACTTAATGACCAATTCTTCGAAATTGGCATCTGTGAATTCAATTGCCATGGTTAAAGTGTTTTTAAATTAGTGCCCCAAAGATATACAAAAAGCATATTATGACACTGCTTATAACTAAGTTTTTTAGTTGGTATCAGTAGACATTTTCTGATCTCTGAATTATATTCGTGAACAATGTGTATCTATTTGTTATTCAATCACATACTGAAGTCCAGTCCATTTTTCAATGGCCTTAAGAAATGACTGGGGTTCTACTTTGGAACTGGTAGATTTGAGCACCAGATGTTTGCCATTCTCAGGGTCAAGCAAGCGCATGCGGATATCACAATCACCTGCATGTTCTTTGGCCAATTGGCTTAAACGACTGACAAAGGTATCGTCCACTGCATCCATTTTAACACTAATTGTAATGGCTTTTGCCAACTTACTCATGGCTTCAGCCAGGAGGAACATATCCACAATCTGGATGCTGTAATTGCCAGGCTGATGTCTCCGCTCTTCTACCTTAGCCTGTATAAACACACTATTTCCAATTTCCAGAAAATGCTTTCTTTTAAGATATTCTTCTGAAAACATCATCAAACTAATACTTCCTGTATAATCTTCCACCACAAACCTTCCATAGGGGGAACCTTTTTTCGACATTTTTTGTGTGGTTTCGGCAACCATCCCTGCAAACATCAGGTTTTGATTCTTAAGGGGAGCCAGATCATTTTTAAGTCTGGCAGCTTCGATATTGCAATAGCGTTCAATTGTTATCGAAAAGTCGTCCAATGGATGGCCTGATATGTAGAAACCGGTGACCTCTCTTTCAAAACGAAGCTTTTGAACCAAGTCCCAGGGTTCACATTCGGGTAGTTCAGGATCACTCACTTCAAAAGCCTCCTCCATATTTCCAAAAAGAGAAACCTGCTGTGAGTTTTGACGCTCCTGAAAAACGGAACCATGACGAAGTACTTTTTCAATGAAGGTGCTTCCATTTTCTCCATCCACAAAGAAATATTGTGCCCTGTGGGTATTGGGAAAGCCATCAAAAGCACCCGCATAGGCCAATGCTTCAAAACTTCTTTTGTTAACCGACTTAAGGTTCACGCGTTTAGCAAAATCAAAGATATTGGTGTAAGGTCCGTTTTCCTCACGTTCGGCCACCAATTGCTCAACCGCAGCTTCTCCCACACCTTTGATGGCTGCCATACCAAAACGAATGTTTCCTTCCTTGGTGACGGTAAAATTCATGGCACTTTCATTCACATCGGGCCGCATTACCTCAATCCCCATCCTACCCGCTTCTTTGGTCAGCTGGGTGATTTTTTTGATATCATGAAGGTTCCGGCTAAGGTTTGCCGCCATGAATTCCGCCGGATAATGCGTTTTCAAATAGGCTGTCTGGTAGGACAGATATGAATAACAGGTGGCATGAGATTTATTGAAGGCATATTTTGCAAAAGCTTCCCAATCCTTCCAAACCTTCAGGATGATATCCTTATCGAGGCCATTTTTTTCACAGCCCTCAATGAATTTCACCTTTAACTTTTCCATTTCGGCAATCTTCTTCTTACCCATGGCTTTACGAAGGGAATCGGATTGTCCACGGGTAAAACCTGCCATCAACCTTGATAAAAGCATCACCTGCTCCTGATAAACGGTGATACCGTATGTTTCCTCAAGTATTTCTTCCATAATTGGCAAGTCATACTTGATGGGTTCGCGACCATGCTTACGATCGATGAAGTTGGGTATATAATCCATTGGACCCGGTCGGTACAGGGCATTCATGGCTATTAAATCCTCGAAACGGGTGGGTTTAAGATCCTTTAGATGCTTTTGCATACCATCCGACTCAAATTGAAACAAGGCAGTGGTTTCTCCCCTGCTGTAGAGTTCGTAGGTTGCTTTGTCGTCAAATGGAATGGTATCGATATCAATGGTTTCGCCCTTGGATCGTTTGATATTATCAAGCGTATCTTTTATGATGGAAAGGGTTTTGAGTCCCAGAAAATCCATCTTCAAAAGGCCTATGGACTCGATATATTTACCATCATATTGGGTGGAGATATCCAATACAGATTCCTTCACTGCAGCCAGAGGCACATAGGTATCCAGATCTTCACGACCAATGATTATTCCACAGGCATGGGTGCCTGTATTTCTGATTGATCCTTCAAGTGTGAGAGCATTTCGTAATACTGAAGAAACTTCAGGTTTCCCGTCTTTGAGTTCTTTGTTCAATTCCGGTACTTCTTTTAGGGCCTGATTGATGCTGATCCCAGGTCTTTCAGGAATCATTTTTGCCAATCGGTCGGCCTCAGACAAAGGCAATTGCTGTACCCTTGACACATCCCTGATGGCCATTTTTGCCGCCATGGTACCAAAGGTTATCAGGTGGGCTACACGACGCTTGCCATACTTTTCCGACACCCATTTCAGGATCAGGTCCCTACCATCATCATCAAAATCGATGTCGATATCGGGCATTGAAATCCTGTCGGGGTTAAGGAAACGCTCAAACAGCAAATTATAAGCCAGCGGATCGATATCGGTAATTTTCAAACAATAGGAAACCACTGATCCTGCAGCACTTCCCCGCCCAGGGCCTATGGAAACACCCATTTCTCTGGCTGCTTTGAGAAAATCCCATACAATAAGAAAGTAATCCGGAAAACCCATTTTCTTAATGGTCTCCAACTCAAACTCCAGTCGTTCTGTAATGGCTGGAGTTACTTCATCATATCTGATTGCAGCCCCTTCGAAGGTGATATGCTTGAGGTAGTCATCAGCCGTTTCAAAGGGTTCCGGAATAATAAATTCCGGCATAATAGGATCACTGTTTAACTCAAAAACTTCAACTTTTTCAGCTACTTCATTTGTATTCTCAATGGCCTCAGGATGCTCCCGGAAGAGGGTTTTCATTTCCTTCTGAGTTTTAAACCATTCCTGACGGGTATACCTTAAGCGTTTGGGATCATCCAGATCCTTGGCTGTTCCTATACAAATTAAGCGATCGTGTGCTCCGGCATCATCGGCATTTACAAAATGTACATCATTGGTGGCCACCACCTTAAGCTGGTGTTTGGCAGCCATCTTCAGCAGGATTTTGTTTACATAAACCTGATCGTCATATACTTTTTTATCCATCTCAGGATCACCCGTGGGATGCTTCTGGAGTTCCAGATAAAAATCTTCTCCAAAGATTGACTTATACTCGACTAGGGCTTCCTCTCCTTTATCTTCACCTTCGTGAACAATCTTATCTGCCAGTTCGCCCCCTAAACAAGCAGAAAGTGCGATTAAGCCTTCTGAATATTCCTTCAATAGTTCCTTGTCGACCCTGGGTTTGTAATATTGCCCGTCAATCCAGGCTATGGAAACTAATTTCATGAGGTTGTGGTAGCCCACCATATTTTTGGCCAACAACACCAGATGGTAACCCGAAGCATCAATTTTCGATTCTTTTCTATGTATCCCCCGACGTGCCACATATACTTCACATCCCAGAATGGGTTTGATCCCGTTTTTCATGGCAGCATCATGGAACTTTTTCGCTCCAAACATATTGCCATGATCAGTCATAGCAAGGGCTTTCATACCATCAGCCTTCGCCTTTTCCATCAATTGACCCACATCCGACAATCCATCCAATACTGAGAACTGAGTATGGACATGAAGGTGGGTAAAACTTCCTTCAATAGCCTGGGCAGGAGTTTCTTCAATTTCTTCGATTACCTCTTTTGGTTCTGGTTTATGCGCTTCGTGATAAGGTGCTACTTCAAGACCAATGGATTGTATGGGCTCCGTATGGTTCTCAATGAAATCCTGAACCTCTTCTGAAGAAAGACCCAATTTTGAGGCCGCAATAATGCCTCGTCTGATCAATTCAAGGAAACAACGAGCTGTAGCCTGCACATCAGCAGATGCATTATGGGCTGCATCAAAGCTTTCTCCAAAAAGCACCTCATACAATTCACTGAGTGTTGGCCATTTGAATTTACCTCCTTTTCCACCAGGTATGGCACAATAATCGGTAGACTCCTCTTTGGTATCCACCATATTCATTTCCAGCAGAGGTGTTTCCATGGACATCCGGAGCATTTCTACCCCAACAATATTGTTATCAAATTCAATATTGTGTCCGGCAATGGTTTTCACAGTTGCTAAGGCTTGATTGAACTGATCAAGAACAAATTCAAGGGACTGACCTTCTGCCAATGCCCTTTCTGTGCTAATTCCATGAATTTTTTCTGATCCTCTTGGAATAACAAAACCATCAGGTTTGACAATGAAATTCTTTACATCAACCAACTCACCTTTGGCATCGTGTATTTGCCAGGCCAACTGAACCAGCCGTGGCCAGTTATCAAAGTCAGTCAGAGGTGCATCCCAGTTTTTTGGTAAACCGGTGGTTTCAGTATCAAATATCAGGAACATGGGCTATAAGATCAATGGTATTTGTAAAATATTGTTGTTCCACGCCAGGCATGGGATATACAGCTTGACAGCTTGCGGATGTACCCAGGAAGCTTGCCGGCCTTCCAGAAATTCACCCAACTGAAAATCAAAAATCAAGAGCTAATAGTCTGATTTTATGAGCTTTAAAAAAATAGCTGTACTTAAACAAAAGTAGATATTTGCGCCTTAGAAAAAAGCCTTGTTGAAAACTTTGGAATTCTTTTACGGTGCAGAAATCGTAGTCCTCTGCAATTGAACACTTAAGCCAATGATAGATGGCTGCATTGATCTGAGAACTAATTAAATAAAAAAGTCAATTGTGCTTCGTTAATTGGAAAATAATTCAGATATTTGCACCCCATTTTAAAAAAGTTATTTATTCATTTAACAATTAGTTAGTTATGCCAACTAGAATGAGATTATCACGGCATGGTAAAAAGAGAAATCCTTTTTATCATATCGTTATTGCGGATGGTCGGGCACCACGAGACGGCAGATTTATTGAGAAGATAGGCACCTACAATCCCATTCCAAACCCAGCAGAGATTGTCTTAGATTTTGACAAAGCCTTAGACTGGATCCAAAAAGGAGCACAGCCTTCAGATACTGTGCGTGCGATACTTTCGTATAAAGGAGTTATGTACAAAAACCACCTCCTTAAGGGTGTGGCCAAAGGTGCATTAACCGAAGCAGAAGTAGAAGCAAAATTCCAAACCTGGCTGAAAGAGAAAGAAGCTAAGATTGAAGCCAAAGTTAAAGGTCTGGAAGAAAGCGATCGCAACGACAAGAAACAAAGACTGGAAGCTGAAGCTAAGATCAATGAAGCTCGTGAAGCTGAGATCGCCAAGCGTAAAGCTGCAGAAATGGATGCTCAGGTAAAAGCGGCCCAAGAAGCTGCCGGAGAAGAAGTTGCTGAAGAAGAGATTGCTGAAGCTCCTGCTGAAGAAGCTCCTGCTGAAGAAGCCCCTGCTGAAGAAGCTCCTGCTGAAGAAGCTGCAAAGGAAGAGGAAAAACCTGCTCCTGTTGAGGAACCAGCCAAGGAAGAAAAGCCAGCTAAAGAGGAAAAACCTGCAGCTGAGGAAGCTCCTGAGGAGAAAAAAGCTGATGAGTCAACTGAAGCTCCAAAAGAATAATATAGCAGATATGCAATAGGAAGCCTGGCTTGAAGTCAGGCTTTTTTTTGCCCATATTTAAAATTTCTGAATTAAAAACTTAGTAGTTTTACCATCCAACCTCTACACACATGAGTACTTTTGATGACTATTATTATTTAGGAAACATCATAAACCCACACGGATTTAAAGGCAAACTGAATGTTTACCTCGACACAGATGAGCCTGCTGCTTATGATCAATTGGACGCCTTGTTTCTCAATATTAAAGGCGGACTGGTTCCTTACTTCATTGAATCCATTAAAATCAGGAATCAAAAGGCGGTTTTGGAGCTTCAGGATGTAGACACCCTGGAAAAAGCATCCTTGCTGTCCAAAACAGAAATGTATTTACCTCTGTCAACTTTGCCTACCCTCGAAGGCAATCAGTTTTATTATCATGAAGTGGTTGGCTTCGAAATTATTGATAAGGAATATGGGAGTCTGGGAGCCATTAAAGAGGTTCTGGAATATCCAAACCAAGCTGTTCTACAGGTATTCACTAAAGAAAAGGAAGTATTAATTCCCATTAACTCAGGTATCATACAAAAAGTGGACAGAAGCCACAAAACCATTCATATTCAGGCACCTGATGGATTAATATCCATGTATCTCAATGCCTGAGAATGTGTCAGATCTAAGAGAAAGTTCATGTCGAAACAAATTAATGACACAAGGCCCTTTCGCTTTAAACAGTTTCAGTTGCATCACCACCGATCAAGCATGAAGGTTGGTACAGATGCCAACCTATTGGGTATCTGGACAAATATTAACGATGTGAAGACGGTTCTGGATGTAGGTAGTGGTTGCGGTATCATTGCCTTACTGATCGCAAGCAGATCAAAAGCACAAGTAGATGCCATAGAGTTGGATACCAATTCCGCTTCGGAAGCAAAGGAAAACTTCCAAGAAAGTCCCTTCTCCCAACGCATGAAACTCATTCATGAGGATGTCGTTTCTTTTTCCACCAGACATCCTCAAACATACGACCTGATAGTCTCAAACCCGCCGTTTTTTACCAATGATTTAAGGTCAGATGATCAAAGGTGGAGCAATGCCAGGCATGGTGACACACTAAACTTTAGACAATTGTGCGAGACCAGTGTTTGGATGCTAAAACCTCGTGGTACATTGTCACTGGTTCTGCCATATGATGCAAGTCCTGCTTTTACACGGCTAGCCCATGAGCATGGTTTGTACTTGAGTCGAAGCATGCTGATATTCCCCAGAAGAGGGCTTCCGCCCAATCGCATTAATATGGAATTTGTTATGGGTACTGCAAAGGCCGAATCACAAGAACGGCTGATTATCAGAGAAGAAGACCATTCATACTCTCAGCAGTTTATAGATTTCATGAAAGACTTCTATATTAGCTTTTAATCGATGGAGAATTGTTTGATCAGGTCCTTGTACTGAGGGAATTGTTCACACAATACATCCGCGCTTGCCATTTCAAAATCTGAAAAATCAAATCCGGGTGCCACTGCACAACCTACCAGGGAATAGTTTCCCAGCGATTTTGCGGCAAACCAGTGTCCATAGGGTACTGTAAACTGAGGTATTTCTCCTGCTTCAACGTTTAAGCCCAGCTTCTGAATATGTAGGTCTCCATTAGTTTTCAAGACATAAATTTCCAATGGAGAACCCTCATGAAAATACCAGGTTTCATCTGATTGTATGCGATGAAATGCTGAGTATTCGTACTCGGGTAACAGAAAATATATTGATGTGGCTATGCTTCGTTGTCCTGTAAAACGTTCAGGAAGCTGTTGGTCAGACAAGGATTCTGAAGATCGGTAGACTTCTTTAAAGTAACCTCCCTCAGGATGTTTTTCAAGATCCAGGGCATGTATCCAATGTTTGACCTTACTCTTCATCTCTTTGGAAACTGCGTCGGCTACGATCCTCGTTAAACATATAGATCAGCCTGAAACTGATCACATTGTTAAATTGGTCCCTTTCCCAGGTGTCGCCGGCTAAATTTGTAAACTCACGTGTCCTGATCTTCACTAAACTGTATTGATATCTTAAATTGACAATCAATGGGCCGTAGGCTCTTAAGCGCAAGTCACCCACAAAACAAAAATCGTTTTGATCATAGGTACCGCTGTTTAAGTCTGTATCCGTTTTCACATCGTGCTCCCATTCATTCACCCCTACCAATCGTCCGAAGGACACCCCCACTCCTGCCGAGATGAAATCCTTATCTGTATAATGGATAAGCACCGGAATTTCCACATAATTTAAACGCAATTTATAGGCTCCGTTCAGACTGTCATTGTATTGGGCCTTTTGAAAGGCACCTTTCTGGTTAAAAGTTGCTTCTATGGAGACGTCCCAATTTTTGCCGAATGGTATCATAGCTCCAGCCCCAAAATTGGCCCCTATTCTCTTAAAACCGTATACTTCATCGCCATCAACCTGAGATAAGTTAAAACCTGCAATGGCCTGACCTTTGATTATTTGCGCTGCTATTTCATTGCTAAACAATAGCATAAATAAAAGCGTTACAACTACAGTATATCGTGTTTTCATTGAATTGGTTTCCACATTACCGGAACGCAAATATAGGCCTTAAATTGTTTGAGGCAGCCACTAAAATGGACATAACAGTCGGCTGATAAACGGTAAACCAAAGCTCAATGAAACTGATGCGATGTGGAGCTTATTACACGCCTCGCAAACTCAGGCTGATGCGCTTGCGTTCCACATCCACATCCAGAACCTTCACCATGAGTTGTTGGTTTAATACCAGATAATCGGATGGATTATGGACATAAGCATCAGCAATTTGGCTTTTATGTATCAATCCGGATTCATGTATACCCAGATCCACAAAAGCGCCAAAATCAGTAATATTATTGACCAGTGCTGGTAATATCATACCAGGTTTAAGATCATCAATATGCTTGATGTTTTTATCAAACTCAAAGGACGTATAATTGTCACGTGGGTCCCTACCAGGTTTTTCCAGTTCATCCAGAATATCATTAAGGGTAGGAAGCCCAATGTCATTGGTGATATACGCTTCAAGCTCAAGTCGTTTTCTTAGCTCCTTATTGGCTATCATGTCATGCAGAGGTATACCAATATCAGCAGCCATTTTCTTAACAAGACCATAGTTTTCAGGGTGAACAGCAGAAGCATCCAGTGGGTTATCTCCTTTTCTTATCCTCAGAAATCCAGCACATTGCTCAAATGCTTTGGCCCCCAGACCTTTGACTTTTTTTAGACTTTCCTTTGATTTAAAAGGGCCGTTATTGCTTCGGTGATCTATTATTTGCGAGGCCAGTTTCGGACCAATTCCAGAAACATGAGACAGTAATTCTTTGCTGGCAGTATTGAGGGCAACGCCAACACTATTTACACAAGACTCGACTTCAGTTTTCAATCGCTCCTGCAGGGCTTTCTGGTTCACATCATGCTGGTACTGTCCTACCCCAATGGATTTTGGATCAATCTTAACCAACTCCGCCAAAGGATCCATCAAACGACGTCCAATGGATACAGCCCCCCTGACGGTTACATCATAATCGGGGAATTCTTCCCTTGCCAAAGCAGAAGCAGAATATACGGAAGCACCATTTTCATTCACCATAACACATTTGATACCAAAATCGAGCTTTGCCCGCTTAATCATATCCTGTGTTTCACGACCGGCCGTTCCATTTCCTATGGCAACAGCCTCGATCTTGTATGCACTCAGTAAACTCTTAATCTTCTTGACAGCCAGAGCGGTTTCCCGCTGAGGGGGATGTGGAAATATGGTCTCATTATGTTTTAGATTGCCATTGCTATCCAAACAAACCAGTTTACATCCTGTTCGGAAACCAGGATCGATGGCCATTGTATTTTTACCGCCCATGGGTGGTGCCAACAACAATTGTTTTAGGTTTTCGGCGAAAACCTTGATGGCGGCAACATCTGCTTTCTCCTTCGCCATAGATTTAAGTTCTGTCTCCATGGCTGGAAACAACAATCTCTTGAGTGAGTCTTCCAGAGCTATGTGTTTGTGTCTGGCAGCTTCGTTATTGGCTTTGATGAGTCTGCGTCTAAAAACCTCAAAAGTTCTTTCCTTATCAGGAAAAACCTTCAATTGTAAAAATCCTTCTGCTTCACCTCTCAACACAGCCAAATAGCGGTGTGATGGCATACGCATCAATATTTCATCCTTGGAGAAAAAGCTTTTGTATTTGCTATCATCTCCCGGTATATTCTTAACGGGCTTACAATAGATTCTGGCCTCTCTTTCAAATATGTTCCTAAGCAACGAACGTACCCAATCCTTCTCACTAATCCATTCAGCGATGATATGTCTGGCTCCTTCAAGGGCTTCTTCTTCACTACCTACACCTTTACTTGGATTGATAAAGCGACTTGAAACAGCATTTAGTTTGTCTACTTTTTCAGACATGATCATTCTGGCCAATGGCTCCAGACCTTTGGCTCTGGCTATGGTGGCTTTGGTTTTTCTCTTAGGCTTATAGGGTAAATAAAGATCCTCCAGACCAGACATGCTTGTGGCCTTATGAATCTTTACCAACAATTCTGCATCAGTAATTTGCTGTTCCTCAAGGCTTTTCAATATGGCTTGTCTCCGTTCATTCAAGGATTGGATTTGCTTGTGAAGTTGTTGGATCTCATATAAGACCTCATCAGTAAGACTCCCTGTCATTTCCTTACGATATCTTGCAATAAATGGAATGGTAGCCCCTCCGGAAATAAGCTTCAATACTTGTTCAACCTGCCAATCCTGGATGGAAAGTTTTTTAGAAATAACTTGTTCGGAATGCTTCATTTAGCTTGATTAATATCCATGACGAATAGGTTCCAAATCCCATCCGGACATAAAAGATCCAAAGAATAAATATATAGACTGATTGCTTATCGCAACAGAACAACCGTCCCCCGAGTATCAATACTTACCATACCTTGCTTACCACTTTCGAAGCTTTCATGCACAGAAACCCATACGTAGGTTCCGTGGGGTGCCAATTCTCCTTTGTGATTACCATCCCATCCTTCCGCTGGGTCTTCGGTCTCAAATATAAGCTGTCCCCACCTGTTGTAAATCTGTAAACGGTATTTTGCAAGTGCTGAAGTTTGTCCAATAATTTTGAATATCTGGTTTTCACTTACCGTACTGGAAGGTCTGAAAGCATTAGGATAATTGAGTTTGGCATATTTCACATATACCTCATCAGAGTTTGTACAGCAATTGGTATCAATGACACTTACTAAATAGTTTCCTTCCTCTGTAACATCATAGTATCGGTTGGTGCTACCATCAGGCAACCAATAATAATAATCATATTCCCCGGCATCTAGTCGAATGGAAGAATTGGGTAGTATGTATATAGTATCATTACCTAAGCCAATATCCACAGCTGGCAAGGGGTGAATAACAACGGTTTCATCAAATTCATAGTCAAGGCCATCATAAGACTCTTTCAGACTCACCTGATAGGAACCCGGATCGCTAAACACAAATACAGGCCCCATGGGGTCCATACCCACCTGTTCACCACTGGTATTATCAAATTCCCACGCTGCCTGATCAATGTTTGCTGTATTGCGGATGACGAATTGGGTGCTATCCTGATCGCATTGATTCAGATAATAGAAATGAGGAATATCAAGAAAGTTTGCAGCAAAATTGGGCAAACCTGCCTGACATCCACCAGCCTCTGTAAATAAACCACCATTATCAGCATGGTTTAAATGGTTGTAATTTGAGGCAGCTTGTAATCTGTTGGGATTATAAACGATTCCCATATGTTTATAGGGTGTCTGGCTGGTTCTTGATTTGGCCACATATATCCTACCGTCGATACCCATTTGCAAAGCTCCAAAGGCGCTATCGGCGCCCATTAAATAGTTTACGTCAAACTGATCGATCACAAAAGGATCTTCAAAAGGATTGGTATTGGCCAGGTCGAACTGATATAAGTAAGTTGTATTGAGGTTTAAGGGACTTGTGGTCAAATAAAGTAAGGCATTGTCAGGTGAAAACTCAATTCCGTAGGGAAATACAAACTGATTGTCAGCACTGGATCGTAAATTAGCCAGCTGCCCGGTTTCTGCATCAAAATCATAGAGTTCGACAACACCATTAAAAGTAACTGCTATGGCCAGCATGCTGCCATCAGGTGAAAACTTCATAAAGCCACCACCAGGTACCTCATCTCCCTGATGAATATGACCAATTTGTGTCGTCACCGGTGTATCACTAACTCCATTTTCATCCACCAGATAGCAATAGAAGGTTCCGCCTTTTTGTGGTCCAAGTCCGTGTACAATCACCCAATAATCCTGACCGTTGGCATGTTGTAGTGCTGCAATTTTCGCTGCATTTTCTTTCATCAAGGGAGTATTCTTTTCAACGACTGAGCCCACAAAAGTACTCGACACCTCCACAACAGAATAGTTTATCCCATGATTACTGTTGGTCGGGTAATACAAATCAACAGTGAAAACAATATAAGTTCCTGAATGTCCTGGTTGAGGTATAATAACCGAAGATTGCGTGGAAAAATCATTTCCATGCAAACCGCTCCCATTATACATCAGATTCATTTCCTTATTCCATATTTTCTCACCATTGGTGAAAAACAACAAAGCGCCATTGGCATCCGAAATGGAGGATGCTCCGATGGGAATCTCAAAAGGGCTCTCATTATTCACTCCTACAGGATCTTCCAAAAAATCCAATTGTAAATCTTTTCCAAATACCCATTGGGCCGATTGAAGAGGTAACTGATAATTACAATCGTTGGGTGATTGCGCCTGGATTATAGATCCTAATCCAAAGCTGATGAGGATAATCCATAGGGTTCGCATTCTTTTTAATCCTTGATTTTTCATGTAATCGAATAAAAATTTGCTTAGCGCTTGATCAAACTCGTATTATAATTACCCAGGACATGATGAATACTAATCATATATATTCCTGAAGGCCAATTCGATACCTCAACTGAAGTTTCTGAGGCCTCTTGTGCATTCACCTGATCTACCCAATGGTAGAGGCGTTTACCATTGATGTCACTTATGGTCATTTCTATGGTGCCTTCCAAACCTCTTACCGAGACAATTGCCTGGTCTGATGTGGGATTGGGGTTGATGGAAATAAACTCATGTAGCGGACTATTTTCATCAATTCCAATCTGGCATTCATTGAAATCAAAAATAATGGTCAATTTATCCGTACCTGAACAGAGGGTTACGGGGTTGGTTACTTCCACATTGTAAGTCTGGAAATCAATCCAGTTACCATTGGTAGTAGCCCGATATACTCTTGAAGTGGCACCATTGGACCAAAAATAATTCATGGAAGGTGGATTGATTGGATCTCCTGCATCCAGATAAACAGAATCACGAACACATACTTTGATGGAATCCTGTGAGTAAGGAGGAATACTGTTTGGTCTTAGCTGAACCACTGGTGTATGATTAACCAAAACCTCCACAGAATTGCTGACGATCTTAAAACCGTCATCAACCGAAACAGTATAAGTGGTAGTTTCCCATGGATCCACTTCAGGGTTAGCTTGTGTGGAAGTCCAGGAAGCTCCATCTGACCAACTATATTGGTAAGTTCCTCCACCACCAAAGGCATTGGCTTTAAGTGTGGTGACCGCTCCCTGACAGATGACGTTTGGTGAAGCTGTTGGGTTTACATTCAGGCCATCCCCTCCTACAAATACCCACATGGGATCAGGAACGCTGATACAACCATTGGCATCAGACACCGTAAATGTGAACTCAGTATTTTCATTTAACAACTGGGTTTGCGGATTGAGAACTGTATGATCAACTAGTTGACTCTCCGGTGACCATGAATAGGTAAAATCACCCGATCCAGCACTGGCAGAACCACTTAAAGTAGTGTTGGTTCCTGTGGTTATGGAAAAATCCTCTCCTGCATTGGCAATTGGTCTGGGTTTAACCTGAACCGTTACAGAAGCTGTTACGGTATTCTGACCATCAAATACCTCAACGGTATAGGTGGTGGTTTGCTGTGGATAATCAGAGGGCTCTTTGATATCGGAAGTAAAACTACCCGGACTGGCAGTCCAGGAATATACATTATTACCTGATCCTCCACTGGGGATGGCATTCAGATGCACAATCTCATCCTGACAGATTACCATAGGTGAAGCCGCAGCTGCTACCGATAAGGCTCCTCCTGTAACAATAACCGATACACTATCGGCACTGGTACATCCTGAGTTGGCATCCGTAACATCCAGTGTAAACATAACCGTTGATGATAAGGCTACAGTTGTGGGGTCAACTACAGTGGGATCTTCCAACAGATTGCCCGGGCTCCAAAGCAGATCATAAGCTCCAGAACCACCAGTTACCGTGGCATCCAATTGGGTTTGCCAACCATTGGGTATGGTTTGGTCTTCGCCTGCGGCAACCTCTGCTGCACTGAGTACATCCACAGTTTTTGTGATGGACCTGGGACATTGTAGTAAACCTGTGTAAGTTGTGAGGGTTACCGAATAGGCACCGATATCACCATACACATAGGCCTGGTTTTGACCGGAAGCCGTATTCCCATCTCCAAAATCCCAGTCCCAGGTAGTGATGCTACTAGTGGGCGGATCAACTGTCGACATATCGGTAAAATAGGTGGTATCACCAAAACATGCTGTATTAAAATCAAATTCAGGATCAGGTAATGCTCCCACCATAACTGTAGTGGAAACAGGATCACTTGAGTTACCGTTTACCGTGATGATCAATTGATATTCACCAGCATCTTCCAGTGTCACATTAAAAACAATAGGGTTTTGTTGAGTGGAAGAAAAACCATTGGGTCCCGACCAGAAGTAAGTGGCATTGGGAATGGTGTCAGCATTCAGGTGCAGGTTTTCACCTACGCATAAGGGGCTGTTGGTTGAAATGGGTGGTGGTACAATGGTACAATCAGTTTCACCGGTTCCTGAAGTCTTTTCAAAGGTGATATTACAAGGTTGGTTAGAAAAGTTGGTGATCATCAGAATATAGTATTCATCCACTTGACCATTGGGAATATTACAGGTTTCCTGAGCCGCAGTTGAATAGCTGCAATCCACAATCATATTTGAGGTTAACTGTTGTACACACGGGTCGTATGGGTCAGAAAACGGACCCCAGCAAATGAAATCAATGTCTCTTGATGGGGTACTATACATTAAGATATTCAGGTTACCTGCCACCGATATTCTCATGTGATACCAGGCTGGATTGGGTTGGGTACCCAAACAACCATAGGCTGGTCCGGATTGGGCAGGTGCACCTCCAGTACCGGCAGGAAAAGAATAAATATTACTGGTACAAAATGGCTCTGACTCTTCACAAAGCAATCCCTGACCAATTAACTGATTGCTTCCCGCAACTATAAACAGGAGCATCATCAGAGCTATTATCTTGTGACTAAAAACAAATTTTTTCATCTTGATTTGACTTTAGTATTTATTGTATTTCTCTAAGTACTCTGCTTGCTCCTGTCCGGTCATTTTTGCAACCTCCTCCATGGCTTGATTTGCATATTGGTTTACCCGAACTTCTATATCCCCTGCTTTTTCCATAACGGTATTGTTCACCAGGTAGAAGAAATGAGATTCGGCCGGATCAGCACCAATATTGACCAGATACTCATCTGAGGCTGTTTTCTCAATGAAGAGAATTCGTGCCAATTTGCTCTCAATTGCAGTGGCATCAATCGCAAAATAGGTATTCTTTACATCACTATAGATTTCACCACTTAGTTTTTCAGCAAAAGAAATACTCGTTAGTTTTTGCTTTAGGTCATCCAGGGAAACCTGTTTCTCTTTTCCCAGGTATCTGTCTTGTTGGGCACTTAGATTGCTCACAAAACCAACACTTATCATCAGGAAAGCACTCAGAACAATTCCCAATGAAACTTTAGTTATTTTATCCATAAAATAAGCTGTTACTATAGTATCAATCTCATCCCCATTGGCATAAGACGCTACTCCATTTATAATATATAATTGTTGATAGTTGATCCCATTTTAAGCCGACGCAAAGCTAAAAAATAGTTTCCACTTTCACCTAATTAATAATAAGGGATGCACTTTATGCTAACATGGCCCTGATTTGTGGTTAAAAAAACACTTATTTTGCATGTATGCAATGGAATTCTAACCTGTTAGGTGACTTAAAAAAAGGATATCTTGAGGATCTGTCCAGTCATTACTCAAATGATGAAGCCCTTGCCTTATTGAATATTCTGATTGAGCACTATTTCGGGCTTTCCCGGGTCAAGCAGGTAACTACTCCTGATCATCGCCTGACTGAATCTGAAATGCTAAGCTTGCACTTTGCTGTCAAGGAATTGAAAAAGTACAAACCCGTGCAGTATATCACTGGTAAAACGGCTTTTCTGGACCTCGATTTTTTCGTTAACGAGCACGTCCTTATTCCCAGACCTGAAACCGAAGAACTTGTTCAGCATATTATCAAAAAAAATAAGTCTCATGCGCTTCATATTCTGGATATAGGTACGGGCAGTGGTTGTATTGCTGTGAGTCTGTCTAAAAATTTTCCTGATTCACATGTTACAGCCATTGATGTTTCTGAGCGGGCTATTGAGATAGCAGCTAAAAATGCCCTGAACCATGAGCAAGATATTGCATTAAAAGTGCTTGATATTTTTGAGGATACCCGTTTGCAAAAGTTAGGAGATTTTGACCTCATTGTGAGCAATCCACCCTATGTTACCGAATCTGAGAAAGCCTTAATGCAAGCCAATGTACTTGATTACGAGCCGGAACAGGCTCTCTTTGTTGACGACAGCGACCCCCTGCTCTACTATGATAAAATAATGAGTATATGTCAAAAACATCTTGTAAACCAAGGAAAGGTATATTTGGAAATAAACGAGTCTTTTGGGAATGAGGTTGTTTCCCTACTAAAAAATCATGATTTTTATGACATCAGTCTGCATAAGGATATCCACAATAAGGACCGCTATCTGGAGGCAAGAAAATCGAAACCAGCTTGACCGTTCATATGAAGCTCAGACCAGTTACCACATCATTGTGTTAACCCAACTCGTTTCCACAAGCGTCCTTTCACTTCATGCCAGGTGAAAAGGTTAGTGTAAGGGCTGCATTTGTACCAAATGAAGCAATTGTTAAGTAATCGTTAATAAAAAAGCTTCACCAAGCCTAATAAAAGGATTGATATTAGCTTGAGTTGGCTATTTTTGTCCGTGAACATTGACATTTAATGAATTCTTATATGAAGAAACTTTTCTTTTTAGTATTGGTTTTGTTTGTAGCTTACTTAGCTGAGGCTCAGGACAAAGACAACTTTAGAGCTTACTGGGATAATGGTCTTAAAGTGGATAGCAAGGACGGTAATTTTAAAATTAAAATGGGTGGTCGCATTCAATACGATGTGATGTCCCTTCATCAGGATGCTGGTCTGGATGCTTTACACGACGGATTAAGCGGTGCTGAATTCAGAAGGCTGCGTTTGTACAGTTCAGGAACCATTTATAAAAACCTGAAATTCAAATTACAGTTTGATTTTGCTGCCGGCGATGCAGGAGTAAAAGACGCTTTCCTGGAACTCACCAAAATACCGATTGTAGGAAATTTAAGAGCAGGACACTTCAAACAGCCCATTGGTTTGGAATTGCTCACCAGTTCCAAATATGTAAACTTCATGGAGCGTTCCCTTACGAATGCCTTTACCCCTGAGCGAGACCTTGGGTTTATGGCCCACAACAACCATCTCAATAAACGCTTAAAATGGTCATTGGGTTATTTTTATCCTACTGGAGGTGTGGGTAAATATTTGGGAGAACAATATGCAGTATCAGCCAGACTTAGTGGTTTACCTGTCTACGACACCAAGGACACATATAAGGTCTTGCATCTCGGGTTCTCTTACTCCTATCATTATCACGATAACCAGGAAGGGAAATTTGCCGAGCGTCCAGAGGCGCATCTGGCCCCAAAATATGTGAGCGCTGAATTTGATAAGGTAAATCACTATAATAAATTTGCTGGTGAGGCCGCCGGTGTTTATGGTGCCTTCTCCTTTCAAAGTGAATATATGTTGACACAGGTAGTGATCCCCCAATCATCTGAATATCTGAACACCCAGTATATGTTTAACGCCTTTTACGCCTATGTCAGTTGGTTTATTACCGGAGAACATAAGAATTATAAAACGTCACTTGGAGCTTTCGACCGCATTACTCCTAAGAAAAACCTGGGCGGAGGTGGAGCCGGTGCATGGGAACTAAGCGTACGTTATTCTACCATCGATCTGATTGATGCGGATGTTGATGGAAATAAGATGAACGATATTACCGTAGGTGTGAATTGGTACCTCAATCCTGCCACCAGGGTCAGTGCGAACTATATTTATTCCGATGTGGTGAACATTGGAAAAGCCAACATTTACCAAATGCGATTCCAGGTAGCCTTTTAAAGAAAAATTTTATTTATTACTTCCAGACTTTTGTTATAGATGCCCGGAGATTGACTTTCTCTTGATCCGGCTATATTCAACTGGCTTACACCATCTGCAGTTAAGGACTCTTTGATGTGGTCTATCTGCTCAGTCCGGTACTGATTTAGATTGATCTTATAAACAACTAAGCCTTCTGACTTAGCAGTATCCACAGCCAATTGTGAGCCTTCATCCAAGGTGTCACAATAGAGCAGCAACAGAGCATCTGATATTTGCACATTCCTGATGGTTCGATCAGCATAAGCTGTGCTTGCAAGCTCAGTAAGCGGATAATGCTTGGGTATGCGACCATCTTCAGCCATTCTGTTTTTGGGGCACCATCCCTTAGCTTGAAGGCCAAACTTCAAGGCAAAATCAAGGGCAGCCCGATCAACGCCAGACTGCCCTCCACTTATGATTGTGATGTGAATAATCAAATATCCGATTGCTTATAGTTGGTAAAGTCGCGCTGTGATTTGAACAAATTTACCACTTGAAGGCTTATGTTTTTGGTTTCATTAACAATATTCAGGAACAGAATACTGTTTTTAGTACCTACCACACCAGCTTTTACACGTTTAATCTGGGTTTTTCGCACCTTCTCCACATGTTTAAACATGGTAGCCTGAGTCTCCAGAATTTCATCAAGATTACTATAGTCGCCTGTTTCCATGGCTTGAGTAACCATGGCTATCAAGGTGCTCAGGTCCTTATGAAGGGCTTTGAGCTCATCGAGCTGATCAGGAATAAAAGGTTTGTGGTTGTTATCAACATGTTCATAGATCGGGGTGTTTACGAAATTGATACTGTGCAACATTTCTCTCATATAATCCATTACCTCAACAAAATAGTAAGCAGAGTTTTCTGAATCTTCCTTGAGCTTATCCACAATGACATGAATATTATCTTTGAGATATTTGGTTTTGGTGGTGATCTTGGCAATCTCCTTATGAGATGCTTTCAGGGCTTTAAGATCTTCTTTCTCCATTCCCAAAATGGTATTTTCAAACTCTTTGGTTACCTTTTTAAGATTTTTAACAATGGTTTTAGAAGACTTCTCAGCAATATTGCTTTCAGATATGGTGTGTACATCCTGGTCATCATCGTCTTGTTCAGCACTTGCCTTTTTATGAATACCGTGGGTACGGTATACCAGGAATATGGCAATAGCTAATAATACAAATACTGCGATAAAGCCTCCATAATATAAAGCAAAAGCAACGAGGAAAGCCACTGTAAAGGCACTGAAGGCAGTCAGGAACCAACCTCCTATTACAGAAAACACACCGGTAATTCGGTATACTGCACTCTCACGACCCCAGGCTTTGTCTGATAGCGAGGTTCCCATGGCTACCATAAAAGTTACGTAAGTAGTTGAAAGCGGAAGTTTAAGGGATGTTGCAAAGGAAATCAGAATACTAGCAACCACCAGATTTACTGAAGCCCTAATTAAATCAAATGAAGGAGCTTCTTCTCCATCAGCCACTTCAACTACAGTTTTGGATTGATCAAATCGTCTTTCGATTCCACTAACAACTGATGCTGGTAAAAATGCATTAATTCCTTTGGAGGCACTACTGGTGGCCCTTACCATGGTTCTTGCAAAACCAGTGGATCCAAAACGCTCATAACCTGCATCCTGACGGGCCAGGTTTAATTCAGTTTTTGTAACCGTTCTAGCCTTCTTTGAAAACCACAAGGTAACTACCATAATCAAACCTGCAATGAGCAGAAACAAGGTAGGAGTCTTTACTTTTCCTGTGAGGTCGGCCATCAGGAAACCACCGGGATCAGCTCCGGGATTGGCAATGAATGCGTTGAAAGACTCATAACCTGCCAGTGGAACACCAATGAAGTTCACGAGGTCATTACCAGCAAAGGCCATGGCTAGAGCAAAAGTTCCAACCAATACAATCATTTTTAGAATATTGAGTTTGGTGAACCATGAGAAAATCTGAAGCAATATAGTCCAGGCAGCAAAGCTGATGAGGATGATTAACATCGTATTTTCGATTATGGTCTTTTTCAGGTCACTTGACATGAAAGAAGCTCCTTTGGCTCCTTTTATGAGTATAAAATAGGTGATTGCTGTGATGGCAATTCCACCCCAGATGGCACCATATCTTCTGATGTTTTTCTTATAGTCGAATGAGAATACCAATCTTGTCAGAAACTGGACTATAGCGCCCACAGTAAATGAAATTACGACTGATAATAAGATTCCTGAGATAATCGCTAATGCTTTGGCAGAGTTAATATACTCACTTAAGTCCATTGCGTTAGGATCGGTATATCCTTTGATCAGAGCAATACCCACAGCCGCACCTAATAACTCAAATACGATGGAAACCGTAGTTGAGGTTGGCATACCGTAAGTATTAAAGGTATCAAGTAGAATAACATCGGTAATCATCACAGCAAGGAAGATGTACATGATCTCCGAAAAATAGAAGTATTGGGGATGGAATATTCCTTTACGGGCCACTTCCATCATACCACTTGAGAAAGTGGCACCCACGATAATACCCAGGGATGCAATGATCATAATGACCTTAAAAGGCGCAACCTTGGAGCCAATGGCAGAATTCAAAAAGTTAACGGCATCATTACTCACACCTACCACCAAATCAGAGGCAGCCAGGAGGAATAAAACAGCTACGATAATGACATAAATTGTTTCCACAGTTTAGTTTTTTGGTTTACGGTACAAAATAAGGCAAAAGAACACAACAGGGCCAAGGCGCTATATTAACAAATTGTTAAATCTGGGGCCCAATTTTTTTTAACGTCCTAATATTCAGGATATTACACACGACAGACTATTGCTGTCGTTATGTATTTAGCAGTGAAATATACAGTTTTATTTTTGGATCTTAAACCAAAACTCAAGAGGTTTGATTGCTAAAATCGTTGAAATCTCTTTGTGATTTATAAAGATTAAATACTTGCAACACCAGATTTTTGGTTTCGTTCAAAATATTTAAATAAAGTACACTATTTTTTGTCCCTACCACTGCAAACTTCAATCGTTTTAATTGCCTCTTATTCAATTTCTCAATACTGACCAACAAGGATTTAACCAACTCACTGATGCTCTCCTGTTCCTCAAAGTTATTAGCATTGATTGACTCAACTACTGATGTTCCCAGTTGGGTAACATCAGTATGCAACTTTTTAAGCTCAAGCAATTGTTCGCTTATAAAAGGTTTGTGATTGTTATCAACGTGTTCGAGTATTGGTGTATTTATATAGGTAATGGAGTGTAGAATTTCTCTCATATAGTCCAAGACCTCAACAAAATAATAGGCCGTATCGGTGGCATCTTCCTTTAGCTTTTCGACAATGATATTGATATGATCTTTTAAGTATTTCGTTTTCGTTGTAATCTTAGATAGCTCTTTCTTAAGTTTCTTTAGTTTTTTGATGTCCTCAAACTCCAAAGCATTAATTGTTTCTCCATAGATGAGAATTACTTTATCCAGGTTCTTTACAATCGAAGCCGTTGATTTAGTTGACAAGTTCTGTCCGGAAACTTCGTTAACATCGTGGCTATCTGAATCACTATCCTCACTACTCTTGCGATGGTGCAGATGGGTGCGATATATGGTATATCCTACCAGAAGTAACATACCAACCAATGCATATAATTTACCGTAATACAAGATGTAAACCACAATGAGCGCTACTGTAAAAGCACTAATGGCTGTCAAAAACCAACCTCCAACAACGGTCATTACACCTGAAATCCTGTATACCGCACTTTCTCTGTCCCATGCCTTGTCAGAAAGTGAGGTGCCCATCACAACCATAAATGTCACATAGGTTGTTGATAATGGAAGCTTAAGGGAGGTACCAAAGGCGATTAGGATACTAGCCACCGTAAGATTTACAGAAGCACGTACCAAATCAAAGGCAGGAGGATCTGCATCTTCATGCTTTTCACGGTGTGGTTCAAATTGTGCTTCGATGGTTTCAATTAATCTTCGTGGCACCACTTTTTGGATACTGGTGGAAACGTTTATGGAAGACCTAACCAAAACCTTTGATAGCCAGGTCGACCTAAATCTTTCCTCTCCCTCATCCTGTCTGCTGAGATCCAGTGATGTTTTCACCACTGATCTTGCCTTTTTTGACAGGTATAAGGTTAACACCATAATAAAACCAGCAATCAATAAAAATAAGGTAGGTGTTGGAACCTTACCTGCAAGTCCACTCATGAGAAGATTCTCTGCATTGGCACCCTCAGCTGCCATATACAGTTCATAGGAGTTAAAGCCGGCAATAGGCACACCTATAAAGTTAACCAGGTCGTTACCTGCAAAGGCCATAGCAAGCGAGAATGTACCAACCAACACAATGAGTTTCAGTATATTAATTCTAAAGAGCCAATAGAGCAATTGCAGAAGAACGGTCCAGCCAAAGAAACTGTATAGCATGATCATTCCGCTATTCATCTTGATCCATTCCTTAAGCTCTACTGACATAAAAGAAGCACTTTTGGCCCCTTTTATCAGAATGAAATAAGTCATGGCAGTAAAGGCAATACCTCCCCAGATGGCTCCAATATATTTAATCCTCTTCTTATAATTAAACGAAAAGGCGATCCTAGTCAGATATTGAATAATTGCCCCTACCGTAAAGGCAACCCCAACCGAAAGCAATATTCCAGATATAATGGCCAGGGCCTTGGATGAATTGATAAACTCACTTATGGAGGCTGCATTCCCCTCTGCCATCAATTTTATGGAAGCCATTCCAACTGCAGCACCCAACAATTCAAACACAATGGACACCGTAGTTGAAGTGGGTAAGCCTATGGTATTATAGGCATCCAATAAAATGACATCCGTAATCATAACAGCCAGAAAGATGATCATGATTTCGGTAAAAACAAACATACCTGGATTAAATATTCCCTTTCTGGCAACCTCCATCATGCCACTTGAAAATACTGCCCCGAATAAAATCCCGACAGCAGCAACGGCCATAATAACCTTAAAAGAGGCGACTTTAGAACCAATGGCGGAATTTAAAAAGTTAACTGCATCATTACTCACACCGACAATTAGATCTGATGCTGCAAGAATGAACAGAACTATAACGACAACTAAATAAATTGTATCCATCAATTAAAATTTGGGCTTGGTTAATGTAGAAAGTTTTAACGGGATCACTTCATCCCTCCTTAGTTTTAATCGAATATGGGTTTCATTCCAAAGTTATACATCACAAAACTATAGAGGTCGGTAGATTCTTCTATTTGTTTGGCTGTAGGTTTTCCTGCTCCATGACCAGCCTTGGTTTCAATACGAACCAATACAGGGTTCTTTCCTCCATCATATTCCTGCAGTGTGGCCATAAACTTAAAGGTATGCGCTGGCACTACCCTATCATCATGATCGGCAGTTATGGCCATGGTGGCCGGATAATTAACCCCAGCTTTGATGTTGTGTAAAGGGGAATAACCGTATAGGTATTTAAACATTTCTTCGCTGTCGCTGCTTTTACCATAATCAGCGGCCCAGGCCCATCCGATGGTAAAGTTCTGATACCTTAACATATCCATTACCCCAACAATGGGTATGGCTACTTTAAAGAGTTCCGGCTCCTGAGTCATGCAGGCTCCGACCAGTAAACCTCCATTGGAACCACCTATGATACCAAGTTTTTCCGGGGAAGTGTAATTGTTAGCAATCAGGTATTTTGCCGCATAGATAAAATCATCAAAAACATTTTGTTTTTGCATCAGTGTTCCGGCATCGTGCCATTCTTCACCATATTCGCCTCCACCACGTAAATTAACCACGGCATAGACACCACCTTGTTCCAGGAAGGCCGCTCTGCTAATACTAAAGCTAGGGGTTATACTGATGTTAAAACCACCATAACCATATAGCATGGTTGGATTCTGACCATCCAATTTTATGCCTTTCTTCGACACAAGGAACATGGGTACCTTGGTACCGTCCTTACTTTCAAAGAATAATTGTTCAGCCTGATAAGCTTCGGGATCAAAGTCCACTTCTGATTTACGGTACAATTCAGAAACACCGGTCTTAATATCATATTTATACACACTGGACGGTACAGTAAATGAAGTAAAGCCATAGAAAGCCACGTTCTCATCGCGTTTGCCTCTCATGCCTCCGATACTACCCACAGTAGGCAGTTCCAACTCTCTTAAAAAGCTACCATCCATATTATAAAAGAAGGCTTTGCTGCTGGCATCTTTTAAATATTGGGTATAAATTTTTCCACCTACGATATAGGCTGACTGAAGAACTTCATTCTTTTCAGGAATCAGATCGGTCCAGTTTTCCTTGGCAGGATTATTGAAATCAACCAATACTACCTTGCCTTTTGGTGCATCATAGTTGGTTTGGATCATCAGTTTATCCCCAATATGATCGTTTACATTATAATCGTAATCAAATCCTTCAGCTATCTTAACAAATTTCAGTTTTTTCACATCATCGGCTTTGGCTGCATAAAGAGCATTACCGCTGGTGCTTTCAGATTCGGAAACAATCACAAACTTCTGATCATCTGTAAGGTAAGCATAAAAATTCCTAAGGGGCTGGTCCTTATCTTCGAAAATGAGTATATCTGATTCCTGGTCCTCACCCAATGTATGGTAATAGACTTTATGAAAGGTGTTTTTGCCTGATAATTCATCACCTTCTTTAGGTGCGTCGTATGATGAATAAAAGAAACCATCATCTTTCCATGAAATACCTGAAAACTTCACCCATTGTACATGGTCTTTCAGCATGTTACGACTTTCAATTTCCATCACAAAAATTTCACTCCAATCGGAACCTCCACTGGATGTGCTATAGGCCAAATACTTTCCGTCCTTAGACACTGAAGTCGAGGCTAATGCAACGGTACCATCTTCTGATAGTTTATTGGGGTCCAATAACACCTCAGCATCGGCATCAAGGTCATCCTGCATATACAGGACATATTGGTTTTGAATACCATCATTTTTATAATAGAAATACTTACCTCCTCTTTTAAAAGGCACACCGTATTTCGGATAATTCCAGATTTCTGTTAAACGCTCATTGAGCGCTTCTCTGAAAGGAATTTTTTCCAGATAAGCCTGAGTGATCTCATTCTCAGCATCTACCCATGCAGCTGTTTGCTCAGAATTATCATCCTCCAGCCAGCGATAGGGATCAGCCACCTGGTGGCCAAAATATACATCCACAGTATCCACTTTTTCAGCCATGGGATATTTGATATTGCATTTCTCTTCTTGCATACAACTGATCATTAGAAAGCTGCTAAGGATAAGCAGCATGGTCATTTTTATTTTCATCTTTCTGTATTTAGGTTTGGCACAAGCATTTTCAAATAGCGAGTAAATGTAGGAATGAATTTTAAAATAAACAATAGCTGTTCAGGCCCTCGTGTTTAACTTTTCAACATTACAAGCAAGCATTTCCCATACCTATAAAACCATTGTTTCTATGGATCTGAGCATATTTCTGACAATGACAGCTTCATACGAAACTCAGGCAAAAGATAATTGTGGATATCATTGGGTGCTCAGGACACAGAAGGCGTATGCTTGACCACTGCTTTTTTCTTCCATCGACCCGCACGGTAGTAGAAGAATGAAATGGCTACGCCAAATATCCAGGCCACAGGAATGCCCCACCAGATGCCCATATAACCAATTTCAAGCGACAGCCACCAGGAAGCAGGAACTCTGATTCCCCAGAGTGCGATTAGGGTAACAAACATCGGCAGAACTGTATCGCCGGCTCCACGCATAACCCCATTATAAATAAACATAGTGGAGAAAATGATATAGAAAGGACTGACCACATACAGATATTGTTTGCCTATATGTACCACTTCATGATCGTTGGTAAAGAGATACATAAGAGGCTCAGCAAACAACACCGCTAAAATAGTCACCACTACGGAAACCACTGATGTCATGAGCAAGGTGGCATTCAATCCTCTGTTTATCCTGAAGATTTTGTTGGCACCAATGTTCTGGCCTACAAAAGTGGAAATAGCCGCAGAGAAATTCATGGCTGGCATGGCTGCAAACGAGTCAATTCTCATAGCGATACTGTAGGCCGCAATGGTGGTAGTCCCAAACATATTTACAATACTATAAAGCGCCATGAAACCTAAAGCCACAAAGGTTTGTTGCAAACCTGTAGGCAGGCCTATTTTGAGGCTTTTCATAAATATTTCTTTATCAAAACGCATTCTCAGGGGAGATACATTGATAAAGCTATGGTAATAATTCAGATAAAATACGATGGTGAAAAAGGCGCCTCCCTGAGCAATAACAGTTGCCGCAGCTACCCCTTTAATGCCCCAGTTGAATACCAACACAAAAACAAGGTCGAGGGCAATATTTACCAGTGTTGAGATGATAAGAAAATACAAGGGTGTTTTTGAATCGCCAAGACCTCTTAAGATGCCACTGGTTCCCTGAAAACCAAAGAAAAAGATAAATCCGATGGCATAAATTGTAAAATAATCAACCGCCAGTGGAATAACATCCGGTGGCAGGCTGATAAAGCTAAAAATCCATTCACTGGCCAGTATTCCTGTTATCGTGATCACTATGGCAGCAAAAAAGAGGAAAATATACATGGTGTCTATGGTCCTCTTAACCTTATCCATTTGTTTGGCACCAAAATATTGAGCGATGATAATCGTGCCACCTATGGCGATACCAACTACAAAAGAAATAAGTGCGAAGATTAAGGGAAAATTTGCGCCGACGGCCGCCAGTGCCTCCTTACCCAATACTTTGCCCACAATAATACTATCCACAACATTATATAGTTGCTGAAAGATATTACCCATTAACATGGGCATGGCAAAATTGAGAATGAGTTTTCCTTCCTTCCCGTCGGTTAGATCTTTCAAATTCTTTTTCTTCAGTTATTCTATAACTTATTTTACAGCAGGGAGTTAAGTGGGAAAGGCAGTGGGCTTATACTATTTCTTTTTGGGTTTAAGAGGATTATCCATTTGAACCATTTTCTTGGGGTTCATTTTATCGACACTATCTTTCATATCGTTTACCTCTGAAGCAACATCTTTAATATCATTGGCCAAATCACTATCCTCTGTTGCTTTCTTAAAATCTTTAATTCCCTTTCCTAGCCCCTTGGCAAGTTCAGGTATTTTTTTCCCTCCAAACAGCAATATAACAACGACCAGTATAATTATAATCTCTGGTCCGCCGATCCATCCAGCAAAATGTAGCATAATTCAAGTTTTTTGCAAAATTACACAATTCAAGGCAGCCGTTGGTGAACTTAGGAGGCTATCTTCTTCACCCATCCTGCCTCATAACTTTTATCACTCTGATTAGATGCCACTTAGGCTCTTTTTGCTGGTTTCAGAAAGTGAATCTTCTTCAGACAGTGAACTTTATCTCATATTTAGTATCGAGAAAAAAACAGCTTGTGATTTCTACTTATCTTTGCGGCTGTCAAACAGGCGGTTCTATCGCTTCCCGCTTCGGCGGGATGAGGAAAGTCGGGACAGCACAGGGTACCATACTTCCTAACGGGAAGGTCTTCCAACTTTGTTGGGAGAACAGCAAGTGCCACAGAAAACAACCGCCGATGCTCAGGCAGGCAAGGGTGAAAATGTGGGGTAAGAGCCCACGCGATTCGATGGTGACATGGGATCGGGGTAAACCTTATGGGCTGCAAGATCAAATATACCAGCGTTCCCGATTTATCGGGATAAGAGCTACCCGCTCTTTGCTGGTGGGTAGATTGCTAGAGTTGTATGGCAACATACAACCCAGATAAATGATAGAATCCACTTTGGTGGAACAGAATCCCGCTTATACGCCTGTTTGACTTTTTCATTCTTTTTTACCTACTGAACACTGCTGTTTTGGGATTGAATCCCAAATCTTAAACTGATTACTTTCAGCTGTATTCCTTCAGTTTGGTTTTTCAACCCTATCTAGCGGCACAAATTCTTTTTGTTTGGGCTTCAACCGAAACCACGCACTGAGTTGCTTCACGGCTTTGTTAAAAAAATGCCAGCTGGAATATTAAATCCTCGGTTTTCACGTTTATTGAACAATTGATTTGTTAATAATTTTCGGTTAGGCAGAAGTATTGCACAGGGCTTATCAATACATTTAGCACGCCAAACCCAAATAATGTGAAAATCACCCATCTTCTATGAAAAGGATCCTATCATTCAACCTTAGCATACTTATAATTGTTTTGCTTTCCCTGAACATCTACGGTCAGCAGACATTATATATGGATGCCCCTCAAAAAACCTACCGTAATGGTCTACAGTTATTCGAGCAAAAGGCATACGGAGGAGCCCAGCGTCAATTTGAACAATTCCTGAAAGAATACGACCAGAGCAGCAGCCCTTTGTATGAAAACGCAGTTTATTACAGTACGGTTTGTGCAGTGGAACTACAGGAAAAAGATGCCTTTGCCAGGGTAAAACACTTTGCAGAAACCTATCCAGGAAGTGCATGGATGCCTTCCATCAATTTTGAGTTGGGTCGTTTGAGTTTTGACAACAAAAAATACAGAGAAACCCTAAAAGCCTTTGCTAAAGTTTCTCCGGGAAAGTTAACTCCAGCACAAAGAGCCGAGTTTTATTATAAAAAGGGTTTTAGTCAACTTAAAAAGAATGATACAAGAGGTGCCGAAGCCTCCTTTACTAAAGTAATCAATACCAAAGGTACCTATAGTAAACCTGCCAATTACTATTATGCGCATATTCAGTACCAACAGGGTGAGTTTGAAAAAGCCCTGAGCTCTTTTAAAAAATTAGCAAACGACAGGAAATACAAAAAATATGTACCCAACTATATGATTCATATTTATTATGAATTGGGTGACTATCAGAAAGTAATTGACGAAGGCAGTTTTTACCTTACCAAGGTAGACAAGAAGTCGAAAGGCGAAATTGCCAGACTAATTGCCAACGCCTATTTCAACCTGAACGACTATGAAATGGCTGCTGAGTTTTTCCATGAATACGAGAACAACACAAGACACGCCATTAGCCCGGAAGAGCAATACCGTATTGGCTATGTGAAATTTTTAAGTAGTAAATTCAAAGAGGCCATTCCTAATTTTCAGGGCGCCACTGCATCCGATACTGAGATGGCCCAAAATGCCTGGTATTATCTTGGTTTTTGCTATCTGAACACCAGTCAGGAAAAATTTGCTCAAAATGCTTTTTTAAAAGCTTATAAGCTGGACAAGGACAAAACAGTGTCCACCGATGCCCTTTTCAGTTATCTAAAACTGACCATAGACCGGGGTGGAGATCCACACAATAAACCCGTTGAAATCGTAGAGGATTTTATCAGTAAAAATCCTTCTTCAAATCGTATCAATGAAGCCTATGATTTATTGGCTCAATTGTATCTGAGCTCCAGAAATTACCGGGCTGCTTTACAATCCATTGAAGGCACTTCCAATCCAGCACCTAAACTTCAGGGAGTATATCAACAGTTGGCCTACTCACAAGGAGTTGAGTATTACAACAGGGGTTCCAATCATGACGCGTTGAACTACTTTGAAAAAGCACTCCAGTACACCCCTGATCCTATGATGAAGGCACAGACCATCTACTGGAAAGCAGATATTATGTATCGCAAAAAACAATATGCAGCTTCTGCACAATTGTACAATCAGTTTATAGGTATGTCGGTTGCCAATCAGACCGGTTTGTATGACGCCGCCTTGTATAATCTGGCTTATACAGCCTTTAACCAGCGTCATTACAGCACTGCTGTGAATTATTTTAGTCGTTTTCTTAACCAGCGATCGGATAAGGCCAATTTAAATATTGATGCCCGCTTACGCCTGGCTGATAGTTATTATATATTGAAGGATTACACCAAAGCCATACAACAATACGATCAGGTCATTCAAACGGGCAAACTTGATGTGGACTATGCCTTATATCAGAAGGCTTTTTGTTATGGTGCCCAAAGCAAGTTCAGGGACAAAATACGGACCTTACAAAGCCTCACCAACCGATTCAAAAAGTCACCCATGTATGATGATGCTTTGTACGAAATTGCCACCACCAATTTAATCCTCAACGACCAGCGGAATGCCATCGTATATTTTGACAAATTGGCTAAGGAGAAACCCAATAGCAGCTTTGCCAAGAAGTCATTGGTGAAGATGGGCTTTGTTTATTACAACAACAACCAGTACGATCAGGCCATCAGAACCCTGAAAAAAGTAGTTGATAAATACCCGGCGTCCATCGAAGCAAAAGAGGCTCTGAACACACTTCAGAACATCTATATGGATAAAGGAGAAGTGGACAGCTATTTTGCCTATGCCAAGAGTCTTGATTTTGTACAGGTATCAACCAGTGAAGAAGATTCCCTTACTTTCACCACGGCAGAAAACTTTTATATTGACAAGGACTATCCATCTGCTATCAGATACCTTGAAAAGTACCTGGAGCAATTCCCCAATGGAGGCTTTGTTCTCAATTCCTATGATTATCTGACCCGTTGCTATGAGAAACAAAATGATGATGATGCGGCCCTATCCTATTACAGAAAGATACTCGAATTTCCACAGAACCCTTATACAGTTAATGCTCTATTGAAGGTGGCCCGCGATGCTTATGATGATGAGAACTATGAAGAAGCTATGGGACATTATCAGCAACTGGGTGAGCTGGCAGAAAATAAAGGTATGCAGTTGGAGGCCAGTGATGGTGTGATGCGGTCGGCTTATCTGATCGGTGATTATAATCGGGCTAAGAACGCTGCTCGCCAGTTATTAATGACAGAAAAAGTCTCTGACAATCAAATTGTTTATGCCCACTATATCTTAGGAAAAACTGCACAGGCCAGTAGAAAAATGAATGAAGCCGAAAGGGAATATCAGATTACAAGCAACCTGACATCCGGTGAGCTGGGAGCTGAGGCTACTTACGAAAGGGCTCATATTAAGTATCTGGCCAATAAGCTTGATGAGGCAGAAAGCATCATATATGAGATTCCTGACAAATACCCGGATTTCGATTTCTGGATAGCCAAAGGCTTTATTTTGCTTGCCGATATTTACTACGCCCGCGACAATATGTTCCAGGCAGAGCAAACCCTTCAAAGTGTTATCGAAAACTATCCAAAGGAGGACCTTAAAGAAGTGGCAAGAGGCAAACTGGAACGGCTCAAACCCATAGAAGAAATAACCAATCCTGATGCTAACGAAGATTCGGAGGAGGAATAGATATGCGTCAACAAATGAACACCTATACAGCCATGAATAGAAAATATATAAGCGTCCTTCTGGTAGTCAGCCTGTTTTTTAGCCTTGAGTTTTACGGACAGGGGCAATCCAATCTATCTCGTGATCACAATGAGCAGGTTACCGTTGTGGGCTCTTTCGACCCGGTGATCAACCCTTCCTTCAAAATTAATCTGAAGCCTGAAACCAAGTCCATTTCCTATGAGGTGCCTGATTTTACTTATCCATTTTTGGAACGGAAAATCACCACATCCATTGAGCTTCAACCCATTACCCCGGTTAGCATTCGAACCTCAAGAAAGTCTGAGTCGGTAAATAATTTTTTGAAATTAGGTTTTGGCAGTCAGCTTACCCCATACGTTGAGTACTTCCATTCTCATGGCAAGAAGAAAGACTACCGGATGAATGCCCATTTGTATCACCTCAGCTCCTATAATAACATCACCGATTATTCGCCAAGCCCCTTTTCTTCCTCCAAAGCCGGCTTGGATTACACCAAATATTTTGGTAATCATGCCTTTGATATTGGTTTGTCTTATCAACTGAATACCAACAGATATTATGGCTTTAAGCCTGATGATTATACCAGTATCCCTTCGGATGATATGCTCAAGCAAATGTTCAACCTGATCTGGGTGAATATGGGTATCCAAAGCAATTATACCAAGGGAAAAAAGCTCAACCACAGCATAGATGTGGATGCCTACTATTTATTTGATGGACACCGCACTTCTGAAGCCAACACTCAAGTCAATTTCGATGTATTTAAGGCCTTTAAAAGCTCTGGTGACATGAGCTTTCAGCATTTGGGACTCTCTGGAGGCGCCTCCTTTTACACCAACAGTGACAGTCTTGGTTCATCCTCTGATTTGTTTGTAAGTGGCACACCCTATTACAAAGCCAAATATGGGATGTTTAGCTTTAACCTGGGTATTTATTTCAATTATCTAAGCACAGGCAGCAACAGTAAATTTCATGTGTACCCCGATGTAAAGATTGGTTTGGCACTGGTTCCTGAAGCATTGACCATTTATGCAGGAGTGAAGGGTGGCCTCAAGAAAAACTCTTTCCTAAGGATGTCTGAAATCAATCCATGGATTAGCTCGACCATCATTAGCCAGCAGTTGAATAAGGAAATGTGGAAGAATGAAAAACTCTATCTTTTCGTGGGAGCCGGAGGAAGTATCTCTCAACAGGTAAATTATAACCTGGAAGCCGCATTTATCTCCTTTGAGAATGATTATTTCTTCATTAACCAGGGTGATCTGCCCACAGGACCATTAAATAAGTTTAAAGCAGTGTATGATGATGGGTCAGTATTTACCGCTAAAGGTGAATTTTCCTATACACTCGACCAGCGTCTAAAAATTTGGGTGGGTGGTCAATATGACACCTATACTCTGGATTCACTGGATGAAGCATACCACAGACCACTGAGTCAGTTAAAATTTGGCGCATCATCTACCATTAAGAAGAAAGTCAATGTTTGGGCAGAACTCTATGTTTACGGTCAGCGATTTGCTCTTGAGAAAATTACCATGCAACCGGCCAAACAAATTACGATGGATGGTTTTCTTGACTTAAATGTGGGTGTAAACTATGATATCAACGATAAATTTTCTGTTTGGGTTAAGGCCAGTAATCTATTAAATAGTCCTTACGAACGTTTCTACAACTATCCTGTACAAGGTCTTGAAGTTATGGCTGGTATCAGTTATAAGTTTTAGAAAAACAGGATTTATGATCTATAAAACGGCTCATCGCAGGTTTGTTTTTTTATGACATTTTGCAGCTTCCGGAGGGCTTATTGAAAGAATACGATAAGAACTCCATTTTTTGGTATATTTTTTTAGCTGATTACAGCACACATCATTCCTAATATCAGACTGTTAATAACTTCGGACATTGGCACACATTCCAATGCAAAAGGGAGTGGTTTTTTGTGTAAATTTGCGTGTTATTTTAAAGGAAAATTATCACAAATAATTTTATGACTACAGAAGAAAAAAATCGCATTTCAGGCGAGGAGTACACAGCAGATAATATTCAGGTGTTGGAAGGTTTGGAAGCCGTCAGAAAAAGACCTGCTATGTATATTGGAGATGTAAACACAAAAGGCTTGCACCATTTGGTTTACGAGGTAGTTGACAACTCAATTGATGAGGCGTTGGCCGGCTATTGCGATACGATTTCAGTTATCATCCATAAAGACAATTCCATAACCGTAAAGGATAATGGTCGTGGAATTCCTACAGGAATACATGAAAAAGAAAACCGTTCTGCACTTGAAGTGGTTATGACCGTCCTTCATGCCGGAGGTAAATTTGACAAGGGTTCCTATAAAGTTTCCGGTGGTTTACATGGTGTTGGTGTCAGTTGTGTGAATGCTTTATCTGACGTATTAACCGCTACGGTCCACCGTGAAGGAAAAATATTCCAACAGGAGTATCAAAAAGGCAAACCTCAATATGATGTTAAGGTCACCGGAGAGACAGACACCTCAGGAACTGTGGTACACTTTATTCCGGATAAAAGCATTTTCCTCACTACCGTATATGATTATTCTATACTGGCTGCTCGTTTGCGCGAGCTAGCTTTCCTAAATAAAGGCATTCGTCTTACCCTGACAGATGAAAGGGAAGATGACGGTGAAGGTGAATTTATTAATGATGAGTTCTTTTCAGAAGACGGACTTTCAGACTTTATCACCTATCTTGATGAAAACAGGGAAAAGCTCATTCAGGATATTATCAGTATTGATGGCGAGAAAAATGGCATTCCCATTGAAATTGCCATGCAGTACAACACTTCCTTTTCCGAGAACCTGCATTCTTACGTAAACAATATCAACACCCACGAGGGTGGTACACATTTATCAGGATTTAGAAGGGGTTTAACAAGAACGCTGAAAAGCTATGCTGAAAGATCAGGCTTGTTGTCGAAGCTTAAGTTTGACATTAACGGAGATGACTTTCGTGAAGGTCTAACTTCTGTAATCTCAGTGAAGGTTGCTGAACCACAATTTGAGGGACAGACAAAAACCAAGCTTGGTAACTCCGAGGTGATGGGTGCTGTGGATCAGATGGTAAGTGAAGCACTTAATCACTACCTGGAAGAAAATCCAAAGGATGCCAAGACCATAGTGCAGAAGGTAATATTGGCGGCTACAGCCCGTCATGCTGCCCGTAAGGCCAGGGAACTTGTTCAGCGTAAAAATGTGTTGTCAGGATCTGGTCTGCCTGGAAAACTTTCTGATTGTTCAGAAAGAGACCCTAGTTTATGCGAAATTTACCTTGTGGAGGGTGACTCCGCGGGTGGAACAGCCAAACAAGGCCGTGACAGGAAATTTCAGGCCATTTTACCCCTGAGAGGTAAAATTCTGAATGTTGAGAAAGCACTTCCTCACAAAATATTTGAAAGCGAGGAGATTAAGAATATATATACTGCTCTGGGTGTTAGTGTAGGTACCGAAGAGGACAGCAAAGCGCTGAATCTTGAAAAGCTGCGCTATCATAAAATTATCATCATGACGGATGCCGATGTGGATGGTAGCCACATTGCCACACTGATCATGACCTTCTTTTTCAGACATATGATTGACCTTATCGAAAAAGGCTATGTATATATCGCCACACCTCCCTTGTATTTGCTTCGTAAGGGCAAACAAGAAAAATACTGTTGGTCAGAGGAAGAACGTGAAAGAATCACCAAAGAAATGGCCACTGATGGCAATGAAAAAGGTGTTCACGTGCAACGCTATAAAGGTTTGGGTGAAATGAATGCCGAACAGCTATGGTCTACCACCATGGATCCAGACACAAGAACACTCCGCCAGGTAACCATAGAAAACAGCAGTGAGGCTGATCATGTATTTTCCATGTTAATGGGAGACGAAGTTCCACCAAGGCGAGAATTCATTGAGGCTAATGCCAAATATGCCAATATTGATGCCTAGGCATTGAATCTTAGAAAATAAAAAAAACGGTTTTAAAGAACCGGTTTTTTTTGTGTATTCATGTATCTCATATTGTTTAAGCGGTGCTACCGGAATACAGAAATCGTTTGATTTTTTTAGTGGCCGTTTTTACAAACTCTTCTTTCTGAAGCATCACCTTCTGAACTTTTGAGAATTTATTCACCCTAGCATTCACATAGTCATGCAATTCCTTTCGAAGCTCTTCACATTTATCCTCCACATATTCGGAAAATTCATCCTTCATATGGTGGTATTTATCTGATATTTCTTCCCGGTTAAAATGAACCATGGCCACCAGTTTTCCCTTTTGCTGGATCACCAAGGATTCGGCTACATGTTTAAAGTTATTAATTACCGATTCGATATCTTCAGGGAAAATATTCTCTCCACCAGGGCCGATGATGACATTTTTACTACGACCTCTGATGTACAGATAATTGGAATCATCCAATATACCCAAGTCACCAGTTTTAAACCAACCATCCTCAGAAAGCACTTCTTTGGTTAGTTCAGGCTCTTTATAATAACCCTTCATCACATTGGGGCCTTTTGCCCATATTTCCCCTTCCCCTGTCAGTTTACCAGGTTCATTAATTTTTAGTTGTACACCATCAACAGCTGGACCGGTTGACTGGAAACGGGTATGTTCAGCATTCACCCCAGCCAGCAAAGGAGAGGTTTCTGTCAGGCCATAACCAATGGCATATGGGAATCTGGCCTCTCTTAAAAATTTCTCCACTGTTTTATCCAATTTGGCACCACCTATACCAAAGAATTTTAATTCACCGCCAAAGGTTTGCATTAATTTCTTTCCTGCTATTCGGTTAAACTTCTTTCGAAGGGGAGGAAATGCATATAATGTGCGGGTCAGGGCACTTTTTTTGAAGTTGGGCAATACTTTTCCTCTGTAGATCTTTTCAATAATCAGAGGAACCGTCAACATCAGGCTAGGCTTTACACTTGCCAGAGCCGGCAGCAAAACTGCAGGCGTGGGTGGTTTCTGTAAATAATATATGGTGGCACCGCAAATCAATGGTAGAATAAAACCAATGGTGTTTTCATAGGTATGGGATAAAGGTAATACCGACAAGAAGCGATCTCCGGGCACTATTTCCTGCACCTTCCGGCAAGCTACAGCATTGGAGCAAATATTTTTATGGGATAGCATTACGCCCTTGGACTTACCTGTAGTTCCTGATGTATAGATGATTACGGCCAGGTCATCTTCACTAAGCGCAGGTCTGGATATTGGTTGACTTCCTAACTCAAAGGCTACATTAGTCTTGTTTGTTCCCAACAGGCTAAAGTCATCAATAAGAATGCGATGTTCAAGAAAATCGAAATTAAGGGAGCTGATTTTGTGATTCAGTCCTGAAGACACAAAAATGGCTTTGGATTCAGAATGTTGCAAAACATTTTCAATTTCCAGCTCGCTAAAATCGGGTAATATGGGTACAACAATGGCTCCCATTGAGGCAATAGCAAAATAAGTAATGCCCCAATTGGGCATATTTGAGCTTAATAAGGCGACTCTGTCTCCGGCATGAATATCCAAAGATTCAATCAATGCCATCAGCGAAAGACGGTATTCATTGAACTCTTTATAGTTTAATGCTGCCTCATCAACAAAGGCAACTGCAGGGTTTTGATCAAATGCTTTAACGGATTGCTCCAACAGAGCGTCTAAGGTCAAACGCGGGAATTCTAACATTGGTAAAATTTAGGTAGCTCAAAAGTACAACAATTCCGATTTATATAAAGAAACCGCTGTATAATCCTGACCGCGTAGGTCATACCATGATAAGGCGACAATATCAAGTCCTAAAATATTGACAGGAAAGCATTCTTCTTTTTTTGAGATCTACTGAAGGGTCTAAAATCTTAGCATCAGAATGGAAGAAAAATAGCTTGAAAGATACCACGTGTCCCTACCATCAGAAATGAAAAACAGCTGCTACACTGGGTCCGGAAAAAGTTGCCCTTATGCGATAATCCTCCCCTTGAAAAACTCCCTTATGGTTCAATGACAAGTGGTTCCAACCCGTTTTCAATGAAAACACTTTTCCAGTCCGGTAATAAGCATAAGCTGAAATTTGCATAGAGTATTTTGAATCAATTAACAAACCGCCATAATCACCCTGAAGAATCATATACCATCGTTTGAAGGTAAATTGATTCTGAATCCCTATGATTGGCTCTATCCATATTGGGTTTATATCCAGTCTATTGACAGTGTTATTGAGGTCCGAATATACCTTATGAAAATGAGACCTTACCCCTGCATAGGCGAATAACTCATATTGAAATCTCTTATTGTTGGATTTGTACTGAAATACTTCATAGCCTCCGAAAAGTCTTAAATTGGTAGTCCGGAAGTTAACATTTACTATTTCATTGTTGTTTGCTTTAAATTTTATGGATGTTCCAACGGCTCCGGATAAAGCTTCAAACTGAGCTTCAAACCGGTCATTCTCATATGCTAAGCGTGTGATGAAGAAAAATTTCAAATACCATTCCTGGGTAAATATACGTGACAGTATACCACCGGGATCCCATGGTGGTGGAGGTTCTATGGGATGCTCAGGGTCAACACCATCTTCTCCTTCAACACTTACATCACCATAGGCAAACGATCCAACATAACCCGGCAGCCAAAGCGGGAGCTCCAAAGTCCATGGCCTGTCCTCCAATAAATAGTTTTTAAACGGTTTTTTCCTCTCACGACGTGATAATGTATCCTGTGCCGCTAATGTGGTTACCAGAAAAATTATAAGGAAAGCTAACAGCAAGCGTTTCATATGCTTTATTGCAATGTAAGTTTTCGAATGTCAAAAATAAATATTTCCGTTCTTAAAAACACCCAATTCCTTAAAAATCCAGTGGGCAACTGAACTTCCTTCAAAACAAAAGTTCAGAAAAAAAACTATTTTAGTCAACATCTTACGATATTCTTAACTAAACAAATGACGATGAATCCGATTGTACGAAATATTCTTGCTGTTTTTGCCGGGATTATCACCGGTAGTATTGTTAATATGGGATTGGTAATACTTGGGGGAAATGTTATTCCTCCACCAGATGGCGTAGATGTGAGTAATTCTGAGAGTTTAAAAGCTTCTATGCATCTGTTTGAATTCAGGCATTTCATTTTTCCATTCCTGGCCCATGCTCTGGGTACTTTGGCCGGCGCTTTGATAGCCGGAGTAACTGCCGCCAACAATAAGATGTGGTTTGCCATGGGCATTGGCATATTTTTCCTCGTTGGTGGCATAGCCAATATTTGGATGATTGGTGGCCCAATTTGGTTTACAGTGCTCGATCTCTTGCTGGCCTACCTTCCTATGGGCTGGATAGCTGGTCGCATTGTTAGCAAGCGCAAATAATACCAGATGGTATATTCCTCCCTTCAACCCTAAACAGAATGATTCTCACATCAAATAAAAAAAGGAAGTTGTAGTGTACAACTTCCTTTTATTTTGGGTAGAAGACCGGATTTGAACCGGCGACCCCTAGAACCACAATCTAGTGCTCTAACCAACTGAGCTACATCTACCGTTTTGGGGCTGCAAATATACAATATTTTTAAAAGTTGTAAATCTTTTCCTCTTTTTTTCACAAGACATTTCAGACGCTTATATTTTTTACATTTGAAGGCGTGCTATTCAAGAAAAAGAAATACGTTGCTTCGGGTTCCTTAAGTCGCTTGGCCTGGATAAAATTCCAGACTGACAAAACAGCAATGGCAGCCTTCATCGTTATTATTATCACCATACTTATTGCACTTTCCGGTTACCTGATTACCATAGACAAAAGCCCCAATGCCAATCTCCAAACCCTGGAAATAAATACCCAAAAGCCGGGCTTCACCGTACAGGAGCTGCTTATCAGGAAAAACCAGGAAATCCAATCGTCTTCCTGGCTTTCCACCATGCTATTTGGAAGAACTCCTGAACACACCTTTATCCCCATTACTTCATACAGCTTCATAAAAGACTCTATTAAATTAACTGTTTTTGATCCTGAAGGCAGAGGTTTATCCGAACAATATCACCTTGTGGATGTCATCTACCCATTGAAAGGCACAATTGTGAGTAAGGAAGAGGAAATAAGCTTTACCACTGTCGGTGGACAGCTTATACACACCCATATCTCGGATCTTCAAAAACAAATCCAGGAGGACCATATTCGGAACCAGAGCTATTTGTTGGGCACCGATCAGTTTGGGAGGGATTTATTGAGCCGACTAATCATTGGCAGTAGGGTTAGCATGTCTGTAGGTTTTATTGCTGTTGGAATTTCACTTATTGTAGGAATATTGTTGGGTTCGCTGTCCGGTTTTTTCAAGGGTTGGGTAGATGATCTCATTATGTGGTTTATCAATGTGGTTTGGTCCATCCCCACCCTATTACTCGTGATAGCCATCACATTTGCCTTAGGCAGAGGTTTTTGGCAAATTTTTGTGGCTGTTGGCCTCACCATGTGGGTAGAGGTTGCCAGGGTGGTCAGAGGTCAGATTCTTAGCATCAGAGAAAAAGAATTTGTGGAAGCAGGATTCGCTCTGGGTTTTTCCAATTTTAGAATCATCAGCAAGCACATCTTACCTAATATTCTCAGTCCGGTGATTGTGATTTCTGCAGCCAATTTTGCAGCGGCCATCCTCATTGAAGCAGGGTTAAGCTTTTTGGGAATAGGTGTACAACCACCCATGCCTTCATGGGGCAGCATGATCAAAGAATACTACAGTTTTATCATTCTTGATTCGGCCTATCTGGCCATTATTCCCGGTCTCGCCATTGTTGTACTTGTTCTGGCATTCATGACCCTGGGCAATGGCTTGCGGGATGCGCTTGATGTAAGAATAGAATAATGGAAACTGAGACTTTGGCGGGCAATAATATTCCTAAGAACTACTTAAATCGCTTTCTGAACATCTGACGCTGTTTTTTACTGTATCCATACTCATTGTTGATACAATGGCTTGGACTACGGTCTCTGCAACTACCCTTGCCGAAATTAAACTTAATGGATGCATAGATATCCAAACCATTTAAATCAGCCATTCCCAGCCATGTTCCCAATCGTTCAGTACCAATGGTAAAGAAAGCCAGCCGTGCAGCGAACCCAATTCTTGGGTAGCGGTATTCGTTCAAGGATACGGGCAAACTTAATTCGAGCCATTTGGACTCATACCTGGGTACAACTGCCAATTGTGCCGGGCGGCGAAGTGTGTGATTATTGAGTCGTATGGGTTGTATCCAGTAAACACCAAGGTATAAGTTTTTATAATGATGGTAGTCGAATTGCACACTCAGGGCTGTGGGTAATCCAATTTTCATGGTAGTGGATTGCAATGTAGCACTGGGATCTCCATAAAACAGTTCACTGAGTTCGCCCATCAGCTGATTCACATTTGAAAAGTTTGTAGTGTCGAAATTTTCCCAGTACACGGCAGCATCATTGAATTGATGCAACTGTGTATTGTTCTTATACTTCACCCGACCTATATCAAGTATGGAAACACCCAGTCGGTAGATATAATCGTCATACTCCTGAGCACACAAACGGCTTCCCCGCCAGTTGTTTTTATCAATCTTCCGCATCTTGGTATACACCATACCCAAATCCACACCTAGTCCACTGCCCTTGAATAAGGGTCCGCCATCTGGAAAATCGTTTGTATTATAATCCACTGGCAAAGAAAGTCCCAATTCGGCATTCATATTATTGATGATAATCACACTATCATTCTGAACAATATAATCCACATTTTCGCTGGAGGCATAGGCACCACTATAGCCTATCAAATACTTCACACTTATTCCCACGCTTACCTGATTATCAAGGAAACGATACACATTATGGGCATAGCTCAGGCCGATCTCAGCCCAGGCAGTTGTTGAAAAATCCAGATCGTAGTTTTTAAAGTTTATATTATGTAAGGGACCGTATTTTATGCCTTCATAAGCAAAAACAGGAATTTCCCAGGGAATGTTATTACCTGAAGCAAAATACCTGACCGCAGTGTTTAAACCAAAAGCATGCTCACCTACCTGAACCATAGCTGAGGGGCCCATGGCTCTTATGTTGGCGGTCGTAAACTTGGTTTGTGTATTATCGTAATACAAAAAGTTGTTGTTGTCAGGGCCATATTCAGGTAAATCTGGGTTCGATTGTAATAGGTCATAAATACTAGCGTCTGAAGAGGGTATATAGGCAAAATTATTCCTGATGAAAACATCAGCAGAAACAAGATTGAAATCGGCGTAAAGTTTTGAATTCACCATCATGGCAGGATTAACCATTATGGAAGCAGAGCCACTGTAATTTCCCAGTGTCACACCAAGCATCTCCTGAGCGCTCAGTCCTGAGCCTGACAATAAGTAACTCATTAAGAGGCAGCTAAACGCTACATATTTCTTCACAATTGGTTTAATCATTTAATTGAAGTCGAGTGGTAATAAAAAAGAAACGGCAAAAGTAATCTTTTAGCGCCCTTTCGACACAAATCGATGAAGACTGTTTGATAACCTTAAGACAGTTTTTAAGGGGCTCAGCGTTGCCTGAGGCCAAAACAATTTCAAGCAAATTTGTATATTCGCTGTCAAGACCAACTAAAGACCAAATTCCACTATGCAGGAAACGCTCTATGCACTGGATCATGTGCGCCTGAATTTTAGTCCCGAAAGCCTTCATGCCCTTAACATCGCCATTGCCATCATTATGTTTGGTGTGGCTTTGGAAATTAAAATTGATCATTTTAAGAAACTTATTTTAAATCCTAAATCAGCATTTCTCGGAGTATTTTCGCAATTCTTATTGCTTCCTTTTTTGACTTTTTTACTTACTGTTGCCCTTCGAAATTACCTCTCTCCCACCATGGCGTTGGGAATGATTTTGGTAGCTGCATGCCCGGGTGGAAACATCTCAAACTTCATATCCTCTTTATCTAAAGCCAATGTGGCCTTGTCAGTTAGTTTAACTGCCATTGCTACATTATCCGCGGTTATTATGACCCCGTTAAACTTTTCATTCTGGGGAAAAATGGCTATTAATGTCTATTCCAAAGCAGATGCAGCTACCCTTGTACGACCACTGGAAATTGATGCGTTTCAGATGTTCCAAACGGTTTTTATTATTCTGGGAATCCCATTGATCTTGGGCATCTTCATCAATACAAAGTTTCCAAAGACAACTGAAAAGTTCATCAAACCTATCAAACGATTTTCAATTATAGCCTTTACTGTAATCGTATTAATGGCTTTATTCAACAACTTCGATCATTTCATCGATTACATCCAGTATATTTTCCTAATCGTCCTCATACACAATGCCTTGGCTTTAAGTAGTGGCTATTATCTGGGCAGGATTTTCAAACGACCACTGGCTGACAAAAAAACCCTGGCCATAGAAACCGGCATTCAAAATTCGGGTCTGGCACTAGTGCTTATTTTTAATCCGAAAATTTTTCCGGTGGACATGGAATTGGGAGGCATGGCCATAGTTGCTGCCTGGTGGGGTATCTGGCACATACTTTCCGGACTGGCCATGGCAGGATTCTGGACTAATTTCACCTATGGGTTTGGTAAACAAAAAGAGAAGGTAGAAGCATAAAGCAAAGTTATTCATGGGTTTTCATAATATTGAAAAAGCATCATTTCGTTACAAAACCTTGAAACTGTTTGCAGGGCTTTGGCACAATCATGTGTATTATAAGAAAGTAGTAGTTGAAGGCCGAGAAAACATTCCCGAGAATGGTCACCTGATCTTCACACCCAACCATCAGAATGCATTGAATGATGCCCTGGCTGTATTATTTGCCATCAGAAACCAATTGGTTTTCTTAGCCCGATCTGATATCTTTAAAAAGGACTTCATCGCTTCCATTCTCTACTTCCTTAAAATATTACCCATTTACCGTATTCGGGATGGTTATGATACATTGAAAAAAAATGAGCTCATCTTCAAGAAAACTGTAGATGTCATCAACAATCACAACGGGCTGGTGATTTTACCTGAAGGCAATCATTCAGGTTTTAAACGATTGAGGCCACTGAAAAAGGGATTTGCCCGTATTGCCTTCCAGGCTGAAGAAGCCAACGATTTCAAATTGGGCATTCAGGTGGTACCTGTCGGAATTGAATATGAGCATTATCAAAACTTCAGGACCACACTTTTCATACAATTTGGCAAACCCATTGCTGTAGCTGATTATGTGGAGGAATATCAAGAGGATGCCGCCATCGCCATCAATCATATCAAATCGGATTTATCCGAGGCCATGAAGCCCCTGATTATAAACATAGAAGACAAGGAACACTATGAGCTTTACAGCCTTCTGACAGAAGTGTTACTGGAATCCATGGTGACATTAAAGCCTTTCAAAAACAACAAGCAACCTCACAAAATAAAAGCCCAACAAGCCATAATCGAACAACTTAACAATCTACAGGAAACTGACAGCAAACAGTTTTCGGAAGTCATGGACAAGACAGCATCCTACAAGGAGCTTCTGGACAAACACCAATTAATGGATTCCGACATGAAAAAGAAACCTACAGGCCTGTTTTTGCTGCTTCTGGCTTCCCTTGGTAGGATATGGGGATTTGCAGCTGCTCTACCGGGTATTTTGATCAACCTCCTACCCTTTCAGCTAAGCGTAAGGGTTTCAGGCAAGATTAAGGATCCACAATTTCAGAGTTCCATAAAGTATGTGGTTTCATTATTGATCTTTCCATTAACTTATTTATTGTTTATTGCTGGAGTTTGGATAGGCTTAAGCTGGCAGGCAGCCATAATCTTTGTGGCTTCCATCCCATTGCTAAGTCTGATCTCCTGGCGCTATGTCAAATGTTACAGAAGCTTGGTGAGAAACTGGCAACTGCATCAATTGTTTAAAAGAGAGATTACACTATTCAACAAGCTCAGTCAACTGAGAAGCGAACTGCTCAACACAATGGAATCTCATTTTTCCCGCTAAAATACTGTGGGTGGGTCCTTTCCTTTTCACTAACTTTGAGAGTTGAACCCTTAACCCGACCTCATGCAAACAACAAAAGCAATCCTTATTTTATGGCTACTACCCATGGGTTTGATGGCCCAATTCGACACCTGGAGTGACCCCTTAATTATCACCGATACTTTGAGTATCAACAGCAATTATACCGTCTATAATCAAGCAAATACTGCCTGGTTATTTTATGAAAAACGGGATGACAGCACTTCATCAGCGGGAATATATACATTAGATCTAGTAAATCCCGGTCCGGAATATAAGCTTTTGGGTGATGATGGAAATGAGTACAAGCAACCCCAGATTACTTATTCAAGCCAGGGAGGCAACAAAGTCCGTTTAATATATTCAACGAATGCCCATAGCGCAACTGAGAATATAGTTGTCGCTGATCTTGATCTGAACACATTACATCTGGATAATTTTTGGTTCTTAACCAACGACACCAATAGCAACACAACACCTGTGGTGAGTGATCACCATATCGCATGGCTATCCAGCGGACAAATGAAGGCAGGTTATTTGTATACATCTGGCAATGCAAGTGGAATAGAACGAATTAGCCTAGTTGACACCGGAATTTGCCTTTCCCCGTCCATTAATGCTTCCTCCATTTATTGGCAGAAAGAAGAGGATGGTCATTTGATCACTTACCGATCAACTTCAACATACAAGCCCGACTCTGCAGATTATTATTGGGGAGCCCCTGAAATCATTGATAATGATCCTGGCACAACTTCTTACAGCGTAAGCCCTCCGTACGACTTTATTGGTTTTGAATACCTATTTACCCTGGAGGCTGATAGTATTTTCTTCAAAGATCTGTGGTGGGGTGAAAAGGAATTGCTTTTTACGAATCCATATGATTCTCCCATGGAATATCTTTCTTTCATCTGTTGGGACTTGGCCGTTGCGAAAAGTGAATTCTATCACCTAGGCTTTACAGGTTTCACAACTGGAGAAGGAAATTCGCGTGAAATAATTTCGCTCACTCATGATTACTGGTTTTTGGATACAGTGAACCTCTCCTCCAACACTGTGGAAGATTTGAATCCAAAGTTTTTCTGGGGTGAAGCCGTTCCCAATCAATTCAACAACTGGTATGTCTATTGTATCTGGCAATCCAACAGAAGTGGTAAGTGGCCATTGGTGATGTCTAAGAACATAGCCTATATTGGGAGCGGACTCGAGGAACAAGCCAATCCATTAAATTTAAATACCCATCCCAACCCATTTAAGGAATCGCTAAACATACAATTTGTAGCGGCTGATAAGTCTTCTTGTGATATTAGCATTTACGCAATGGATGGAAGGTGTATCCATAAGCACAGAATTGATCATCCAGATCCTTTTTCAGATAAGATGCAGTGGATCCCAAAAACTACCCTGTCAAAAGGAACTTATTTGATTGTTATACAGCAAAATAATGCGGTTTCTACGCAAAAAGTAATTTTTGAATAAAACATAAGCTCAAATTAAAAAAGTAGTATATTTGCACCCCTGTTTTTACCACACATTATCAAGCGGATGTGGCGAAATTGGTAGACGCGCTAGACTTAGGATCTAGTGTCGCGAGACGTGGGGGTTCGAGTCCCTTCATCCGCACATTTTGAGTAAGGATAAGGGCTCAGGTAATCAGGTGCATCAAAGGCCTTTTTATCCGAGCTTTTTTTATTTTAACAAATACGTTTTTAATGGACATTTCCAAAGAAGCAAATGGCAAATTAAATGCCATCATTCAAATCAAACTCACCGAAGCAGATTATTCAGAATCAGTAAACCAGCAACTTTCTGATTACAGAAAGAAAGCCAGCATCCCGGGTTTCAGACCAGGTAAAGTTCCCATGGGAATGATTAAAAAGATGTATGGTGTAAGTGTACTTGCTGAAGAAGTAAATAAAAAAGTTTCTGAAGGATTGAATAACTATATTCTTGAGAACAAACTCAATGTATTGGGTTATCCACTACCGAATATGGAAAAAACCACCTCTGTGGATTTTGATAAACAAACCGAATTCGACTTTTTCTTCGACATTGGCCTGGCACCTGAGTTTGAACTGGAGCTGACTGATAAGATCAAAGTACCTTATTACACTATTAAGATTACAGACAAAGAAGTGGATAATGCTGTGAATGACGTGAAAGTGCGTTATGGCACTGAGGAAAATCCTGAAAAAGCGGAAGAAACTGATGGTTTCCAGGGTAAATTCATGGAATTGGATGCTGATGGCAATGTAGTTGAAGAAGGACATCAGCATGATGGATTCTTCCGGATTCCGGACATCAAACTAAAAACCATTCAGAAAAAACTCATTGGAAAATCTGCCGGGGCCCATGTTGATTTTAACCTGACCCGTGCTTTTAAGGATGATGCCAAAGTAAAATCACTGCTTCATATCCAGGAAGACGGAGATGACAAATTAAAAGCAGATTATCGTTTTGAGATTGAGAAAGTGGTGCGTTCCATTGAAGCTGAGTTGGGAGAAGAATTATACAAGAAATTATACCCAACCGAAGAAATTACTACAGATGAAGATTTCAGGAAAAGGCTTACTGAAGATTTAAAAGGTCATTACAGCCGTGATACCGACCGTCAGTTTTTGGCTGAAGCTATCAACACTTTACTCGACTTAACCAATTTGGATCTACCTGATGAGTTTATGAAACGTTGGTTACTGGAAAGCAACCAGGGTAAGATCACTGAAGAACAGATTGCCGAGCAATATGAAAGCTATGGAAAATCCATCCGTTGGCAACTCATTGAAGGCAAAATTCAACAACAATTCGGAGAAGAAATCGTTGTTACCGAAGATGACATTCGTGATAAAGTGAGAACCTATTTCGCACAAATGAGTGGTGGAATGGATGCCAACCCTCAAATGGAAGGCATCATCGATTCCGTATTACAGAATCAGGAAGAAAAGCAACGCATGCGCAACGAACTTCAGGACGAGAAATACATCAAACTTTTAAAAGAGCAACTGAAGCTAAAAGAAAAAGAAGTAGATTCGAAAAAGTTTTTTGAAATCGTTTCCGAAACAAAATAGTTAGAATCATGAACAACAGCAGTAAGGAATTTAGAAATTTCGCTACCAAACACAGGGGAATCAGTAGTTTAACCCTTGAAAGATACAATTCTGCCTATGGCAGTTATATTTCACCTACCATTATTGAGGAGCGTCAGTTGAATGTGGCTCAAATGGACGTTTTTTCACGTTTGATGATGGACAGAATCATATTTTTAGGTGTACCAATTGATGATTATGTGGCCAATATTATTCAGGCACAATTACTCTTTTTGGAATCAAATGATGCCGGACGTGATATTCAGATTTACCTGAACACACCAGGAGGTTCAGTACTCGCTGGTTTAGGTATTTATGACACCATGCAGTATATCCGCCCCGACGTAGCCACCATTTGTACCGGTATGGCTGCCTCCATGGGAGCTATCTTATTATGTGCAGGTGAAGAAGGCAAACGTACAGCACTGAAACATGCTCGTGTGCTCATTCATCAACCCATGGGTGGGGCGCAAGGTCAGGCTTCTGATATTGAAATTACAGCCAGGGAAATCCAAAAACTCAAAAAAGAGTTGTACGAAATCATTGCATCTCATTCAAAACAGACTTACAAGAAGATCTGGAAAGATGCTGACAGAGATTACTGGATGACTGCAGGTGAAGCTAAAGATTATGGCATGATTGACGAAGTATTGCTTAAGAACAAATAGCATAACTTCTGTTTCACTATAACTTCGTTTTTATTGCTCTTCTATGACTAAAAAGAAAGAAGAAAACTGTTCCTTTTGTGGCAGACCAAAATCGGAAACAGATTTGTTGGTTTCCGGAAGTAATGCCGAGATCTGTAATTATTGTATTGATCAGGCCAAGTTAATTCTGGAGGAAGAACTCAGTGGTGAATTTCAGGCTCCTGATATAGACCAGAGTCTTCTGCGACCCGTGGAAATAAAAGATTTCCTCGACAGCTATGTTATTGGACAGGAAGAAGCCAAAAAAGTGTTGGCTGTCGCCGTATACAATCATTACAAACGGATTGCTCAAAAAACAGATGAAAACGAAGTAGAGATAGAAAAATCAAACATTGTTTTGGTTGGCGAAACCGGAACCGGAAAAACGTTGTTGGCCAAAACAATTGCCAAAATGCTTCATGTACCCTTTGCCATTGCAGATGCTACAGTATTAACTGAAGCTGGTTATGTAGGGGAAGACGTAGAAAGCATACTCACTAGATTGTTACAGGCCGCTGATTATAAGGTCTCTGCTGCTGAAAAGGGGATTATCTTTATTGATGAACTGGATAAAATTGCCCGCAAGAGCGACAACCCATCCATCACCCGTGATGTATCAGGGGAAGGTGTTCAGCAGGCATTATTAAAGCTACTGGAAGGAACTGTTGTGAATGTACCTCCACAGGGTGGACGTAAGCATCCCGAACAAAAAATGATTCAGGTGAATACCAAGAACATCTTGTTCATTGCGGGAGGTGCCTTTCAGGGTATTGAAAGGGATATTGCCGCCCGCCTTAGAACTAATGTGGTAGGTTATTCCTTTGCGGGATTAAAGGATGAGTCTGTGGACAAGGAGCATTTGCTTCAATATATCGCACCGGGTGATCTGAAGAAATTTGGCTTAATCCCTGAAATTGTGGGAAGGCTTCCCGTACTCACTTATCTAAATCCTTTGAGCAAAGAAGCATTGAAACGCATACTCACCGAACCCAAAAATGCCCTTACCAAACAGTTTATCAAACTTTTTGATATGGACGGTATCGAGTTGTCGTTTGAAGAAAAGGCTTTGGAATATATGGTGGAAAGATCCATTGAATTCAAGTTGGGAGCCAGGGGCTTGCGATCCATCCTGGAAGCTATCCTCATCAATGCCATGTACGAAATGCCATCGAAAAAGCAGGCTAAAAAACTTGTGATCACCCTTAAGTATGCAGAAACACAGTTCGGGAGTGCCAGTTTAGCCAAACTTAAAGCTGCCATTTAAATCATCGGTTTTTCACAGTTATTGTTTGATATCTTTCATTTTCAGTCTATGCTGCTGATTGGATTATCACTTATTTTGCAGCAATCGGGCACGATGTTTGGTTATTGATAAAACCATGAAGAAGACTTTCTTTGTATTTCTCTTAGCTGCACTGTGTTTCTGCAAGCTCGAGGCTCAGGAACACAGGCCTATCGTTACCAACGCCGAGGTCATTGATGGAGACACCATTCCCCATCTTCAGCTCAAAGAAGTTGAAATTTTATCTCTGGTTATTCCCAAAAAGAAATCTGCTCGAAAAAGGCTTAGTAAATTGGTGAAAAATGTCAAGAGGGTATATCCCTATGCTAAACTGGCTAGCATCAAACTCAAAAAATATGAGCATCTTCTGCTTGCTGCAGAAACGAAAAAAGAACGTAAGGAGATCATGAAACAAGCGGAAAAGGAAATCAATGATAAGTATGGTGATGAATTAAAGAAGCTCACCTTTTCACAAGGAAAGATACTTATCAAACTCCTCGACAGGGAAACAGGCAACTCATCATTTGAATTGGTACAAGAACTCAGAGGAAAATTCAGGGCCTTTTTCTATCAGACTTTTGCCCGTTTATGGGGATACAACCTTAAGATAAGGTATGACCCTGAGGGAGAAGACAAACAACTAGAAACCATAGTTAAAATGATTGAAAGGGGACAGATATAAAAAAAGCAGCCCAATGGACTGCTTTATATTTGTTTTCTATTCTGTGATTATTTACTCAATCGAGACTGAAGCTCATCGAATACATTACCATATTTACGCAGAACCCTGTCCCACTCACGATATAACTCATCGCTCTTAACGCTTGTACCCTGGGCACGTGACTCTTCACTAACCAGCTTTACTTTGTATGTCAAAGGATTGGTATCACCCAGTTTAACAATCATACGAGTACGAATGGTGTTTTGCTTAAATGCTTTACCACCCAGGAGGTTCTTAAGTAACCCGTTTCGCGATCGGTAACCTCTATTACATCAAAATAGGAAGTGATGATCATGGACAAAAGCTTCCACGCATCTTTCTCTTCTAAAGTAGTTTTCAATTCGATGTCGATATTGGCAATATCAGTCTGAATTGATGCATCATAGGCATCATCCGCTTGTAACTGAATATAATGCGTTTTTGGTGGTGGTGCGCTGTTTTTCTTGTTGCAAAAAGTAATGGTCTCTGTTAAAAAGCCCACTTTTTCTACCCTTACGGTAACACAACTGTTACTGAGGATCAAGACTTCTACCTGGCCTTTTCCCATTTGTCTGCCGTCGATATATATATCGGCATCAGGCTGTGACACACTCAATTGGACTTTTTTCTTTCCGGCAAAAGCATCTATCGAAAATAGCATGCTTAGGACCAATACAAATGCAAAACTTAAAACAGTGTAATTTTTTTTCATGTTGTGTGAATTGGGTATAAATGAATTTGGGGCAAATATATCAAAAAATGCATGGAGTTTTCCTCGCTGAAAAGCGCCATTTTTTAAATAGACTTGAACTAAAAAATGTTTTGGTTTTCTATTTTCCTCGCCCTTGCATGACTATAAGTGCAGTATAAATCAGGATTTTAAAGTCCATGGCCAACGACATATTTTCGATATACAATATATCATATTTGAGGCGTTCTATCATCTCATCCACATTGGAGGCATAGCCATATTTTACCTGACCCCAGGAAGTAATCCCCGGTTTGGCTTTGGCCAATAGGCGGTAATGCGGGGCCCGTTTGACAATTTCATCGATATAAAACTGTCGTTCAGGGCGTGGTCCTACAATTGACATATGGCCCTTGAGCACGGTAAAAAACTGTGGTATTTCATCCAAACGAACCTTCCTTATAAACAGTCCGAAACGGGTGATTCTGGGATCATTATCAGAAGACAATTGTGGACCATCCTTTTCAGCATCCTGCACCATAGACCTGAATTTGTACATGATGAATGATTTGCCATTGGATCCTACCCTTTCCTGACCAAACAAGATGGGTCCTTTGGAAGACATCTTTACGCCAATGGCGGTGAAGATATAAAATGGCAACAATAGAATGATAGCAACCATTGAAGCGAAAATATCAAAAAGTCGTTTTAATGATTGTTGCCATACAGGCATCAGGTCGGGTGAGATCTCAATCAGAGGGGTATGAAAAATTCCGGAAACCTTTACGGATCCGAAAATAATATCCTGCATCAAAGGAATTACTTTAATGATCACATTGGTGGTTTCCAATTCAGTTATGATTCTTTCGATGGTATCTTTCTCTGACCTTTCAATGGCTATAATAACTTCCTCAACTTTGTAGTCAAGAATCACCTTATTCAGGTCCTTATAGGCACCCAGATGTGGCAGGTGAGTTCCAATTTTGAATTGAGAGCGGTCCCGGACATTCACAAAACCCACAAACTTGTTTCCAGAAGAAATCTCTTCGTTGATGATATCGTTATAGACCTTAATGGCGTTCCCATTACTACCTACGATCAGGGTATTAAACCCCAATTTTCCTTTATGAATTCTTCTTACAGTTATGGTGGTCAGCGCCAGTCTGAAACTGTAGGTGAAAAAGAAATGCAAGCCAAAAAGAGCCATGAATGACTGATAATATGACTTGTAGGTAAGTATCACATCATCGAGTATCAACACAAAAAATATGACTGTTACTCCTATCAATGTGCTGATCAAGGTTTGTCCCAACTCTTTCAATCGGGCCTTTCTGTATATCCTTCGATATGAACCAATCATCAGGTACAGAATGAACCAAAACACCGGTACCAGCACAATCCCCAACCAGAACATCCGGTCATCAGTTACCAATTCCAGATTGCTTATCACATCCTGATTCTCAGTATATTTTCTGAACACATAGAAGAAACTCCAGGCCAGGAGTGCTGCCAGCCAGTCAAGAAATGCGTATTTAAATACTTGAAGTTTCCTGTTCATACCTTAATTTGGTCGGTAGATTAACTTAAAATTATCCAATTGGATATCGGCCTTGGTCACATCCGACTGTTTTCCCGTTTCAAAATACACAAGAAATTCCGGGGCATTATAGTATTCTGTTACTTTAGGACCAAGGTTAATATATATTTTGTTCCATTCATCAGACTGGTTTAGTATCACCAAAGGTTGCTTATCATATCCCCTTGGGATTAAACCAATGGTTAAAAAGTTATTGGTTTTAAAACTTACTTCCAGCAATATATAGGCTCCCTGCTTGGGAAGATCAAAAGAGCTGAAAGTATAGCCGCTGTAATAGGGTTTTTCATCCGTCAGGTTGATGACACCAGCATAGTTCCTGTATTCAGGGGTAGGTTCCAGGCTAATTTGTTTGATCGTGGTATCACTGATGGTCGTTTCCTTAATGGATATGCTGTTGTACAACTCGAAATCTTCCAGCCAGGCAAAAACAATATTTGAAGTATAGGTAGTTTCAATATTCCCAAGCCTTCTGACGCTATCAGGAAAAAACTCAAAGTCTTCATAAATCAGCGGCTGATAAAACGGGTAAGGCACTCTGGTACTGGATATGCCATTGAGTTTTATTCCCATCCTGATTTCTAGTTTATGCTTTCCTTCAACAAGTACCGGAAATTCAGCTGGCAATTCGAATACCCCAATTTGTTGGTCATCAACATAAATCCAAACATCAACCACCTCATGGGCAGCTGAACCCTGGGTTGAATAATTGGTGTTCAAAATAAGACTATCAATACTTAAGTAAGCCGGAACTGTTTGAGGACCTTCAAATTTATTGCAGCTTGTGAATAACAAGGCGCCCGCTACCGCTATAAAAAATCCCCAATAATATGCAGAATACAATTTTCCCAAAGGCCCCTATTTAGAACTGTTAACGCTGAATCAATAATGATATTGTCAAATGTTAATAAATTGTTACAGATTGCTGTTTGACGCCCCAATTCTGTCAAGAATCATATGAGCAATCATAAGAGCTTGATAGCCATCATTTATAGTTACAGGAGGTGTGGTATTGTTTAAAATCGAGTCTTTAAAACTGGCCAGTTCGTCCTTAATGGCATTTGAAGCTTCCACTCCAGGTTTTTCAAAATATATACGGCGTTTTTTCTTGTTTTCTCCAAGATCGATCACCAATGCGAAGGGATCCTTTGGATCATTGTCAATTTCTTCCATTCTGACTACCTCAGCCACTTTATCCAGAAAATCAACAGTAATGTATGCATCCCGTTGGAAAAAACGGGTTTTACGCATATTCTTCAGAGAAATCCGGCTTGCAGTAAGGTTGGCCACAGCACCGTTGTCAAATTCCAAACGGGCATTGGCAATATCAGGAGTATCACTTACAACATTAACACCACTGGCATATACCTTACGAATGTTAGATTTAACCACACTCAATACGATATCGATATCATGAATCATTAAATCCAAAACCACAGGAACGTCGGTCCCCCTGGGATTAAATTCTGCCAGACGATGAGATTCAAGGAACATGGGCTGATTGATACTGTCCTGGGCAGCCATGAAAGCAGGGTTGAAGCGCTCCACATGACCCACTTGAACTTTAACATCGGCCTCATCCGCCAATTTAATCAACTCCAGAGCCTCGTCTGTGGATGTAACAATGGGTTTTTCGATAAAAACATGCTTGGATTTTTTTATGGCCTCAGAGGCACACTCAAAATGCGAAATGGTGGGTGTAACAATATCAACCACATCACAAGCATCTATCAATTCTGATACGCTTTCGAAGGCAGTTAGTTGCTGCTCTTTGCTAATCTTTTTCGCATTTTCTGTATCCGGATCATAAAAACCAACCAGTTCATAATCATCAATCATTTGGATGCATTTCAAATGAATTTTTCCCAAATGACCTACTCCTAAAACACCTATTTTTAACATGTCATAAAAATTTTGTGCAAAGGTAATTTTTTCTTGCTGTCTTAATTGTTATTTTCGCTGAAAATTGCAGGAATAATAAGACTTTGAAAGAAAAGGCGCCCTGCTATCTGATGAAAGCTTTTAAATAAAACCAGGAGAATATGCTTGACAATTATCGTCATAAGGGAATGAGAAACAAATTGGTCGACAGCATCGCAAAAAAAGGCATTACAGATCAGGCAGTGCTGGAGGCCATGCGCGTGATACCCAGGCATTTATTTCTGGATTCCTCTTTTTTGGAATACGCATATGAAGATAAACCATTCCCCATAGGGTCGGGACAAACCATTTCTCAACCTTATACCGTAGCTTTCCAAACGGAATTGATGGAGGTAAAAAAAGGCGACAAAGTACTTGAGATAGGAACCGGATCGGGATACCAGGCCTGTGTATTAGCTGAGATGGGTGCTAAAGTTTTCAGTATAGAAAGACAAAAAAAACTATTCCAAAAAACCAAAGCGTTTCTACCTGGTCTGGGCTACGCAGTAAAGCTGTTTTATGGGGATGGGTATAAAGGACAGCCAGCGTTTGCACCCTACGACAAGATATTGATAACAGCAGCAGCTCCTGAAATTCCTAATGCCTTGCTCGACCAATTAAAACCCGGCGGATTCTTGGTCATCCCTCTGGGTGGTGGTGATGTCCAAACCATGATCCGTCTGGAAAAACAAGAAAACGGTGATTTTATCAGAAGGGAATTTGGTGCTTTTCGTTTTGTTCCTTTATTGAAAAACAAAGCTGACGATTAAAAAAGGCTACCCATCGAGCGATGAATAGCCAACCCGATTAGCAACCAGGATACAAAAACCTTCGAAGAAAAGTCTGTTGATACAGACCCTTCTCCAAAAGCCATATGTTTTATTTAGCACCTACAGGAACAGACTTTGATACTGAATAGCCTTCTCCATTGTGTGAACCACTTTTTATTGTACCTGATATGGTGAATGACCAAGTACCAGAAACTTTCGGGAAAGTATCTGGTATATACATCATTTCGTCTTTTAACCAGATATCACCACCACCTGTATAGGTTCCGGAGCTTCCGTCAGGTGCTCTAACATCAATTCTTACCAATTCTACATCATCTGTTGTGCAACGAATGGCGAATTCAATGGCTTCTATACCACCGACAATTCCAGATATGGAGCTTACATCAAATCCGGGGCTATATGGAGTAGGTACCGGAGCCGGATCATCATCATCTTTGTTGCAGGATCCATAAATCATCGACAAACTTACTGTAACGATTGCCAATAGGGTCATAAATTTTCTAAAGTTCATAATTTTTAGGGTTGTGTTTGTAATCAACAAACGGATTTAACGTTTTTTCAAGTTCAAAAATATTGACCTGAAACGTCAAATTTCAACCCAGATGAGTAATTGATATAAAGCAATGATTATTCGTTTGGTTCCCTCGAATATTTGCTCCTATAAAAATATGATGTGATGATGTTGTCTACCTATTTATAGACGTTCCAATAATTGAAGAAAGCTTTCTTTTCTTCTGGAAGACACCGGGATTTTTGAACCATCAGCAAGTACAGCCACCCCACTCAAGCCCTTTTCGAAACTCTCGATAAAACTGATATTGATCAGGTGAGACTGATGGGTTCGGAAGAAACCAGATTCTACCAACATTTCCTCAAACTCTTTTAGGGTTTTTGAAATGACCAGTTTCTTTTGACTGGCAAGAAATATCTCAGTATAATTCTTATCCGCCTCACAGCGAATAATATCCTTCACTTTTATGGAGTATAAGGCATCCAGAGTATTCATCATGATTCTTTTTTCTCCGGGATCGCGTTGAAGGTTTTGAATATAATTATCCAGTTTTTGCTCCCCTACAAATGCTTCCTCCTGTCGTTCACTTGCCTTTTCCACCGCCTGAACCAATTCATTGGTATTGATGGGCTTAACTATATAATCCAGGGCACTCATTTTTATGGCCTTTATGGCATATTGCTCAAAAGCGGTAATAAAAATAAAATCGAAATTTAGTGGTTTACACTTTTTTAGAAGATCGAAACCTGTCCCATCAGGCATCTGAATATCCAACAAACACAAATCGGGTTTTAATGATTTTATCTTCTTCACAGCATCTTTAACATCCACTGCTTCTCCAACAATTTCAACTTTGTCGCAATACATCTCAAGAATATTGCGCACCAGTTGCCGGGCATTCACTTCATCATCTACAATTAGGGTTCGCATCATAATCTATTCGTTTTATGTATAGGGTTTGTAGGGAATATTAAACCTTACAATGGTTCCACTTACATTTCCTTCTGAATCCTTTGTTTCTTTTAACTCAAAAAACACAAAATACTTGTGCTTTTTACCCAAAATATTAATCCGTTCTCTTGTGATTTCCAAAGCAGATGATTTATGATCCTTGGACAAAGGTTCTTTCTTTCTCGTTTCTGAAAGACCTACCCCATCATCCTGTACTTCAAAGACAATTGCATCTTTATCGAGCTTAAACCGTATCCAGATATTCCCACTGTCTTTTTTGTAAAACAGGCCATGCTCCAAGGCATTTTCAATCATCGGTTGGGCAAGCATGGGAGGAATCTGAAACAATTCCACATCAATTTCCTCATCCAATTCAATATGGTAGGTAAACTTATCCTGATACCTGAGTTTTTGCAGAGTAAGGTATAACTCCAGTGTCTCCAATTCTTTTTCCATGGGGACAAACTCCACCTTACTATGATCCAGTATCAAGCGAAACAGGCGTGCGAAATCAGACAGAAAATTTCCTGCTTCTTTGGTGTTTTTCATAAAAATGTAATTCTGAATCGCCAACAGTGAGTTAAACATGAAATGAGGGTTCATTTGCAAGCGAAAAAGCTTCTGCTGTAACTCCAGGCCTCGCTGTTTTTGTTTCAAATCATATAGCCTTCTCTGCACAATAAAATAAACGATCACAATCAATACGATGACTGAGAAGCTTATAAACCACCAGGTTTTATAAAATGGGGTTCGCAGATTAAGTACAATCTTTAATGATTGTCGATACCAAAGCCCATCCTTATTTCCAATCCGATAATAAAATGTATATCGACCGGGGGCAATGCCTGCAAACCTACGCTGCCTCTGTTTGCTGTCCAAAGTAACCCAGTCCTGATCATGGCCTTCCAATTTGCATTGATAGACATATTTCTCGGGTACCACCCTTTCATAGCTTCCCAGCTCTATGGTGAACACATTTTCTCCAGGTGAGAGATTGACAAATTGTACTTCGTTCAGGTCATGAACCCTTATCTCATCAAATACGAACATCCTACCAAATGAAGCCTTGGGAAAGCTATGACGCCAATGTATTGCTGAGGGATCAAATAGGTTAAATCCATTTTGCCCACCAAAAAACAAATCACCAGAAGCTAGTTTATACCTGGCCGCTGTAAAACTATTGGATTGCAAGCCATCCTCTTTACTGAACTGTTTAAAACTTTCTTTTTCAATATTGAAGCGATACAAACCATCATATTGGGTGGCCACCCAGATGTTCCCGTAATCATCTGCTAATAAGGAGACCAAGCGTTCACTACCCAATCCATGCTCCAATCCAAAGGAAATAAAGGAATCCGATTCGGGCAAATAACGCTGCAGGCTGTTGCTTATCAGCCATATATCTCCATTTGGGACTTGTGTAATATCAGCAATTGCATTTGATGTCAAGCCACTGGAAATGGTATCGTCAGCAAAATAACTTGCTGTGGAATCTTGTTCCGGGAAATAACGATGGACTCCTGCTGCTGTGGTTCCCACCCATAGGTTACCTTTATTATCCTTAAGTAAACGGGTTACCAATCTTGACACTTGAATACGAGGAAAGCGCAATCTAAAGTTTTCTCCGAATTTTCCTGATTCCGGATCAAATTTACATAAGCCATCCGCCCCCCAAAATCCAAGATAAAACTGACCCAGGTCATCTTCAGCAAAATCGTTATACCAATCCAGAGCAAATGTATTAGTACCATAAGTATGCAACTCAAATCCTTGTGTTTTGTCGTCATAGATATGGAAGCCTACACCTGCCCAGAGACCCACCCAAAGTCTTTTCTTTGAGTCTATGAACAGGGCAGATATTTTATTGCTGGCAAGTTCGGATGTTTCCGTATTGTAGTGGTAAAAATTTTCTTCTTTAGGATCGAAATAATCCAGACCGCTATTCTGGTAACCTATCCACAGATTATTCTTTTGATCCTCAAAAACCGCTGTAACCACTCGCCCTTCAGGACTATTTTGCACACCTGGCAGATGTGTATAAGGTCCAAAAGGCAGTTCTGGTGGCGCATAAATACTAACACCCTGTCTGGTTGCAAACCAGAGGTTTCCTCTACTATCTTCACATATTTTGAGGACATTGTTATTGGACAATGAAGACGGATTATCTTTTTGGTTTTCAAATGCTGTGATTAAACCGGTGGTTGGATCCATCTGATAAACCCCACTTCCTGTGGCAAACCACAGCAAACCACTTTTCGCCTCATGCACATCCCAGGTGGAGACACCCAGAAACTTCGTAAATACTTCGGAAGCTTTATCCAGAGTGTAGATACCATCGAGTGCAGTTACCCAAAAGGTCCTTCTGCTATCTTCATAATAGCACGCCACATCATTTTCACGCTTCATTGAATAATCATCCCTATCCGAACCCAGAGAGACAAGTTTATCTGCATTTTCATCCAGATAGGTAGGGTCGACGTTCCGTCCCCCTACCCATAAGGTGCTGTCATTATCGTAATAGAGGGGTGAGTAATAATAATAGGGCTGGTTAATTTTCTGATGTTTATACACATTTACCAAGTGCTTAGTTCGTGTATTATAGTTTATTAGGAATCCATCCACATCAGAGATCCAGAGGCTATTATTGGGGCCTTCTATTACTTTTCGGATATAGGGTTGTTCGGTATCATAAGCCTCCCCCTTGAGTACGACTGCCTCAAAATGATTGTTTTTCTTATTATACCTATGCAGTCCTTTATCCGTTCCTATGAAAAGGTTGCCCTGCTTATCTTCCAATAAGGTGGTAATTAGATTTGAAGACAAAGAAGATGAGTCTGATTCACTATGTTTAAAGATTTCAAAAGTACTGCCATCATACTTATTCAAACCTTCGAGGGTGGCTATCCAAATAAACCCATTTCTATCCTGCAGAATATCTAATATCCGATTGTTACTTAGGCCATCTTCTGTTGTAAGGCGGACAAAGCGAGCCTGAGGATCAGTACGTAAAGGTTTCTTATAGCTAATGGGTCTTTGGGCAGAAACACCCATACCAACCAGCAGCAGGAAGAGCATGAATACAATGGCATATGGCTGCATCTTCCTCATCTGGGTATCAAACCAATAATTACTGTAAGTTTTTCATTGAGTTCGGCCGCTCCATCAATCCAGTTGATTTTGACACCATTCTTTTCCATCCTTCTAAACCAGGTCATTTGTCTCTTGGCGAATTGATGAATGGCGGTATTCAGACTTTCGAACATTTCATCATAAGAAATTTCTTCGCAGATATGCTGAGTCAAATATTTGTATTCCAAACCATAAAAGGTCAGTTGCTCTGGTTTGAGCCCGCCGTCCAACAATTGTCTGACTTCCTCGAGCATGCCTTCATCCAGTCGTGTTTCCAGTCTTTCTGTGATCCTTCTCCTGATTTCAGTACGTTCCAGCCTTAAGCCAAAATTAATGGAGTTTATTTTGGGCATATCAGGTGGTGAGGGTCGCTTGGATTTGTATTCAGCTATTTCAATGGCTCTGATCAGACGGTCCCGATCTGCGGTGTCTGTGGTGTTATGCACAGGTCCCAGCTGACGTAATCTACGACTTAATTCATCATTGGTATATGTAACCAGCGACTTTCGCAACTGCTTGTCTTCTGGTACTTTCCGCATATCATAAGCTCGTATTATGGCATCCAGATACATGCCACTGCCACCACACATGATGGCAATGTGATCATTGGACTGTATCTTTTGATAAGCCTCTTTAAAATCCTGCTGAAACTCAAAAACATTATACTCATAACCAGGATCAACTATGTCGATTAAATGGTGTGCTACCTGAACAGATTCAACAGTATAGTCTTCAATATCCTTCCCTGTACCCAGATCCATACCCCGGTACACCTGACGGGAATCTGCACTAATAATTTCACCACCAATGAGGGCCGCTAAATGAGCTGCAAGCTTGGTTTTTCCCGTTGCCGTCGGACCCAAAATACTAATCAAATTGGAGCTTATCATAGCTTAGAAGGTATTGATGCATCAGTTTAATTACTTTGTTTCAGCATTATTTTTGCGCAATTTGCTTTCCTCTTCAAACATCCAATCCCGCAGCTGATTCAATTCCTCGATGCTGGTCTTCTCAAAATTAATCTTTTTCAGGATTGTTTTAATGCTATCCGGTAATTTTGATACGGCATGCTTCAACAGATAATCTGTTAATGTCGACTCATTAACTGATGTGGTGCTATCCTTATCCCAGCGCAGGAACTGCAATATTCTCAGTCCATCAACTTTATTCTGACAGGCTTTGACGAAATTCTTCCTGTCCTTATAATTGTGTCGCAGACTAAGCCAGAAATCTTCCTTTCCAAACTGCTGGTTAAAAAAAGCATCCATGGGAAGTTTCAGATCATGAGTATACAAGGTTTCAAACTTGCCAAATGTATTACCTACTTTATCGAATGAATCAGCTAAATAAAATGGGTAGGAATCCCAATCACCTGAATTCCCTTTTATAAGCGCAGGTCCGGTGCCAAACAATACACGATCTGAAAACCGTGCAGATGGATAGGTAGTGGTATTAACCCAAGTAGCAAGTTTCGCAGTCTTAACCAATTTTTGAAGCAGGTAAAAGTCTTCTCCACTTTTAACTGGTGTGATACCACCAATCTTTCGGTAGGTCTCCACACTTAAGGCGATGGCAGATCCCAAGGCAGTGAAAGCGTATGGGTTCTTAATTCTGATCAGATTGTGTGCATAATAGCGCATATAAATCTCATATCGAAGTATGAGGCGATTGTTGGTTGCTTCTGAGCAGAGTTTGTGATAATAGGGTATGGAAAGACCTGTCCCTCGCGGGTTTTCCTGATAGAATGCAGCAATCTTAGCTAAAAAATCCTCAGGATAGTAAGTATCGGCATCCATGCTAATGATGATATCATCTGCTGAAGCCTGATCACTGATGTCATCCATGATGACCTTCCTTGCCCAACCAACCCCACCGTGCTTTCGTGTCCAACCATTTCCTTTGGAAGATCGGTCGATAATTCTAACATTGTCCAGTTTGCGATCACGGAGGTATTCCATGCTCCGGCCATTATCCTTACATTTCCGTTTGTACTGATCCTCATCCCACCATGATTCATACTGGTTCACACAAAACACCACCTCATAGTTTGTATAGCTTTGTTTAAGAATACAGTCCAATAATTCCGGCAGGTTTTCATATTCGTTAAGTACGGGAACTGCCAAATACAACTTAAGGGAGTTTTGCATGAGAGCTTCTTAATACTGCAAAAATACATTTAATGGTCTTGATTTGTTTGGTCAAAGACTGTGATACCCAACCTACAGTAACTTATGAAATAGGTTTTCAATCCGGTTTCCACTTCCAAAGAGGCGTCAGATCAAAATTTTACATGGGTCAGGCAACAATTCTTGCAAAAAAAAGTTCTATTTTTGAACTTATTTATATTTCTTCTAAATAATAGATATGTCACATAATCCCATAGTCGAAAAACTTCCTAAACACCTTTCCGCATTTATTATTGATCAGGATTATGCACGTTATAATGCCAGAGAACAAGCAGTGTGGCGCTATGTGATGAAACAAAATATTAGCTATTTATCGAAGGTGGCCCACCCTTCCTATGTGGACGGTCTTCGACGTACCGGAATTTCCCTTGATCATATTCCCAGTATAGAAGAAATGAATGAAGCATTGGGAAGTATTGGCTGGGCGGCTGTTACGGTGGATGGATTTATTCCGCCTTCAGCTTTTATGGAATTCCAAAAGCACAATGTATTGGTAATTGCTGCCGATATCAGACCACACAATCAGATTGCCTATACTCCAGCACCAGATATTATCCATGAGGCGGCGGGTCATGCCCCTATAATTGCTGATCCTGAATATGCTGAGTACCTGAGATATTTTGGAGAGATAGGTTCCAAGGCCTTTTCATCAAAGAAGGATTATCATTTATATGAAGTCATCCGACATCTTTCTATTCTGAAAGCCAATCCATTAACACCTGTAAAAAAGATTGCGGAAGCAGAAAAATGCCTTAAGGAAACCAGTGAAGACATGGGAATGCCTTCAGAAATGACATTAATCAGGAACCTTCATTGGTGGACCGTAGAATATGGTTTGGTGGGTAATATGAACAGTCCTAAAATTTACGGTGCCGGATTATTATCCTCCATTGGAGAAAGTAAAGGTGCTTTAAAATATGATGTACAGAAGATCCCATATACCATTGACGCCATGGATTATGCTTTTGACATCACCAAACCTCAGCCACAGTTATTTGTAACCCCCGACTTTAAGCATTTGTCAGAGGTTCTTAATGAATTTGCCGACATGATGGCCTTACGCAATGGTGGTATGGAAGGGATTATGAAGGCCATTCAATCGGGCAATACTGCAACACTTCAGTATGCCTCTGGCCTTCAGGTATCAGGTACATTTACCGATGTCATGATACATAACGGGCAGGCTGTGTATTTAAACACCACAGGGCCAACTACCCTAAACTACAATGAAAAGATGCTCAAAGGCCACTCCAAAGCCGTTCATAAGGATGGCTTCGGGTCTCCCATCGGAAAAATAAAAGGTTCCTTAAAGCCCACTCGTTTCCTCAACGATCAGGACTTATTGAATTTAGGCATCAGCAAAGGCAGGAAGTGTCACTTTGAGTTTGAATCAGGGGTTGTTGTTCAGGGTGCCTTACAATCGTTCATAAGAGAAGATGGTAAATTGCTATTGCTTTCCTTTGCCGATTGTCATGTAACACATAATGGCAAAACATTGTTTGAGCCATCCTGGGGAGTATATGATATGGCTGTGGGAGAAAAAATAACCTCCGCCTACAGTGGGCCAGCAGATGCTGATGGATTTGAACTAAGCTACGAAGCCCCTGCCGAAAAAACCCAGCGTATTGATTACGATCAGCAGACCTTATCAGTGTTTGATCGCTACGCCGACTTGCAGCAACTCATTAAAAACGATGCATCCATCGATCAACTTCAATCTTTCTGGGAAAGCATCAAAAAAACTTATGCTGATGAGTGGTTGTTGGTTCTGGAGCTATTCTATGGGTCTACAAAAAATGAAAAATCCAATGAACTCAGCCGTGATCTGGAAAAACACCTACTGGAAATTGCTTCAAAGAATCCGGAACTCGATAACCTTATAACAAACGGATTGGAAGTTTAGATCCTCTTTTCACTTTATTACAGATTAAAAAGAGAAATAGAATGCAAGCTTGATGGCCCATGGCTGGTGTTTGGACTCATTGAGATAGGTAAACCTCCTGAAATACTGTATTTTCAAGACTTTGAACACATTCTCAAAGCCCACGGAAGCCTCCACATAGGGTGTATGCGCTTGCAACGGCCTGAATTTAAAAACAGGATCGCCGGAAATATCAGAAACCGGTATAATATCCTGATTGGAATCGCTATAGCTACCCCAGACGCCTCTAATCCCACTCATAAACCTCCAATTCAGTCCATTCAATAATGGAACCTTATTCATGAGCATGCCTTCAAAGTGATGGAAATAATAAAATTCCAATGATTGATCAGCTACAAACTCGAAGAAACGCATCATATTGTAGCCTTTGCTAGTGGAAAGAAAGGATTCATTGCCCTGCATGATATTTAAAAGGGTTGGAGGTACAGTTCCAAAAACTTTTGTGGCCTTTATATCATAGTGGAATTTACCCAAATGTCCCACCTTTACTTTTTGGGCTATTCCCAAGGAGAGTTTTTGATAGCTGAATGTGGAGTTTAAGACATCTTTGAAACCCAATGTCAGTCCAAAGCTCAGCACGGGTCCTTTTAAGGCATTCACTCCGATACGGTTATTTCCTTTTACAATAAACCGCTCCCTTCTTGCAAAACGGGTCTTTAAACTCACTTCTGATAACACATACTGTTCCCGAACTTCTCCCTGTTCATCATAATAGGCGAAAGTAAAATTCCCATAGGGTCGGAAATTGTAGTGGCGAAAGATGATGGTTTGCTGAAGTCCCCGACCAAGATCTGTTCTGTACCAGGCGCTGATATCTTCACCTAAAGCTGCATAATGACTACCTCCAAATTGTGAGGAAAGTGCAATACTGAAGGCCAGAAAGGGATGGGCATCAATAAACTCCTGGTTTACACCAATCTTGTCTATATCATACCTATAACGAAATCCCACCTTCATCCACAAATCCTTATCCAGAAAGTATTCAGCCTGAGCAGAATACTTAAAGCGTTTGTCTCCGAAGCCATAGGCCGCATGACCCTTTAACAACCATTTGTCGCTAAAATCCATCGTCGTTCGACCTCCGACTCTGGTTCGGAATCCTTCATCCTCATTATATCCCAGCAGGAAAATATAATGTCCGAATTCGAAATACTTGGTACCCCAATAACCTTCCAGTAAGAAATCCATTCTTTTATTGAATCTTCTGACAGGTTTCATTTGGCTCAATGAATCCACCAGGGAAAGAGCCAAAGCAGCTTCCAGGGTATCATTGGTAAAGCGCGTTCGGGCCTGAGTCCAGTAGTCTTCAGATTTTACTTTGGAGTCATCATAGTGCTCTCTTTTGGTCGCAAAAGCGCCTGAAGGAAAATCCACATCAACCTCAATATCTTTGGCCGCCACCCGATACTTAGCCACAAGTCCCAGCGCCTTTTTACCAACGGTTTGGGCATCCACAAATACCCGGCTTTGAATGGGAAATACAGCAACGCCATCAACAAGCTCCAATTCCTGTTCAATCCTGATCTTATCAATGTAATTTAAGTTTGCCAGTTTACCTACCTCAACCTCAACCCGTTTTAAAATGTAGTTATTCTTTGATACCCACATCCGTCCTTTAAAAGTTGGATCATGCATGCGTCGGGGCTCGAAGGTGATGAGATAGTTAATCTCGTTGTCGATCAGGGTACTGTCGATCAGGTAATACTTATAATAGAACTTCCCGCCTGATGCAATGGGTGACACAAACTGTCGGTCAAAAACACGCACCCAGTTTTCATAGAAATTGTATTTATGAGCCTGTGATCCCAGAAATGGCTCCAAATATTCCTCAATATTTATAACGGCCTCGGTATTGGTGGCTATTAATTTCTCGTTTTCAAGATATGGAGACATGAGGTAGTTACACTCACTCACTGTTTCACTGAAAAAAATAGGCAGCAGGGTTTGGTCTTCTCCCTCTGAATTACTTTGCAGGCTATCGAGCAAGCTCACGAATGGACGAATGAGGGGTCTTCTTTTAAACTCCTCATTCACATTGTCCAGTGAAATCTCAACCTTGCTATAGGTAGTGTTCCGGTAGTTCTTTAGATTGGATGGTTTGTATACCTTTCGGTTATCAAGCAACCTTTCAAGTATGATAAAGGCGGGATTTTCTCCAGGGGTTATCACCACTTCATCCAACAGAAAATCACTGGGAGATAGTTTTATATCGATCCGCTGAAAAGTCCCTCTTTTTATGAGCATTTCCTTTGTCTCATATCCCATGGAGTGAAAGCTCAGGGAGTCGGAAGGTGAGTTTGTTTCCAGTTTAAAAGCACCATAAATATCGGTGGTGGTACCGATGGTAGTTCCTTTGAAATACACATTACAAAAGGGAATACCCTGACGGTTCTTACTGTCTGTAACCACGCCCTCTATCACAGTATGCTGTGCCAATAAAGCTGTGTTTACCAGCATTACTAGCATGATTGCATAAACAAAAGCCCGTGGCAATTTCATTGGATTATTCCTCAATTTATTCTTAGTAATGGCTAATTTAATCAATGTTTCCAAGCATGTGGATTTAGTCCACAACAGTAAAGACAGCACTTAGCTCAATTGGTGGCAAATAAAAACAAAAAAAAGGGGCCATTTATAAAATAAATAGCCCCTAAAACCAAAATACAATCTATATAAGAAAATTAAATGTTGTGCTGTTCTTCCAATATTGGTGGGTTACATTTACTTTTTCCCTATTAATGCACCGGATTTGGTTATGGCAACTACATCATCTAGCTGCCCTTCGCTTTGCAAAGTACCATTATAGGTAGCCGAATAACCTAAACCATTGGTTACTTTAATCTGATAATTAGTAACCACCTGACCTTCAAAATAATGTACCTGAACCAGATAATTACCATCAGGAATATTGTTGGCCCAATAGATATTTTCAGGTCCGTATCCATCTACATCATCACGATCGAGGTATCCGCCGGAGGCAGAGGTGGTATTTGTATAATCAATTGTTTCACCAGCAGGATCGGTTACCCACAGATCGACATCAGTTCCATCGGTTGACCATGACAAACCAATTTGTAACACGCCATTCTTATCTGGCAGATCATCCAAATCATCATCATTTACCAATAATTCTTCTTTTTCAATTTCTTCGATCAATTCATCAAGATCTGTCTTGCTGCTATTGTTCACCCAGTGTTCTTTAAGATCATGGGCATAACCTTGAAACTTCTGGACAGTATTTCCTGCAATCTCCTGTGCGGTTTCTGATAATGTCTCCAATTTACTTTTTGTTTCTGTCAAGAAATTGCTCCATTTATCAGTCACCACCACTTCAATTGCTGTGGAGGTAGCCACTAAGCAACTTCCACCAGCCACAAGCCAAACACCCACAGGTGCTCCAATGACTGTTTCGCTTAATCCCAAACCGGCAAGTGTCAATACAACACCTGCTTTTCTTGATGTAGACAGCCAGTCGGCGATGCTTGAATTTCTCATTTTATTGAATGAATCCATCCATCCATCGATACCGTCATTTACACTACGGCTATTGGCGTTGTGATAATCAGGGTTCATAAAAGTATCCAAACGGCTTAGTCTAACTGGGAAACTATTATTGCCCTTCTTGCCATTGGAAGGAGCTTCCTTGCTTCCGAAATTCAAATTATCAATGGTAAATGTTGGTGTGCTTTGATAGGCTCCGGCACTACCTGAAATCTTAGTTTCGAATAACAGGGTTCCCAGACGATTAGTCCAGTCATAATAGAAAAATCTCACATAGAAATTGTTTTGATCTACCCTTTCAAACTCAACTACTGATTCCTTTTTTTCTCCAGTGGTAAGGTCAATTTTATACAAAAAAGCCGGCTCACCCATTTCATCAAATAAAACAAATGACTCGGTATTCTCAGCTGTATTATAGACATATGCTTTTTGAAAGGAACCAAAAGTAGCTCCAGAATTCATATCACCGAAGGTGGAAAACTGCAGGTCAGTTTTTTTAACTGTAGCCTGTAATTGGTTTGTTTTTAAACTTTTATTAAAACCATCGGATTCATAGACTAGTAAAGTCGCAGGATCAGATACAGAGGGTTGTGGTGTTTCTTCATCGGAGTCCTTTTTACAATTAGAGAGCCCAAAGAGCAGGGCAAATGCCAGGCTTATGGTTAGTAATCTTTTCATAGTTGTATGCTTTAGTAAGATTTGTTTTAATTATTAGTTTTCCAGGCTGGATTTCGTTTTGCTTTCAGAGTTGAAAAATCCAATGGTCATCATAGAAATTTCCACATCCTTGGTTTGGCCCTCGGTAAGTGAGATTTCGGTAAGTGAAGGCGCTCCTAATCCACCAGCACCATACCAGCCTACAAAGTCACCTGTCGACCAGCTAGAGCTGTTATCATTGTCTTTCCACACATCAAGATAATATAGTCCTGGAGGGATATCTGTTATGGTGAAACTCACATTGGAACCAGAGCCAGTTGCAGCTACAAACATCAGTGGATTGTTATTGTTCCAGTTATCGTATGAGGTATAGATACTCACCTTTGCATTTTGCAGATCACCTGATGTTCCTGCAGGAAAGCTTGCGGTACCGGTTATCTGAGTGACCAATTGATTGACGGTTAATGAGCCACTTGAACTGGTACTTCCACCATTTCCATCATCAACGGTTACAGTTACCGAATAAGCACCTGCCTGAGAAGGAGCTGTCCATGAAACTGAGGACCCATTACCACTGACTGCCCCACCAGTTACCTGATAAGAATAGGTCAAGGCATCACCATCTGCATCAGAAGCGTCTACTGAAACTGAAACACTAGCTCCGGGATTCGCGCTGGAAGGATTAACCTGAACACTGTTGATTACAGGGTTATTATTAACTGGAGCCTGAACTGTAAGTACTGCAGAACCTGTTGCATCTCCCTTACCATCAGATACAGTTACATTAACAGTATACACACCAGCTATTGAAGGTGCATTCCATGTGGCTGAAGAGCCAGTACCATTAATGGTTCCTCCGGATACTGCATAGGTATATGTTAGCTCATCATTGTCATCATCTGTGGCAGTTACTGAAACTGTGGCTACACCAGAAGGGGTGATACTTGAAGGGCTAACAGTTACCATACTCACCTTTGGTAAATTGTTTACCGGATCTTCGTCCTTTTCACAAGCAGAAAATAATAGAATGCTAAAGGCCAGTACTGCCCATACCATTGTTCTCATCATATCAATCTTTTTCATTTGAGTGTTGTTTTATTAGGTGAACAAAAGTCAACAATGGGAAGCATACTAACAGCACCTATTTCTGCCATTAAGAGAAAATAGCTGAAAACAACTAAAAGAGAAGTATTAAGGAATTGACATTGGGCAGAAGCATCACAGATCCTCATCCACCGTTAGTAAACAGGATAGCATTCGCTTGCTTATTGGGACCCAATCAAAAAGGTGTCTTCAAGAACACTATATAGGGATTTCGAAATGACAGGAGAAACCAAGTCCAGGAGAGGATTGGATTTCGAGGCTTCCATTGAGTAAGTCAACCCTTGATCGAATGCCAGATAAACCAAGACTCTTTCCGTTTTCCACTTTACTCAGATCGAAACCTATACCATCATCAGAATAGCTTATCAATAAGTTTTCTGACTGTCGATGAATATGCAAAGTGATGCTTTTGGCATCTGCATACTTTAGGGTATTATTTACTAACTCCTGTACAATTCGGTAAATTACTATTTCAATGCGTTCCCCTATTCTTCCTCTAGATCCCTGATGGGTATACTGAATCTTTATATCAGCGGTATCACCCACATCCTCCAATAAGTCCTCAATGGCTTCAAATACCCCAAAATTTGATAAAACACCAGGCATCATATTCTGGGCAATCCTTCTGGATTCAACACCTGCTCTCCTAAGCATCTCATCGGCTTTAGCATACATTTCTTCCTTTTCCTGGTCGCTTCCAGTATCTGGTATATAAGATAGATGCAGGCTTGCAGTGGAAAGCAATACTCCTAAGCCGTCGTGTAATTCTTGTGAAATTCGTTTGCGTTCTGCTTCCTGCCCTTCTATCAATGCCTGAGCAGAAAGATATTTACGTTCTCGTATTAGTCTTTCAATTTCCTGCTGCCTGATGATGATATTCTTTTGATATCGCGTCCTAAAAAGGATTAAGAGGAGAATTACGATAACCACAATAGTAAAGCCGGCCCCCATGACAATATTCAGCTGTAATTTCTTTTCCGCCAAAGCAATAGTGTGTTCCAGATTCTCATTCTCCAAAATCAAATATTCACTGGCGAGTTTCTGAGATTCATATTTTATTTTAATCTCATCAATGTTTTTCTGTTTGCGTTCGTTGAAAAGGCTATCGTGGTACATGAAAAACAATTCATGGTAGACTAGCGCTGAATCTGCATTACCCAATTTCTTCCATGAGGTATAGAGTGTTTCATATAGGTTTCTGAAATTGTGGATTTGCTTGGTTTGTTTTGCCAATTCCAGGGACTCATGTGCATAATGTATGGCCCTTTGGAATTCCCCCAAATCTTTACTCACAGCAGACAAGTTTTGCAATACACTCATTTTTAAAGGTATATTATCAGAACTACCCAGTGTGTTATAGGCGGTATCAAAGTACATCTTTGCTTGTATGAAATCTTTCATATAAGCATGGGTGGTACCAAAATTCATATAGGCCCGGGTCATATCTATCACGGACTTACGTTCTTTTGCCATTTGAAGACCCCTTCGTTGAAAATAGAAGGAAGAGTCATATAGTCCCATGAGGCGGTATAATACAGCCAAATTATTATTTAGTTGAAATTGCCGGTCCTTATATCCGTAATATTCAGCTATATTCATGGCTTTCAAATTAACCGATTTAGCCATGGGATAGTCCCTCATCTTGCCATAAATAATACCAATGTTCAGCATGGCATGGGTTGCAGAATTAGGCAAATTCATAGAATCTGCAAGATATTCCTCACTAATAAAATGGTTTAAGGCCTTATCAAACTCTCCTTCCCTTTTAGCCATTTTACCAAGCCCGCCATGGGCTAACATTTTCCCCATGGCATAATTCAGGCGCTTGCTATCATCCATAACATCCAGAAAAACTGTTTTGGCTGAATCTGATTGTCCAATCCTGTAAAGAAGCGATCCCAATCGATACCTGGCCATAATCTCAGTTTCCGGTAAATCCCGGCTAGCGGCTATCCGAATGGATTGAACGATGAAGTAGCGGGCTGAATCATAGACACCGATGGTTTGATAGGTTAAGCCCGCCTGCCAGGATAGCTTGGCCAGACTTTCATAATCTCCAATTTGATCTGCCAGCTCCATACTTCGTCCATTCCACTGCAAGGCTCTCCTTTTATCCTTACTCTGAACCAATTCCCAGCTTTCCAGGTATTTGGCAATTCGATCTTTGCCTGAGAGTGCTTCGATACTCACTTCAATTGAGTCCAGGAACTGCTGATGATCAACTGCTGCTGCTTTTAGCTTAAGTCCAACAGCCAGCATAAAAGCCAAAAGAAAGACCGCGGTATGTTTGTGAGCCAATACCTTTGGTGGTGTCATATAGATCAGTGAAGTAATCAAATCGCGTAAAAATAGTATTTACTGGATATTAGCAGTTTAGTGGTCTATCGGTACTCTTAAATGACTTCGTTTTCAACCGCCCATTTCACCAAGCCGGCGGTATTCTTAACTCCGACCTTAAGAAGCAAATTGGCACGGTGTGTTTCAACGGTGTGAGGGCTGATGAACAGCGCATCTGCTATTTCCTGTGTGTTCTGCTCATTACAAATCAGCTTGAGGACATCCAATTCACGGGCACTAATATCAGGGAATAAATAGTCAGACTTGGAAGTAGGCTTTCTTCCATCGAAAATATCGGGCAGGTCTTTGCTTAAGTACATGCCTCCGCTATGAACCATTTTAATGGCATTAATGATTTCGTTTGCTCCTGAGTTTTTAAGAAGATAGCCTTTGGCACCACATTTCAGCAGGCGTTTAACAAAACGCTTTTCATCATATTGAGAAAAAACCAGGACTTTAATATCAGTAAACTTATTTTTGATGATTCTGCAGGCATCAATCCCATTCATTTCAGGCATATTGATATCAAGAAGCACCACATCCACTTGACTGCCTTCAAGGAAACTTATCAGCTCAGAGCCATTGGACACCTCCTTCACAAGCTCAATTTCCTGCTCTCGCTCAAGTAAGGTTTTCACACCATTTACGATAATCGGATGGTCATCGGCTATAACTAATCGGATCATTTATTCTAGTATTTATCAAATCGACAATAGGGTTTGAGTTCACTCCAAATAAAGTAGACTATGCTTCACTCTTTTGAGGCCACAAACAACTTCCTATAATGAACTCACTCAATTTGTAAAATAATACATTTTACTTGAGCTGATGCTACTATGATCTAACTAAATCAAAAAAACAATGGTTTTCTGCTAGTCAATCAGAGTTTGTTCCACAAGTTTCTTAGTCTCAATTTCGGTCATTCCCTTACATAAACTAGTAGTGATTCTTAATTTGGTATCCTATGGTTTTAAGAATATGTTTGGGGGTTTCCATATCACAAATGAGTTGCTTCCTACTATATTTTGAAGGTTCAAATATCCCACCGGTAGATAACTGAAGTTTCTCATATTGATCCAGTGCAACAAAACCTCGGTTCACCACGGGCATGATGATGTCCAGAAAGTCAATAATCTGGTTTTTTGGATAATCCAAATGGTGACATAAATCCAGCATTTTTTCAGCTTCCAGCATGAACCGTTTTCTAAGATCCGCCATATTGGTTTCACTGGTCATCAGTGTGCAAATATTGCTTTTGACATCTTTATACACATCGAAAATATCATTTTCCAATTGCATTAGAGATCCCAATTGATAGAGTGCAGCTTCCTCTCCGGCTCTCATGGGATTATTAAATGCAGCCCGGTAAAACAATACCGAATGGCCTCCCTTATTTCTGGTTATCAACCATAAATCCTCACTGTTTAAGATGGCGTTTTCCTGTTTTAAACTTTCAACTTGTGCCTTGTGAACGAGCATAAACTGGGTCCTTAGCCAGTCGGCGTTTTTAACAAACTGCAGAACTTTAATACCAAATGTTAGAAAGAGGGATTCATTGGAATCATTGGCTTCAATGGTTTCCGGATTTTTCAACATGGCCAGTATTTGTGATTGCGGCAACTTTTTACCATCAAAAAAGTCATCGAACAGACCAGTTATCACACCTTGTGAGGTCGAGGCCCAACGCTCGTTCTCTTCCATTGGGTTTCCACGTAGCCGGCAAAAGGCTTCACCCAAAATAGCCGGAACGGCCAATCCATAATACCTATTGATTTTCTTAAAATCCCTTTCCGAAAGACTGCCATCATTAGTGGCTCTTGCAACATCAAGAATGGGTGTAATCTCCTTTCGCATAAACCGACGTTGTCGGGATATGTATCGCCTCAAACTAAATAATGCAGGAAGAATCCCCAGGGCATTCTGAATGGAGTTTCCCATAAAGGTAGCTTTTGCAACTCAAAAATATTCTATGCTAAATTAAGATTTAATTTACTGCAGACATCAACAGAGTCAAGGCCTCAGTTGTTTTTCCATCTGCAATTAGTGTTTTCGCATATTTATGAAGTTGTACCCTGTCTCTAATTAAGGATTCAAGCTTTTGGCTGGTCACATAATCCTCAATTTGTTCAGCATTGGGAAGTTGTTCCAGATTTCCCAACTGACCCAAATCGTTACCGCTTAATATGTCACTATATCTTACTTCTTCAGGAAGCTGATCAACACCAATACCCATGGTTGCCAAAGGTTTTGGAATGATGAATTTTGCCGCACCTGAGGTTCTTACATAGTAATCGCCTCCCATGCGGCCTACCAAGTCAATGGCATCGGGGTCAATACTACCTTCAGAGTCCAGTATATTCTCGTCCATATGGATATGCTGAATTTCACAAACTACCAGGTTTCCTGAACCGGGCAGTCCACTGATCTCAATCACTTCCCGAACCTTACATTCGAACTGAAGTGGTGACTCAGCCACACGGGGTGGTTGAACGGTTTTTGAGGGCAATGCTGTCAGGCCGGATTTAATAAATTCATCCACCCCTTCAGGATATTCTGTACTGGAAAGGCTCATCTGTTGAACCATGTCAAAAGTTACAGCACTTAACACCACCTCCGGAACTTCCTTTACATTGTCCAGGGTGTGCTTGGTGGTATTGTCTCTTCCCCTTCTCGAGGGTGAAAAGATTAAGGTCGTAGGATTGACTCCAAAAGCATTATAAAAGCTAAAAGGAGATAGGTTTGGGTGCCCTTCCTTGTTAACTGTACTAGCAAATGCTATGGGTCGAGGAGCAACACCGGCTAACAATAGCTTGAACAACTCAGGATTTCCATATGTTTTGGGATCAATCTCAATCATAACAATTATCTAATGAGCATTATAAATGAAGTCTGGCATCCAAAAACTTGTTTTGGTTTAAATTGACGGTAATACTTTGGTTACCGATTCTCCAAATCCGATTCTCACACCATCTTTTTCAGCATAAGCTCTCATGATAATAGTGTCATTATCATTGACAAAACGTCTTTCTGTGCCATCATTTAATCGGATGGGTTTTGATCCACGCCAACTCAATTCAAGCATGGAGCCATAAGATTCGGGTGTGGGTCCTGAAATGGTACCAGAGGCATACATATCTCCCACATTTATATTGCATCCATTAACTGTTTGATGCGCCAGCTGCTGACTCATGGTCCAATACAAATACTTATAATTTGATGCACAGACATGGTTTTCTTCACCACCATCAGGTTTGATGAATACATCAAGCTTTATGTCGTGGTTTTTTCTGTCATCGACTTTAAGATAGGGCAATACTTCAGGATCCTGGGCCGGAGCATCCAGTTTAAACGGTTCCAAAGCATCCAATGTGATAATCCATGGGGATACCACCGATCCAAAATTCTTGCTCAGGAAAGGTCCCAGGGGAACATACTCCCATTTTTGTATGTCACGGGCAGATAAATCATTAAATATCAACATGCCGAAAATATAATCTTCGGCCTTATTCACATCAACTGCTTCACCCAACTGGGTTTGTTTACCGGTAACAAATGCCATTTCCAGCTCAAAATCAAATAGTCTGGAGGGGCCAAAAGTTGGCGATTCTGCATCATCTGCTTTAGTTTGACCTTTGGGTCTGTGAATTTCAGCACCACTCACGACTATGGAAGAACTCCTGCCATGATAACCCACTGGCAAATGCTTCCAATTGGGAAACAAGGCATTGTCGGGATCTCTGAACATAGTACCCACATTGGTAGCATGATCAATACTGGAGTAAAAATCTGTATAATCACCCACTTCCACTGGCAAATGCACCGTCACTTCATGTATAGGTCGCAAGACTTGTTGGGTGTGGTTTTCATTGCCTTGTAGTTCCTGGTTTTCAATATTCAACAGATCTGAAATCTGCTGTCGGACAGCTTGCCAAACAGGCTTGCCCAAGGCTATGAAATCATTGAGCACCGGTGCATAAAACACACCCAGATTGTCAATACCCAGGCTATCAAAATAGCCCAGATCTGACAGTACCGAAAGGTCTATGGCATAATCACCAATCCGGCTTGCTGGTCTTGGAGAATTACCACCATAACTAATAATTCCAAATGGGATGTTTTGAATGGGAAAATCGCTGTCAGCAGCTATTTCGACCCATGATGTTAATGAAGGGCTATTGGCTTTTATCATTTTGATCAATATGGACTAAGTGTTTAGGATTAGTTTTGATGCTTTCTATAAAGTCCCACGGTTTGCCTGTTCCAATTCAATGGATTCAAACAAAGCCTGGAAATTACCTTTTCCGAATGAAATGGCGTCTTTTCTTTGGATAATTTCAAAGAAGAATGTAGGCCGGTCTTCCACAGGCTTGGTGAATAATTGTAACAGATAGCCTTTATCATCTCTATCGATAAGGATTTTGTGCTTCTTCAGTACTTCAAGGTCCTCATCTATCTCACCCACTCTGTCAACTACCGTATCATAGTAGCTATCTGGCACATGCAGAAAATCAACTCCCCTATCGCGGAGTGCAGCGATGGTGGCTACAATATCATCTGTGGCAATGGCCACATGCTGGGCACCTGAGCCACGATAGAAATCGTGAAATTCCTCTACCTGAGATTTCTTTTTTCCAACAGCTGGCTCATTGATCGGGAATTTGATCCACATATTATCATTCACCATTACCTTGGATTTCAAGGCGGTGTATTCAGTTGAAATGTCTTTATCATCAAATGAAATGAGTTGTTCAAAACCGAAGACATTCTTATAGTAATCAGCTGTTTTATCCATCTCATTCCAACCCACACTACCTACGATATGATCTACATAGAGAAGACCGCAATCTTCCGGCTGATATTCGGGCTCCCAGGCTACAAAACCCGGTAAAAACAAACCCTTATAGTTATTTCTTTCTACAAAAACATGAACTGTATCACCATAGGTTTCAACAGCTGAGGTAATTACTTCACCATTATCATCAGTGGCCTTATTTGGATGTTGGGCGGATACAGCACCTCTGGAGGTTGTTTCTTCATAAGCTTTGGTCGCATCATCAACCAGCAACGCAATGGTTTTTACACCATCACCATGTTTTCTATGATGTTCTGCTACTTCTGATTCGGGTGTTAAGGCTGCGGTAAGAACGAATGTGATTTTATTTTGTCTTACTACATAGGAGCATCGGTCAGTCAAACCTGTTTCGAGACCTGCATAAGCCAATGGTTGAAAACCGAAGGCAGATTGATAAAAATGGGCTGCTTGCTTGGCATTTCCAACATAGAATTCTACATAGTCAGTCCCTTTTAAGGGAAAAGTATTATTTTCAGTAGTCATTGTAATTCTGGTATTTAGGGTTATCGATTCGTTTATTCCATCCAACTTTTGAAGTAATCGGCATTTTCAATTGCCAGGGCTGCTTTGGTCAGTTTTAAGGGTTTAAAGGTATCCACCATAACGGCATATTCTTCAGTTGCCTTTTGGCCAATACTTCTTTCCACAGCGCCAGGATGAGGGCCATGTGGAATACCAATGGGGTGTAGTGTAATTTGTCCCCTCCCAATATTGTTTCGGCTCATAAAATCACCATCCACATAATACAATACCTCATCCGCATCAACATTGGCATGATGGTAAGGTGCCGGAATGGCATCCGGATGGTAATCGTATAAACGGGGTACAAAAGCACAGGTCACAAAGGCAGGAGTTTCAAAGGTTTGATGTACAGGTGGTGGTTGATGGATACGACCAGTGAGTGGTTCAAAATCATAAATTGACAAAGAGTAAGGATATAAATACCCATCCCAGCCAATGGCATCAAAGGGGTGGTTGGCATAGTGATAAGGATGAATCATATCACTGCGCTTAATTTTTACGAGAAAATCTCCTTCCTCGTCATGAGTGACCAGTTTTTCAGGTGTTTTAATATCACGTTCATGGAAGGGTGAATGTTCCAGCAGCTGTCCGAATTTATTCATATAACGCTTCGGGAAATTCAGCGGATGCATGGATTCAGTGATAAATAACCTATTGTTTTCATCTTTGAATTCCATTTGATAGATGGTCGCTCTGGGGATTACAATATGATCTCCACTCACAAAGGCTAAATCACCATATAGTGTCTTCAAAGTTCCACTGCCTTCATGTACAAAAATCATTTCGTCAGCCTGTGAATTTTTGAAGAAATAATCCGTCATGGATTGCTGTGGTGCAGCCAGAGAAACATAGACGTCATCGTTGGCAAGAACTATGGTACGGCTATCCAGATAATCAGCGCTTACTTTCACATCAAAACCATTAAAGGCCCTGTGTTGCATATTAACATCAACTGCTACTTCTGGGGCTACTCCATAGGCCTCATCAATTTTGAGCACCCGTGTGGGGGGGTAATTATGATAAACGATGGAATAGATATCTGAAAACCCTTCCATGGATACTAATTCTTCGGCATAGAGGCCTCCATCGGGTTTTTTAAAAACAATATGTCGTTTGTGTGGGATTTTACCACGGACCTGGTAATGTGGCATTTTTATTTAGATTAATTTAATATAGGGTGCAAAGATAAAAATTTAGCAACAACTAAAAACGGTAGCCCAACTGTATCATATATCGAAATCCAGGACCTGCAGATGTGGTTAAGCCTTGTTTCTTTATGCTACCAACATCCAGTAGGTCTTCCATGCCAGGTATTTTATTCACCAACATATCATATAGGGCCTTTAAATATTCATCTTCCTCATTAATATCAACATTACCACTTAAATTCACATCAATACCATAAAATGAAAGTGCCGGACCAATAAATATTAAGTCCATGGTAAACCGATCCTTAATTACAAATTGATAGCCTAGCTGAACCCCTAAACTTGCGATTGACATAGATGCGGACAGGTTCGCTGTTCCTTGTAATGAGGGATTGTCGATGAAGGTCATATCATGACTAAAACCATAATGGTGGATTGAGGCAAAAGGTCCCCAATACAATCCATCCGGTGCCATACGAGTATTTCTATTTTTAAAGTAAAACCGATAATCACCAGATACCGTAAAACCGCCTTTCCCCACTTTATTTTCAACCAAAACATCCTCTAAAACACCCAAAGAAGGCAGTTCAAAATATCCCAGGTTTACTGAAAACGTACGGTGGGGTTTTAAGACTCTCTCATAAGAGAAGTTGATATTCTTTCTGCTCCAAAGCACAAATGGTGTTGGATTCCATTTGATCACATTGTGTTTGTAATCATCTGGAAGTTCAATGTCTTCCTGGGCAGTACTACCGAAAAAAAACAAGCACAAGATTACGATAAGAGCAGAACGAAGGAATGTCATAGTTGTATTGTATTAGAGGTTTAAACTGTATTGTAGCATAACCGTTCTCATGGGTTCAGCCTTTAGCGGTCTGAGTGAGTACCTGCGGTTAAATATATTATCAGAAATCAGTGCTACTTTATGCTTGAGATTGATGGCATAACTAATCCTCATATCTACCACGAGGTTTCCATTGTTATGATTTTCATAATAGTCGCGGTACAAAATGGGCTGAAGCGTACCACCAGTGGACACTGTGGCATCCTCGAAGTCAAATATGGCTTTGTCAAGGTTTTCAATTTTACTAAAATACCGGGCACTGATACCATAGGAGAACGACTTAAAAACAAACTCCAGGTCCATTTTTATGGTATGAAGGAACCTGTACTTCAGGATACCTTTAGAAGGGTCAACACTGGTTGAGTTATAGGAGAATTCACTGGCATCTCCTTGTTTATAATCTTTGGCAAATACCAAATCGGGTTGTAAAGTGATAGGAACAATATATGTATAACCAAACAATGTATTGATCTCATAATGTTTAGAGAATTTGGCTTGGCCGGTCATGGAGATATCTACACCTGTGATGCGTGATTTACCCGTGTTCACAAACTTAAATCCTGCCAGAGCAAAGGTGTAGGTGGAATCCCAAAAGCCGAATAAATACTCAATGGTATTGTCATATTCCTGATAAAATCCGGCCACATCGAAAAAGCCGTAAAACTCACTGAATTTGAAGCCTTGCTTAATCCCTACCTCAGCATTCCAGCTGGTTTCAGGAATCAGATCAGGGTTGTCAAACACTCCAAAACTCCCTACAGAAGTTTTGATATACCTTTCGGTGATGGTAGGAAAACGATAGCCTTGCCCCAATGATGCTCTGAGATAAGTCTCTTTGGCAAGTTTCAGAGAGGTACCCAACCTGAAAATAGGTTTGGTATCAGTAATGGAATCATTCAATCTGAAATTCTCAACCCTCACCCCTGCCGAGACATTTAAGACATTGCCGAGCTTCTTTTCAACTTCCATATAGATCGACAGATTCCATAGGTCATTAATTGCGGACCCTGAGGCCGCATACATATTGGCGTTGGATTTTGTGTAATGGTTGGCCACTCCTCCAATAAAATCAAGATTACCCAGGTTCACAAATCGTTTTTGAAATTGATATTTTGAGTAATACATCCATGCTTTACTGGACTGATCGTTGTTGGCATCCATATTGCGATGCAAGATCCTTCCGCTAAACTGATGTTTGATTCCCCCACGGGTATAAAAGTTTACAAAGGGATCCAGATAAAATGAGAAAGTATTTTCAAGTAGAACCGCACCGGGATAGCCACGATAAAAACCAGCCGTATCATCCAACCAGGCAAATGCCGTGCTTTCCTTTTTGTACATAAAGTTACCATTCAGACCATAATCCAGTCCTTTTATTTTTTCAGAACGCTGCCTTAGATTAAAGTTAAATCTAAACTTTTTGTTTCCCATATCAGAATCCTGAATATTGTTGGTGTCAGCCACGTATGGTCCTGGTTTTGGAGCCCCGATATAGCTTTTATCCATGGCCACCAAACCACCAATTACAAAATCCGTTTTCCCTTTACCCAACTGACGTGAGTGAAGAAAACTGCCACCAGCCAAATAATTTGTCCCTGACCACCATTTATTGGCAGGAGCCTTAGGTGGTGTATAGAAACCACTGTAAATATTCACTTTGGTTTCTGGCTGAATACTTGGGTAATTGGTTCGAACATAGATGGCTCCACTTAAAGCAGAGGAACCTGAAAGCACCGAAGACGCTCCCTTCACCACCTCTATTTGCTTGATGTTTTCAACAGGGATAAAAGACCAGTCGGGTTTGCCTGCATCACCTGAAATCATGGGCATATCATCCACCAAAACTGCCACCTTAGAACCTACCCCAAAGGTAAATCCACTACCACCCCTGATTTGAGGTTCATCATCCAGTATAGTGAGCCCTGGTGTCATATCCAAAATGGTTTCCACTGAACGTGTATTCTTAGCCTGTATCAAACGTGGCTTGATCACTTCAATGGATACCGTTTGCTCTTCTAACTTTCTTTCAAACTTACCCGCTCTGACCACCACCTCTTCAAACTGGGTGCTAAAGGCCTCCATCTCAATATGACGTTCAATGGTCGAACCATCCTTAACATCCAGTGAGAAACTTGTGGATTTCATACCTGTAAACGAAACAGTAAACAAGTATTTACCCGGTTGCAGAGCAATGGTGAAGAAGCCATTGAAATCAGTAACCGCACCTATGGTCAGGTTTTCCTTCACATATATATTGGCACCAACCAAGGGCTGGTCAGTACCTTTCTCCACCACCCTACCCTTGAGTAATCCCACTTGCTGACCCATGGAAAAGAATGACAACAAGAGGAATACAATGGTTAACTGACTGGCCAAAAGCCTCATTTACATAGTTTTATAAATTAGGAAATCTAATCTGTTGTTAATTGACAACTATCTTACGTGAAACCTGCTTTCCGTTGCTTCGCAGATTTAGGATATAAATCCCTGCGGGTTGGTTGAGTTGAAACTGCTGCTGGGAACCATTCAGGTTTTGCTCATCCATTAAGATCCGGCCACTAAGATCACTCAAGCGGATATCATAATCTGATGTCAAACTGGTGTTTACAAATAACTGTCCCTGATGGTGGTAAGCTTTGAAATCAGAAAGATTCAATTCATTGACACTACTTCCGTTATAGATAAATTCCAAATCATCATACCAAGCCTCCGAACCTTCCAAGGCGTCAACTCCATTTCCTGAGGAGAGTATTAAAAGTGCATATTCAGGGGTTCCTGGATTGATATAATTTACTGGAATTGCAAATCTTGTCCAATGACTGAATACCTGTGAGGGAAAAGCATAGTCGATTTTGGCGATTAGGTTTTCCTCATTGCTTGGGATGGAATCCCTTCCAGTATGTAAATTCATCTGTATTCTGGGAAAATCACCGGTGGCAGGATTGGCTTTTATCCAGACCACAAGACTATCAGGTTTGCCAGTGAAAGGCATATTCCACTGTGAGTCTTCGAGTATGGTATGGGCATATCCTTTATCAGGATTTACATCTGCATGCATTCGACCACTGGTTATGGTACCTGTTGCAATTACATTAAATATCTCGACCTTAACATTGATTAGATATAAGGAGTGGTTCCCGCTGTGGGCTTCATCACTTTTCCCCCAGACTATGGGTGCAGAGGGGTTCAGTAATTCATTGTCAGAGGTTTTGATGGAACTCCAGTTCACAGGCTCTTCAACAGGCAATCCAACATCTTCCCAGTTTTCAAAGCCAGGATTTTGCAACTGCTGTTGTGAAAAAACCATCAGGGTGGAGAAACATCCAAAGAATAGATAAAGTAAGAATCGTTTCATATTTTTTTTGTTAACTGAATTAATTGTAGTGGTAAATATAAAAAATCCGGCAATATTGAACACCGTTCAACACTACCGGATTAACTATTTAATCTTTATGCTTTTAAAAAATATAGGACAAACCTACATTGAGACCTAACCATGACTGTGCAGGATTGTCTTTGGTTTTGGCTGCGTAATTATATTTAAAATTAATATTAACACCAGTATTGCTGGCTCCAAAAGGTAAAACCACACCCAACTCAGGTGCTACACCAAAATGCCAGTCTTCTCCTCTTACATAATAGATACCCATAAAGTCACGGGTTTCCAGATAATAGGTTCCCAAACCGACTCCCAAATAAGGCTGAATGCTACCAGTTGAAAAATAGTAGTGTCCAGTAACCATAATAGGTATGGTATTCAGATAGCGTTTCTTAAATCCGTTGATGGTGGTGTTGTTCACTGTTTCTGTTACCCAGCCCACTTCATCGTAAAATACATTCCATCCTACAATACCACCTACAGTAATCATATCAGTAACGAATCCACGGCCTTCAATGGAAAATCCACGTCCGGTTGGATTGCTGACGAAATCTTTGGTATCCCCCAGTGGGAAACCAGTATTCCAGTTAAAATTCCAAATGCCACCGCCCTGGGAGAATCCTGAGAAGCTTACCAGCGTGACTAAAATAACGGTCAATAGTATGTTTTTTCTTTTCATTTTCTTACAGTTTTAAGTCCATTACATTAGTTACCTGTATTCAGATAGGGTGATTGAGTAAATGCCTGATTCATACCTTTGTTAATCCGGTTGGTTACATTTGAGCTGGTCATCACACCATGAAGGGCTCCATGCCAATAGATTCGGGCCAGTGTATCACCTTCAATAATATCATAATCATTCAAATTCAGCATTTCCATTTTTAGCGTTCCTGTGGTATAGCTGGTTACATAATAGTTAGGCGGGTAATAATATGGTGGGTAATACCCAGGGTAACCACCCCAACCCCAACCAGGATATCCACCCCAACCCCAACCGGGATAGTAAGGATACCACCAGCCAACACTTGTATTGGTGGTTTGCAATGCAGACAATAATATGATTACATCAGGTACCTGAGCTGTATCAGCTTCAGTTAAACGAGTGTAGCCCATATTGGCCATATTGGTGGCCATATTGGATAGTATTTCATCCTGATACTTAACTCTTTCTGCTTCCTCATCTTCAGCGACGATAGGGTAAACAGTATCTTCCATAAAATAGGTAGACAGGCTGGTAAAATCCACGGAATCGTTATATCCGGTAGCCACAATATCTGACTGATCAGATGAAATGGATTCATTTGGGTAACATCCCTGCAGCAGGGTGATTCCCAATGGGATCATCATGATAATGATAAAATTAATTACAGTTTTTTTCATAAACCCAATTTTAAATATGCTCTTTGAAAACCAGTGGTAGTTTTGAACCTTTACCGTTTACCGCTGGCTGTTCATATCACTTATAATTACTGATTTGTTGTTAATAAAAACGGGTAAAGGGATTTGATTGCCATGCAAATATAGTATAATCAATCATGCATTTCCACTTTAACGAAGAAACATAAAATATATTATTCCAAATAAAAGCGAGTGAAAACCGCTTCAACAGAGCGATCAACCACAAAAGAGTCTGGGTATTCCTTTACTCAATACCAGAGAAATGCTTCATGAACTGAACCCTTTCATAGGAGGCAGGATTCTTAGCTTCTTCCACACTCATTTTCCCCATAAAGCCTTCCAAACTATTGTAATTCTTACGATCCATCCAGTTTTCCAAAGTTTCCAGCATACTGCCTATTTCTTTGAAGCCCTTTTTGTACAATACAGAAGCTACCTGTACCGCTTTGGCTCCAGCCAGCAGTTGTTTGATTAAGGCATTTCCATCATGAACACCTGTGGAGGCTGCCAGATCGCACCTTACATGTGAGGACATCATGGCAATCCAGCGAAGGGAAAGCCCAAGATCGGAAGGAGAACTGAAAACAAAGGACGATTTAACTTCCAGATTCTCAATATCAATATCAGGAGAGAAGAACCTGTTAAATAAGACAATCCCCTTAATACCTTTCCACGACAGGGTGGTGATCATTTTTGCAAGACTGGAGAAATAATTGCTGATTTTTAAAGAAACCGGGATGGAAACCACATCTAAAACTTTATCAACAATATCAAAATACACCTGTTCATTCTCTTCGTTAGTCTTCGAAGGATCGGAAGGCATAACAAAAATATTCAGTTCCAGGGCATCAGCTCCTGCAGATTCCACTTGTTTGGCAAAAGACAACCATTCTTCTCCTGAAACACAGTTAACTGAAGCAATGATCGGAATATCCACTGCTTTTTTGCTATCGCGAATTAAATCAAGATATATTGACACATCATTTTCTCTGGTGTAATTGCTGATGTAATCATAGGCTTCAGGATAATAATTGGTAAATTCATCCTGAGAATGTGTATGTGCAGCAGCATAGTTGATTTGTTCCTCAAAAAGAGATTTGAGCACCACAGCACCAGCCCCATTCTTAGCAATTTCAATAATATTCTCTACGGAATTCGTCAAGCCTGAGCTTCCGACAATAAGAGGGTTTTTCAATTTCAAACCCATATAGGTTGTTTCCAGGTTAACCATACCAATATCGTTGTTTATTAAACAAAAAGTGATGCGTAAAAATAATAACTTAAAAGCTATAAAAGAGCAATTTCACCAATTAAAAACAAATTTAAATAACCAAAGATGTATTGTCAGATAACCCTCTTCAAACAGTCTTTTTTACTGCAAGTTTGAAGTGTTTTTATTAACATCCCCATGTGTATTTCTTTTGGATAATTCAAAGGTCCTCGTAGGACTATCCTCTAATTTTACACTCAATTAAAGAAGGCTCAAACAAGCACAAATGCCAACATGCAATCTTGCGATTGGCAACAAATGTTAATGGTATATTGGCTTGAAAGGATGTAAGTTATATTCTGGAGATTCTTTACGTTTTGTCTTACTGGCAAGCTTCTTCCTCCTTTTTCAACAAATTTTAAAAGGGCAACCTGTCGTGGTAACACATCCTCATGACACCGCTGTTTGTGCCAATGCATCTGCAGCGTTTAATATAGTTGCCGTTAATACTACCAGTTACCAGTGGCAGGAAAATGATGGTGTGGGATGGTATGATCTGGATGCCACAGTAAGCTATGTTGAAGGTGAACATACACCCATTCTCTCCATCCTCAATGCCAATATGGGCCTAAACACCTATCAATACAGGTGCGTGATCAGCGATGCCACGGCTGCCACAGATACTTCTGAACCAGCAAGCCTGCTGGTATTTGAACCCCCGGTTATAACGGCGAATCCTCAAAATCAGCATGTTTGCAAGAACGAAATCGCCTCCTATTCCATCACAGCATTAAATGGCACCGAATATCAATGGCAGGAAAACAGTGGCATCGGCTGGCTAAATCTTGAGGATAACTCATTTTATTCGGGAACCTCAACATCAAACCTCGATATTTATACGACCACTGGGATGAATAATTTCCTCTACAGGTGCATTGTTATTCATGTGAGTTGTCCGGATACCACAGAAAGTGCTCAGTTGAATGTGGATCCAACTCCGGTGGTATACTCAATTACTGGTGGCGGGACTATCTGTGAGGGGGATAACGGACTTGATATTGGACTGGATGGATCTGAAATTGGCGTATCCTACGATCTTGTAAAAGATGGGGTTCACACTGGTATTGTTGTTGCCGGAACAGGAAACCCCATCAGTTTTGGTGTTTTTAATGAAACTGGAACCTATACTACACACGCTTACGATAATTACACAGCTTGTTCCGTTGATATGGCAGGTGTAGCAAATATTTTTGCAAATCCTCTGCCTCTGGATTTTACCGTTCAGGGTGGTGGCACCATATGTATTGGAGATGAAGGAAGTGATATATTTCTTTCAGGCTCAGAATTAGGAATATCTTACCAACTCTACCTCAATGGTAACCCAATAGGTCAACAAATTCAAGGAACTTCTTATCCCATTAGCTTTGGACTTTTTAGTACCGCAGGTTTTTATACCGTTATTGCCAGTCATGCTTTAACCGGATGTCAAAGACAGTTATCAGGTAACGCCCAGGTCATCGTAAATACGCCGGCAATTGTGGATGCCGGTTCAGATCAGATAATCAACCAGGGGGATGTAGCCTTATTATCAGGCTCAGCCATTGGCGGCTCCGGGAATTATACCTTTAGCTGGACTCCATCCAATTTATGTAATAATCCTGAGAATGCTAGCACACAAACGATAGCGCTCTACCAATCCAGTTTGTTCATACTAGAGGTAATGGACATTGATTATGGTTGTATCAGCCTAGCCGACACCACTGTCATATATGTGGGTGATGGCCCTTTACATGCTCAGGCCTTATCCGATCAAAACGATATATGTGTGGGCGAAGCTGCCAGTTTAATGGCTATGGCCAGTGGTGGTAGCGGAAGCTATAGCTATAGCTATAGCTGGACTTCTATCCCCGAAGGATTTACCTCCACCATACAAAACTCGATAGTTTCTCCCGGAGAAAACACCTTATATGTTCTAAGTGTTTCAGATGGAAGTCAGATGGCCTTCGATACTGTCTCAATAATGGCATTTTCTAAACCCATAGCTTTTCAATTGCAAGGGGGAGGAAGCTACTGTGCCGGAGGCAATGGAGTAGACATATTTTTAAACGGCTCTGAATCAGGTGTAAATTATCAGTTATACCATTTGGGTTCTGTGATTGATGAACTTCCAGGAACGGGTCAAAGTCTATACTTTTCCCCGCAACTAAATGAAGGCAGTTATTATGCGGTTGCAAGTAGTGGAAGCGGTTGTCATACTGACCAAAGCGGCTCTGCCTCTGTAAGCATTTCACCCTTACCCATTGCTGATGCTGGTATCAATTCATATATAAATGCCGGTCAGAATGCCAGTTTAAATGGAAACGCCACCGGAGGAACAGGCAACCATACCTATATCTGGAGTCCGGCAGATTCTCTCCTGAATCCTTCTTCACCCTCCCCATCCACGGTGCCATTATATACAACCACTGTTTTCCATCTATTTGTGGAAGACGAGGCATCATGTATCAGCACAACAGATAATACAGTTGTCTTTGTCAGTGGTGGAGAAATCAGCCTTGAAGTAATCTCTTCAACAGATTTTATTTGTCCGGGTGAAACTGTACAACTGTTTGCGCTCGCCAGTGGAGGATCAGGCTCATTTACCTATTTGTGGCAGTCTACGCCTGGGTCATTCACCTCTACCCAGTTTAACCCAACGGTACAACCTACTGAAGATACCTGGTATACTGTTATTGTGAATGATGGCTTGAGAGTACTCACTGATTCCATTTTAATACATGTTAACCCTGAGCCCAGTTTGTTCAATTTCAGTGGTGGTGGAAGTGTATGTGCGGGTGAAAATCCTGATGATCTGATATTGGATAATTCAGAGTCAGGAGTGGATTACAATTTATTCAGGAACGGGGTCTTTACCGATCAGACTTTATCAGGTGATGGTTATGCCCTAAATTTTGGCAACTGGATCCAGCCCGGAGAATACAGTGTAACCGCGATTAACAGCTACAGCTTATGTGAAAGCAACATGACCGGAAGTCCATCCATCCAAATTTATAATATACCACTGGTGGACGCCGGTTTGGACCAAAGTATTAATACAGGAACTACAGCAAATTTACTGGCAACTGCATCGGGAGCTTCAGGAACCTATGCCTTTAGCTGGCAGCCCGAGCATATGGTGCAGTCACCCGGTAGCCAGTCAACAACCACACAGCCTCTGGTTCAATCTACTGTGTTTTCGGTAATTGTGACAGATTTACAAACCCAATGTGCTTCGCTGGCAGATTCTGTAAGCATTTTTACTGCAGGAGGTTCACTGGGCGCTCAGGCATCAGCAAACAAATATCAGGTTTGTACTTCAGAACAAGTGCAATTATTTGCCATGGGAAGTGGTGGAACAGCCAACTATTCCTATTCATGGACCTCTCAACCCCAGGGCTTTAACTCAAGCAGCAGCAATCCAATGGTGTTTCCTCAAACACCCACCACTTATTATCTGGAGGTTTTTGACGGAATCAATTATGCCCACGACTCCCTCTTCGTCCAGGTCTTTGCCTATCCGGGAGTATACCAACTTACGGGTGGAGGTGCTTATTGTGAAGGAGCATCCGGCAATTACATAGGCCTTAATGGTTCTGAATCAGATGTACATTACAGCTTGTATATGGAGTCAGGGCAGTTAATGGCTGAAAAAGCAGGTGATGGTTTACCCATAAACTTTGGAAACTTTCAGCAACAGGGTAATTATTTCGCCACCGCTGTGAGTAATACAATCTGTAGTGTGGGTATGAACGGACAGGTTTCAGTGATCAGGCATATGCTTCCCATTGCAGAGGCCGGCGACAACCAATCCATCAGTTTTGGAGGCCAAACAACACTCTATGGCTCGGCAACTGCAGGAAGTGGAAATTATAACTATAGCTGGTATCCTGGAGATTCGCTACTGAATCCTCATAACCAGACTCCTGCAACACAAGCTTTACATCAGACAACATTATTTGAACTAGAAGTATCAGATCTTACCACAGGCTGCTCAGGTGGACAAAGTGATCAAACAGTGGTATTTGTTTCGGGAGGCCCCCTTACCTTAGAACTATCCGCCACACAATCACAAATCTGTCCAGGAGAGGAAACCCAATTGTTTGGCTTAGTTAGTGGTGGTTCCGGCAGTTATACCTATTTGTGGCAGTCAAACCCAAGTGGTTTTGCTTCCACCCTTTTCAATCCGGTGGTTCAAGCCTTTGTTCAAACCACTTATACACTCACGGTATCAGATGGGAGCAACTCAGTGTCGGAATCAATCACCATCAGCATCCATGCTCTCCCACAGCCCTTTTCCTTAACAGGTGGGGGCGATGTATGTGAAGGATTTGAACCTGGTAACATATTTTTGGATGGTTCAGAGGTGCAAACTTCATATGTTCTTCTTAAAGACTATGTGTCAACCGGGCTGAATTTGCAGGGCGATGGCTATGCATTGGATTTTGGTAACTGGACGGATAATGGTTCCTATACCGTTGAAGCGATCAATTCCTATTCTGGTTGTTCAAATACAATGAGTGGAGTGGCTACAGTAAACATCCAACCCACACCCTTGGCCTATGCAGGACCCGACCAATCCATTTTATCGGGTAATTCAACCTTTCTATCGGGGAGCGGAAGCGGTGGTTCTGGTGTATATTCCTATGCATGGACACCTGCCCATATGTGCAGTGCTCCGCAAAGTCAGAATACCAATACTTACGCTATAAGTCAAACCACAGCATTTACTTTACACATTGTAGATATACAATCTCAATGCGAGTCGGAATCAGATACGGTAATCATTTTTAGTACAGGCGGATTTTTAGAGGTAGAGGCTTCTGCCAGTCAATATATGCTTTGTGAAAATGAAGACATACAATTGGTGGCTTTGGGTAGTGGAGGAAGTGGCAATTACAGCTATACATGGTCCTCTTCACCTGCAGGGTTTTACTCATCTCTTTATAACCCTGTGACTACAGTCAGTGTTTCCACCGTATTTTATGTGGAGGTTTTTGATGGGAATTCGTATGCCACCGACTCTGTCTTTATTCAAGCCATACCCAATCCATTGGCCTTTCATATGACGGGTGGCGGCGCATACTGCGATGGTGGATACGGTCATTTCATTGGTCTTGACGGTTCAGAATCCGGCAGTACCTACAAGCTCTACAAAGAACCAGGAATATTGCTTCAAACCATAAGTGGGAATGGACAGCCCCTGTCATTCGGTAATTACACCGATCCCGGTGTCTATTATGCGACTGCAAACAACAACAATCTGTGTTACAAAGACATGCATGGCAACTCTTTGATAGAGATCTACCAACTACCTCTGGTTAATGCCGGAAATGACAAATCCATTCAGTTTGGGGAACAGGCGGTTCTTAATGGATCAGCCCTGGGTGGTAGTGGTAATTATATATATAACTGGATACCCACAGACTCATTGGTAAATCCAAGTAATGCGGATGCCTTAACTATACCACTCGGAGCTACTACCCTATTTGAATTACAACTAAGTGACGCAAGTACTTCTTGTGTGGGCACACCTGACCAAGCCATTGTATTTGTTGCAGGAGGTCCATTGCAGGCTCAACTTTTAGTGAGTCATGACAACATTTGCCCAGAAGAAAGCTCTCAGCTATTCGCACTTGCCAGTGGTGGTAGTGGTAGCTACACCTACCTATGGTCTTCCAATCCACCAGGTTTTTCTGCTACCACATATAATCCTGAAGTGAACCCACTGGTTAGTACGGTATATACTGTGATGATCAATGATGGATCAAGCATTATTAGCGATTCCATTTCCATTCAGGTATTTGATGCACCTCAAGGCTTTGATCTTATAGGTGGAGGAAACTACTGTGAAGGAGACAATGGATTAGAATTGTTTTTAGTTGATTCAGAAGAAAATGTAAGCTACGAACTTTTTAACCTTGAAGGGTCCACTGATGTCGTCATGCAAGGGTCAGGCAATGATGTAAGTTTTGGTTACCATCAAGAGGCAAGTACCTATTGGGTGGTGGCGCACAATACAAATGGTTGCTCAGCAGAAATGAATAACAGCACATCCATTGTAATTGATGCGCTCCCTCTAGCAGATGCAGGCCCTGACTTATTTATTGAAACAGGAAATACGACCACATTAATGGGATCCGCAAGTGGGGGTAGTGGCGACTACTTATATTATTGGTCTCCGGATTACCTATTGAATGATCCAAATATTCCTCAACCCACAACCCTCATCTTATATGAGAGTACGGTTTTCTCCCTATACGTTACTGACATTCAATCCTCCTGCGTAAGTGAATCCAACCAAACCACAGTTTATGTTACTGATGGTGATTTAAGCCTTAGTGTGGCTGCCCAGCCCACTTCTGTTTGCACCCATGATGAAGTTCAGTTGTCTGCCTTACCTACAGGAGGCAGTGGTAATTATAGTTATAGCTGGAGTTCGGATCCCGAAGGCTTCAATTCTAACCTTCAAAATCCTTTGACTTACCCTGAGGTAAGCAGCTGGTTCATTGCATCGGTTTCAGATGCTGACACCATCGTTTATGATTCGGTATATGTAGAAGTGGCAGTAAGTCCTTCCATATTTAGTGTGATCGGTGGTGGTGAAATGTGCACAGGCGAATCAGGTCTACAGATTCAATTATCAGGATCGGAGTATGACATTGTTTATCAATTGTGGCGCAATCAAACCCAATTGGTAACCGAATTGGTAGGTGATGGTAATCCCATCAACTTTGGAAGCTATACACAGGCAGGCACCTATACGGTTTCTGCTAGTCGGGTGGGGAGCTCCTGTGAGGTGGCCATGGCTGGGTCTGCCATCATTCTTGTGTTTGAAGCACCCGTTGCCGATGCGGGGAATGATATCGTCATTCCAAGCGGCACTTATACTACCATCAATGGAAGTGCTAGTGGAGGTTCAGGTGTTTTTCAATTTCAGTGGACTCCTGCTGCATACTTACTGAATCCGACGGCAGCAAATCCAACAACCAAGGCACTTACACAGAGCACCTTATTCAGTTTAGAGGTAAGCGATGTAAACACTTCCTGCATCAGCCAGACTTCGGATATGATCGTTTTTGTTTCCGGAGGATCTGATTTATCAGCGGAGATTCTTGCCCAAAGCACTCACAGTTGCCCATCTCAGGAGATTTCTCTTGTGGCACTACCCACAGGAGGTAGTGGTGACTATTCCTATTACTGGCAATCTAAGCCAGAAGGATATTTTGCAACTACTGCCGCCATCAGCATTTTTCCAGATACTGAAACCTGGTATGTGGTTACCATAAGTGATGGTGTACATGTGATAAAGGATAGTGTCAAGATTGAAATGTACTCCAGCCCGGATAAACAGATTCTTGCTGGCGGTGGCGGCTATTGTACAGATGGTTCAGGCATGGATATCTATTTACAGGGATCTAATCTGAATGATAACTACACATTATTCCATAATACCACTTCCACCGGGATCAGCAAGACCGGAACAGGTAGTCAACTCGATTTTGGCACTTTTACACTTACCGGCAACTATTATGTGGAAGCCCTCAATTCTTATGGTTGCCGATCACAAATGGATGGTGTGGTAGAAGTATATATCAACCCCAAACCTGAAAAATTCGAACTTCTGGGAGGAGGTGTTTATTGTGATAATGATCCTTCTCTAGGCGTGATACTCTCAGGTTCAGAGATCAATGTAAGCTATGAACTCTATAAAGATGCAGCGCCCACAGGTTTGGTTGAAAGCGGCAATGGACTCCCCTTAAGTTTCAGTGGTTTAAGCGGGCATGGTATATATACAGCTGTTGCTACCCATACAGAGAGTTTCTGTACCAATATCATGTCGGGAGCTGTTGAAATGCTTATTCATGATAGCCCTGTAATCGAAATTGAAGGAGATACTGATTTATGTCTGGGTGAATCAACTACCTTGACAGCTACTGGTGGAGACAGCTATCTGTGGGATACCGATCCTCCGAGTCCGGAAAACCAGATAACCCTTACACCGGAAGTATCAACCTTATACTCGGTAACAGCAACACTTACCAATGGTTGCTCAAGTGTAAAGGAAGTAGAAGTATTCATCACGGAGAGCCCATCATTGTATATTGAAAACAATGAAGAAAACTACAGCCTGCTCTGTTATCCGGATGACCTAAGCACATATACATTCGGTATGGGCAACACAATATTTCAATCAGGAGAATCATCGGTATGGTTTTATGGAGATCAGGTTCTTCAGGCCGATAGTGTATGGGTGGAGGCAGAGAATGAGGCCGGTTGTAGTGCTACCTCTTCTGTGATGGTTTCTTCAGATGAGCCCCCTAATGCATTCACTCCTAACGGTGATGGACGCAATGATTTATTCATGGAAGGAAAAGAGATACGTGTATTTAGCCGCTGGGGAAAAGAAATCTATCATGGGACTGAAGGTTGGACCGGAAAACATCAGGGACAATTGGTTGCTCCAGGCACCTATTACTATGTGCACGAAATTATGAATACTGAAGGTCAGATTATAAAAACCCTCAAAGGGTCTGTCACCCTTGTAATAAAAGATTGATGAGAACGGTTATCATATGCATAATAAGTCTGTTTTTGTTTGGGACATACCTCCAGGCCCAGGACAAGAATATGACTATGGCTGATTCTCAATATGAGCAGGGAGATTATGTTGCTGCCATCAAATCCTATAAAAAGGCCTTGAGAAAGACAGATGATTTCGAGCTACAAAAAGAAATTGCTGAGCAGATTGCTTTTTCCTATTATGCAATGAACGATTATGATAATGCGCAGGATTGGTTTGCCGATGCCATTGGACATCAAAGTAGCAATATTGATGCCTATTTGTGTTATGCTGAAATACTAGCGATCAAACAACAGTTTTATGATGCAAAGTCAATTCTTGAGAAAGCCAGCTTACTTGACCAGAAGAACGAGACTGTTAATAAACGCCTACAATCATTACAATGGTTAATATTGGCCAGCAAAACAGATAGCTTAAAGCTCTTTTCATTGGTTGAAGCGCTCAACAGTTCTTCAAGCGACTATGGTCTAGCCTGGTGGAATGAATACCTGGTATTTGCCTCAACCCGAGGAGGACAAGAAACCGATGGCAGAACGGGGCAAGCCTATTCTGAATTGTATTACAGTTCTCACAATTCAGCAAACGATCAATGGGCAAGTGTGAGGAAGATGAACGCAAAATTCCGATCTTCAGAAAATGATGGCGCTTTTAGTTTTGACAGCAAGCACCAAATAGCCTATTGGACCAGATGCACAGGAAAAACAAAAGCTTGCAAGATTTATCAGTCGCAATATTCACTTTCCAAGAAACAATGGTTGAAAGCTGAAGCCGCTTCATTCATGAATGAAAGTTATCACTACGGCCACCCCTATCCTTCTGCCAATGGTCAAACACTTTATTTCACATCCAATATGCCTGGCGGTTTTGGGAAGAACGATATTTGGAAGATTAGCCGTAAATCTGATGGGCAATGGGGCATTCCTGTCAATTTAGGCGAAAATATCAATTCCGCTGCCAACGAAGTTTTTCCATCACAATCGGGAGATAGTTTGCTCTTTTTCTCATCGGATAAAGATGGAGGCTTGGGACGTTTGGATATGTATATCAGCATGCAATCGGGTATTTCATATAGTCCTGCAATAAACCTGGGATATCCGTTAAATGGTGCCGCCGATGATTTTAGTCTGTTGATGAATCAAAAGGGAGATGGTGGATACTTTTGCTCCAACCGAAATACTGAAACTAGTGATGGCATCTACACTTTTAAAGGATTTCCTGTAAAACTGGTATTAGAAGGAGAAATAACACACTGCCTTGATGATCAAGCGCTGGGAGATGTACTGATTAGTTTTACCAACAATGAAGATGTAGTAACGCATACACAAACCAATGATTTGGGTCACTATGTACATTTCTTAAACGCATTTGATTCTTACAGAATGACTGTAAGCGAGGCTGGTTATCACAAGGAGGAAAGGCTTCTCAATACTACTGATGTCAGCACTTTCGGAACAAATCCTCCACAGTTTGTTATCAATTTTGAACTCAGCAAAACCATATATCCATGTGCCATTAGTGGAGAAGTTGTTAATCGTGATGGAAAACATGTCATGGAAGGGGTGACTATTGAAATATGGAATGATGCAGGCTATGCTACCTATCGTTCAACTGATGCAAATGGAAATTATCATTTTGATGACCTGAAGCCCAATACCATTTACCATATCAGAAGTAGTTTCCCGGGTTATTTTTCTGAATCAAGAGATATCAGATTACCAAAAGTGGATCATGCCAGTGTATTTTCGAAGTCCACCGGTTATGATATGGATTTCGAACTCACCAAAATCCAAACCCAAAATGAGGTCATTCTGAGCAACATCTATTATGACTTGAACAAGGCCAGCTTGCGCACCTCCTCAAAGGTTGAACTTCAAAAATTGGCATCCATGCTTAAAGAAACTCCGGAAGTGGTCATTCAGGTTAATGCCCATACCGATTCGAGGGGGAAACCAAGCTATAATTTGAAATTATCAGCCAGAAGAGCTCAAGCCGTAATTGATTATTTGGTAGAATTAGGCATTGGACGGGAACGCTTAATTGCAAAGGGTTATGGTGAAAGCCAGCCATTGATCACTAATGCGCAGATCGAGGAAGAGCATCAGGCCAATCGAAGAACATCCTTCAAGGTGGTAGAATTTGTAGAACAGGACGATATTGTAAAAGCAGAGCCAGGCCATTTTTCTGCCGGGCCCTCCTACCGACTTCAGCTGTTGTCGACTTCTAATCGCAGGCACATTGAGAAGGACTTTAATGATATTCATTCGAGTATTCCAGGTTTGCAGATCTATGAACATAAAACTGCTGCCATCTATAAATATGAAGTGGGTAACCGAAAAACTCTTGCAGCGGCAAAAAAACTACAATTAAAACTAGAAGATTTGGGTTATTCCGATTGTTTTGTGGTGAGCTATCTGGGTGAGAAAAAAATAAGTATCGAACAGGCTAAAAAACTAGAGGCAGAGGTACATTAATGAAGATAAAGTATACATATGGCTTAATTATCGTCTTTTGCGGTTTGCTTACCACGGCAAGCGCACAATCTGATTTGCTGTACAGCAATCTGAATGTGAATGCCCAGGCTTTTAATCCTGCCGCCATTGAAGATAACCAGTCAATAAATGCCCGCATACTGATGCGTCAGCAGTGGGTTGGCTTCGATGATGCACCCAGTTCCCAATGGCTTAATCTGTCTCATTTCTTTAATAAATTTAATTCAGGTTTGGGCATTAATGTTTTCAATCAAAGTGCCGGTGCTGAAAAAACCCAGGTCCTTAAGCTTAACTACACTTATAAGTTCTATGTGGCTCAGGACCACCGACTGGCTTTTGGTATGGGTGCCGGTGTTTATTTTAGGAAGTTGGATTTTTCTAAATTGACGTTTGAAGAATCAGAAGAACACATTCCGGTATCTGATGACCGACAGACGTTTGCCGATTTCGATTTTGGTGTGGAATACACCTTTAAAAAACTGACTATAGGCCTGAGTAGCAACCACTTGACCACAAGTAACAATAATGCTACTTTATTTAAAATTCCCATTCATAACCATCTGTATGCCAGTTATTATGTAAGTATCATGGATCAGTTGGATTTTATTCCGGGTGTTGCTTATCATAGAAGTGCAGGCATCAATATATTCGATGTTTCGGCCGATTTTATCATCATGGACCGTATTAATGTGGGCATGAATTACAGACTGGAAAGTGCTTTTATCATAAGGGCAGGGATTCAGTTGAATTCAATCTTTGAAATACACTATGCATACGATCTGGGTGCTGGTGAATTGCGAAATTACAATTCAGGATCCCATGAATTCATGGTTATTGCAAGGTTTAAAAAGAAACAAGCCGCTCATCACTCGCCCCGTTTCTTTTAGGTACAAGGGCTGCCTTCTATCTAAATTCAAGAAAAGCAGTTTTATCTGCCATTGTTTCCAGAGCTTTGGAAATCTCGCGGTCCATGGGTGCCAAGACTTCAAAATAAGTTGATGTTTCAAATATATTTCTTGATATGAGGGCCTTAATTTGAAGCTTAATAAAATCACCATTGGACGCCAACTCCTCCTCAGATAGTTCAATTTCTTCGTCTCTGGCATCATCCAAAAACCTGTTGAAATCCTTATCACTGATAGCGAATGTACTGTTAAAGCTATCGAAATCAGCATAATCTTTGGCCAGTTGTTTGCGGTTATCATCAAGATATTCATTCACAAATCCATTAAGAACACCTTTACGTACCAGGGCAGAAAAGTTTTTATTAAACCGCACAGAATCAAATGGCATGAAGATATCAGGCATCACACCACCTCCTCCATATACCATCCTACCATTGGCTGTTTCATATTTAAGGGAATCCGGAAAATGAATACTGTCGGCATTGACCAGTTCTCCATTTTCATAGCGGTGAACAAAATCTTTGAAATACTCTTCTACACCATCGTCATAGGGTTTTTGAATACATCTACCCGACGGAGTATAATAACGGGCAATGGTTAAGCGCACTTCGGCTCCATCAGTCAGCTTAAAGGGTCGCTGGACCAATCCTTTTCCAAAAGACCTCCTTCCAATAATAAGTCCACGGTCCTGATCCTGAACCGCTCCAGATACAATTTCACTTGCCGAAGCAGATCCTTCATTAATTAAGACTACCAGCTTGCCCTTCTCAAAATCTCCCTTGGGTGTAGCATTCAAATCTTGTCTGGGTTGGTGAATGCCTTCTGTATAAACAATTAACTGCCCGGCTTTCAAAAACTCATCTGTAATGGTCATGGCTGTTCCAAGGTAACCTCCTGTATTTCCTCTTAAGTCAAAGACAAGATTTTCCATGCCTTCTTCCTTAAGCTGAGTCATGGCATCTGTAAACTCTGATTGTGAGTTCTTTGCAAAACGGTTGAGTTTAATGTAAGCAGTTTTGTCATCCAGCATAAAGGCAGCATCCATGCTATTGATGGGTATTTTATCGCGGATAATAGTAAAATCGATCAATTCATCATTTCCTTTTCTGTAAACGCCGATGCTAACCTTTGTGCCCTTATCACCCCTTAGATGATCCATCACCCACTGGTTAGTAATATCTTCACCATGTGCCACTTCGTCATCAACAGTTATGATTTTATCACCTGCCAGTACGCCAACCTTATCAGACGGACCACCAGGAATGGGTGCAATAACCAGAATGGTATCCTTAAACAGCTGGAATGTTAAACCAACACCTTCGAAACTCCCTTTCAAAGTTTCATTGGCTCTTTCTACCTGTTTTTTAGGAATATAGGCCGAATGAGGATCAAGTTCTTTCAGGGTATTGATCACAGCCTTTTCAGTCAATGCAGCCATATCAATGGTATCCACATAAAAGTTATTGATCATATGAAGTAGGGTACCATACTTCTTGACCGTTTCGTTGTTGTCCATGGGTTGAACATTCACCTGGGCAATGGAAACAGTGACAAATAAGCACAGCAATAAGGGTATAGAATATATTCTGAAATTCTTCATAAGGTTGCGATTCAATACATTAATTATGCTCAAAAATAAAACAAAAGTCAGACCAATCATTATCATAGGGTTTAGCTCGCTGTTAAATATTGTTAACTTTATGAGATCTTAGGGTGCTTTTATCCATCTTTATCCACTTAATACAGTTATCCCATGAATAGAATCTCTTTTTCAACTCTTTCCATGATCTTGGTCATATTTATACTCCTCGCCAGTGTTAGTGAGTCTGTTGCCTTAACACCAAATGCAAAGAAAAAGAAAGAGACATTGGTGCACGTGGTTCTTGTTAATTTCAAATTGGGCACCACAGAAGCACAAATGGCAAGGATTGACTCTCTGGTAAGAAATATGCCTTCGCATATCAAAGAAATAAAATCGCTGACCTGGGAAAAACAGATTGGACTGGCCAATGAGACCACAGAATATTCTCATATCCTAATGATTACTTTCAAAAGTATTGATGACCTCAGGGCATATGATAATCACCCGGAACACCTGAGGGTTCTTGGGGCTGTCTTGCCATTCAAAGACAAACTGTTGCGTTTTAATTACTTTAAGTAATACACTTTTGATGGATTGTGAAGCGTTTTTCATATTTTTGGGTAAGAAACCACCACACCGTCCACATGAAAAAATCTACATTTGCTCTATTAGTTTTTACAATTCTATTTGCTGGAATTGCCCAGGCGCATCAGCCAGTAGCAGACAGCACCAAAGAAAAAAAGAACAGATACCGAAAATCACTTCGTTTATTCTATCAGGCTGGTAGTGTACTGCCTACCAACGATTTCCTTAAAGGAGAAAATGAAAGCGGTCAGGTAATCGATTATTTCCAGGCCCTTTCTTTTCAATACGGAATTGAGACTGATGGTAGAAAACTATGGCAGCAATTGTACAACTATCCCACCTGGGGTTTTGGTTTCTATGGTGTCAATTTCTTCAATGATGATGAATTGGGTTCCCCATCGGCTATTTACGCCTTTATCAACGCTCCTTTTGTCAGGTTCAAGAAGTGGAGCATCAACTATGAAGTGGGGTTTGGGCTCACCTATAACTGGGTTCCTTTCGATCAGGAGACCAATCCCTATCAGTATGCCATTGGTTCGAAAAGAACCGTCTTTATAGATGTAGGTGCCAACGCAGATATTAATTTGGGCAAAAACTTTAACCTTACGGCAGGTTTTACTTTTACCCACTTCTCCAATGGGGCCACCAAGGTTCCAAATTTCGGCATCAATATGTTTGCTCCCCGCCTTGGTTTAAAATACATTTTCAAAGAAAGACCAGAATTCATCAGACAAGAGAAGCCGAAGTATTTGAAGGAATGGGAATTTGTAGGTGTTTTTTCACCAGCCGTAAAAGAACTTGGATTCATGCTTACAGAAAGTGGAGACACTTCCTATGTGTCTGAAACTTACGGCATATTCACTGTTTCTGCTGGCATTCAAAGACAAGTGTCCCACAAAACAAAGTTTGGCGCTGGACTAGATATTGGCTGGGATGATTCTTATAACTCATATATCCATTATGATCAGGGGCATACCACAGCCAGGGTAGATGCTGGTAGTGGCAATAAATTGGCTGTCGGTTTTTTCGGCTCTTTTGAGTTGGTGGTACATCGTCTGAGTGTGGTTATTCAACCAGGATGGTACATCTATCGTGAAGATTGGCAGGTGCCTGATGAAATGTATGAAGCCACCCAACCGGGCGAAACCAGTATTGCTATTCCCAGACGCATACCTGGATCCAGCTACCAACGCTTGGGCCTAAAATACCACGTATTTGAAAATGTATTCTTGGGTATCAATATCAGAGCCTATGACTTTTCCATAGCCGACTATATTGAATGGACCCTTGGCTACAGAGTCAAATGGCAGAAATCCTACAGAAAATAAAACTGCTAAGTTCAGCTCATTAGAATTCCAAGACTTCCTTTATACCAGTCACAATACTATCAGTGTCGGGAAGTATGGCTTTTTCCAGAATACGGTTAAATCCAACGGGAGTAAAGGTTGAACCTATTCTTTTAACAGGTGCATCCAGGTGTTGAAAGGCTTCTGCTGCGATAGTAGCTACCAATTCACCTCCAAATCCGGCAAAAACTTTATCCTCATGAACCACCACTGCTCTGTTGGTTTTCTTAACGGATTCTAAAACAGCTTCTGTATCCAGAGGTAGTAAGGATCTTAAATCAATGACCTCAATACTGGCTCCTGTTTCTTTCTCCAATTGTTCCGCAGCAGTTAAACACATGGGGACAGTATTGCCATAGGTAAATACACTGATATCCTTACCTTCTTTTCTTGTTCGGGCTTTTCCAAAAGGTACCTCAAAATCGTCGGGGACCACTGTCTCAGCCACCGGATCATTATATAAGGCTTTGGGCTCCAAAAATATGGTCATACCTTCTGAGCGCATGGATGTCCGTAATAAGCCAGCAGCATCGTCAGCAAAACATGGGTATACTACGCGCAAACCCGGGAAGGTAGTTAAAGCACCTTCAATGGTTTGAGAATGGTAGAGTCCACCGCCGATATATCCACCTGAAGCCAGTCGTACTGTTACATTGGGAGCAAATTGTCCGTTGGAACGCCAGAAATCATGTGAGCTGTCAACCAATTGTTCCATGGCAGGCCAGAAATAATCAGCAAATTCAGCTCCTTCGACAACTACTCTGATTTTTTTGTCAAAACGACTCATTCCATTGGCAGTTCCCAAAATAAAGTCTTCTGCAATGGGAGCATTAAACACACGGCTGGGACCAAATTCCTGCTGCATGCCTTTACTTACATTGAAAATGCCACCCTTATCTTTATTGGCCATATCCTGTCCGAAGATGTAGGTATCAGGATTGTGTCTGAACTCAGCCTTCAGGGTTTGGTTCAATGCTTGAATCAAACGCAAAGATTCTCCCTTGCTTCCATCATGGGTACCCTCAGGGTATTTTTCGGATGCAAAAGGTTCAGGAATAACAAAATCATGAATGGATTCCGGGCTTGGGTCAGGTGCCACCAATGCCTTTTTGTGTGCTGCAGAAATCTGTTTCTTGGCTTCTTTGTCGAGTGCCAGAATTTCTTCTTCTGTGAATTTTTTGGAGTGAATCAATTGAACCTTAAATCTCTCAAGCGGATCTGACAAACGGACACAACGGCGTTCGTTCTCATCACGATACAATTCGTGGGCATCAGAATTGGAATGGGAGTGTATACGCACACAGTTGGCATGTACAATTACCGGGCAACTATTGGTTTGTGCATATTCCTTGGCCAAATGCATGGTATTGAGGGAATCAAAAACATTCTTTCCATCACAATACATGATTTTCAGGTTTTTGATGCCTTTATAATTTTCAGCAGCCCTTCTGTTGGCTGATTGATCGCGCTGGGGGACAGATATCCCATATTGGTTATCCTGAAATACAAACAATACAGGTAGCTTTTCCTTTGATGCACCATTAATGGCCTCAAAAACATATCCTTCAGAGGTGGATGACTCGCCCTGTGAGCTTATGGCAACACCCTTGCTTTCATATAGTTTAATGGATCGTGCCACACCCGCAGCGTGCAAGGTATGGTTTCCAGTGGCTGAGGAAACATTATGGATATTCCATTCAGGTTTGGCAAAGTGATTGGACATATGTCGTCCACCACTGGCAATATCAGAGGCTTTGGAAATACCGTTCAGGATAACTTCTTCAGCAGTCAAACCAGATGATATGGCAGTCAGCATATCACGGTAATAGGGGAATAAGAAATCCGTTTCCTTATCGAATATCTGACCAATGGCCAATTGAATTCCATCATGTCCGGCATAAGGAGCGTGGTAGGACCAGCCCAATGCCTGTTTCAAATAATTGGGTGCTTTTTCATCCAACTGACGACCAAGCGTCATAAGAAAGTACCAATTCTTAAGAGTTTCTTTGTTGGTGTTATCGAGAGTATATTTTCTTTTTTGAGCCATTACTTTTGCTTTTACTAACAGGCGGCAAAAGTACATATTTTTTGCAATTTAAATCCAATCTAAATTAACAAAGCGTATGCTTTTGTTGCAGTTGTTGATTTATGATAAAACTTTGATCATGAAAGTCCCTGGTAATTCTGAGGAAGCCTGTCGTTAAACACATGATTGGCTTCGGTAATCATTTTATTCCGGGCATCCAGTGGATTAATTTCAGCAAAAAGTATTTCCTCCTGGTCTGCAGAAGCCTCTGCAACCACATCTCCTATGGTATTCACAATAAAACTACGTCCTGAAAAGCCCACGTCTCTTTCCTTACCAATGCGATTGGCAGTCAGAATAAACATCCGGTTAATGGCTGCCTGGGCCGGGACCACTTTGAAGGCATTATAAGTGACCAGATTGGATGGGTGTGCCACAATATCAGCACCTTTCAATCCAACTAAGCGCCACACTTCCGGAAACAAATAATCGAAACAAATGAGCATGGCCAGCTTAAAACCATCCAATTCAAAAACCGGTAAGCCGAGGTTGCCAGGACTGAAAATTTTCTTCTCATTTAGAAAAAGATGCATTTTCCTGTATTTTCCCAAGGACCCATCGGGCTTAAAGAGCAAGGAGGTATTGAATAAAGTGTCTTCCTCTCTTTCATGAAAACCACTCACAAGATACTGACCAGTATTTATGGAATGTTCCCTCAGCATTTCAACATAGGCACTATGATTGACCGTACTAGCCAATTCCATGGCTTGATCGTAACTGACAAAATTGTAACCTGTATTGGCTAATTCAGGTATTACCACAAGTCTTGCCTCGTCACATTGCTCAAGAAGTGTACTGACCTTTTGATGGTTTTCGGCTACCATCCCTATCTGTGGATCAAATTGTATTTGAGCAACCTTAATCATATGTATCAGTTTTTATGAACAGAAGGTATTGTGTTTGTTCTAAGATCTCAGGATGCTAAACACACCATTCTCCTCCAATTTGATAATAGTTGATGGTTTTACTGCACGTACCCTGTCCTGAAAAACCCCGACCACATGGTCAACTTTTCCTTTTATTTCTTCTGATATCTGGTCGAAGGTAGCTGCGGTCGGCTGACCAGAGAAATTGGCAGATGTGGATACAATGGGCTTCCCAAGACCTTTTATAATCTCTCCACAAAAAGGTCCCTCTACAATACGTATGGCAATGGTACCATCCTTAGCGATGAGATTTTTGGCCAGGTTTTTGGCACCAGAATAAACAATGGTCAGTGGAGAGGCTGAATTTTCTATTAAATCATAGGCAATGGGAGGCACAGCATCCAAATAGTCTTGCAATTTGGTGGCATCATCCAGCAGGACAATCATATTCTTGCTTTCATCCCTTTGCTTGATTTTATAAATTTTCGATACAGATTTGGCATTGGTAGCATCACAACCTATGCCCCAAATGGTATCCGTCGGATACATCAAAATTTTACCCTTTTTCAGAAGCTCAACTGACTTATTTATTTCCTCTTTCAATTTCATAGGTGCTCTAACAATTGTTTTTTGTTGATACTTAATGCACAATCAAAATGCCCTTTGGGACATTTCTTCAGGCCATGTAGCCCACATGGCTTGCAAGTTAGTTCTTTTTGTGTTTGTACAAGTATGGATCGGGAGGCTCTGGGTCCAAATCCAAACTCGGGAATGGTGGAGCAGAAAATGGCGCATACCGGAGCATCCATTGCCGATGCCAGATGCATTGGAGCAGAATCATTCACATAATTCATTTGCGCATCCTTCATGAGGGCAGCTGACTCTAAGAAGCCCAGTTTCCCAGCAAGATTCAAACTGTTTTTGTGTCCCGATTGTTGGATGATACGGTCACACAATTCTTTTTCGCCGGGAGATCCGAGAAAATAGATAAATAGAGACTCCTCTACAGCTGAAACAAATTCCACCCATTTTTCTTCGGGAAACTGTTTGGTAAACCATAAGGATGCCGGTGCGAGGCAAATAAATTGTACTGTTTTATACTGTGATACTTTTGCCTGATCATGAGGCAAGGGATACAAACGCATGGGGAAGTTCGATGCAGCATCAGTAATATCATCAATTAATTTTAGGTTTCTCTCTACTTCATGCAAGCCATCCTTTTTTTTACCAATGTTATGCTTCACTCTCTTACTAAAGAATAATGAAAAAGGGTTTTTATTGAAACCTACGGTCCACTTGGCAGCTGACAGGGCTGTTATTAACCCTGAAGAAGCGAAGCGTTGAACATTAATAACTGCATCATAGCGGTTGTCACGAATGATCCGGATCAATTCGATTAATTTCTTGTATTTCTTCTCCTTTTTATCCCAGACAATTACAAAATGTAATTTGGGATGACGTCTCAATACACCTTCATAGCCTTCTTTCAGGAGAAAATCAATCTTAGCATTGGGGTAAAAACTAAAAAGCTTTTCGATAAGGGGTGTGCATAGAATCACATCACCAAGTGAAGCGGTTTGTATGATTAATATCTTCTTCAAAGTCCGTAATTTGAAGACAAAGTTACACATTATGATGATGCCTCGGCCTTGGTATTTCTGCGATAAATGTTGATGATATTACTTGCTATTTCTTCAATGGGTTTAGCAGTAACCTTAACCTTGGCCCATTTAGGGTGGGCGTCGAAAATCATCTGAGCGTAACGAATTTCTTTTTTTACATATTCGTAGCTTGCATAGGTGGGTGCCGTACCCTGGAGGTATTCATTTCTCACATTACGCAATCGTGATAAAATGGATGGATTGGTGGTCAGACAGAAAACCTTCTCAGGGGGTAGTTGGTAGACCACCTCAGGAAGAGGGAGATCCAGTACAATGGGGACATTGGCCACCAACCAACCTTTGTAGGCCAGGTATACACTCAATGGGGTTTTAAATGTTCTCGAAACCCCTAACAAAACTATTTCAGCATCGGACAGTTCCTCGGTTCTTGCACCATCATCATGTCTTATGGCAAATTCAGTGGTTTCAATTCGTCTGAAATAATCCTTATTCAGCCTGCTGAACAAACCTGGTTTTTCTTCCGGAGTACTTCTGAGAAAATGTGACAGACGGTTCAATACCGGTCCCAATAGGTTGATGACTTCAAGGTTATTCAAGCGTCCTTCATACCAGATATACTCGCTGAGTTCATGTTTAACGAAAGAATGGATGATCAAACTGTTATTTTCTTTAGCCGATTTGATGATTTCATCGATTTTTTCTCTCGAATTTACTTCTGTGTAGAGATTGATCTCAGTAAATACTTTTGGAAACTGTGCCAATACCACATTCGCCGCCTGATCAACGGTACGTCCTGTACTATCTGAAACTGCATAAATGAAATACATAAAGTTCGAGATAAGCGATGCGTATCCCCCAAATATAGCAAAATAAATTTGGTAATAAAAGTCAGTCGGATAGAATGATCTCTGATCGTCTATTCCAGACTTACTACACTAAAGACTGAATAACAGTGGCTTTAACAGTTTAAACAACGACTTCGAAATCTCTTAATGCCTCATTAAGTGATGTCTTAGTATCGGTTGAGGGTTTTCGTTTTCCAATGATCAATGCCACCGGAACCTGATAGGTACCTGCTGGGAAGGTCTTGGACTGACTACCAGGTATTACTACCGAACGAGGTGGTACATAACCTTTATATTCCACAGGCTGTTCGCCGCTTACATCAATAATTTTTGTGGTTTGGGTAATCACCACATTGGCACCCAAAACGGCTTCTTTGCCAATAAAAACACCCTCCACAACAATAGAACGGGATCCGATAAAGCAATTATCTTCAATAATTACCGGCGCAGCCTGAACAGGTTCAAGGACACCACCTATACCTACACCTCCACTTAGGTGCACATTTTTCCCAATTTGAGCGCAGGAGCCTACTGTTGCCCAGGTATCCACCATGGTGCCACCATCAACATAAGCCCCAATATTCACATAGGAAGGCATCATAACCACTCCCCGTGCAATATATGACCCATATCTGGCCAACGCATGGGGAACCACACGAACACCCTGTTCTTTAAACTGACGCTTTAAGGGAATTTTATCATGGAATTCAAACTGTCCCACTTCCATGGTTTCCATTTTCCTAGTAGGGAAATAGAGAATAACAGCCTTCTTCACCCAATCATTTACTTGCCAGGTATCGCCCACAGGTTCAGCCACTCTCAGTTTTCCTTTATCAAGAAGTTCGAGGGTTTCGTTAATGGCATCCACCACATCGGTTTGTTGGATTAATTCCCTGTGTTCCCAGGCTGCTTCTATCTTTTGTTTAAATGCTTCCATTATCAATATTTTGCGATATAAAAGTATAAAGTTTGAGCGTACTAAAGCACACATCCTGGCTATACACTACAAAACTTTGGTCGATAAGTAATAAGCATCATTAGAAACTATAAGTCGATCAGATAGCCAGTCCCTAACACTTTCTCAGTAATTATACTAATTTTGCAGCGCAAAATATGGGAAGAATACTGGCAATAGATTATGGACAAAAACGTGTAGGACTAGCTGTAACAGACAGTTTACAGCTAATAGCTACAGGCCTAGAGACTGTTCATGTGAAAGACATTTGGGAATATCTCAAAAAATATATGGAAAAGGAGCAGGTGGAAACTATTGTAATAGGAGAACCTAAAGACTTCAAAAACCAGCCTTCAGATGCCAGCCGTTTTATCGAGCCTTTTGTCAATCGACTGAGAAAGAGCTACAAAAACAAAAACATTGTACGTTTTGATGAGCGCTTTACCTCAAGTATGGCACACGAGGCCATGCTCACTGGCGGACTTAAGAAAAAGAAACGGCAAGATAAAGCCCTGGTGGATACCATCAGTGCCACACTTATTCTTCAATCCTATATGCAATTCAACACTTTAAGCAAATAGAAAATTATGTTACCGATAGCAGCATATGGACATCCCACCCTTAAAAAGAAGGGAGAAGAGATTACCAAAGACTACCCTGATCTACAACAGCTAATAGAAGATATGTTCGAGACCATGTACCATTCTAAGGGAGTGGGACTGGCTGCCCAACAAGTGAATCGATCATTGAGGCTGTTTGTCATTGATGCAAGCCCCTATGGTGAAGAATTTCCCGAAACCAAGGATTTCAAAAAAGTATTTATCAATGCGGTCATCACTGAAGAAGAAGGTGAAGAATGGGAGATGGAAGAAGGATGTTTGAGCGTACCCGGGATCAATGAATATGTGAGACGCAAGCCTGTGATTTATCTTAATTATTATGATGAGGATTTCAACTATCATGAGAATATAAGATTCGATGGCATGGCAGCACGAATTATCCAACACGAATATGACCACACAGAAGGCATTGTATTCGTTGAAAAAATTCCAAATCTGAAGAGAATACTTCTTAAAGGGAAATTAAAAGATATATCATCAGGAAAAGCGGATGCTGATTATAAGATGATCTATCCGAAAAAGAGAAAAAAACGTTAATCAAGCCATAATTTCACTGCAGGTTTTCATACTAAAAACCACAGGAAATACGTTAGGCCTATTGAAAAAATCGATCAAAAATGAGATATACCTTAATTGCATTGGTACTGGCATTTTTAGGAATGACTTCATGTCAGGAAACTGGCAGCAAACAAGAGTCAAAACAACAGATGAGTTTGAGTGACTCCATTGCCAAATTGGAAGACCAGCTTTTTAACAGCAACCAAAACAAACTGGCCAAAAAAACTGCTGCACAACTGGTTCTGGCTTATCTGGCCTATGCCGAAGAACATCAGGGAGATAGCATCGCAGCCAATTATATCTTCAAAGCAGCTGATATCTCCATGAATTTAAACCGCCCACACCGAACCATTCAATTATTTGATGAAATCATCAACAAATACCCCGATTACCGCAAGGCTCCTTCTGCCTTATTCCTGAAGGCTTTTGTGTACGAAGATCAGCTAAAAGATCTGGAAAAAGCGAAAAAGTATTATGAGCTCTTTCTGTCCACCTATCCTGACAGTGAGTTTGCCGACGATGCAGAGGTATCCTTAAAGAATCTGGGGAAAACACCTGAAGAACTTATTAAAGAGTTTGAGCAACTATCCAATTAGTGAAAGTAATATGACGCAAAAGGCCTGTTAGCATATGCCAACAGGCTTTTTTTTATTCAAATACATTATTGATTTTAAATAGAAAAATCTTTGGAGATTTGGGCTACAATCCCAAATCAGCGGATGTTGTGTCAGGGAAATCGTGCTAGTCGTAGTAATCGCTCAAGCTTACAGACTCGTGCCCATCTTAGCATTAGTTCTAATTCATAAGAATCTACATGCCAAAGGTCAGGCCAAATTTCATAAAACTCAAACCTGAAAGGCCAGCTTCTGCAAACAATCCCAAACCAGGGCTGAACATATACCTTCCTCCCACAAAAACATCGGGAGAAAACCCCACTCCGCTATGGTTCAAACCGTTGCCACTAATGACCAATCCAAAACCAGCACCTGCATAGGCATCAAATTCTCTGCTTGTAAAGGCATGTACATGCCATGTGGCTCGTGGACCTACATAAAACCGTGGAAACATATTGCCATCATCGGCCATATGGAACTCTGCCATACCTCCAAAGGCCACCAGGCCTACACTCCCAGTTGGGATGACACCAACTTCTCCACTAAAATTCGCAGTCGGAATAAAACCGAACTGATTGGGAGCCCCTATACCAGCATTAAACTTCAGCATTCCCTTGGTAAACACATGCTGGGCCTGCATTGATATACCCAAACATAGTACGATGAGTATGAAAAAAGTTTTCTTCATGAATCTACAGCAAATTAATGATTGAATTTAGTTTATTTGGCGTAACTAATGGCTCTGGTTTCCCTGATAACAGTGATTTTAATCTGTCCGGGATAGGTCATTTCGTTTTGGATTTTTCTTGATAATTCGAATGAGATCTTATCGGCATCTTCGTCATTTACTTTATCGGCACCAACAATCACTCTCAATTCACGGCCTGCCTGAATGGCGTAGGTTTTCACCACACCAGGATAGGTAAGTGCCAGGTCTTCGAGCTTCTTTAAACGCTGTATATAAGCCTCAACCACTTCACGGCGGGCACCTGGGCGGGCACCTGAAATGGCATCACATACCTGCACCAATGGTGCGATCAGGGTTTCCATTTCAACTTCATCGTGGTGAGCACCTATGGCATTACATACATCAGGTTTCTCTTTAAACTTCTCAGCCAGCTTCATTCCGAGTATGGCATGTGGCAGTTCTGCTTCATTTTCAGCTATTTTACCCACATCATGCAGCAATCCGGCACGTTTGGCTTTCTTGGTATTCAGGCCAAGCTCTGCAGCCATGGTAGCACTCAAATTGGCTACTTCAATGGAGTGGGCCAACAGGTTCTGACCGTATGATGAACGGTACTTCATACGACCAATGAGTTTGATAAGTTCATGGTGCATATTATGAATACCCAGGTCGATAACAGTGCGCTTTCCTGTCTCAAGGATTTCCTGCTCCACTTCCTTGCGTGTTTTGGCAACCACTTCTTCAATGCGGGCAGGATGGATCCTGCCATCAGTCACCAGCTTCTGTAGGGACAGACGGGCCACCTCTCTGCGGATGGGGTCAAAACCGGAAAGTAAAATAGCATCAGGACTGTCGTCAATAATGATTTCCACTCCGGTCATGGCTTCCAGGGCACGGATGTTACGTCCTTCCCTACCAATGATCCGTCCTTTAATTTCATCACTATCGATATTAAATACGGTCACTGTGTTTTCGATGGCCGTTTCAGCAGCTGTTCGCTGAATGGTTTCAATAACGATCTTTTTGGCTGTACGGCTGGCGGTCAATCTGGCCTCATCAGTGATTTCACGCACAGCAACCATGGCATCTGCCCTGGCCTCTTCCTTAAGCGATTCGATGAGTTCACCCTTGGCCTCTTCGGCTGAAAGTTGGCTAATGGTTTCCAATTGCTTCACCTGATCTTTATGCATGCGGTTGACTTCCGACTGCTTTTTTTCAAGGATATCCAATTGAGATTCAAGATTTTTCTTGAGCACATCCAGCTCACGGTTTTTGCGTTGGGCATCTTCCAGTTTCTTTGAGAAACTGCTTTCTTTCTGGCGGAGTTTGTTTTCTGCACGCTGGATATTATTGTTCTTCTCTACAATAACCTTCTCATGTTCAGACTTCAACTGCAGAAACTTTTCTTTGGCCTGCAGTATTTTTTCCTTCTTGATTACTTCGGCCTTTTCCCTTGCCTCTTCGAGCAATACATTGCTCTTTTTCAACACCGATTTCTTCATCAGTGTACTTGTAATCATTGCTCCCACTGCTAAACCAACCAGTGCAGCAACGATTCCTATTAATAGTTCCATATTCAATTCTTTTTTGCCTGCAAATGCACAAAAAGTGCCCGCAATAATCCAGGAGTTTAGTAAACCCCATTCTCGACACGTATAGGGCTGCCAGAAACTTCGAACGTCCAGTGTCCTCCTAAGAGAATCCCACTAACGGTAAACAGGCCTGCTCTTGGTTTCGTTAAGCTTATCCCTAATTTTTGTAGTGTTGAGTTTACAAACTGTTGGATTACGCGGGCATTATTTTTTAAAGAACGATATTATTTGATTCCAATTGATCTGATAGTGCCTGATCAATATCTAAAAGCTTTTTCTTCATCTCAGTATCCTTAAACGTTTTCTCGTTTTCCAGATGAATGGCATTAGCTGCATACTGTAGGCAAACCATGGCAAATAAATCCTGCTGATCTTTATACTCAAACGCTTTTGAGTATTCGTTTATTGTTTGGTTGATCCGCTCCGCTGCTGCTCTTACAACTTCTTCCTCTTCCGGTTTCACCGACATTCTATAGGGCCTTTCTGCAATGGTAACTGTTATATTTTGGTTGGCTCCCATATGATATCAAACAATAATTTATTCACTAAGCACCCTTATGCATCTATCTATCTCGTTAATCAAATCGTCAATCCTGTCTTTTCCTTCCTCAACACCAAATTCATTTTCGTACGCGTTTGCAAGCGTAATTTTAAAAATTTCGTTTCTCTTTACTTCCAATTCCCCTGCAAGTGACTCAAGATTGCTCTTAAGCGTTTCCACTTGTTGGGCCATGACTTTGTTTTCAGCCGACAAAGCCTGATTCTTTTCTATTAATTTCCTAACTTTATACGCTATCCCGGAAATTAATACTTGTTCAGTCGCCATTCGAAAACAAAATCAATGGAACAAAAGTACTTAAAATGACTGGAAAGCGCAAGCAGACAAACAAAATCACAAGCAATGCAAGAGGATTTCATGAGTTATCTATGGATGCATCAATTCCTGGGCAAGGATTTGCTAGGCACTGATAATGAAAAAATAAAAATCATTAACCCAGGCCAATACAATACCGACAGCGGTCCTGATTTTACTAATGCAAGAATAAAAATCGGAAATACCGTTTGGGCTGGAAATGTGGAAGTCCATATAAAATCATCAGATTGGTACCAACATGGACATCATCTGGACCTTGCCTATGATAATATCATCCTTCATGTGGTTTATAATAATGACAAACCAGCCCTACGTTTAAGTGCAGAGGAAATTCCAACCCTAGAATTGATGCACTTAATTGACAGCAATCAATATGAGCGTTATAAAAGTCTGCAATTGTCTAAGCATAGGATAGCATGCGAGAGTCTTCTGTTCGAGCCTCCATATTTTGACACCATCCGATGGATGGAACAATTAATGTTAGAACGCCTGCAATCAAAAATGATGGCCATAAAGCATGAACTTGGGAATTCCATGGAAGATTTTAGAGAAACCTTATACCGAAAACTGTGTCGAAGTTTTGGTTTTAAAACTAATGCAGATGCCTTTGAGCTTCTGGCCCGCACATTGCCCTTAAAATTGCTGGATAAACACAAAAATAATTTGCTTCAATTGGAAGCTTTGCTTTTTGGCCAGGCAGGTTTATTAAAAGGGCCATTTAGAGATGATTATCCCAAAAAACTTCGTCAGGAATACCAATTCTTACAACACAAATACCAACTGGAGCCGTTGGAAAGAAAAATCTTTAAATTTATGAGGATGCGACCTGCTAATTTTCCAAGCATTAGGCTTTCTCAACTGGCCAGACTCTTATACCAATCCGATACACTTATCCATGAAATACTTCTTCTCAATTCTCTTGAGGATGTCACTGGAGTATTTGAAGTAAGCGCATCTGAATACTGGAACAGGCATTACCGATTTGACAAATTCACCAGAGACAACTCGGAAAAGAAACTAGGCTTCGGTTCTATTCAACTGATTATAATCAATACCATTATCCCCTTTCTTTTCACTTATGGTGTTTTACAAAAGAACGAAGAAAACAGAGACAAGGCCTTCCAATGGCTCAGGCAAATGAAAGCAGAAACCAACAGCATTTGTAAGGGATTCAAAAAGCTGGGAATCAACGCAAAAAACGCTCTCCAAAGCCAGGCTTTAATCCATTTGAAGACTACTTATTGTGATCAAAAAAGATGTCTGGAATGTCACTTTGGTCACCACATTATCAGGTCCTGAACCAGGGTAGAATCGGGTCTTATTACTGAAAGCTACTGAGACCTCAACAATTTCGTGAGTTTGTCATCTATTTCGCTCTAAACATCTATCATTTGAGAATTACTGAAAATGTGTAAAGAACTATGATTCTGTTTACTTACTAAGCATCACCAAACCAAAAGGACCCTGATACTATCAGAGTCCTTCATCAACCAAAACCAACTGAGTTTATTCTAGAAAGTGGCACTAAACTGCCCATTGGTTATTTCTTTTGAGCTACTGGCAGTGCTGAAACCAGTGAAGCTGAATGTACCAACTACTTTTGTACTACTTATTTCAGTTACCGTAATTGTTCCTGATCCGAGTATACCATTGGCCACAAAAGTCTGGTCCTGCCCCAAACCTTCAGTCCAACGCAGCTGATGTTGTGAACCTGTACTTACCTGATAAGTACCTGGTTCGGTAACGCCCATAAGTATGACGCTGGCCTGATGTGCATTTGAATCACTTCCCGTGACATTAACTACACCATTAGTATTGACACCCTGCACAGATAAACTGGCTGTCCAGGAGCTGCCGTCAACGGTAAGGCTCATAGTTCCATTTCCAGCTACTGGATTTTCGGGAGTGGTATCATCATCTTTCGTACAAGAAGTCAACAATAAACCACCAATCATAATCATCATTAGAATAAAATTTCCTGTTTTCATCATCTTTAATATTAGGTTAGAAAAAACACAGCCCCATATCTGTCTTGAATGTAAAGCCTCAAAGCAATGGTTCATCAAAGACTAGTGATACAGAGTGCTGTGTGATTTTTTTGAAACATGAGTATTTGCTTTGAGGACAATCTCTTGAAAACTCAAAAGTAGGTTTGTCAGAGGTGCTATGAATAGAGTAAAATACCGAATCACATAGGGTATTTACCCTAATTTGATATCATTATCAGAAGTATGAGAAAAAATGGCAGTCCAAATCTGAACTTAGGTGAGGAAACCATGCCGTATGGCATAATTGATAAGACCGGCAACATTATTGACTTCTAGTTTCTTCATAAGATTGGTGCGATGGCTATCCACGGTTCGGTGGCTAATAAATAGTTTTACTCCTATTTCCTTATTGGTATAACCATCAGCAATAAGTTTTAATATTTCTATCTCCCTGTTGGTTAATTCCACGCCCTCAACCTGGTGCTGAGCTCTTTCCGCTTGTGTTTCCATTAAGCGTAAGGTAACCTCAGCTGAGAAATACTGGCCACCTCCATTCACTTTTTTAATGGCATTTACCAATTCCTCCTTGGTAGTATTCTTAAGTAAGTAACCATCCACACCCATTTGTATCAATTCCCTTATCATGCTTTGTTCGCTATGCATGGAAAGCATGATAATTTTTGTATCAGGATGGTTTCGCTTCATCTGTTTTGCTGCATCAAGGCCATTCATAATAGGCATATCTATATCCATTAATACCACATCAACAGATAAGATTTTCAGAATTTCCAGGGCTTCCTTGCCATTGGATGCTGCATTCAACAGTTTGATACCATCGGTACTGTTTAGGAGAGCTCCGATGCCGTCAATAATGATTTGATGATCATCAACTAACAATACCCTTATTTCTTTCATGTGTATGGAATTCGTATGGTTACTAATGTTCCTTCTCCCAAATCACTCTGATAGTCGAGGACGCCATTCAGGGCCCTCACACGGCTTTCTATGTTCATGAGGCCTATCCCTGATCCCACATGAGCCTTGTAGTCAAATCCGATGCCGTTATCCTCCAGAACAAAAACCAACCATTCCCTGCGTTTGAGGAGTTGTATATTGATTTCACTAGCCTGGGCATGTTTAATAACATTGCATAACAATTCCTGACAAACCCTGTACACCCCAAGCTCAATCTCATTTGAAAAACGGCTATCCATTAGGTGATGATCCAGTGTGAAAGCAATGGATTGGCTATCCAGGCTGGTACTTAAAACCGACTCCACAGCAGCTAATATTCCAAACTGCTCCAGTTCTTTTGGCATCATTTGATGAGAGATACTTCTCACCTCGTTTGCCGCATCATCCAGTATTTGCTTCATCTTACCAATATCATTGCCTGATTGATCGGAAGTCAGCTGATCAGCAATTAGCTCACACTTTAGTTTAGCACCCGAAAGACTTTGCCCAACACCATCATGAAGTTCTCTTGCAATTCTTCTCCTCTCCTCTTCCTGGGCTTCCAATACTGCTTTTATCTGTTCCTCATTGTGTTTGATAATTGCAGCGTCCAGGGCAATTTTCTGCTTTTGTTTTCTCCTGGAGAAGAAGAACAAGCCTGATAAAAGCAAACCAACAATTAAAACCACCAACAAAAGAATTTCTGTTTTCCTTTGTTTTAATGATATGGCAGTCAGTTGATTTTCACGCTTGACCAATGCGAGCTCCTGCCTGTTTCTTTCGGTATCATATTTGGTTTGTGCATCCACAATCTGCTGGCTGAGTCTTTTGGCGTACACTGAATCCCGTTGTTTTGCATACAATTCCATATAAAAGAGCGCACTGTCCATTTGTCGTGCCTGTGTGTGCCATCTGGTTATTTCCTGATAGGCCTGCATTTCTTCCTCAATAACACCGATAGACCGGGCTATTTTCAGGGCCTCATATAAATAGCTTTTAGCTTCGGTAAGTTTTTTTTGATTTAATTTTGCCGCACCCATTTTCAACAGACTTGAAGCAATGGCTTTCTGATCCCCGAGACGGCTTCTAATCTCATAAGATTCATCCAAAAGAATCAATGCTTGTTCATTGGCTCCCATTGATAAATATACTGCCCCCAGATTGGCCAGCGTAACAGCAGTAGACTCATCATTTTGAATTTCTCTGGTAATTTTCAGAGCCTTATAATAATTATCAATGGCCGTCAGCGTATCCCCTTTCGACAGCCATACATTCGCAATATTACTATAGGAACCTGCTTCACCATAGCGGTCATTCATTCGCTTCCTGTATGTCAATGCCTTTGAATGATATTCCAGTGAAGTCTCCAAATTTCCCAGATTGTAACTGATGATGGCAATATTATTCAGACAATAGCCTATCCAAAGATCAGATTTTAAGGACTCATAGATGGTAAGCGCTTGTGTGGCCTGCTCAAATGCTTCTTTGAGCTTACCTTGTTTTTGATAAACAATACCCATTTTATTGTATAAGGCAGCAACTCCCAGACTATCATTCAAGTCCAATCTAATGCTTAGTGAATTTTCAAAATAATCAAGAGCTGTTGTATAATCAGCCTGATCAATGTAAATTATTCCCAGATCATTATATGCCTGTGCCAGACCTTTATTATAAGAAAGAGCTTTGGCGAGATCCCGTGCCTGATACCCATAGACTAGTGCAATGTCACTTGAAACAAAGCGATACTCCCAGCATAAATCACATAGTATATTCACTCGCTTTATACCATTGGCGCCATTGAGTTCCAACTCAAGACTATCAATACTTTGATTGGCAGGCGCAGCAAATACAAATAAAAGCAGGTTTAATATGAATAAAGCTATAGGTAACAACTTCATATGCCTAGCAAATATAAAATTTTAGTCCAATCTTAACTTTTCATGATGGAAGGTCAGAAATCATAAATGCTATTTATGCAGTTATGTCATAGACGCATCAGCAATATTTTCCCATATTTGTTGGTTAAACTAAGTTTTGAGACCTAAAACACAATTATGAACCCTTTTCTACAAACAATTGACAATGCCATCGTTTGGTATAATGATTATGTTGGTGGCTATGCTGTATTGTTGTTTCTGATACCCACAGGCTTATATTTTATTTTTCGGCTGCGGTTTTTAAATGTTACAATGCTGAGGCACTCTTTCAGGATTGTGGCAGGTAAATATGACAAGGATGAGGATAAGGGAGATGTGAATAGTTTCAAAGCATTTACCACGGCATTATCTGCTACTGTAGGTACCGGAAATATTGTAGGGGTATCGCTGGCCATTTATTGGGGTGGACCAGGAGCTATCTTTTGGATGTGGGTGACCGGCTTCCTAGGCATGATACTTAAGTATACAGAAACTACCCTTTCCCATAAATATAGAAGTTTTAATTCCGACGGATCGGTTTCCGGCGGGCCCATGTATTATATGCGGAAAGGAATATCAGAAGTGTATAACTGGCCCTTATTTGCCAAGATTCTGGCTGCTATTTTTGCGACAGCTACCATTATGGCATCTTTGGGCACTGGTAATATGGCTCAGGCCAATAGTATTGCCCAGGCCTTGGATACCACATATAATATCCCTGTCCTGTATACAGGTTTAGGAATCGCAGGCTTGGTCCTGATGATTATTCTGGGAGGTATCAAACGTATTTCTGAAGTAACAGCCAAATTGGTACCTTTTATGGCTGTAACTTATGTATTGGCAGCACTTATTATTTTAGGATCGAATATTCAACAAATACCTGAGGCTTTTGCCATGATTGTAACTGATGCCTTCAGAGGAACGGCCATGGCAGGTGGCTTTGTGGGGTCCACTTTTATGATGACTTTGGTATGGGGTGTTCGAAGGGGATTGTTCTCCAATGAGGCTGGACAAGGGTCAGCACCCATTGCCCACGCAGCGGCGAAAACCAAATATCCTGCTCGCGAAGGACTGGTGGCCTCCCTTGAACCTCTGGTTGACACATTGATCATTTGCACCCTCACTGCTTTAATGATTGTAACCACTGGAGCATGGAAATCAGGAGAACTTGGTGTGGGCATGACCATAGTTGCCATGAATGAAGGATTGGGAGACATTGGCTTACCTGATATTGGTAAACATATTGTCACTTTTGGATTGTTCCTGTTTGCCTTCTCCACTGTAATTAGCTGGTCGTATTATGGAACCAGGGCAGCCAACTATCTTATGGGAGAGAAAGCCATTATCCCCTACCGTTTTATGTATGGTATTTTCGTGTTCTTTGGTGCTATTTGGGGGCTTGACCTGGTATGGCATATCGTTGATATGGTGATTACTTTTATGACCATCCCCAACCTGATAGGTTTGCTATTATTGTCATCTGTAGTAGTCAAAGAAACCAAAGCCTACCGAGACCATATGAAGAATTACAATGCCAAAGCTAAGGAGGAAGCAACAACCTCAGGATTTAGAAAATAACACAGATGAGTGAAATCACATTATCTTCGGCTACTATTCTCTGGCTGGTAGTTCCTCAGGCATTGATCATTCTCCTGTCACTGGCCAATTTTATTCTGCAAAGGAAAAAAGCCAGATCATGAGCCTGCCCACTATCATAGCCTTTTCTGTCTATCTGGCGCTTATGCTAGGCATCGGATTGTTCTTCTATCTAAGAACCAAAAACTTATCTGATTACATTCTGGGAGGACGACAACTGAATGGTGCAGTGGCAGCATTAAGCGCAGGGGCCTCTGACATGAGCGGATGGCTGCTTCTGGGATTACCTGGCGCCATCTATCTCAGCGGACTGAACAACAGCTGGATAGGAATCGGCCTAGTGATTGGCGCTTATCTGAACTGGCAATTTGTTGCCAAACGACTTCGTATCTATACTGAAAAGGCAGGTGATGCCATTACCTTACCTGATTTTCTTGAAAATCGTTTTGAGGACAAATCAAGGTTACTGAGACTAACTTCCGCTACTGTCATTCTCATATTCTTTACCATTTATACTTCTGCCGGATTGGTGGGAGGTGCCATTCTCTTTGAGAAAACCTTCCATCTGGATTATCAGATGGCCTTATGGATTGGTTGCCTGGTGATTGTTTCCTACACATTTCTTGGTGGATTTATGGCCGTTAGCTGGACCGATTTCTTCCAGGGCATATTGATGTTTCTTGCCTTGATTATCATTCCTCTGTACACCATTCAACTCCTGGGCGGATGGCAGGAAACTCTTAATAGTATTCATACCGTTAATCCTGCCTATCTTGATATTTACTCTGGCATGAGTTTATTCAGTATCATCTCTATGATGGTCTGGGGCTTAGGATATTTTGGCCAACCCCATATATTGGCGCGATTCATGTCCATTAAATCACCATCAAGTGTACCTTCGGCTCAACTCATCGGCATGACTTGGATGATACTTTCTTTGGTAGGTGCTGTACTTACTGGTTTTGTGGGCATTGCTTATTTCTCTGATGTGAGATTAGACAATCCTGAAACCGTATTTATCGCCCTGAATCAATCCATTATGAATCCCTGGGTCGGCGGACTATTACTTGCTGCGATATTGTCAGCCATTATGAGCACAGTCGATTCACAATTGTTGGTCAGCTCAAGTACCATTGCTGAAGATTTCTATAAGAAAATGATCAATAAGGAAGCCGGTCAAAAACAATTGGTATGGATAGGAAGAGTTGCTGTAGTAGGTATCGCTCTGATTGCGGCAATTCTCGCTTCCAATCCAGAGAGTAGTGTACTGGACCTGGTTGCTTATGCCTGGGGTGGCTTCGGAGCAGCCTTTGGCCCGGTAATTATCCTATCCTTGTTTTGGAAGAAGATGACAAGAAACGCAGCACTTGGAGGTATAATTTCCGGAGCTGTTATGGTCATTTTCTGGAAACAAATGGAAGGTGGAATTTTCGACATGTATGAAATTTTGCCAGGTTTTGTCTTTAGTTTACTTATCTGTTTTCTAATCAGTTTACTAGGCAAAAAGCCTGAGAAGAGTATTCTGGAAGGTTTTGAGTCGGTGAGTAGATATGATTAAGTAATTAACTTCTCTACCATCTTCTCCATATACCCCCTTTTTTTCTATCCTCATTCCTGCAATCCTCCAAATCCTATATGCCCCTATTCCCCTATGCTCCAATTCTCCAACCCCAACTGCTCCCATCCAACTCAAAATCTTTTTACTTTTACATCAAAAGCAATTCAGATGAAGATATTTACAAATAACTTATTACCATTACTTAGCCTGGTATTTAGTGTGGGCTTTTTATTTACACATGCTCAAAACCAGAATGATAATTCCGATACCACAAGCGTGAGTGGACAAGTTACCTTCAGCGTCCGAACAGTTGAAGCGACTGGTAATTATGCCCCAAAACATGTTTTAGCGATTTGGGTTGAAGACGACAATGGTTTTGTTAAGACGAGATTGGCCAGAGCCAACAACCGGAAACAATATCTGTATATGTGGCGCGCAGCCTCCGATTACAATGTAATTGATGCCATCACGGGTGCTACCCTTACTTCTCATATTACCCATACCGTTAGTTGGGATTGCACCGATTTGAATGGGGAACAGCTACCAGATGGCGACTATCATTTTTTTGTTGAATTCACCGACAAGCATGCTCAGGGACCTTTTAAAATGCTCAGCTTTACTAAGGGACCTGAACCGCAACACATTCAGCCCTTTAACGAGCAATATTTCAAAGATATGGATCTGGAATGGATACCTGATGGCGTGGGCATTGAAACGAAGTCAGCCAAGAAAGGGCTACATATTTATCCAAATCCTGGCACAGACCATTTCACCATTGACAATCTTAGTGGGCCGGGTAAGCTTTCCGTGTATAATTCCAATGGACAATTGGTTTATGAGGCTGCCATCGAAGATCATCAGACCAAACAATTACTCAAGCTCGAAAATGAGGCAACTGGTGCGTATCTCGTTGAATTTATCACCCCTCATGAACGTCTGGTCAGGAACCTGATAAAAAAGTAAGGCTGATTTTTGCAAAACAAATACTCAATCTTTAATAATTTAATACAGGGTTTAGGTTAGCTGTGCCCTCAAGACCAACTTAAAGCTCAGGTTTTGTGATGGGTTTGAGAAACACAGCATACACCAATTTTCCCTACCTTTGCAGGCCAAAATCCGTACACGTGGAAATCATAGATAAGTTAGAAGTAATCAAGAACAGGTGGGAAGAAATGGGTGAGCAAATGGCTGACCCTGAAGTTGCTTCAGACATGAAGCGTTTCATCAAACTAAACAAGGACTATAAAGAACTGGAACCTGTTGTAAATGCTTATAAAACCTATAAGAACATCATTGACAACATAGACAGTGCCAAAGCAATCCTCCAGACTGAAAAGGATCCTGATTTCAGGGAAATGGCCAAAGAAGAATTAGACGATCTAAGTCCAAAAAAGGAGGCTTTGGAACAAGAAATCAGAATGTTACTTATCCCCAAAGATCCTGAGGACTCTAAAAACTGCGTAATGGAGATCAGGGCTGGAACCGGTGGAGATGAAGCTTCCATTTTTGCAGGTGACCTTTATCGTATGTATCAGAAATTTTGCGAAACCAAGGGATGGAAGGTTGATTTAGTCAATATGAATGAAGGCACAGCTGGCGGTTTTAAGGAAATTGTTTTTGATGTGACCGGGCAGGGTGCTTATGGCATCTTAAAGTTTGAGTCGGGCGTTCATAGGGTACAGCGGGTACCAAAAACTGAAACACAAGGTCGTGTGCATACCTCCGCAGCTTCTGTGGTGGTGCTTCCTGAGGCTGATGAGTTTGATGTGGAACTCAATGAAAAGGACATCCGTAAGGACACCTTTTGTTCTTCAGGCCCTGGTGGACAATCGGTGAATACCACTTACTCTGCCATACGACTTACACATATACCTTCTGGCATTGTGGTCAGTTGCCAGGATGAGAAATCCCAGCTTAAGAATCTAACCAAAGCCATGAAAGTACTCAGAACCCGTTTGTATGAAAGGGAGCATGCCAAGTATATGGAGGAAATGTCAGGCAAGAGAAAAACAATGGTTTCCACAGGCGACCGATCGGCTAAAATACGAACTTATAACTGGCCACAGGGAAGAGTGACTGATCATAGAATTGGTCTGACATTGTATAATCTACCGGCCATAATAGACGGTGATATAAAAGAAATTATAGAAAAATTACAAACGGCTGAAAATGCTGAACGATTGAAAGAAGAGTATGATTAACCTACCTTCAGCATGATAATTCTAAAACTGTTTTATTCATTTCAAAAGAAAACCCAAACATGAACCGCAAGGATTTATTCAATACCATACAGAAGAAACGCTCTTTTCTGTGTGTAGGACTGGATACTGATATTCACAAAATTCCCAAGCATCTGCTAAAAACCAAGGATCCGATTTTTGAATTTAATCGTCAAATAGTAGACGCTACCCACGACAAGGTTGTAGCCTATAAGCCTAACTTAGCTTTTTACGAATCCATGGGTGACCAGGGATGGATTAGCCTTGAAAAAACTGTAGCCTATATCAGGAATATTTCCAAAGATATTTTCATCATTGCAGACGCCAAAAGAGGCGACATTGGAAATACCTCTGCCATGTATGCACGAACCTTTTTTGACACCTATGACTTTGATGGTGTGACCTTGGCTCCTTATATGGGCTTGGATACTGTATCACCCTTTCTTGCATACGAAGACAAATGGTCCATTATCTTGGTGCTTACCTCCAATAAAAGTGCTACAGACTTCCAGTATGTGGAAGATAAAGAAAGTGGAGACCGGCTCTTCGAAACAGTTCTTAAAAAATCAAGTCAATGGGCTAGTACAGACCAGGTAATGTATGTTGTTGGAGCCACAAAAGCTGAGGCACTTACGGAGATACGCCAACTGGTACCCAATCACTTTTTGCTAGTGCCTGGAGTAGGAGCTCAAGGCGGAAGTCTGGAAGAAGTAGCAAAATATGGCATGAATGACCATTGCGGTATGTTGGTCAACTCATCACGTGGAATTATTTATGCATCTTCAGACGAAGATTTCGCTGCAAAGGCTGGTGCGAGTGCAGAAGAAGTTCGTCAGGAAATGGAAGTTCATCTGAGGGCCAAAGGCCTTATTTAGCCAGTTTTAGTTATGGTGATTGCTGCAGTCACCATCCTTATGATTATGGTCACAAACCAGTAAGGAGTCACTTATTAGCCCTTTGAGGTATTGTTCGACAACCTCATCCACAGATCCCCGGCATCCACGAACAGACTCAATTCCGTAACGCAACATCGTATGATAAGCTCCGGTTCCCATATTGCCAGCTAACATTACGCTAACTCCCATGGTTTGTAGCTGTAGACCAATATCTGATTTACATCCACAGGCATTGGGTGCTGCCACTATCTCTTTTGACAAGATTTGTGCATCATCTGTGTGATACACCATATAATACTCACAGTGACCGAAATGGTCACTTACCATACCACCTTTGGCGGGTATCGCAATTTTCATAATGATTTCTTTTTTTGGTCAAAAATTTCACCACTTTTAAGCCTCATTGATCTACCTGTGCCACCATCCGAACGCCTGCGCAAACCCATGCCCGTGCCCAATTCATATTTCTTAACTGGCTGTTTATGCTTACACAGGCCCAAAAATCTTCCTGTACCACTGCCTTTTTCTTCAGGTCCTTTTCTATTTAAATGTGACATGAGTAGTCCATTTTGAAGTCAAAAAATGGCTTGAATGTTTTTCATTCAGACTACAAAGATAGACGCAAAAAATGCCATGTAATATGATTCAAATCACATAGGAATATGCGATTTGATTGACAGGAAATCTACAAAAGACGGATGAGCTTAAACTAATGACAATCAAACTAATTATGAATAGTTATATCCCAATTCCCTGGTTGACTAATAACGAACTCAAATCGGGCCCTATATTGAGATGTATGCGATTTATTCCATGTTGTATAACTTACTTTACAATTCACCGGGAATTCAACATTGTCATATCCAATGATCTGTCCGGCACTATACTCGGCACCTGAATCAGCGATTAAACTAAGGCCCTCGACAGAACTGTTTCGGGTGCCATTCATAAACAGATTAATGGAAAATCTGCTGCCATTGCCCATCCTTCTAAAACTATAGCGATCAATATTATTGGAAGAAACTACTTTCGGCGGTATGGGCTTGGGGCCCTTATATACATCCTTATCCCACATACCTGCTATCAAACTATCCTTTCCTGCTGATTTTAAATGCAGGATTCCAAAACCGTCACGTTTACCATTCTGCCACTCGCCTTCGTACACATCGCCGTTGGCCCAAATATAGGTTCCTTTTCCTGAGGGTAAGCCTTTCTTGAATCGCCCCTCGTATAAATCAACTCCTGTAGCCTTGCCGGAACCATGGGCAAGGCCTTTTTTGCATTTGCCCGTATAGGTTTCTGAGATTTCCTGCAGGAGTACTTGACAATCTGATTGTGCTGATACAGAACTGCCGATAATAAAAAATATAATTACGGCAATTGTTTGAACAAGGGTTTTCATGGTTGCGTTATAAGAGGTTAAATACCCATCAAACTAAGATGGGCGTTGCTTACAAAGTTAGGAAAATAGAAATAAAACAAATGTTGGAAAATCTGCTCCAAAGCTTTAGTGGTGATTATTAACTTCCCATACTCCAGGTTCATAATTTTTAAATTCAACCCTGACATGCTTTTGTGCGCTATGGGCTTTGTTCCAGCTCACACAGGTAATCACACAGTTCATTGGAAAGCTCACATGATCAAAACCTATAATGGGTCCAAGAGCGGTATTCAGTATGATTTGCTTCACTTTATCTGGTTTACATGGGCTTGACAATATGCAATTGCATCGTCAAGAATAATTAGCTATAAAGGATAGCAACAAAAGGATAATCTGAGACGATGGGAAGCATATTATTTCTTTCCAAATGGCACGGTTAATCCAAGCCAGGGAACGATCACGAAGCTATCCATATCATTATTAAATGGTACCACTGCTCCATAATCTAAGCCAACTGATTTGATGATTTGTCGCCCCCCTATTGACAATAACAGAATATAGTCATCACCGGTATCGATGTAGTAGTTTTCACTGATCACGTATCCTCGGGGACCAGTTCTTATCATTCCCGCCAGATTGATCATGGGTGTAGACATCCAATCGCCCGCAGCAAAACCCCAACCCAGTCCTAAGCTAATGTTTCCATCTCTAGAGCCTATGGTTCCTGATCCGTAGACTATCCCAAAAGTGGCATCAGTCTCCCCTATTACGCTTCCAAAAAGACCCCCTACCCCTAAGTTAAATTTATCCTTTTTCACTGGTATAGAGAATTTTGGTGTGATCCAGACAGGAGTGGATGCTCCTGCAAAAATAAAGAGTGGTAGCATGCCACCTCCGATGGAGAAATAATCAGTCACCCCATAAGCCACCTGATTAAACAAAACCCACACGTTTTGATAATAGCCCTCTCCCTTTTTTAAACCATAACCGTTAGGCGACCAAAAATGACGGGTAGACTGTGGGTTCTCCAACCAGTATCTGCCATCCTTAACCACGAGCTTTTCCAGCTCCTTGACTCGTTTAATATCCCGGTTATAAAGTGTAATTTCACCCAGGTTTTCAGTTTTTAATAAGTAAAAGCTACTGTCACGTTTAATGATGTTCCCGATATATATATTCCCATCAAATGTTGTAATTTGGTAGGTGGTTGAGTCGGGCATTTCCTGGCTATGAAGTTCTGAATTTAGAAAAAACAAACAGATGGAAGCCATTAGAATAAAAAGCAGTTTTTTCATCAGGCTGAGTTTTTAGGTAACAATACCCACGAAGATACTACCAAAACAAAAAAAAAGCAAGCAAACCCTTAAGGTCTGCTTGCTCTATTTACTTATGAATGTGCGATTTAAGGCTTATACTCCTTCCACCACACTGGTCCAATTGTGTTTATCTTCTATTTCACCTTCCTGAATGGCTCTCAGGTGGATGTACATTTCTGTGGAGAAAGGACCGGCTATAGGACCATATCCATATTCCTTACCTGTGCTTCGGTCAAAGATTCTACCAATGGGACTGATGATGGCAGCAGTGCCACAGGCGCCTGCTTCTTCAAAAGTATCCAATTCATCAACGGCCACTGGGCGCCGTTCAACAGTCAATCCAATATCCATGGCTATTTGTTCCAGACTCATATTGGTGATGGAAGGCAAAATGCTTGAAGATTGCGGTGTAATATATTTCTTATTCTTTATACCGAAGAAATTGGCAGGACCTGCTTCATCAATATATTTACGCTCTTTGGAGTCAAGGAATAAAATGGAAGCAAATCCTTCCTGATGTGCTCGGTCTGCAGGACGCATGCTGGCTGCGTAGTTCCCTCCTACTTTTATATGACCGGTACCCTGAGGTGCCGCTCTGTCATAATCACGTACCAATTCGATGGGTACAGGTTTGAAGCCTTCCTTGAAGTATGGACCAACCGGAGTTACAAATACCATAAACATATATTCTTCTGCAGGTTTAACTCCTACCTGAGGACCACTTCCAAACAACAATGGTCTTAAATAAAGTGCGGCACCTGTTCCAAAAGGCGGAATGTAATCCGCATTCATTTTAACTGCCCTGGTGATGGCTTCATAAAACAGCTCATCCGGCACCTCTGCCATCATGATACCCTCTGCAGATTTTCGCATGCGTTTGGCATTTTCTTCCCATCTGAACAAACGGACTTTACCATCCTTGCCTCTGTAAGCTTTCATCCCTTCAAAAGCTTCCTGGCCATAATGTAGTGCTGTGGCTGCCATGTGAATGGAAATATATTCCGAAGAAGTAACTTCCAATGCACCCCATTTTCCATCGCGATAATAGCAACGGACATTATAATCTGTTGGGTAGTAACCAAATGGCAGATTTTTCCAATCAATATTCTTATTATTTTCCATGAATGTTATTGTATCTTATTGTGTAATGATTGCGCTAAGTTAATCATTTTCCCTCTAGGTTTTACATCTTCAGATTCGAGAATCGAACAGTATTTTATTGTATATCTGATACTTACAGCATCGGCTTGCTCTTAAAAACAGCATCAACGAATAATCTGTTTCTGGTCTAAATAAACCCTCATTGTGTGGTGGCATCTCACTCAATTATCTTTAATAAAAACGCCTATGTATTCACTGGGTAATAGAAACTAAATCAATTTAGGAGAGAAAGAAATGGTGCTAGATATTGATAAAGCTGATTCCTGCAATTACTATAAAAAACAGAAGCAATAAAATATCATAGAGTATCAAAAACAAAATGGATTTCAGGATACTTACCCACCATCTCAAATGGTAAAAGGATTTTAACCAAAAGATGATAAAAACCAATAGTATACCGAACTCAATTATTCCAAGATAGCTCCAACTGATGAACAACTCTAGCACATTGAAAACTGTAAACAAGAGAAAAGCCAGGGTGTGGAGGTGCAAGCTTAGGATCAAATGCTCGATATAAAACCGCCGTCGGGAAAACATGGTATACAATAAAAGGGCAGCAAAAGGCATTAAGACAAACATACCAATGGAGGCATATTCATTGATCAGCTGATAGAAATCTTTCTTGCCACTATCCGTATTAAGCTTTTTTAGTTGTGGCACTATGGTTTCCTGGAAGATTCCACTACTATCAACCTCTGTGAGTACATCCAGACTGTCCAATTGGTCAGTATCAACGATCAAATCCTTTTTAGTTTCAGCAATGGGCAATTCATTAATCATCTCAACCAATGGCAGGCTATCAGCTAATGGAGTATTAACCAGGCTGTCAAGGTTTTCATCAAGGTTCAGCTTTACCGGGTTATCCTCAAATGAATCTCCGTTTATTGTTACCAATGAAAGGACAAAAAAGAATAATAAACTAATGATCAGATAGAGCCTTAAAGGTGTTATATATTGGCTTCGTTTCCCTTTTAGAAAGGCTTCTGAAAGTGCAGCCGGCGAGGTAATCAGCAGCTTTAGAGAAACAAATATCTTGGAATCAATATTGAAATTGGCTGACAAAAACTCAGTTACAAAATATTTGAAAGTTAGGTTGTTGGCACGATTAACCTGACCACAATGCGGGCAATATCGCTGATTGCTTTCTATGGATTCTTCACAATTCAGGCATCGTATGTTTTTTTCCTCTTCCATAGTTTTAAGAATAGGTCAGTAGCGCTATCAAAGAATTAACTCCCTTCTTATGCTATTATTTAAAAACGAATGTATTAAAATTCTTCCATAACACAATTTGTTGTTGACTTTTACTGTCATCTTTATGCCTATGAAACCATGAGTGAATCCTGTAGGTTCGTGTTGTACTTTTCATCCCATGCGAATCCAGTATAGGTTAACTCTAATATCAAAATTAGCATCAGGGTTTTACTCGACTAAATTGTCGTATTATTGATAAGGCAAAGTATTTATGTTCGATTACCGGAAAATAAAAGGTCTGAGTAAACAAATCTGGCTTAGAAGTAAGAATCAAGCTCCTTTGTTTGGCATTTTGCTGGTAGGTATTCTTGTAACCATATCAATCCGTCCTTCTTATGGTCAGGGTTGCCTGCCTGACGGCATTATTTTGGATACCCAGACCAAAATAGACAGCTTTCCCATCAATTATCCCAACTGCTCTGAAATATTAGGCGACGTGGATATTGGGGGTGATGATGTGGTCAGTCTACAAGGATTAAACAGCATTCAAAGCATAGGTGGATTTTTGCGAATAGCTTACAGCGATTCATTAGTTAACGTTGATGGTTTGGATAGCCTTAGTCAGGTGGATGGATTTCTTGCCATTGGTTTTAACCCGCAACTACAAAGCTTAAACGGGCTTAGTCAGTTAACTGATATAGGTGAATTTATTACCCTGTTGGAAAACCCATCCTTGCCCAATCTGCATGGTTTGGAAGCTGTAAACAGTTTCGATGGCAATTTAACCATTTGGTATAATGACAGTTTAACAGATATCTCAGCATTGCATCAGCTTGATACTGTTTCGGGTGCCCTTAGTTTGCGTGATAGTCCTTTGCTCGATAGCCTATATGGCCTTCATAATATGGCATATGTGGGCTGGGAACTCGAGATTACCGGTCTCAGACAATTGAAAAGTCTGGAAGTTTTTGACAAGCTTGAATATGTGGGTGGACCTTTGATTTTCGTGGATGATGATGAGCTAATTGATTTCACAGGATTGGAAAATCTGACCAACATTCATGGACCCCTCTGGGTGCGGAATATGGACAGCCTTGCCTCATTTAGTGGCTTCCACAACATTAGCTCCATTGGTGGTGATTTGGAGATAATGAATAATGACAATATTACAGACTTGAGTGGTTTTGAAAATGTACAACATATTAACGGAGCACTTCAATTACGCTATAACGGCGCTTTGGAAAACCTGACTGGACTGGACAGTTTGACAAGTATGGGGAATTATGTGGAGATATTTACCAACGACCAACTCATGAGTCTACAAGGTATCGACAATATTAATCCCAACAGCATTGACCATTTGCACATCAGTCATAACCCCCAACTTTCTCATTGTCATATACTATTTATTTGTGAGCACTTATCTAATCCTTCGGGGCTCATTCGAATCCATGATAATGCTAATGGCTGCAACAATAGCCAACAGGTATTGGACCGGTGTTGGCAGCGTATTGAGTCCTTAGATTTAAATCTGGACCTTAACATCTACCCTAATCCAAGCACTGGCTTGTTATATGTAAAAATAAATGGCGAGTATGTGATTGATCATATTCAAGTCTACAACCAAATGGGACAGCGCATCATGATATTGGATAAAGTGAGCCCACCCCTCGATTTCACCTACCTGGAAAAGGGCATGTATTATCTTGAATTTATCTCAGGAAGTAAGCACACAAGAAAGAAATTGTTCATTCAGTAGCCTTTCACTACATTCCTATATCAAACCAATCAAATCGTTGATTTAAATGGATTAAAATTGATGCCAACATCGCCCCCTTTCTTCACATCTTTTAGATAAAGACATTTTGTCACCTTCTGGTCAATGGCACAGCCTTTGATACCTGCTTGCCAAACATAAATTATTCAAAAATGACAACGCAAAAAGGAACCATAAACGTAAAGACCGAAAACATCTTTCCAATCATCAAGAAGTTTCTCTACTCAGATCATGAGATTTTTCTAAGAGAATTGGTATCGAATGCTGTGGATGCGACCCAAAAACTGAAAACCCTGGCTTCCATGGGTAAGTTTAATGACGATTTGGGCGATTTGACCATCCATATAGAAGCTGATAAGAAGAAAAAAACACTGACTATTCGTGACCGCGGTATTGGAATGTCTGCCGACGAGGTGGATAAATACATCAATCAGATTGCTTTTTCCAGTGCTGAAGAGTTTGTGAAGAAATTCAAAACCAAAAGTGAAACCGAGAAAAATGCAATAATTGGTCGTTTCGGACTTGGTTTTTATTCTTCCTTTATGGTCTCTGACAAAGTAGAAATCAGAACCAAAACCTATAAAAAAGGTGGTGCAACCAAAGCGGTTCATTGGGAATGTGATGGCAGCCCTGATTACAGCATCAGCGAGGATAAGAAAAGCGACCATGGAACCGAGATTATCCTGCATATCGATGAGGAAAACAAAGAATTCCTTGAAGACCATAAAATCACCGAACTCCTGACCAAATACTGTAAGTTTCTGCCCGTACCCATTCAGTTTGGAATGGAAACCATACACGAACCCATTGAAGGAGAAAAAGACAAAGACGGCAACCAAAAGACCGAAGAAGTCAGTCGTCCTAAAATCATAAATAATCCTGATCCTCTATGGAAAAAAACCCCATCCGATTTAAAAGATGAAGATTACAAAGCTTTCTATAGGGAACTGTATCCATATTCATTCGATGAGCCATTGTTCCAGATCCACCTGAATGTGGATTATCCATTCAATTTGACTGGAATTCTATATTTCCCCAAAGTGAAGAAGGACTATGAATTGCAGCGCAATAAGATACAATTGTACAGCAATCAGGTATTCGTGACTGACTCAGTGGAAGGTATTGTTCCTGAGTTTCTCACCTTGCTTCATGGCGTAATTGATTCACCTGATATCCCACTTAACGTAAGCCGCTCTTATCTTCAAAGTGATCAGAATGTCAAGAAGATCTCAAGCTATATCACACGTAAGGTAGCTGATAAACTGGCTGAACTGTTTAAAAGCGATCGTAAAGCCTTTGAAGAAAAATGGGACGACATCAAAATATTCATTGAATATGGAATGATTTCAGAGCCTAAGTTCTATGACAAAGCTGAAAAATTTGTTCTGCTTAAGAATACTGAAGGCAAGTATTTCACTTTTGAGGAATATAAAAAGCTAATAGGCGAAACCCAGAAGGACAAAGACAATAAGCTGGTTTACCTGTATGCTACCAATGTGGACGAACAATTCAGCTATATTGAATCTGCCAAGGAAAGAGGTTATGATGTATTGCTGATGGATGGTGTGCTTGACAACCATTTTATCCAGAATATTGAGCAAAAATTTGAAAATTCAAGTTTCGCACGAGTGGATTCCAATACCATCGACAAGATTATTGTAAAGGAAGAGGAAGCCCCTTCAAAGCTGGATGACAAACAGAAAGATCAGGTCAAAGAGGTTATTGAAAAGCATGTTGACAAAGCTACATTTGAAGTTAGTTTTGAGAATATGAGTGAATCTGAAATGCCGATGACCATTACTCAAAATGAGTTTATGCGCCGTATGAAAGACATGGAAAAAGTTGGCGGTGGCGGTATGATGATGGGTATGGGTGGCCTGCCGGATTCATACAATTTGGTTGTGAACACCAACAATTCCCTGATCAGCAAAGTACTGGAAGAGAAGGATGAAACCAAGCAAGGTGAATTGGTAAGCCAAATGCTTGACCTGGCCAAACTTTCCAAGAATCTTCTGACGGGTAAAGACCTCAACGACTTTGTAAAAAGAAGCATTGATTTAATCGGATAATTCCGGAATAACAATTTACTGTGAAGCGCATCTCTTAAAGATGCGCTTTTTTTATGCCAGGCTGATTCTGAGTCTCTACTTGCTCTTTAAAGATTATTCTTACTTTTGGACTGTACGGATGTTAAAACTGGAAATTCTATGCTGTTCCAGATGAATCCCGTGACCTTTATTCGTGTATGTCCAAAAAGAAAGTCAAAAACCAACCTAAGGTTTTAAGCCCCTACACCAAATTGGTTCCCTACGCCATTGTTTGTGTTTTCATTTTTATAATTTATGGAAACTCTTTGGAAAACGCCTTCCATTTTGACGATGAAATAAGCATACATAATAATCAGGATATCAAGTCTTTTGAATATTTCAAGAGCCTCAAAACCTGGACTCAGGTACAGGAGCGCCCATTCTCATATTTTACATTGGCTATCAATTATGCCATGGGAGGTCTGGATTCCAAATCCTACCACTGGTTTAATATGCTGTTCCATATGATGGCCTCTATGTTGGTGTTCGTACTGGCAGGAATACTGTTACAACTTACTTTACCCAATCTGGCTTCAAGAAAAAGGATGGCGCTGGCACTTGCCATGGCCCTCTTTTTTGCCTCACACACCATTCAGGTAATGGCTGTGGCTTATGTGGTCCAGCGCATGACCATCCTGGCTACCTTGTTTTATTTGTGGTCTGTCTGGCTTTACATTAAAGCAAGACGAAATCATATTCAAACAGGTCTCAACAGTCGAACAGCTATGCTATATGTGGCAACCTTTGCCACAGCTTTGCTTGCCATATTATCCAAACAGAATGCCGCAACACTTCCTTTACTATGGTTGTTAAGTGAATTGTTTTTTATCAGGAGTACGGAAGGCAAAATGGCCAGAAAGTATCTTCTGCTCAGCGGAGGAGTGCTCCTCCTCGGTTTTATTGGTGTATTGGTATTTGGCCTTTTACCAAAAGAAAC